>VXRN01000014.1 GCA_009838465.1 Dehalococcoidia bacterium
ATTGTGAATAGTGTAACGAAGGCTGAGCCCTCACCCTTATTTTTGTTGAGGGGGTGGGTTCACCATCATTCTCAAAGTAGAGAGACTTATGCAATCTTCTTGGGATGTTCTCGATCTGGGCGCTCAGGCCGCCGTGTTTGGGTGGGCGTGATACAATCGTGTCCGGCATAGGCTCTGTGAAGGAGGTTGTGAATGACGACGCTGACGCAGCCACGCCCACGACTGTCGCGGGCTATCCCCGGCTTCGACGAACCGCGACTGCGACTGTTCGACGCGGACGAATACTTCGCTATGCGCGACGCGGGGATATTCGCTGAGGATGAATATCTCGAACTGATTGGCGGAGAGATACTCTTCAGGCATCCTGAAGTTGGTGGGCCGGAACGCAGGCCGTTCACCAATGCTGAGTACCACGCGCTGGCCGAGGTCGGCGTACTTGGGCCCGATGAACGAGTCCAGCTTATCGCAGGAGACATTATCGTCATGTCGCCGGTAGGAAATCGCCATGCAGCCTGCGTTGCACTTATAGACGACGCTTTCACCCCGTTGAGACTCGTTCCGGCGCGCGCGTGTATCCGAGTCCAAAGCCCGCTGGTCATGCCCGACAGCTCCGAGCCGGAACCGGACGCAATGCTACTGGTGTGGCGTGAAGACAGATACGCGTTCCGCGCTCCCCATCCTGAAGATGTTCTGCTACTGGTCGAGGTGTCCGATTCGACGCTCGGGTATGACCGTGACGTGAAGATGTCGCTCTACGCGGCGGCGGGCGTTCCCGAAGCCTGGCTGGTGAATCTGCGGGACGGCTGGATAGAGTCTAATACGCAGCCCATGGTGGACAGCTACCGCTCAACGCGACGATACGCGCTCGGCGATACAATTGCGCCCCAGGCATTCCCTGACCTCGCCATACCGGTCGAGCGAATCATACCGCCGCGTGCGGAAGGCGGAGAAGGCTAAGCCTTCACCGTTATTCTGCTGAGCGGGACAGGCATTTCACCCTCACCCCAACCCTCTCCCTGAGGGAGCCTGAAAGGGGTAGGTATTCACCCTCACCCTAGCCCTCTCCCTGAGGGAGAGGGGATCTGTCGGCTGGTATTCGTAGCTGACTGCACATTTACCTACCCTTGTGATCCCTGAGGGCGAGGGGGTTTGTAATCGCCTTCTAAAATGGCGGTGATTGACAGCGATGTTGGGGTAGCTTACTCTCAGCGAGGTTCGAGTCGCGCCGCCGCGCGGACGCGGCTTTTCATCATGTATTGGGAGGTAAAGGTACATGACAAATCGGGTTAAAGGCGTCATAGCGGGCTCCGAAGGGGAACCCGTAACTATCGAGACTATCGTCGTTCCGGATCCGGGGCCGGGGGAGGCCCTTGTCAGAATACAGGCGTGCGGCGTCTGCCACACGGACCTGCACTACCGGGAGGGGGCTATCAACGACGAGTTCCCGTTCCTGCTGGGACATGAGGCGTCGGGCGTCGTGGAAAGCGTCGGCGACGGCGTGACCAACGTGGAGCAGGGGGACTTCGTTATCATCGCGTGGCGCGCGCCGTGCGGGAATTGCCGCTCCTGCTTCAGAGGGCGTCCATGGTACTGCTTCGATAGCATGAACGCGGCGCAGCCCATGACCCTTGGAGACGGCACGGTCCTGTCGCCCGCGCTCGGCATTGGCGCGTTCACCGAACTGACCCTGGTGCACGCGGGCCAGGCCGTGAAGGTTGATCCGCAGGTGTCGTCCGCGGCAGCGGGGCTGATCGGATGCGGCGTGATGGCCGGACTTGGGGCGGCGGTGAACACGGGCGGCGTGACTCGGGGCGATTCGGTAGCGGTGTTCGGGTGCGGTGGCGTGGGCGACGCGGCCATCGCGGGATCTCAACTCGCCGGGGCGCACACGATCATCGCGGTTGATATTGACGACCGCAAGCTGGAGTGGGCGAAGGACTTCGGCGCTACGCATACGATCAATTCCACACATACCGATCCGGTGGAGGCGATCCGGGAGATAACCGACGGCAATGGCGTGAATGTGGCTATCGAGGCGGTGGGAAATCCTGTCACCTACGAGCAGGCATTCTTCGCGCGCGACCTCGCGGGAACGGTGGTACTGGTCGGCGTGCCCAGCCCGGACATGAAGGTCGAGCTTCCGATGCTGGAAGTGTTCGGCAGGGGCGGCGCACTGAAGTCGTCATGGTACGGCGACTGTCTGCCCAGCAGGGATTTCCCGATGTTCATAGACCTGCACTTACAGGGCAGGCTGGACCTGGACGGGTTCGTGTCGGAGACCATCGCGCTGGATGATGTCGAAGAAGCGTTTCACAAGATGGAGCGTGGTGAGGTGCTGCGGTCGGTGGTGATGATGTAGCACTGCATCCAGTTATTTCTGGCACATGGCTGTCCACCCCACCCTTGGGTTCCCGCCTTCGCGGGAATGACGGACCGTAAATGGATTGTGGTATTTTCAGGTGGATGTGATAGCAGTCTGATCGGCTTAGTCCGTGTAGCCCGCGTATAGCTTGCTCTCGGACAGGTCAACGACCTGGTAGGGCAGTCCGCTGTCTTTGGCGGTGGACTTGCCCTGCGGGGTCACGAGCAGCGTTCCGCCGGATCCGACGGGTCTGCCGTAGTGCATTATCATCGAACCGGCGACGAAGCTCATCACCGCCTTGTTCCTCTGTGGGTCGAGGATCGTAATGTCGGCGTCGGCGCCCGGGGTGAAGTGTCCCTTGTTCCACAGTCCCATCATCCTAGCGGGGCCCCAGGACAGCTTTTCCGCCATCTCAAGGGGTGTGAGCGCGCCGAACTCGACGAGGGCCATCGTGGTTTGGATGGCGACGTTCCTGGGATGGGAGCCGCCGTCGGTGCTGACCGCGTCCACGATGAACTCGTCATTGGCGTTCTTTGCTGAACTGAGTGTGAACGCAGAGGAGGAAAGGTTCACCGGAAAGCTCATGCCGACGTTACTGCGCGCCCGCTCGAACAGGTTCAGAGCCTCCTGTCGCCGCGCGTAGTAGATTTGGCCGCCTTTCTGAGCCACGACGGAGCCGTAGCCGTCCATTATCGCCTGCCGCATACCCTGGTAGGTGGTGTCGTAGCCTCGCAGACGCAGGCAGTTGCGTGGCACGTCGGCTATCACGTTGCCGTCGCTGTCGCACAGGCCGGTGGTGCCGTTCTGGATTGCGTGATACGCCTCCGAGACTAACTGGTCCGACATGCCATGTAAGATGTCCAGCGCCTCGTCGCACTCGTCCGACGCATCTTCGATAACGCCGCGACAGTAGCTGTTGACGTGGCACACGTGCAGTCTGCCGTCGCCGACCATCTGCGGGACCTCTCTGAACCCCTCCAGGTGGCTGCCGGACTCGGTTGTGCCCAGATGGAACGCTATATATGCCCGCTGGGAGTTGCTCTCGGCTATGACGCGCGCGGAATCCTCGGGTGTGAACGGGTGGTATCCTCCGAGTATCTTGATGCCGTAGCAGCCCTGTCTGAGAGCCGAGGTGACCGTGTCGCGCAGGACGGTTTGCGAGAGACGGCCTACCGGAATCGTGAGGCCCGGGATGAGCGCGTAGTTTGCGGCAACGTTCAGACCCGCGCCGCGCCGCTTTATGCCGTCAATGAGGGAGGGGCCAGTGCCGCCCATGTCCATGACGGTCGTGGTGCCGACACGGGCAAGCATACCGTAGCCGAGGGCGGGGTCCCAGCTGCGCGAAAGTCCTGCGACGTGGGCGTGGGAGTCAATCTGTCCGGGCATGACCCAGAGTCCGGATACGTCTATGACGTCTTCGGCACGCGTCGAGTCCAGTTCGGGTTCGACGCGCTCTATTCTGCCGTGCTTGATGCCGACGTCGCTGAGTCCTTCGAACCCGTTCCTGGGATCGAGCACCGTTCCGCCGCTCAGAATAAGGTCGTAGGTGGCCATCTTCTATATATCGGTGACGCTAAATGGGGGCGTCGCTCTACTCCGTAGGGGGCGGCTCGTCGAACCCTTCTCCGCGCGCTTCGGCCTCCAGTCGGCGCTTGTTCCAATCGTTTACTTTAGCGGCAAGTTCGGCTTTGCCCTCAGCTTTGCCCTCAACCCTGCCCCTGGATATGAGCTCAGCCTTGAACTTCTCTCTACGTTCTTTGAGTCTGTCCGCTATCCCCTGGGCCAGAACCATTATCAGCCTCCCTAACTCAATTATGATGATAGAGTTCAGAACGAACATCTGGACCATCGGGGATGAACCTTCCCCAACGGCTCTGATGTACTCTACCACAGTGGCATGATTGCTACGTACAGTCTCGTCCCAGGCCACCATGGTCGTCCAAATCGCCATCTGTATGAAGAACGCTACGAGATAAGCATACCACCATCTTTCATGGACACTCATCACCGAAACGCGGAGTTCTCCAAGAAACTTGTTCATATATTCTCTCTCCATAGCGCGAACTGGTATATAGTACACGACATCACAACAGGGAGCGTAAGCGATGAAACTTGGAGTAGTGTTTCCACAGACTGAGATCGGCAGCGACCCGGGGGCTGTGCGCGAGTACGCGCAGGCGGCGGAGAGCATGGGGTACAACCACATTCTCGCATTCGACCACGTACTTGGGGCGAATGCAGAGTCGAGGCCCGGATGGAGCGGCGCGTACCGGCATACGGACGCATTTCACGAGCCGTTCGTGCTGTTTGGCTACCTGGCCGCGGTAACCAGCAGTGTGGAGCTCGTCACAGGAGTGATCATACTGCCGCAGCGACAGACCGCGCTGGTGGCGAAGCAGACGGCGGCGGTGGACGTGCTCAGCCGGGGTCGGCTGAGGCTCGGCATCGGCATCGGCTGGAACGCGGTGGAGTACGAGGCGCTGGGCGAGAATTTCCACGACCGAGGTCGGAGGTCGGAGGAGCAGATAGACCTGATGCGCAAGCTGTGGACGAACGACCTCATCACATACGAAGGACACTGGCACAAGGTTACGGATGCCGGTCTGAATCCGCTGCCGGTGCAGCAGCCGATACCCGTCTGGTTCGGCGGCGCGGCTCCGCAGACTATCCGGCGCGTGGCGACGATTGGCGACGGCTGGTTCCCGCTGTTCAGGCCGGATGACCAGGGCAGGGAGCTTATCGAGAGTATGAGGGAGCAGGCGGACGCGGCAGGACGCGGGCCGGACGACATTGGCGTCGAGAGCTGGGTGTCCATCAGGGACTCGTCCGAGGACGACTGGAAGCGCACCGCCGAGGCGTGGCGCGAGCTGGGCGCGACTCACCTGTCGGTGAACACGATGAATGCGGGGCTCAAATCACCGCAGGCGCATATAGAGGCGATAGAGAGGTTCAGGGAGGTGATGGAGTAGGAGAGAATAGCCGGGCATGAGATTCCAGTCTCATGCCCCGCTGGGTGTCAATGAACTTGGCTCAGTCTGCCGATGCGGGGGCGGGCATATTCTGTGGCGGGGGCGGCTGGTCGTCGAAGATGCCGGGGACGTC
>VXRN01000060.1 GCA_009838465.1 Dehalococcoidia bacterium
GGGCCAGGGTCGTCGTAGGCGGTACGGGGGTGGGTTCGGGATCGGGGCCTCCACAGGCGAGAACAGTCGCAATCAGCACAGAAACGAGGACGAGAGGGGCTATGAGCCGATTTGATATGTTGTTCAACGTTTCTCCCGTGGAGCGTATATTGCCTTGCTAAGATACATTATACCCAAGCCTGAAATCGGCGGATATGGCAATCGCGCTCGGACCAGGGCTTATCTTACCTCTCTGTCTTTACGCTCAGCGTACTTCCATCGGTCTCGAATGTTATCGTCCCTCTCTCGAAAGTCTTGAATATTCGAGACGGGGGCATCAACCCTTCGAGCCATTCGACGACTTCCGGGTCGGGGTGTCCGAACCTGTTGTCCTGACCCGCTGAGATTACGGCTGCGCGGGGTGAGACGGCGCCGAGAAAGGGAGCGCTCGATGATGTATCGCTACCGTGATGGGCAACCTTCAGCACGTCGCTGTCCAGAACGTGCCCGGATCCGAGAAGCCACCGCTCGCCGTCCCTGAACACATCGCCTGTCAGCAGGAAACTGGCGTTTCCATAGACCACGCGGATGACTACGGAGGCGTCGTTTGCGTTGACGGTGGCATCGGGCGGACCGAGTACATGAACCTCCACTCCGCCAGGGAAGGAGAGGCGCGTTCCGGGGCGCGGCTCCAGAAACTGCGCGCTCTCCGATTCAGCGAGCCTGGACCACGCCATGTAGTCCGCGCTCTCGTATTCGCTGCGGGACTCCAGGATGTGCTCGACATCGTAGCGGCGCAGAATCTCGCTCAGGCCGGATACGTGGTCGCTGTGCGGGTGACTGAGAACTACCAGCGACAGCGTTCGCTTCCAGAAGGGCATCTGGGCATCCAGGATCTGAACGGCGCGTTCGGGGTCCGGGCCTCCGTCCACTACAATCGTTCGACCCGAGGGTGTAGTTATGATAGTCATGTCGCCCTGTCCGACATCCGCGAATACCACCTTGAGCATTCCTTCAGGCCGACTCAGCGCCACTGTCCACACAACTACCGCTATCACAAGCGCCAGGACCGGGATCTGCCATGGAACTGACATATTCCAGCTCGCCGATGAGAGGCGTAGCCGGGGACGTCGCCATCTTATTGGGCTGTAGAGGAGGACGACTATTCCCGTCACTACTGAATAGTAAACCCAGACAAATCCGCGCGCCAACTCGCCCGTTTCTACCGACGCCATTGGCAGCCCGGAGAACAGAGATGAAATTCCGGTGATATAGCCGGACAAAATCCAGGCAATCCATCCGAAGGGGAGTGCAGCAGTCTCTGATACCATTCCGACAAGTGAGGTCGCACCGTGCGCGACAAGAGCGAGTGGAAGCGCGGGCATACTCAACAGCGTGGCGGGCAGCCCTACAAGGGATACGCGCTCGAAGTAGAACATCACCAGGGGAGCCGTAGCCAGCGTCGCGGCAACAGTAACTCCGACCGCGCCTGCAAGACCGCGCAGTGAGGTCGCCCGCCAGTCCTCGCGCTCAGGACCGAGTCCGACCCACTCCGCAATCCTGTCCGACAGTATTTCGTAGTAGATCGCGATTCCCATCATCGCGGCGAAACTGAGCTGGAAGGAGACTCTCGCCAGAACTCGGGGCTCGAACGCCGCCATGAGCGAGGCAGCGAGCGCAAGAGCCGGAATAAGGCTTCGCGGCCTTCCGACAGCGATTGCCACTATGTACACCGTTCCCATTACCGCCGCGCGTATGGCTGAGTCGGAAGCGCCCGATATGAGCGCGTACATCCAGATAGCCAGCAGCGGGAGTACCAGGTAGATATGTCGCCTTCTTCCTATCAGGAACTCGCTGGCCGATATGCTGAGAGCAAGAAGTATGCCCACGTGCAGCCCGGAGATGGCGAGAAGGTGAGCGGTCCCAGCTCGACGGAAGTCTTCGTTCAGTGAGTCGGGCAGGGTGTCGCGGATGCCGAGCAGAATAGCCTGGCCGAAGGACGCCTGTGGTTCGGGTATGACGGTGGACATGGCTCGGGCCATGTCGCGGCGTAGGGAGTAGAGCCACCGGTAGAAGGGAGTGCCACCGTCCTCGCCGATCAACTCGGCGTCCGGGAAGCGCATCACCGTGCCTATGCCCTGGCTTTCCAAGTAGGCGGGGAAGTCGAAGGCGCCGAAATGTCCCGGAGCCTGGAGGACGCCGGTGAGCTCGAGCCTGTCTCCGTACCTGATGAAAGGGGCGTCCCTGGAACCGGCAAGCGCGGTTGGGACTCGCGCCGTTACCCTCACATCGCCCGATACCTCGTGCCATCGGGAGTCGTTGTCCGGTCTCAGGAGTTCAGTGGACAGCCGAAATGTCAGAATGGTGTCCGAGCCGGCTGGGTCGTCGGACACCACGCCCCGGAGTTCAAGCCTGGGCAAATCGTGGTAGGGGCTGAGTTCGGCGCCGGGCGGCTCTACCCAACCGGCTCGCAGGAGGCCGAGAAGCAGGGCCGTCAATGCGAGCGCGGGCAGCGCCGACCTGCGAATCAAGAAGGACAGCGCCGCCAGAAAGAGAGACGCGGCCAGAAAGAGGGCCAGCGCGCCGAACGGAATATCCCATCGCTCGCCCAGCACCAGGCCGACCACGAATGGCACGGCCAGAGTCGGAAGAAGGGCGGCCTTCTCTGACGCGCTCATGCGAGACGCGGCTCTATTCGACCTCTACCCAGAGTTCTTCCACGCCCCTGAGGACAATCTGCTCCCTGAACTCAGGCTCTGACACAAGGTTTATGGAGGAGAAGCGGTCGAGCAGCCCTGAGAATGCCACGCGCCCTTCCAGCATAGCCAGCGGCGATCCGAGGCAGTAGTGTATGCCGCGCCCGAAAGACAGGTGGCTCTTCTCCCTGCGTCCGATGTCCAGCTTATCGGGGTTGGCGAAGACCTCCGGGTCTCGGTTGGCCGCGCCAATAGCGTTGATTACCCTCTGTCCGGCGCGGATGCGGTGGCCCCTGATCTCCACGTCCTCGTAAACCATTCGCTGGTCCATCTGAACGGGGCTGTCGTATCTCAGCATTTCATCAAGGGCAGAATCGAGCATATCCGGGTTGTCCCTGAGTCTCTGAAGCTGGTCCGGATGCTTGAGAAGTGCCAGCATACCATTGCCGATGAAGTTCCGCGTGGTCTCGTTGCCCGCCACCAGCAGCAGTGTGAGGGTGGAAAGAAGCTCACCACGGCTGAGCCTGTCTCCCTCCGCCTCAACATTCAGCAGCGCGGTTATCATATCGTCCTGCGGCTCCTTAAGTCGCCGCTCGATTATGTCCTCGAAATAGTCCAGTAATTCCTGGAATGACTCTTCCATCCGGCGCGTCTGCTCGTCGTCCAGCGTCGGCTCGACAGTGAGCGCGATGTCGTTGGACCAGTCCCTGAACCTGTCCACGTCCTGCGCCGGAACGCCGAGCATTTCGGCTATGACCGTTACGGGCAGGGGGAAGGCGAAATCGCTAATCAGGTCAAACCTGTCCTTACCCTCGATGTCGTCGAGAAGTTCGGTGACGAGGCGTTGTATCTTGGGTTCGAGTTCCGCGACCGACCTGGGCGTGAATGCCCTGGAGACGAGCGACCTGAGCCGCGTGTGGTCGGGCGGGTCGTGGAAGAGCATACTTCTGTACTCCCTGTCATCGTCGTCGTGATTCGAGAATCGCCTGTGATCTCGCAGCACCATGTCCACGTCCTCGTAGCGCGTCAACACCCAGGCGTTTATCAGGCGCATCCTATGGATAGGGTCCTTGGAGCGCAGCTCGGCGTATATGTCGTATGGGTTGTTCCTTGCACTGTCCGAAACTGGGTTATAGGCGACCCCGGACTCCATCCGCTCCCACGTCGTGAGGACGCTTATCACAGCGGGCCTGAGAGCGTTCTTTACAACTCTGGATACGGTGACCATGAGGTTCTCCCTGTTGCATAATAGGGCGGCCCGACTCAGGCCGCCCCATTTCGTTCAGACAGAATTACGTCGGACGCGACGGGATTAGAAGCGAGACTTCTTTGCCTCGAAGTTGGAATGCACGTCAATTATGACGGTGCGGCCATCTTCGTTGTGACGCTGGGCGTCAATCAGCGCCTGCTTCATTTCGGCCGGATCGGTGACCGTAATGCCAACGCCGCCGAATGCGTCCGCTATGCCCGCATAGTCGCCCGTCATACGGGTGAAGCCGTACTGCTCATTCGCTACCGGGTATCCGCCGGGGTATGTCGCCATGCCGCCGTTGTTCAGGACGACTGTGGTGATCGGTGCGCCCGAGCGCTGAGCAGTCTCGGTGTCGAGGCCGGACATTCCGAACGCGCCATCGCCCATCAGGTTCAGGCAGAACTTGTCCGGGCTGGCGAGCTTGGAGCCTATCATCAGAGGGATACCGAAGCCGAGGTGCGTCGTCTTGCCCCATCCGACGTAGCCGTGCGGCGTGGTGGACTCGTAGAACGGGATGATCGAGTCGCGCGGCGCGCCCGCATCGTGGGTAACGACCGACCTGGACTTGTCGAGAGTGGTATTGATCTCGTGTATGACGCGGTAGGTGTTGATGGGTACCTCGTCGGACTGGAGAAGAGGCGTCCACTCTTCCATCCACTTCTCACGCTCGGCGGCGATCCTGTCGCGGACGCCTGTGTTCCTGGGAGTTTCGCCTATGGCGGCCTTTACCTCGTCAATCACCATGGCCAGGGTGGCCTTGGAGTCGCCGGGCAGTCCGATGTCAACGCTTTCCTGCTTGTTGATGTCGTCAACGTTGTCAGTGTTCTGTATGAGCGTCCTGACGGTGGGAACGGGCTGTCCGTAACCGGTGCGCGTGAGACTGGAGCCAATGGCGAAGAGAGCGTCGCACTCGGTCAGCCACTTGCGGGCGGGCCATGTGGTGGCGCCGGAGCCCGCGCCGAGGGAAAGCGGATGAGTCTCGGGGAAGGAGCTCTTGCCCTGCATCGTGGTATATACCGGTACGTCCAGGAGTTCGGCGAGTTCCCTCAACTCTTCGGTAGCGTCGCCGTACAGGACTCCACCGCCCGCCCACAGGACGGGATTGTTTGCTTCGAGCAACACCTTAACCGCATCTTTTACGTCGGAGCGGGACGGAGACATAACCGAGCGCCTGGGTGAGCGGTAACCGTCAACCACGTCATCCGGCACATCGGCTGCCATGACGTCCGCGGGCGTCTCTACCGTAACCGGGCCGCCGCTGCCGTTTCGGAGTGCGTGGAATGCTCTTCGCATTGCATTGCCGATTTCGGAAGAGGTGAAGATGGCTTCGGTCTGCTTGGATATGGGAGCGTATGCCCGCGCGGGAGAGAAGTTGGGTCTGACGCTCCATGCCGACAGCGCGCTGCCTCCCGGCAGCAAGAGGATGGGGACGTTATCTCCGAACGCCTGGGCAATTCCGCCCATCGCGTTCTCCGCGCCCGACGCACCCTGTGTTATGACCACGCCGAACTTCTGCCTGTTATTGGCCCGGCTGTAGCCGTCCGCGGCCATCACGGCTCCTCGTTCGTGTCTGAACATGACCGTGCGGATGCCTTCCATCGCCACAGCCTCGATGAGGTTGTTGGATGGATAACACGCGACCCATTCCACACCTTCGAGCTTAAGAATCTTCGCAATTGCAGAAAGTCCGTCCACCTGTTTCTCCTTTCATTCCGCCGCCTCCTCGGCGCGGCATGATGTTTCAGCCTTGGTAACTGCACGGCTAGGATACTCCAAAGGCTGAATGTACGGCAACCGCGAGGCGAGGCCCGGAATTGACACCCTACAACGCGCGACTTAGAATGCAGGCACTTAATCCTGACACACATCACACTACTGGAGACTTCAACTGATGAGCACAAAAGCCTACGTACTGATAGAGACCTCGGTCGGCAAGTCCGGGGATGTGGCAACGGCGCTGGCAGTCCTGCCCGGAGTGGACACCGTTGACCCTGTTACCGGCCCATATGACATCATCGCAGTTGTGACCGCGAACGACCTTAACGCCGTGGGCCAGATCGTTACGCGCGAGATTCATACGGTGCCCGGCATCGTGCGGACGGTAACCTGCATGGTCGTCGGCGGGCCGTAGATTGCGCCGCTCAAGATCGAAATTTCTCTTTCATAAAACAGAATAGCTGCAATACGGGGGCGCACGATGGTGCGCCCCCGCTTGATTAGTTTGACACCCCAGGAGACGCAAATTGGACCTCGGACTGAATGAAACCCAGCAGATGCTGAGGACGAGTGCGCGGGAATTTCTCGAAGCGGAGTGTCCTGCGTCCTACGTGCGCGATATGGAGCGGGATGAGCGCGGGTACACTCCGCAGTTCTGGGACAAGTTGGCCGGACTCGGTTGGCTCGGACTGGTGTTCCCAGAAAGATACGGAGGCAGCGAACTTGGCTTCGTCGAGCTTGCTATTCTCCTTGAGGAGATGGGGCGCGTTCTGCTGCCAGGTCCGTACTTTTCCACCGTCCTCATGGCGGGCATGACCATAGCGGAAGCGGGCTCTGACGATCAGAAGCGGGAGTATCTATCCGGGATTGCCAGCGGGCGACTGATCATGACCCTGGCACTGACGGAGCCAAGCGGACGCTGGGACGCGGAGGGCGTGCAGGCCATGGCGGAACCCTCGGGCGGCGGCTTTGCTTTGAACGGGGTCAAACTGTACGTGCCGAACGCGAACGTGTCCGACCATGTCATCGTAGCGGCGAGGACCGGGCAGGAAGAGTCGGACGTAAGCCTGTTCGTCGTGCCCTCCAACACGGACGGGTTGACCATTACCGCTCTACAGACCATAGCCTCGGACAAGCAGTCCGAGATCGCGTTGGACAACGTCTATGTGCCCGGTTCCGCGCTTCTGGGAGAGTTGAGCGGGGGATGGAGCGTCATCGAGAAGGCGCTGGCTTGGGGAGCGGTCGGCAAGTGCGCCGAAATGCTTGGCGGAGCGCAGCAGACGCTCGACATGACCGTCGCATACGCAAAGCAGCGCATACAGTTCGGACGGTCCATCGGCTCCTTCCAGGCTATCCAGCACCATGTCGCGGACATGGCGGCTGACGTGGAAGGATGCAGGTACATCACCTACCAGGCGGCGTGGGCGCTCGCGGAGGGACTCCCCGCGGAGCGCGAGGTAGCGATGGCCAAAGCCTGGGTATCCGACGCATATCATAGAGTATGTATGACGGCGCACCAGTGCCATGGAGCCATTGGGTTTACCAAGGAACACGACCTGCAACTGTACTCACGACGAGCGAAGGTAGGTGAGCTCATGTTCGGCGACTCGGAGCATCACATGGAGAGGGTGGCGGCGGCGGTAGGGCTGTGATCGGGCTTGCTGAGATCGAAGGAGGGTATAACATGGTGATAACCAGGGCCAGAGCGGACATAGAGGTCCGGGGGGCGGATGGAAACATCGCCCTTCTGGTCGAGATCAAAGGAATGAAAGATCAGGACGACGAATGGCTGGCCGAATACAGGCGCAACCTGGCTGAGATAATTCTTGTCGCGCCGACAGCGTACTTCATGATAGTCATGGCCGACTATATGTATCTGTGGAAGCGAGGCAATTCCCCAGACCTGGATCCGCCGGACTACAGAGCGCCAACCGCGCCGCTTCTCAGCGATTATGCATATGCGACCGACGCCGAGAGCCTCCAGTCATATACTGACAGTCTGATTGCAGGTATAGTTTGCTTCTGGCTGAACACTCTGGTTCTGCCCAACATGCTTCGGAAAGAAAAACTGCCTGAATTAGAGTGGGTGTTCGAGTCAGGCTTGTATGATCGAATCAGGTTTGGTTCGGTACATCGAATCGAGGATCCCCGGTGGCGATAGTATATGTGGAGACCAATTTCATACTGGAAATGGGTTATCGGCAAGCGGAGAACGAGTTCTGCGAAAGAATAGCCGAACTCGCGGAGAACGGGCTGATCGCGCTTGTCATGCCTTCGTTCAGCATCGGCGAGTCCTATGAGACTTCGCATAGACGCGAGAAGGAGCGCGATTCGTTTGTGAACGACCTTCAGGCCAGACAAGCTCAACTCAACTATTCCTCCGAGATCGGCAGGCTGGAAATTCACATCAAGACCGTGACTGACATTCTCAGAGGATCCGTAGTGACTGACTTCAACAGGCTGAATCTGGTCTTGGCACGACTCGCCTACATAGCCGAGTTCATATCGCTCAATCCATCATCCCTGATTCTGGCGCAGGAATACCAGACATCTCTCAGGATGGAGCCTCAAGACTCCCTGATTCTCAGTTCGGTTATGTCCCATCTGTCGGAAACCAATCCTAGTGAATGTTGCTTTCTCAATAAGAACGTCAAGGACTTTGGGCAACCTCGCGTCAGGAACGAACTGCGTGAGCGCAACTGTCGGATAATTTACAGCTTCGAACAAGGTCTGAACTATATTTCCTCGACGCTCGGTTCCTGAGACGAGCGTACAAAACGACAGCCGATGCCCCCAGTGACCACAACATCCTTCGTCCTCAAGCGGCTGGCCGACGACTGGAAACTGCTTGCGGCCATATTCGCGGGCGTAACTGTCGCCGCCGCGCTGCTCGCGAGCGCGCCCATATATCTGAAGACCCTGGAGCGCCAGGGTATAGACACCGCGATTGACAGGGCGGACCAGTCCTTTCTGAACATCTACGGCGCCGCTCCTCACATTCTGTTGTCCAGAGAGCGACTAGACGCCACCGAGCGAACCTTTGAGGACGCTATTGCGAACAACGTCCAGGAGATTTATCGAGGACACGAACGATACCTGAAGTCTCCTACGTTCCTGGTTGGTACGAAGGGAAACCCGCTGGACCGAAATCTTCAGAACTCTGAACAGCCTCCTATAGTATCACGCGGATACTTCCAGCACATGACCAACCTGGAAGACCACGTCACATTCATCGAAGGCCGCATGGCGACCGATGAGATCGCCCGGAACGGTCGAAACCCACGCATAGAGGCCGTCGTCGGCTACGCCGCGAAACGGAATTTTGGACTTAATGTTGGCGATACCGTCATCTTCACGCCTTCTCTGAGCGACCCGACCCGCGTGGTCATCGAGGTCGTCGGTATGCTGGAGGCCACCGATCCTACCGAGGAGTACTGGCTGGAAAGCCCCGATCTGTACATCAACCCAGTTCCCCTCGAAGAAACTCCCGACGCGGACGTGGAGGTTGACCCGGAAGAACCGCCCTTGGCCCTATTCGTGACTCGTGAGGCGCTCATAGAGGGTGTAGGAGTCTCATATCCGGGCACGCTCGTCTCCTCCAACTGGTTCGTCTTCATTGACAAGGAGAACCTCAAGAAATGGGACAAGGACGAAGTCCGCGCGCGTCTTGCGGACATGGAATCCGAAGTCTCGAATGTGATGCAGGGCTCGGCGGTCTTCACTGGAATCGAGACCATGCTCAGAAGATTCGAGCGCCGCAGTTTCTTCACCGGCATACCTATGCTCCTGCTGCTGGTGGTCATGACGATTACGGTGCTCTACTATATCCTGATGATGGTGTCGTATCTCGTAACCAGCCGCGAGCAGGATGTCGCGCTGCTCAGGAGCCGCGGCGTCGGATCGTGGCACCTCGCCCGCATCTACGCGCTGGAAGGGCTGGGCATCACGCTCATTGCGGCTATTATTGCCCCGTTTCTGGCGCTCGGCGCGATAGCGCTGGCCGGCAAGCTGAGCTACTTCGAGGACATAACGCTGGGGAGATTCCTGCCCGTTTCTCTGGAATGGACTCCCTTCCTGGTATCGCTGGCCGCAGGAGCGCTGTGTCTCGCGATTTACGTGGTACCGGGCGTAATTGGCGCGAGAACCGGTCTGATTGTACAGAAGATGCGCGCAGCCAGGCCGCCCTCTGAGCCGTTCTTCCACCGATACTACATTGACATCGGGCTCATGGTGATCGGCGGACTGATATTCTGGGAGCTTTTCTCACGCGGACAGATCGTATCCGGCGGCCTGTTCAACGACGCGCGGGTCAACGAGGCATTGCTGTTTGCTCCCGTGCTTCTCCTGACAGTCGTCGCCTTGCTCTTCATGCGATTCTTCCCGCTGGTCGTGCGCTACCTCAGCGGCGAGTCTCCGACCGTCATGCACCTGCTCGCCGCGGCCACCTTCATAACGATTGCGCTGATGACTGCCGTGCAGGAACTCAGGACCGACGCCGGCTGGGGATGGATATGGCGCATGGCTCACCTGGGCATCATCGCCGCCCTGTACGCGGGCACGTGGAGGATTCACAGGCGCCATTTCCTCACTGCCGGTCTGATTCTGCAGGCCGCGACAACGGCGCTATTCGTTTACAACGACCTGCCGGACAGAGATGCCGCGCTGTATATCCCGACACTAATACTTGCGCTGCTGGTACCAATGCAATTCCTGTTCCTGGCGCTCCGTCGCCTGGAGCGCGCATATCCCGTCTGGGCCTCGATGGCGATATGGAGGATGGCTCGGAATCCGTTGCAGTATAGCTGGCTGGTGCTCCTGATCGTCATGGTAACCGGACTCGGCGTTCTGGCCACGACCGTAGGCGGGACGCTCGACCGGTCATACGAAGAGCGCGTACTATACGACGTGGCTGCGGATATTCGGGTAACCGGCATTCCGACATACTTCGCTCGTGGTACGGAATCGCTCAAGGAGAGATACCTGGCGCTGCCCGGAATTACTTCGCTGTCGCTGGTGTTGAGAGCGGGAGGATCGGTTGGCGCGACCTATTCGGGCAACAGTTTCGGCGTGCTGGCCGTCGAGTCGGAAGAGTTTCCATATGTCTCATGGTACAGGGACGACTTCTCCGAACGGCCCCTCGCCCAGGTCATGGGCTTTCTCAAAACAGGCGCCGGCCTTCCGCCAATCGAAGTGCCCAGGAATGCGGACAGGATTTACGTCTGGGCTCATCCGGCAGAAGAGTACTCCAACATATTCCTGTGGATGGTGCTGAAAGACAGGCGTGGCATAATCAACACTGTCACCCTGGGGCCTGTGCAAGGGGAGGAATGGACCCTCATGGGGGGTAGGATTCCGGACAACCTCGTTTGGCCGATCAGCCTTGTCAGCGTCCAGATATACGAGCCCGCTTTCGGCCCGGCTGGAACCGCCGGGACCCTGTTCCTCGATGATATACAGGTATCCGTCAGGGGCGAGACGGAAAGACACATCCTCGACGACTTCGAGGGAGCAAGCAAGTGGACCCCCCTGGCCACTTCGATGATTTCCAGAGACGTCATAGGAGCCACCAGAGACGAAGTAAAGAATGGCGAGAGATCCGGGGTGTTCATCTTCGGGAAGGACACCGACCAGGGCATTCGCGGCTTCTACCGCAGCCCGACCGGAGGGCCTATGCCAGTGGTGGCAAGCTCCACCTTCCTCGAGCGCACCGGAACGCAGGTCGGCAGCGCACTCGTCGTCAACATCCTGAGCAGCCTTGTGCCGGTGCGCATCATGGACGCCGTCGAGTACTTCCCCACTATGGACCCCGCCGGCAACGGCTTTCTCATAGCCGACCTGGATAATCTTCTCCGGCACCTGAACATACTGAGCCCAGTGGATAGAATAGATCCGAATGAACTGCTGCTCACATACGTCCCGGGGACCGAGGATGAGATAAACGCCATAGCTCATTCCCTCGCCCCCAGGAACGAATTCGTTCACAGCAGGGCGACCATGCTGGAAAACATCCGACTGGACCCGCTGATAACCGCCGGCTGGCGCGCGATGATACTGATAGCGTTTGCGGTCATAGTATTCGCCGCTACGCTCGGATACGTGACCTATCTGCTCTCGTTCGCGGGCCAGAGCAGGGCGGAAATGGGATTCCTGCAGGCACTCGGATTACGGCATCGGCAGATGGCGTGGCTGCTGATCGCGGAGCACCTCGTAATTGCCGTCATAGGCCTGGCAATCGGCACGGCGGCGGGCTTCTTCATGAGCAACATAATGGTCTCCTCCGTGGCCGTAACCGAGAATGGCCGACCCGTGGTGCCTCCGTACATACTGACGACCGACTGGGCATTCATGGGCGCTATATATGTCGTTCTGGCGGTCATCTTCGTCGGCGCTCTTCTGTGGCTCGCGCGCTCGGTAACAAGGGTAAACCTGTATGAGATGACCAGGGTGGAGGGTGAATGAAGGGCCTGATTTTCAGGATTATCGTCGCATGGCCGCAGATAGTCCGCCGCACCCTCGCCAACTGGCAGTTGATGTCCACTGTCGTCGTGGGCGTTCTGCTGGCGTCATCCATCATGGCCGGCACCATCATATATTTCGACGCGCTGAGGGAACTGGCCCTGAACAACTCGCTCGCCCAGCTCAGCGTGAACGACACCAACATCCTCATAAAGTCGGACAGGGGCCCAACAACCTATGCCGAGCGAGAGAAAGTCGTCCGCGAGACCGAACGTGAAATCCAGAACCGCGTCTCCTGGATGCTGAGGGACGGCACGACAGGAGTCAAGTCCGCCACTTTCTTCCTGACCGTAGTTGGACGTGAGGCGAGGGCCGGCACGGATAGCCCTCGCACTTTCTTCGGAAACCTGCCGCGCCTGCTGGATCATGCGACGATAGCACCCGGCGGCCGGGCGCCGGGAGATACGCCGGTCAATACATCGGGCGGCATTCCGATAATTGAGGCGCTGGTGCCCATGGAAAACGCCCAGGACCTGGGAGTGCAGGTCGGAGACACTCTCTCGGCGGTCCCGTACTGGGAAGACTCCGCTCCGTACATCCACGTGGTAATCACCGGAGTCTTCACTCCAAACGACCCGGATGACGAACTCTGGCATCTCAACGAGAGGGTGCTTAAGGCCGCAACCGCCGACACGTTCCGCACGCTGCCCTTCTACATCACCGAGAAAGCCTACTACGAGACCCTGGGGGCTACCTTCAGGCAGATGGACAGCGTGTACGGCTGGCTGCTGATGGTGGATCCGGGCAAGCTGAACGCGAACAACTCCAGGTTTGCCCACGCGAACATAGAGGCGATGGAGGACAGGCTGTCCACCAATCTCTTCAGCTACCGCCAGCTTACCAGGCTGGACGAGGCGCTCTTCGAATACGACTTGAGGCTGTTCTTCTCGAAGCTGCCCATGTTCGTGATACTCGTCCTCATCTCGGTGGTAATACTGTACTACGTCATTACGCTGTCGTCGCTCGTCGTCGAACAGCAGAGAGGCGAAATAGTGCTTCTCAAGAGCCGGGGGGCAAGCTCGGCGCAGGTACTCTCCGTGTATGTGCTGGAGGGTCTGACGATAGCGGTCCTCGCCACGGTCCTCGCGCCATTCCTGGCGGCTGCGATCATCAGTCTGCTCGGCTATACCCCCGCGTTTTCCGACCTCAGCGGCGGCGGCAGGCTGGAAATCCTCATATCCCCGAACGCCTATCTGATGAGCGCGTTCGGCGGCCTGCTCAGCTTCGGAGCGCTCATGGTACCGGCGTTACAGGCTTCGGGCATGAGCATGACCACGTTCAGACAGCAGTCGGCCAGGCCGTACACCCAACCCTTCTACCAGCGCTACTACCTCGACGTCCTGCTGCTCGTCATCGGTATGATCCTGCTCAGGCAGCTATCCGAGCAGGGGTCGGTCGTCGCCGTCGGGATCTTTGGAGAGATAGCGGTTGACCAGATATTGCTGGCCGTGCCGGCCGTGATACTGGTAGCCTCCGCGCTCGCCCTTCTGAGACTGTTCCCCCTGTTCATGCGCATATCCAGCGCGCTGCTGTCTTCATTTCTGTCGGCGGGTCTCGTCCTGGGAATCTGGCAGATGGCCAGGAACCCGACTCACTACGCCCGGCTATCCCTGATGCTCATTCTCATGGCCGGTCTGGGCATTTTCGCCGCCAGCTTTGGCGGAACACTCCAGCGCAGCTTCGAGGAGAGAGCGCTGTACGCCACCGGCGCCGACGTGCGCGTGCGTTCCATCCTGCCCGGCAGCGAGGGCGAAACCAGGCCGATCCGGGAATCGTACGAGGAACTGCCGTCCGTGGAGGATGTAAGTCTTGCATTCAGAGGCTTTGGGACGGACCTGTCCAAGTTGTTCGCCGACTCTTACACGATGTTCGCCGTGGAGGGCGACAGAATCAAGGATATGGGCTGGTTCAGGGACGACTTCTCGGACACTCCGATGGAAGGTATGCTGGCCTCGCTGGATACAGACGTTCTCCCGGAAGGGCTGCCAATACCGCCGGAGGCGGAGTTCCTGGGCATGACGTTCAAGCCCGACAGGCCGCATCCCACCGTTACGGTCGCCGCGCGGCTGCGCGACGCGAATGGTCGCTACTTCACCTATAACTTCGGCAGGCTCGAACGGGGCCAATGGCTGTCCTCCGAGGTCCTGCTGTCTCGCTCCGACGTGGCGCTTTTCAGGAGCAGGCTGCGCCCTACACTCCCCATGAGCCTGGCGTCGCTTACCGTGTATGAGGTGAATGGGCGCAACAGGCTGAGGTCGGGCGCGATGCTGATTGCCGACATCTACGTGCGTATGCCCGACGGCAGCATCCAGGTGATAGAGTCCTTCGATTCCCTCGACGAATGGAGCCTGGTCCGCGCGGTGCCTGAGGCGCAGTCCGACGCATTCAAGCCCGCCGAAGCGCCCGACGGGTCGGGGGCGGGCAACTTCATCTGGGCGGAAGGTCGTCCGCTCATCAGTCGCGGGGTCTTTCTGGGTCCCCCCATCGAGCCTCTGCCTGCCGTTGCCACGAAGCGTTTTATGAGAGTCAATGGGCACGAGGTAGGGGAGACCATCGAAGTTTCCGTCCAGGGACACCGCATCTACGTCACTCTCGCGGGGGAGATGGACTACTTCCCCACTCTCGAAACGTTCACCGAGTCCTACCTGGTCGCGGACCTGGACGCTGTGATCGCGTACACCAACCTGGAAGCGACGGGCGGAGAGATACGCCCGAACGAGGTGTGGCTGAGCACGAACGGCGTTGCCGAGGAGAGGGCTGAACTCATCTCGATACTGGAGGAGGGCGGACCGTTTCCCTCACGCGAGATATTCGACCGTACCCAGGCCCTGGCTGACTCGCAGGTTGACCCTCTCGTCGAGGCGGGATGGCGCGCGCTGCTGTTCGTAGCATTTGCCGCCGTGCTGATACTCAGCGGGCTCGGCTTCATGGTCCACGCCTACGTGTCATTCAAGAGCCGGGAGATACAGTTCGCGCTGATGCGGACCGTCGGCTTCTCGATGAGGCAACTAACGACGCTCGTGCTCCTGGAGCAGATACTCGTCATAGGCGCGGGGCTCGCGCTCGGCACCTGGATGGGCGGACGGCTTGGCGCGTCCATGATGCCCTTCCTGGCGCACGATGACCGCGGCACCCAGGTTCTCCCCCCGTTCGTCGTGGACGTCAACTGGCAGACGCTCACGATCACATACCTGGCGATGGGGCTGCTGTTCGCAGTCATCATTACCGGGGTGATACTGCTCGTCCGGCGGATATCGCTTCAGCGGATCTTGAGGCTGGGGGAGGTGTGACGCGGGGCGCGGGCGGTCCCTGAACTAGGGAATCACCCCCATCCTAACCTTCCCCCATCAAGGGGGAAGGGACTTTTGCCTACCCTTGTGAGCCCATCAAGGGGGAAGGGACTTTTGCCTGCCTCTGTGAGCCCGTCGAGGGGGGTATTCACTCGGAGTCGTCTAGCTTGGCCAGTCGCTCTCTGAGCCTGCGAATTTCCGCCTCGGCCTCTGCCGCCCGGGCTTCCGCCTCGCGTCGGGCCGCAACTTCCCGTTCGGCCCTCAGATACTCTGCCCGTCGCTCGGCTATATCCTCGATTTGAGTACGCATATAGCTTCCGCTTGCCGGGTCATAGAATCGCAGCTCGCCGTATTCCCAGCATACGTACATCTCCAGGGCCTCGCTGTAACCCCGAAAGCGCGATTCGCCCAGCCGCTCAATCTCGATTGGTTCATACTGGCCGTCGTCACCCAGCCGGTCTCCGGCCAGCGCAACGTCGTGATACTCCCCCTGCGTCGAGTCGAAGCGCCAATACTCCGGTATGCCGTAGCGGGCGTAGTCCTCTCGCTTCTCGGTGTAGTCAATCACCCCCGTCCACCTGGACGCTATCTCCAGAACGAACTCCGGGGGCTTGCCCTGTCTGTCAATCGCGTAGCCGCCGTCTTCCTCTATCAGCCAGGGCTTTGAGTTCTTCGACACCATGAAGTCCGGGATACGGTGGTCGCGGCGGTTGGCGAGGGTGGGTCCTATGGGTACCTCGCTGCCAGTGGTCGTGGTCTCCCGGTCTCCGATGCGGGTCACCAGGGCGGCGCCCTTTCCGTCTCGGTTGAGATGAATCCAGTTCTGCATATCGTCCCTGGGTGGGTGTTCGGGAAACGGCTCGAAGTCCCTCTCGGTCTTGGTGGGCGTAATCGTCTTGCTTGTCATTGCGGACCTCTCAGGACGTCGTGAACCGCGCAGTCGCGGCCCTTATCATACACTATCCGAATAACCGGCGACGGAAAGGTGTATTCGGCAGCAGGGTCTTTCATTGTCCAACATTCGTGTATTCGAAGTAGCGCAATCACCCTCACCCCAACCCTCTCCCTCAGGGAGAGGGGGCTGTTGACTGGCCTATTTCCTGAAAACGAAAAGGTCCTGTATTCGGCAAGTTATATAATGCCTGATTTATAATGCACTGGTGGGCAACAGGTGAATTAACAGGTGACCGACAGGTGCGTGCTGGTGCTTTAGAACACCTGTTGATGGCCAGAGTTTCACCTGCGTTAGCTATGAGGGGCTTTTTTCAGTCCCTTTATTTTTTATTTGCATAACTTCAAATTTATGATTTATGGTTGCTTGCGGTCTTAGTTTGTATGTTCGTATTGTAGCATAATGGAGCAGCGGGATGGGAGGATTTTCCTGGTCGGGAGTGTCTTAGGGAAACGGTGCGATTGACCTATTGTATCCTGTGGGATACAATGAATCGTGTGATAGAAATTCGCAGAACAGAAGAGTACGAGATATGGTTTCGCAGGTTGCGCGATGTACGGGCAAGAGCGCGAATCAATACGCGCATCAGACGTTTGCGGTCAGGAAATCCTGGAGACGTGAGGCCGGTCGGCAGAGGCGTCTCAGAGATGAGGATTGACTACGGACCTGGTTATCGCGTGTATTTCGTCAGACGTGGGCAGACTTTGATCGTTCTGCTTGCGGGTGGAGACAAGTCAACCCAGAGACGTGACATCAATACGGCTATCCGGTTGGCTGAGGGACTATGAGAAGGTGCAATGATGGCAAGGACTAAAACATATCCGTGGGATCCGGTGGACTATCTGAACACCCGGGAAGACATGATAGCCTATCTGGACGCTGCGCTCGAAGACGGAGACCCCAAGTTGATAGCCGCAGTGTTGGGAGACATAGCCCGGGCCGAGGGAATGACGCAAATCGCGAAAGAAACCGGACTAGGACGGGAAAGCTTGTACAAGGCGTTGTCCGCCGAGGGCAACCCTGAGTTCGCGACCATTCTCAAAGTAACTCAGGCGTTGGGATTCAGGCTTCGCGCCGCAGATTCTCCTGCCGCCAATATGGAATGAGTGTAATACCAATTCGGAGTAACGTCGTCGTGTTCCCACGGCAGCGTCTTTTCGTCTTCGCCTCGTCTTCGATCTCTCGTTCGTCCTGAGCCTGTCGAAGGACTATCTTGCCTGCCTCTGAGGTTCATGTCCTAATCAGAATGAAGTGGTATTAGTGAAACGGTGCGATTGACCTATTGTATCCTGGGGGACACAATATCCATGTGAAAGAAGTTCGCAGAAATGTGTTGGGGGATGATGATGACTAATCAGGATTGGATGGAGCGCAAACTCGAAGAACAGCGCCGACTCTATGAGCGGTACGGGAAAGCGCTGGAAAGAGATCACACCGGCGAGTTTGTGGCTATAAGTCTTGACGGCGACATTCTGCTGGACCGGAAGATGGGGAAACTCCTCAGAAGGGCGACTGACACCTTCGGACGCGACAATTTTGCCATGGCGAGAGTGGGATACGAGGCTATGACTGAATGGATGAGCGCAGTGTAACCAGCACAGAATCATCTTGGAGAGAGGGAAGCAGGTTATAGTCGAGCTTTGAGGACTACCTTCATACATTGATGGTTATGTTCCCAGCAACTGACCCTCGAACCAACGCTTCGCATCCTGCCAACCGGATTCGGCCTCAGACCGCAGACGGCGGGCTTGTTCGCGTCTCCGCGCTTTGGACGCCGACCACTTCACCCAAACTCGGTCAAGCGGATGCTCGAACCGAAACGAACCATCGTCAAATACCTGATGGCCTCGCGTTCCAGATGAACGCGGAGTACGTGAGTCCGTCACGCGGGAGAATGTTCGTCGACGGGTTCGGTAGGTTCGGGACATGACTGAATTATCGCAAACTTGGGTACGCGCGCCAAGGCCACTTGCTTGACCACATACGAGCAATTTGACAAGATACGCCTTGCTTAATGGAATTGAAATTCGCTATCAGTGTGGGATATGGGCAATTTGCAGGAGGAAGCCATGGATTTCATAGACGAGGTTAGAACACTTTCGACGCGATTTAGGCACGCCGCCGAACACTTGGAAACCGAGGAAGCTACCAAGAATGCCCTCGTGCTTCCGTTCCTCCAAGCAATGGGTTACTCCATTTTCGATCCAACAGAATTAGTTCCTGAATACACCGCAGATGTCGGAACCAAGAAGGGCGAGAAGGTTGATTACGCGGTAATGCGGGATGGTCAGCCCACAATCCTGATCGAGTGCAAGAAGTTCGGGGCTGACCTTGATGATACTCAGATTTCTCAGCTTGTCCGGTATTTCCACGTATCCCAGGCTCATTTCGGCATACTGACCGACGGAGTGGTTTACCGTTTCTTCACCGACATTGACCAGCCAAATGTGATGGACACCAAGCCATTCTTGGAATTCAACTTCATGGACTACTCCGACCCGGATGTGGAGGAGTTGAAGCGGTTCACCAAGTCGGAATTCAACCAGGACGCCGCAATGGACGCGGCTAGGGAGTTAAAGTTCTCGTCCGAGATCAAACGGGTTCTCGCCCGCGAATTGGCGAATCCTTCTATTGAATTCACCCGTTACATTATGAGCAAATTCTATGAGGGCAATCGGCGACGGGCTGTCGTTCAGAAGTTTCAGCCCATAGTGAAAGAGGCTTTCGCCGGATTCATCAATGACCGCATAGACGCTCGGCTGAAGATAGCGTTGGATAGCATTGAGGACCAGCCCACACAGCCTACTACTGAATCATCGGAGGCACCGGAAGGTGAAGAAGCGGCTCTTACCGATAATGAGCAAGAGGCTCTGAACATCATCAAGGCAATCGTAGGCAACATGGTCGATGCGTGGCGGATAGAGCTTCGGCCAACCACGCTATATACTAGCGTTGTTCTACACGATGACGATGAGGCCACTGATGACTACGGTAGAGTGGTGTTCAGACTCAGGGTAAGGTCAGACAATATGAGGATGGACGTGCGCGGGGAGCCGCCTGTGGCACTCGAAAACCTTGATGGTCTGTACAGCAACTCCGCTTGGATAAGGGACGCTTTCGCCAAGCTCATTGATCCCGTTGCGAGCAATGTTCAGTAACACAACCTGACAGGGCTGACTTTGGAAGGCCGTTCTAGTCGTGTTCTAGGCCGGATACAGCCTCTCCCCTTCCACTGTAACCAAGCCGTAACGTGAAGCCGCCCTCGAGTGGCCTTGCTACGCTCGAGGGCGGACTTTCGTCTGTTTCTGGAATGTCCTCCTTCCCATGACTGGAAAGGGGGTCTATGTTTAGGTTGCGTTGTGTACGTTCTTGATGATGGAGCAGTCCTTCAAGAAATCAGGAGCCGGCAGAGAAGTACAGGTATTGCTGCGACATTGTATTCGGCAACTGATGACGCATTTAAGGGCCACCAATGGGTACTGGCAGATTGACCTACATAACACACCTGACTAACTCAGCGAGTACGAAAAAGACAAGAGCAACTATGCCGGCGTAGAGCGTATAGCTCAGCCAACGGGATGTCCGTTTTCGGTCTCTAGCCATCATGTAGATGACAGCAGGAAACATACATCCCACTGATACGACGGCAAAGACGGCCCATATCCAGTCAACGATGAAGCAATACAGTTCCATAGCGTCAGGTTAGCATGAGTAGAATATGCGGAGCGAGGTTTCAGGAAGCGTCAATCTGAATGGATTCTACTCCCTGTCTGAATGCAAGAGAACGAATTATGAGTCGTGGTGTGGGGCTTGTCAGCGGTCGGCTAGAGTTCTATGGCGGTGTCGGTGTGGAGGATGTGGAGGGAAGAGGAGGTTGACGTTCTGAATGTAGGTAATTACCATAATTACCTAAAGTCATGGAGGTGAGCGGGGTGGACCAGACGGACGAGGTCAGGGAAGTAAAGCTGATTGCCATAGGCAATTCCAAGGGGATTCGCATCCCGAAGGCGATGTTGGATAAGTATGGATGGGATGGGTGGCTAGAGATGGAAGAGGTGGCGGATGGCGTCTTTCTGCGTGGCAGAGATAGCGCGAAGATGTCCTGGGAGGATACATACAAGGCCATGGCCGCCGAAGCTGAGGATTGGAGCGACCTGGAAGTCGCCGTCTCAGACGGGATAGAGTGATGGCGTCTTTTCCGAGGCGGTATGAGATATACATCGCCAATCTGGACCCGACGGTGGGCGGCGAGATTCGCAAGTCCAGGCCGGTTGTGATTGTGAGCCATGACGCGATGAACCGGCTGGTCGAGACCGTTGTTGTCTGCCCGCTTACGACTAACATCCATCCGCGCTGGCGGGGCAGAATTCAGGTGGTCTGTGATGGCCAGGAGGCGGAAATCGCGGTTGACCAGATTCGCGCAATCAGCAAACGAAGGCTGGGCCGCCGCATTGACCGGCTCTCCCGGTCGGATGCTTTGGAGTTGCGCCGTGTCATATCGGAGATGTACTGCGAGTGACACTCCAGAAAATTGCATGAGTCTCATTACTTGTCTGTCTATTGATTTACAATGAGGGAGTCGAACCTGATCACCCTAACCCTCTCCCATCGAGGGAGAGGGGACTTATGAAATCGTTGCGAGTGACACTCTCGATGGCTGGACGGAAGGTGTGGCCATGTTGTAAATGGGGGTGCTCCGAAGTAGAATGCGGCAATAATCCGTCGCGGGCGACGTAACCCTGGAGATCGAATCATGAAACTTGCGCTTCAGTATGAGATGCAGAGGCCGAGCCTGGATGACCGGCTTGTTCTCCAGGAGACGATGGAGCAGTGCATACTGGCAGACGAGGTGGGATTTGACTACCTGTGGTTCGTCGAGCACCATTTTCTGACGGGATTCTCGGCGTCGCCGTGCCCGGAGCTGGTGTATGCCGCGCTCAGCCAGCGCACGAAGCAGATCCGGCTTGGCCTGGGAGTTGTCATTCTGCCTTACCACCATCCGAACCGCGTGGCGGAGCGGGTGGCGATGCTGGACCATCTCTCTGAGGGCAGGGTGGATTTCGGCACGGGCCGGTCGGCCCCATATGAACTGACCGGCATGGGCATAGACCCGAGGGACAGCCGGGATATGTGGGAAGAGTCCCTCTCGATGGTTCCCAAGATATGGGAGTCGGACTGGTTCGAGTATGAGGGTAAGTTCTGGCAGGTCCCATCCAGGCAGGTGCTACCCAAGCCGTACCAGGACCCACATCCGCCTATCTGGGTGGCCGCGCTCCAGCCCTCCACGTATGAGATAGCGGCTTCCAAGGGCATAGGAGTGCTGGCGTTCGGGTCGAGCGCGCCCTCGTCTCTGGAGCCTTACATCCACGCCTACAAGGAGAATGTGAAGAAGGCTAACCCTGTGGGGGCTTTCGTCAACGACCAGTGGGCCAACTCCACGCTCGGAATATGCCTGGAAGACAACAGGGAAGCGCGCGAACTTGGCGCCGCGTCACTGAAGAACTTCTTCGGGCCGGACAGGCCGTATGTGCAGGGTCAGAAGGATGTGTATGCCCGGCTGCTGGAACAGTGGGGCGGAGTGCCGGACCATCTGCAGCAGAACTTCTCTCGGTACGTGCAGGACGATGACTCGGAGGAAGAAGTAACGGACGTCCTGGACTTCTCAGGCGGCCAGGCAATCGCGCACAAGGTGTGGGAGGACCTGGATGCGGACACGCTGGCGGACCGTGGCGTGGTCATCGCGGGAGACCCGGATAGCTGCATCGAGGCGCTCAAGAAGCACGAAGCGACGGGTATAGACCAGATGATGATAATGATGCAGACCGAGACCATCCCGCATGAGAAGGTGATGAAGTCCATCGAGCTGTTCGGGGAGTATGTGATCCCGGAGTTCAAGAAGTCGGAGGCGGATGGGACGTAATAGTTGGTCGGTAGGGAGTCACCCTCACCCTAACCCTCTCCCTGAGGGAGAGGGGAACTATTGACTGGAGGTCGAAGCTGATTGGACATTTACCTGCCCTTGTTAGCCTATCGAGGGAGAGGGGTCGGCATTGAACTTGGAATGGCGGAGTCACCCCCATCCTAACCTTCCCCCGTCAAGGGCTGAGAGGGGTAGGCATTGAAGATGATCACGCTTGCACTTGCGGTTTCACCCCCATCCTAACCTTCCCCCGTCAAGGGGGAAGGGACTTATGCCTGCCCTTGTGAGCCCATCGAGGGGGGAAGGGAATTTAGCAATCGCGGGTGAACTGACAACGGAAAACTGAAATGATAGACTGCGATCATCACCAAGCGGCAGGGGAGAGATCATGTTTATAGGACATTTCACCGAGCAGCCCTGGCAGGATGACAAGACCGGGCTGATGGGCACCCAGACGACCGACCTGAGTATCAGCAACGAGGTGTACGATCCCGAAGTCGGCGCAACGCTCTACAACAGGTATCTGGACGAGAAGCTGTACGCCGAGGAGATGGGTTTCGACGGCCTGATGCTCAACGAGCACCACAGCACTCCCTTCTGTATGCAGGGCGTAACCAACATCGGCGCGTCCATCCTGGCTCGCCAGACGACCAAGGCGAAGATCGTCATACTGGGCAACATCCTGCCAATCTGGGACGATCCGCTCTGGCTGGCGGAGCAGCTCGCGATGATAGACATGATCAGCCGCGGCAGGCTGGTGTCCGGCTTCGTGCGCGGCGGCGGACGCGAGAGCGTTTCGCACAACTCGCCTCCCGTGTTCAACCGCGAGCGATTCGAGGAGGCGCACGACTTCGTCATCAAGGCATGGACGGACCCGGGACCGTTCCGCTGGGAGGGCAAGCACTACCACTACCGCTACGTGAACCCCTGGATGCGCCCGTACCAGAAGCCGCATCCGCAGGTGTGGATTCCGTCCACCGTCAGCGTGGAGACCGTGCGCTGGTCGGCTCAGCATCGCTACCCGCTCGTGCTGCTCGCCACTCGTCTCGGCCCTACGAAAGACGCCTTCGACATGTACCACGACGCTGCCGCCGAGTTCGGATACGAGTCCGGCACTCAGCACGTCTCGTACCTCTGGAAAGTCCACGTGGACGAGACGGAAGAACTGGCGGAGGAGGTGGGACGCAAATACCTGTCCGGCGTCTCCAACCCGTTCCTGAGCGGAAACGAGGGCATGGTGAACCCGGCGGTCATGTCGCTGCCGGGACACACCTCCCGCCGCTCCCGCCGGCTGGAGGCTTCCAGGTTCGGCCCCACCGGACGCTTCGGCACCAACCGCCGCACATACGAGGAGCAGGCGAACGACTACACCATCGTGACTGGCACTCCCGATACGGTCATCCCGAAGATCAAGCACGTGCTGGAGACACTACGACCGGGCAGTGTCTTCTTCTGGGACGGCGACGGCGCGATGAGCCACGAGGACCAGATGCGCAGCCTGCGTCTCATGGGCGAGTACGTAATACCCGCAGTGCGCGAGATGGGCGAGGAACTAGAGCTCAAGGGGCCGTTCGAGATAAGCCCATGGACGAACGAGCCAATGGAGGAGTCGAACGGTGCGACTGAGGCGGTGGCGACGGCGGGTTCGGGGGTCGGGGACTGAGGGCTCGTGTTGTTGTTCCAATTACCTGATGCGCTCTACTCAAGGAAAATGGTGGGTAACGAAACAGGAGTTGGAGATGATATTTGTTGACCCCGTTGCGGTAGAACCCAGGGATGGCTACCGAATATGGGTGCGGTACGAGGATGGTGTTGAAGGTGAGCTGGACTTGTCTCACCTGGCAGGTAAGGGAGTGTTCAGGGCTTGGGACGACCGCGCTTACTTTGAAGGCGTCCATATCAATGAGGAAGCGGGATGCGTATGCTGGGGTGTGCCTCCCGGCAGCGACATGGAGATAGATATAGCTCCTGAAACAGGTTATGCCCAATTGCTGGGCATAACACGCGAACAGATTGCGGCAATGTCAGACGAGGATGAATTCTACGCCGCGATCGAGCAAGCTCGACGAGAACTCGGGGCGCCTGTTAGTGCCTGAACTCAGCAGGTTCCTTGGGATGGTCGTTCAAATGTATGCGGACGACCACCCGGGACCTCACTTTCATATCAGGTATGAAGGACAAAACGCCGCTGTCTTCTATCTTCGTTCTATGAGACTCCGCAATGACAGGGGACGGTTGCCTGCGTCACAAGCGAGGGCGATACGCGGATGGGCTGAACTGCATGAGGAGGAACTACTCGAAAATTGGGAACGATTAGAACGATATGAGCGTACTGCGCGAATACCTCCACTACATTAGCCATTGCAGCAGTCATGGCTAAATCCCAATCACCCTCTCATTACGAGCATTCCTTCTTATATGCGGTAAGCTCGTAGAGCGTCAAGATTCTCCCCTCCCGTTTCGCCGCGTCCGCACCCCTCGGCGAATTAACATTTCCTTAACACAAATACAACAGAAATGTTACATACTGGAAAAGATTCGGTAATATCCGTTCAGTATTGTGGAATACCGAAAAGGTATCAGCCCCCATCCACCTTAGGAGGTATATGAATTGACAAATACCAAAATACTTAGCCCCACACCCTTCAAACTCAAACTGGTAATGATAGCGCTACTGGGCATCGGGATCTTCATCGGCACTATCGGAGTCGCCTACGCGCAGGACGTTACGGCTGAAAGCGTGAATGACACGGTAGGCAACGCCATCACCGTGTTCGCAGCCGCGCTGGTCTTCTTCATGCAGGCCGGATTCGCGTTCCTTGGCGCGGGACTGATCCGCTCTAAGAACACGGTCAACTACATGACGAAATCATTCCTGGACTTCTGCATAGCGTCCCTGGGCTTCTGGGCCTTCGGCTTCGCCCTGATGATGGGCGGGGGCGCCGCCTCCGGCATCATCGGCCTCGAGGGATTCTTCCTGGTTGACTTCGACGACAGCGGCCTGGTGAGCTGGTTCTTCCAGATGGTGTTCGCCGGGACCGCCGCCACGATCATCGCGGGCGCGGTGGCCGAGCGCACCAAGATCAACGCCTACTTTGCCTACAGCTTCATAGTGGGCGCGGTCGTCTATCCTATATACGGACACTGGGCCTGGAGCGACGACGGATGGCTGACCCAGATAGGCCCGGGTCTTGCCGACTATGCCGGTTCTGCCGTCGTTCACATGATAGGTGGGTTCCTGGCTCTGGCTGGCGCGATAGTCGTCGGTCCTCGTAAGGGCTTCCGCGAGGGCGCAGACCTCAAGGGACACAACATACCCTACGTCGTAATCGGCACATTCATCCTGTTCTTCGGATGGTTCGGATTCAACATCAACTCCGATACGCTGGGTCTGAACGCCGTCAACACTTTGCTCGCCGGCGCCGCGGGCGCGACCTCGGCCATATACGTGGTCCTGCTACGCACAGGCAAGGCGGACATCGAAATGGCTTGCAACGGAGCCCTAGCCGGGCTTGTCGGCATTACCGCGGGCTGCGCCTACGTTGACCCCTGGGGCGCGGTGGTGATCGGTCTCATAGCGGGCGTAATAATGATCTTCGGCGTTGATTTCATCAAGAACGTGGTGAAGGCAGACGACCCCGTCGGCGCGGTTACGGTGCATGGCATCTGCGGCGCCTGGGGCGTGCTGGCGGTCGGTATCTTTGCCGCCGGACACAATGGCGTCGAAGGGCTGATAGCGGGTAACGCTGAGCAGCTAATCCCACAGATAGTCGGACTGCTCGTGGCCGCCGCCTGGGGCCTGGGAGCCGGATTCGTCCTGTTCAAGGTCATAGACCTGAGCATGGGACTGAGGGCTTCCGAAGAAGAAGAGATGAGCGGTCTGGACGAGCCCGAGCATGGCGCTTCGGCCTACCCGGAAATGGCAGGCTAAGCGCTAACCAAACCGAATAACCTTCCCTTCATTCACAAGGCTCTGACCGCTCCAAGGGGGCTTGAGCGGTCGGGGCCTTTCTCTTTTAGCGGAAGAGGGAATCACCCTCACCCTGAGGGATCTGAAAGGGGCAGGAATTTGCCCTCACCCCCGTATCGGAGTACGGGGCAGGCTCTAGCCCTCTCCCAAAGGGAGAGGGGACTTTCTGCTGGTATTCATAGCCGCATTGCTCATTTACCTAACTTTGTGAGCCCATCGAAGGAGAGGGGATTTTCGCGCCATAGGGGAATGCGGCGGGTCAAATATGGCAGTCTGTGGTATATTCAGCATATGTTACACAAATTTAACATTTGGGTAACACCCTCGAAACAATGATCCTGGATAATGTGAAACATAGAACAAACGCGATGCCGACCCGATATAGCGGCGCCCGGCATCCGATCACTCAGACAGGAGTCAGGAACGATGGGCATAGAGGCAATTCTCGGCGGGGTAGCGTTCGCGGGACTGTTCGGACTGTGGGTAATTCTCCCGAGCAAGGTCCGCAAGAGCAGAGAAGAGAAGTAGTCGAGTTTACAAGTCTCTGTTGTCGAAGCCAGCCAACGACTTCGATGGAAGAATCAAAACGGAACGAAAAAGCGCCTGGGCCGACAGACTCGACCAGGCGCTTTCTAATGAGAGAGCGTAGAGTGTAAAATGGCTTCGGCGCTCGCCCCAGCCCCCAACAGCCGACGGCAGTACGGCGGGAAGCCAAAACAAATACAAGGAGTGGTAGCATGACCCCGCAAGAAGTGATAAAGCTGATAGCAGACGAAGGCGTCCAGATAATTGACCTGAAGTTCACGGACCTGCCCGGAACTTTGCAGCACGTGGGCGTGCCGCCCAACGAGGTCACCGAAGACCTGTTCGCCAACGGCACTGGATTCGACGGTTCCAGCATTCGCGGTTTCCAGACGATTGACGAGAGCGACATGCTCATCGTCCCAGACCCGAATACGGCGGTCATAGACCCCGTTTACAACATCAAGACTCTAAGCTTGCTCTGCAACATCCGCGACCCACTGACAGGCTCGGACTACTCCCGAGACCCCAGGTACGTCGCGCAGAAGGCTGAAGCGTATCTCGCGTCCAGCGGCATCGGCGACACCAGCTACTGGGGACCGGAGGCCGAATTCTTCATCTTCGACTCCGCTAGATTCGACCAGGACGCTCACTCCGCCTTCTACAGTGTGGACTCGGATGAGGGCATCTGGAACGCCAGCAACGAATACCAGCTAGACGGCAAGACGCGGAGCAAGGGCTACCGGCCGCGTTACAAGGGCGGCTACTTCCCGGTTCCCCCGGTGGACACCCTGAGCGACATTCGCTCCGAGATGGTCATCGAAATGCAGAAGTTCGGCATGACCATCGAGAAGCAGCACCACGAAGTAGCGACCGCCGGACAGGGTGAGATTGACATCGTTTACGACACCCTCACCAAGACCGCCGACAACATCATGATCTATAAGTACCTGGTGAAGAACGTCGCCGCCAAGCACGGCAAGACCGCAACGTTCATGCCCAAGCCACTGTTCGGAGACAACGGCACCGGTATGCACACCCACCAGAGCATCTGGAGGGACGGCGAGAACATATTCTGGGGCGACGGCTACGCGCACATGAGCGACACGATGAAGTATTACATCGGCGGCCTGCTCAAGCACGCCCCCGCGCTTCTGGCATTCGCGGCTCCGACCACAAACTCCTACCGCCGCCTGGTCCCTGGCTACGAGGCTCCGGTCAACCTGGCCTACTCGTCGCGCAACCGCAGCGCCTGCTGCCGCATACCCGCGTATTTCGACACGCCTCCGTCGAAGCGCATCGAATTCCGCTGCCCCGACCCGACGGCCAACCCGTACTTCGCCTTTAGCGCGATGCTTCTGGCGGGCATAGACGGCATTCGCAACCAGATAGACCCGGGCGATCCGCTCGACGTTGACCTCTACGACCTCTCCCCCGAAGAGGCCGCCAACGTGCAGCAGGTTCCTGGCAGCCTGGAAGAGACGCTGGACGCTTTGGAAGACGACCACGAATTTCTGCTGACGGGCGACGTGTTCACCTCGGACCTCATAGAGACCTGGCTGGACTACAAGCGCACCAACGAAGTTGATGAAATACGCCTGCGCCCGCATCCCTACGAGTTCTTCCTGTACTACGACGCCTAGAGCGCGCTGGTAAAGAAGATAGTCAAAGGGGCGACCACACGTGTGGTCGCCCCTTTTGATTCTCGCCTGAATGAAGAAATGTGTAATGCAGTCGCCGACTCTCTCTTCAACGGTCTCCACGAAATTCGCTGTACGCCGGGGGAAACCGTCTCGGCGGTTGGCTACTCCGCGCCCAACTGCGCCTCTGCCTGCTCCAGTACGCTGTCGAGTTGACGAACCACAAAATCAACCTCGTCCCTGGTGATGGTGAGAGGCGGCGAAAGTGCTATGACATCGCCGGCGCGCCCCAGCAGTCCGTGGTCGGACATCAGCTTATCCAGTATAGGACCGAGATTCGCCTCCGCCGGGAAACGCTCCTTGGTGTCCCTGTCCTTCACGATCTCTATCCCGCAGATTAGCCCCATGCCTCCGCGCACGTCACCCACTATCGGATGCTCATAGAGGGTTTGTAGCTGCTCGTAGAGATAGTCGCCCATTTCGGCGGAGTTCTGGACAACGTCCTCGTTCTCCATTATCTCCAGGTTCGCCAAACCTGCGGCGCACGACGCCGGATTGCCGCCGAACGTAATCAGGTGGCGCAGCATATTATCCTGCCCCATGAAGTTGTCCGCGACCTTCTTGCTAGCGACCGCGGCTCCAATCGGCAGATAGCCGCTTGTGAGCGCCTTGGCCACTGTGAAGATGTCCGGCTGTATGTCCCAGTGCTCGGTGGCGAACATCTTGCCGGTGCGCCCGAAGCCGGTTATCACCTCGTCGCAGATCATGATAACCCCGTACTTGTCGCATATCTCGCGTATCCGCGGCCAGTAGCCCGAATCCGGGATATGTATTCCGGCTGCGGCGGATATAGGCTCGCCTATGAACGCCGCTACGGTATGCGGACCTTCGTGAAGAATCGTTCTCTCGAGTTCCTCCGCGCACTCTATGTCGGTGTGCGGACCGCGATATTTATTCGGCTGCGCGATGTGTATGTTGCCCGGCACCAACGGCCCGTAGTCCTGCGGCCCGGACGCGGCGCTGCCCCCCAGCGCCATGCACGCGTGGGTGGCCCCATGATACGAGCCGCGCCTGCTGATCACCTTGTAGCGTGTCGGCTCGCCGTTGTTCTTGTGATACGCCTTCGCGATCTTCAGCGCGGTCTCCACTGCCTCCGAACCGCCGCTCACGAAGTACACCCGCGAATCCGGGTCCGGCGACAGACTTGCCACCTTCGCCGCCAGCCGCACCGTCGCCGGGCTCACGGTACCGCCGGGAGAGTAGGACACATCCTGCATCTGCTGATACACGGCCTCCGCTATTTCCTTGCGCCCGTGACCTATGTTCTTCAACCACATACCCGCGAGCGTATCAACCCAGCGGTTGCCCTCTCCATCCTCCACCCAGACGCCTTCCGCCTTGGAGATTAGCTTGATGCCCGTCTCGTCGGACATATCGCCGATTGGCCTGGAGTGCGGCCAGAAGTGCGCCTCACCCAGCTGTTTCAGTTCTTCGATATCTTCGCCCGTTAGCTTTACGCTATCTGCGACCATCCGGAATCTCCTTGCATGGCGGCGCGGTTGTCCGTGCCGTTCTCAAACTTGCTGATCTGTGTTAAAACATTCTCGAATTTATACACATGTGCAGCGGAGCTATCGTATCAGATAGCCTAACTGTGTCAACCCGCAGCCGCTCGATGGTAGCGTATTCCATATGGCGGCTGAACCTGCGGTATCGGGAAGAGCTGCGCACTTTCTAAAGCCGGTCTATAAGTCGGAGGCATGACCATAGGACGGATACACACGCGGACACATTTGGCTGTCCTGGAACGCGCTCTTATACTCTTATATCTGCCTTAGGCGCGGGTCTAAGTAGTCGCGCAGCCAGTCGCCCAGGAAGTTCAGGGCGAGGACGGTGAGGCCGATTCCGACGCCGGGTATGATGGCTATCCACCATGCGGTCTCTATATAGTTGCGTCCGTCGGCTACCATGCTGCCCCACGCGGGGTTGGGGGGTGGGATTCCGACGCCCAGGAAGCTGAGCGTTGACTCGGCGAGGATTATCTGGCCGGTCCCCAGCGTCGCCACGACTATTAGGGTGTTGGTCACGCCCGGGAGCAGATGCTTCCAGATGATCCGAATCGGCGACGCGCCCGCGACCTTGGCGAGCGCGACGTAGTCCATCTCCTTCAGTTGCAGGACTTCGCCTCTCACCTGCCTGGCGTAGCCGCCCCAGGCGAACAGTGACAGGATTATCAGCAGCGTCCGAAAACTCGCGCCAAAGACGCTCACGACCACGAGCGCGGCCAGCAGGAAGGGCAAGGCGTTAGTGAGGTCCACCAGCCGCATGATCACTTCGTCCACGTGGCCGCCGAAGTAGCCCGATACGGCGCCCAGCAGCGCGCCCAGCGCCACGCCGATGGCCATGGTCATCGCGGCGAATGTCAGGGATACGCGCGCGCCGTGCATCATCCGGGAGAGGATGTCGCGGCCCTGGTGGTCGGTGCCCAGGATGTGGTCAATGGACCCGCCCTCCTGCCAGATGGGGGGTGTGGCGCGCTCTCTCAGGTCGCCCCGCACCGGATGGTAGGGAGCTAGGAACGGCGCGGTTATCGCCGCGAATATCAGTATGAACAGGATGGCGACCGGGATCACCGGCCACCTTCGGAACTGATCGAATACCTGGAGTATCCCGGTTTTCGGCTTGAGTTCTACCTGCGCGAATTGGTTATCCTGTTCAGCCATGGCGAATCAACTGTACCTGATGCGAGGGTCAACGACTGCGTACAACACGTCAATAAGGAATGCGGCCAGAACGTATATGACAGCGAATACGAGCACCGCGCCGACGAGTATCGGGAAGTCGTTGTTGAACACGGCGTTGAGTGCAAGCACGCCTATTCCGGGCCATGCGAAGATCGTCTCGGTGATCACGCTGCCGGTGGCGAAGCCGGCCATGAGCAGACCGCCGAAGGTGAGTGGCGCGATGATGGCGTTTCTGAGCGCGTGTTTCCATACTATCGTCATCTTGCCCACGCCCTTTGCGCGCGCGAACTTCACGAACTCTGAGTCCATTACGTCGAGCATCGCGGAACGGGTGAGGCGCAGGAACCCGGCTGCGGCCAGCCAACCGAGTATGACGGACGGCATTATGAAGTGCTGGATGGTTCCCCTGCCCGACGTGGGCAGCCACCCCAGCTGCACCGAGAATATCACGATGAATACGATGGCAAGCCAGAAGGCCGGCAGAGACTGTCCGAGTATGGCGAACGTCCTGCCTAAGTAGTCCCAGAGCGTACCCCTGTACACCGCGGACACGATGCCCAGCGGTATGCCGAAGATGGCGGCGAAGACGAACCCTCCCGCAGTCATCTGCATGGTGACGGGCACACGCTCCATCACGGCCTCGAACGCGGGACGCCCGTTGACGATGGACACTCCCCAGTCTCCAGTCACCGCCTTTCCCAGCCAGATGAGGTACTGCACAGGCAGGGGCTTGTCCAGTCCCATCGCCTTGCCCCATGCTTCCCATCGCTCAGGTTCGAGGTGGGAGTACTCGGTAAGGTAGAGCAGGCGCGGGTCGCCGGACATACGGGACAGCGCGAAGACTATCATCGAGGACAGCAGAATCGTCCACAGTGAGTAGAAGAGACGACGGGCTAGAAACTGTCTCATGCCCACGTTGCGTACTCCCGAAAAATGGGGGGTGTCGAACCTGACACCCCCATCCTAACCTTCCCCCATCGAGGGGGAAGGGACTCTTGCCTACCCCTGTGGACCTATCACAAGAGGGAAGGGACTCTTGCAATCGTCGCGCTACTGCTTGAGTGTGATGGACTCGAAGTTACGGCGGTTTCCGGGCTTCAGTCCCCAGTCTTCGACTATGGCAGGGTTGAAGTAGAGCGGGTCGGGAGAGAACACGACTCCGAACCCGATTTTGGTATCGAAGAAGAAGTCGCCCATCTCCATGTTAGCCTGTATGCGCGCTTCCTTGTCGCGCGGGGCGGCGTTCACCTTCTCCATCGCCTGGAATGTCTCAATCGCCTCTATGCCCCAGTTCCAGTCGCCCTCGCTCCAGGTAGAACCCTCGGCGGCGGCGAACCTGGGCAGGTCCATCGTCGCCGTCTCGTTTCCGCCGAGCCAGGCGTAGAGGTATTCGGTCTTTCTCTCCACCAGCTTGGGCCTGAATGCCTGGTACGCGGTCCTGTCTATCCTCGGAGTGAGACCGATGTTTGCCCACATCGTGGCAGTGGCTTCCCAGACTTCCTGGTTGAGCGAGCCAATGTCCGGCGCGACGAAAATCGGTATCTCGAAGCCGCCGCCGTAGCCTGCCTCGTCGAGCAACTCTATTGCCCTGTCGGGGTCGTAGGGGATTATCCACCTGTCCGGGTGTTCGGGAAGCACGCTCACGAAGTACGGCACGTACTCGGGGCGTCCGACGCCAAGGAGTACCTCTTCGTTGATCAGGTCGCGGTCAATGGAGATCGCGAGAGCTTCTCGCACCTTGCGCGCCCTCTCGTGGCGTTCGGGATCGTTGGGGTCGCCTATCCAGGGGTGGTCGTCGTCGGGCAGGAATCCTGGACGCGGCGGAACAGGCTCATCCCTGTCGTGGTACGTCTGCTGCCAGAAGTTGCCGCCCACGCCGACGAACTGCTGAGAGCCGCCGATGTGGTCGTTGATGGGCTTGATGCCGGAGTCCGTGAGGTCCTGGAGGAAGCTGATGGGAACCGAGTCTATGATCGCGACCTCGCCGGTCTTGATGGCGGCGACGCGGGTCGAGGCCTCGCCCATCTCCAGCACCCGCAGGGTGTCGAATGAGGACTTGCCACCGTGGTGGTCGGCAAACGCCTCGCCCACGAACTCGTTGTCGGCGGTCCAGCTAGACATCTGGAACGCGCCGGTGCCTATCGGCGTCTGGAGCGCGACGTCCGCGCCGGCGTCGTCCACGTGCTTCTTGCTGGTGACGTTGGCGATGCCGAGGTATATCCTGTCCCACTCAATGGTGAACTGCTCGACTGGGAACTCCACCGTGTGGGAGTCTATGACGACCAGCGGCTCGAGGTGGTTGTTTATAAAGCCGACCGAGCCGTGAATAGACTCGGGGTTCTCGAGACCTGCGTCGCCGTAGCTCCACTTGACGTCGTCCGCGGTCATCTCGCCCCATCCACCATGGAACTGGACGCCCGTCTTCAGATCCACGGTCACTGTCGTCAGGTCATCGGACAGTGAGTATGACTGCGCGAGCCAGGGTGTGAAACTGAGGTCAACCTCGCGCTCGACCAGCTTCTCCATGATGCTGAGTCTTTCGGGCATCTGCTCGGGGCCGCCGCCGGTCTGTTTGCTGGGCAGCCCGGTCGGGGCGCCTATCTTCACCATGGCGACGTGCAGCGTTCCCGCGGTGTCCATGGACATCGCGGGCGCCGTAGTGGGCGCAGGAACGGGGGCCGCCGTCGGCGCCGGAGCCGCAGGAACGGCAGTCGGGGCAGGGGCGGCAGTCGGGTCTGGAGTTCTGGGGACAGGTGTAGAGAAGTTGACCTGTCCCGGCACACGTTCTTCGGTCGCGCAGGCGGCGAGGGCCAGGGCCGCCGCCAGCGCGACGACAGTCAACACGGTGACGAGAGTCCGTCGGCCGGACAAGATTCTGAGGTTCATAGCAATCCCTCCATCGAAAGAAAAAGCGTAAAGGGGTCGGAACGACGGGGAATGCGGGCACCCCCCATATGACCGAGAAGGTATCACCGAGCGCAGATAGTGTCAATTATCCGCGCTGCCTGCGCAGGGTCTTGCATTTTCGCCTCGCCTTCGACTTCTCGTTCGCCCTGAGCCTGTCGAAGGGCCGTCCGTTCATGGTTCGACAATCTCACCACGAACGGACTACTTTAGTGACGCTTAATAATGAAAAGACCCTGGCTGCCTGCGGGGTTAAAGTCCACTCTCTCAGGGAGAGGGGGCTGTTACGCTACCGATTCCGACGGTCGTCTTGATAGACGCGCACCAGATATTTGACGCTTCCCGAAGCGCCCCAATCCACTATAATCACTGGAACAAACACCGGAAAGCGCGGCTTTCATGGCGGGGGGATTCGATATGCCGTTCTCAGACTTTGGTCGCCCCAAGGCTGACCTCAATATTCGCGTGAGCGGGAATACGCTCCGGCCCGGCGACGCGGTAGAGGCCCGCGTGGAGCTAATGCCCAGGGAGGACTTTCATGTCCGGCTGGGAAGGGTGGAACTGGTCCGGGTGGAGACTTGCGTTCAGATAACCAGAAGCCAGTACGGTACGCACTATTCGAAGAAGACGCACGCTGTCAGCCTGGCGGAAGGGACGCTGATGGAGAATCAGACCGTTCGCAGGATGGGCGGCCATCGGCGGGACGTGAGGTTCAGACTGCCGACGGATGCGCTTCCGACGATGAACGGTGCGGTAGTGCAGAAGATCGAGCCTGGCATTGGATGGGAGGTGAGAGCGTCGCTGGATGTGAGCAGGGCGCGGGATTTGAGCGAGAGTCAGGCGTTCGTCGTGGACAGGATTCCGGCGTTCGATGACTCGCCGCCTCAGCCTGTCGTCGAGGAAACCGCGCACAGGCAATGCGCCCTCACGCTCAACCTGTCCCGAGGCGAGGCGCGGTCGGGGGACAGGATAGGGGGAAGTCTGAGGGCCGAGATGATAGAGGACGTGGACGTCGACGGGGTCAGAGTCGAACTTGTCAGGAAAGAGAAGTTCGGCAACGAGGCGCAGGATCATGTCGTGGACAGGGCGGATTTAGAGCGAGACGAGACGCTTGAGTCCGGTGAGGCGCGCGAGTGGAGCTTCTCGCTGGATGTCGGTCAGGTCAGCATTCCGAGCCTGGAAACCGAAAAGTCGTCGGTTACTTGGCTGGTGAAAGGCATACTGGACAGGAATCTGCGCCGCGACCTGCGGGTGGAGCGGGAGATCACGGTCGGCTTCTGAACGTTCGGTGGAAGCGCGTGTTTTCACCCCCATCCCCGTATCAAGTACGGGGCAGGCTCTAGCCTTCCCCCGTCAAGGGCTGATAGAGGTATGCATTTCACCCTCACCCTAGCCCTCTCCCAAGGGGAGAGGGAATCTGTTGATCGGATATCGTAGGTGCTTGGATGTTTACCTACCCTTGTCAGCCCATCAAGGGGAAGGGATTTTTGCCTTGCAGCCTCCGCGCTAGTGTCAGCCAGCGGCTCTTCGGCGACGGGAGCGGTCCAGGTTTCGGAGCAGGAAGAGAACCTCGTCAATACTCATGCGTCCGATTGGGCCGGATGCGTACATGGTGCCGAAGGCGGTTCGGCGGCGCTTGGCGACAAGGAACTCGGTGGGCTGAAGGTAGCGTCCGTGCCGGTCGTCTTCTACCCAGATGGGCGCCAGGTCGGCCACCTGGTCTTCGGTGATTCCGTAGGCGATGGGGAAGGTTAGTCCCACCTCTTCGGCCATGCGGACCGCCGTCTCGCGGTCCTCTACGGTGCCCGCTATGACGGACATTCCTAGCTCTTCCAATTCGTCCAGGTTATTCTGATAGCTGGCTAACTGCCGCCGGCAGTAGGGTCACCACACGCCCCGGTAGAACATCAGCGCGAGATACCGGCCGGGAATCTCGTCCGGAAGCGTGACGGTCGAGCCGTCGGTGAGGTTCAGTTCGATTGTGGGAAAGGGATCTCCCTGTATGAGCTTCTCAGTCATAGCGTTTCTCCTGGCCACGCATTCCAGCATCATTTGCGCTTGCAGGATACTACATATCACGCTTGAACGACAGGGCGCGGAGCGGGTCTGAAAGTTTGACACAACTTTCACAAAGTGCTATATTTTTGACTGTTTTCTTAGGTGACTTTGCGCCTCTTTTTGCGCTTGATTTCATCATGCCGAGGACAAGACGAACCGATATAGAATTCGACCAGTCCCAGACAACCGACTACCAAGCCCCCTGCTAGATATGGTGGACCGCGACCAGGCAATCGAATACGCGCTGAAAGAGGCCAGAGACAACGACGTCAAGTTCATTCGCCTCTGGTTCACCGATATTCTGGGCAACCTCAAGGGCTTCGCCATCACGGTCGAGGAGCTCGAATCCGCATTGACCAGGGGTATGGGATTCGACGGCTCGGCGATAGAGGGCTTCGCGCGTGTCGAGGAGAAAGACCTGTACGCGCTTCCCGACCCGAACACATTTGCCATACTGCCCTGGCGTCCGCGTGAGAACGCGGTGGCGCGCGTGTTCTGCGACCTGATAACCCCGGACGAAGAGCCTTTCGAGGGCGACCCGCGCTTCGTGCTGCGCCGCAACATCGAGCGCGCAACCAGGATGGGCTTCACCTACTACGTGGGCCCTGAGATAGAGTATTTCTACTTCAAGGACGACACCTGGCCCAACACAGTGGACAAGGGTGGCTACTTCGACCAGGACACGACCGACTTCGCCACCGACCTGCGCCGCGAGACGGTGCTCATGCTCGAAGAACTCAGCATACCCGTGGAGGCGAGCCACCACGAGGTCGCGCCCAGCCAGCACGAGATTGACCTGCGCTACACGGACGCTCTCTCCATGGCGGACGCGGTGATGACCTACAAGCTGGTGGTGAAGGAGATTGCGCAGCGGCACAACTGCTACGCGACATTCATGCCCAAGCCCATCGCGACCGTCAACGGCAGCGGGATGCACATCAACCAGTCGCTGTTCACGGGCGGTCGGAACGCATTCTACGACGCCGAGGACCCCGACAGACTGTCGGATACGGCAAAGCATTTCATTGCGGGCCTGCTGAAGCACGCCAGGGAGATAACCGCCGTAACCAACCAGTGGGTCAACTCGTACAAGCGGCTGGTCCCGAATTTCGAGGCGCCCGTGCATGTGACGTGGGCGAACGTGAACCGCGCCGACCTGGTGCGCGTTCCCTCATTCAAGCCCGGCAGGGAGGAGTCGCGTCGAATCGAGTATCGCGCACCCGACCCTGCGTGCAACCCGTACCTGGCCTTCAGCGTAATGCTCGCTGCAGGACTGGAAGGCGTAGAGCGCGAGTACGACTTGCCCGAACCGGCTGCCGGCGACGTGTTCGAGATCTCGGACACCGAGAGGGCCGGACGGGGTATCGAGTCGCTGCCGAACAACCTCCTGGAAGCAATCCATATCACTGAGGAGAGCGAGCTTGTCAGGAAGGCGCTCGGCGATGCGGTCTTCGACAACTTCCTGGCGAACAAGAAGATTGACTGGGAGCGATACGGAGCGCAGGTTACCGAGTACGAGATAGGCCGATATTTGCCGACACTCTGATCTCGGATAGCAGAAAGTCATTCCCGCAAAGTCTCGCGCTCATATCCCGCTGTATTTACGTAATGAATCTATTCAAGGCATAGCTATGAACAAGAGCTATAACAAGGACTACACGCCCCGTCTATCTACCGACGGACTGTACCACCCCTCCTTCGAGCATGAGGCGTGCGGGGTCGGTCTTGTCGCCAACGTCAAGGGACGAAAGTCTCATAACGTCATCGCGCAGGGGCTGGAAGTCCTGATAAACCTCGGGCATCGCGGCGCTGCGGGCGCGGACCCCGAAACCGGAGACGGCGCGGGCATAATCATCCAGATGCCGCAAGAGTTCATCTCGCAGAGATTCGGCGCACTGGGAGTATCCGTGCCTGAGCCTGGAAACTACGGGGTCGGAATGACATTCCTGCCCTCGGAGCCGGGCGAGAGGGCGAGGTGCGAAGCAGTCATCGAGCGGGTCGTCGAAGAGGAGGGACAGCGTTTCCTCGGATGGCGTGACGTGCCTGTATCCTCCGACAAGATTGGCGTCCTGTCCGCGCGGGTCATGCCGTTCATCAGGCAGTTCCTCGTTGGACGCTCCGATTCGGTCCAGAGCGAATCGGAGTTCGAGCTGCGGCTGTTCGTCATACGCAAGCAGATAGAAAAGGCCATACTCGGAGACGATCTTTCCGGGGGCGACGACTTCTATATATGCAGCCTCTCCTCGCGCACGCTGGTTTACAAGGGCCTTATCATGGCTCACCAGCTCCAGGACTTCTACCACGACCTGGCCGACGAAAGCATGGTCACGTCATTCGCGCTCGTCCACTCGCGCTTCTCCACCAACACGCTCGGCTCCTGGAGACTGGCGCATCCGTACCGCTTCATCATTCACAATGGCGAGATAAACACGCTCCAGGGCAACATCAATTGGATGACCGCGCGGGAGAAGAATTTCCAAAGCGACATCCTTGGCGACGACGTGAACAAGCTCCTCCCAATAGTCACGCCCTACCAGAGTGACACCGCGACACTGGACAACGCGCTCGAGGCGCTGCTGGCGTCGGGTCGCTCGCTCGAACACGCCATGATGATGCTCATTCCGGAGGCCTGGGGCGACCACATACCGATGGACGAGAAGAAGCGCGACTTCTACGAATACCACTCGTCCATGATGGAGCCGTGGGACGGCCCCGCGCTTGTCATAGCGACGGACGGCGCCAAGGTCTGCGCCATCCTCGACCGCAACGGCCTGCGCCCCTGCCGCTACCTTGTAACGAAGGACGACATTCTGGTCATGGGCTCGGAGACCGGCGTGCTGGACGTACCGCCGGAGGACGTTCTCTACAAGGAGCGCATCTATCCGGGCCGTATGTTCATGCTGGACACGGACCGCGGAGAGATAGTCCAGGACGAGGCGCTCAAGGCCGAACTCGCATCCCGCAGGCCCTACGGCGACTGGCTGTGCGAGAACATGGCGACGCTGGACGATCTGCCCGAGCCCACAGAGGTACACAGATCCGACTTCGATACCCTCGCCCGCAGGCAGGCGGCCTTCGGATACACTCTTGAAGACCTGCGGATGATTCTGGAGCCGATGGCGCTGACCGGAGGCGACCCCGTAGGCTCGATGGGCACCGACGTCCCGCTCGCGGTGATGTCGGACAAGTCGCCGGTGCTGTTCCACTACTTCAGGCAGCGGTTCGCCCAGGTGTCGAATCCTCCGCTGGACTCGATACGCGAGGAGCTTGTCACCTCGACGCGCGCGATGATAGGCCGCGAGCTGAACCTGTTCGAGGAGCTGCCGGAACACTGTCGCCAACTCACTGTCAAAGAGCCGTTCATCACGAATGCCGAGCTTGAGAAGATACGTGAAATCAACGTTAACGGCATAAGGTCGAAGACGCTCTCCATGCTTTTCGACCCCGAGAAGAGGGGCGGACTCGAAGATGCGATGGACAGGCTGTGCGCCGAGGCGTCCCAGGCCATAGAGGACGGATACTCCATCCTGATTCTGTCTGACCGCGGAGTTGATGAGGACAACGCGCCCATACCGAGCCTGCTGGCGACCGCGGGAGTCCACCATCACCTGATACGTGAGGGGACACGCACGCGCTGCGGCCTGGTGGTCGAGTCGGGGGAGCCGCGCGATATAGCGCACCTGGCCCTGCTCATCGGGTACGGCGCGGGGGCCATCAATCCGTACCTGGTTTACGAGTCCATGGAAGACCTGATCCGTCAGGACTACTTCCTGTCCAAAGTAGAATACAAGATGGCGGAGAAGAACTTCATCAAGGCCGCCCATAAGGGCGTCGTCAAGATAATGGCGAAGATGGGCATATCCACCATCCAGAGCTATCGCGGCGCGCAGATATTCGAGGCGGTCGGGCTGAACGAGGACTTCATAGACAAGTATTTCGCCTGGACACCCTCCCGCATCGGCGGCATAGGCATTGCCGAGATAGAGGAAGAGTCCAGGGCGCGTCACTCGTTCGCATACACCGACCTGGTGGTGTCCGGCAGCATGGAACTGGACGTGGGCGGCTTCTACCACTGGCGGCGTGACGGCGAATACCACATGTGGAATCCCACGACCATCGCCAAGCTCCAGTACGCCGCCAAGTCCAATAGCTGGGATACCTACAAAGAATTCGCAGACTGGGCGAACGACTACGCGCAACAGATGTGTACGATACGCGGCCTGCTGGAGTTCAGGAATGCGGACGAGCCGATTTCCATAGACGAGGTTGAGCCTGCGGCTGAGATAGTGAAGCGCTTCGCCACGGGCGCGATTTCGCTCGGGTCTATAAGCCGCGAGGCGCACGAGACGCTGGCGATAGCGATGAACCGCATCAACGCGCGCTCCAACACGGGCGAGGGCGGCGAGGACTTCAATCGCTACGCGCTCGACCCGAACGGCGACTCGCGCAACAGCGCGATCAAGCAGGTGGCGTCCGGACGCTTCGGCGTCACGATCAACTACCTGGCGAACGCCAAGGACCTCCAGATAAAGATGGCGCAGGGGGCCAAGCCCGGAGAGGGCGGACAGCTTCCCGGTCACAAAGTAGATGAGTATATAGGCTGGGTGCGTAACTCGACGCCAGGCGTGGAGCTTATATCGCCGCCGCCGCATCACGACATCTACTCCATCGAGGACCTGGCGCAGCTAATTCACGACCTCAAGAACTCGAATCCGAATTCCAGGATTCACGTCAAGCTGGTCGCCGAGGCCGGGGTGGGAACGATAGCCGCGGGGGTGTCCAAGGGACACGGCGACGTCGTTCTGATAAGCGGCGACAGCGGTGGTACCGGGGCCTCGCCCGAGGCGTCCATCAAATACTCCGGGCTGCCCTGGGAGCTTGGCGTGGCCGAGACCCAGCAGGTCCTGGTCGAGAACGACCTGCGCGGGCGTATCGTCGTCCAGACCGACGGCCAGATTAAGACGGGCCGCGACGTGGCAATCGCCTGTCTGCTGGGCGCCGAAGAGTTCGGGATGGCAACCGCGCCGCTCATCACGATGGGTTGCATCATGCTCCGCAAGTGCCACCTGAACACCTGCTCCGTGGGCGTCGCCACCCAGGACCCGGAACTCCGCAAGCGATTCGTGGGCCAGCCCGAGCACGTCATCAACTACTTCTTCTTCGTGGCCGAAGAACTGCGCCAGATAATGGCCGAGATGGGCTTCCGCACTATCAACGAGATGGTGGGACGGCTGGACAGGATGGACACGCGCAAGGCGATTGACCACTGGAAGGCGCGCGGCCTGGACTTCTCCAAGCTGCTCAAGATGCCCGAAGTGCCGGACGACATCGCCACATACTGCTGTGAGGAGCAGGAACACGGGCTGGAAAGGGCATTGGACAACGAACTGATCGAACTCTGCGCTGAGGCGGTCGGGACGGGCGCTCCAATCGAACTCGACATGCCCATATCCAACGCGAACCGCACGGTCGGCACGACGCTCAGCTACGGCATCGCACTGAAATACGGCGAGGACGGGCTGCCGGAAGATACCATCAGGGTAAAATTCACAGGCTCGGCGGGACAGAGTTTCGCCGCGTTCATGGCGAAGGGCATCACCTTCGATGTGGAAGGCGACGCGAACGACTACTTCTGCAAGGGCCTGTCCGGCGGCAAGGTGATCATCAGACCGCCTGAAGAGTCCAGGTTCGTGCCGGAAGAGAACATAATCATCGGCAATGTCGCCCTTTACGGGGCGACCGGCGGCAAGGCTTTCGTCAGGGGGGTCGCGGGTGAGCGGTTCTGCGTCCGCAATTCGGGCGCCGAGGCGGTCGTCGAGGGAGTCGGAGACCACGGCTGCGAGTACATGACTCGCGGGCGTGTCGTGGTTCTCGGCCCCACCGGACGCAATTTCGCGGCGGGCATGAGCGGCGGTGAAGCGTTCGTGCTGGACGAGCATGGACATTTCGAGGAACTCTGCAACACCGAAATGGTACTGCTGGAAGACGTGGTCGAGGAAGCCGACATAGAGAACGTACACCGTATGCTGACTGACCACCTTCGCTTCACTGGCAGCGTGAATGCCAGGCGCGTTCTGGACAACTGGGACGAGATGCTGTCCAAGTTCGTAAAGGTGATGCCTATTGACTATAAGCGGGTCCTGGCAGAACGCGCGGAGAGAGGAAGGCTGAGCCTTCACCCTAATTCGGACAAGATGGTTGCAGGCCGGACATGATTACACTTGCCCGGATTTATTTCTTAATCGTCTCGGACGACTGACTAGAGGATATTCAGACCGATAATGGGAAAACCTACTGGATTCATGGAATGGGCGCGCATCGTCCCGCCGCGACAGGAACCCGGAGAACGAACGCAGCACTGGCTGGAATTCTACGAGGACTGGCCGGAGGAACAGGCCCGGGCGCAAGGCGGAAGGTGTATGAGCTGCGCCGTCCCATTCTGCATGGGTGGCTGCCCTCTCGGCAATATCATCCCCGACTTCAACGACCTGGTTTACAGGGGAAAGTGGCGGGACGCTCTCACAGAACTACACTCCACCAACAACTTCCCTGAGTTCACCGGACGGATATGCCCCGCCCCGTGCGAGGGTTCGTGCGTTCTCAACATAAACAACGATGCCGTCACCATAGAGTACATCGAGAAGGCGATAGCCGACAGGGGCTGGCGTGAGGGCTGGATAGTCCCGGAACCGCCCGAATTCAGAAGCGGCAAGAGCGTTGCCGTAATCGGGTCCGGCCCCGCCGGACTTGCCGCCGCGATGCAATTGAACAGAGCCGGACACACGGTAACCGTGTTCGAGCGAGATGAGTACGTAGGTGGACTTCTCAGGCTTGGCATCCCTGAATTCAAATTGGAAAAGAACGTCGTGCAGCGCCGCGTTGACCAGATGAGTGCGGAAGGCGTCGAGTTCAAGACCGGTGTTTATGTGGGCAAGGATATTCACGCCGACCGGCTCAGGGATGACTTCGACGCCATCTGCCTGACCGGCGGCTCCACCATCGCGCGCGATCTTCCCATCCCCGGCCGCGAGCTCGATGGCGTACACCTGGCCATGGAGTTTCTGACGCAGCAGAACCGGGTTCTCGCCGGCCAGACATTTGGCTCGGACGAACGCATAGTCGCGGAGGGCAAGCGCGTGCTGGTGCTGGGCGGAGGCGATACCGGCTCCGACTGCGTTGGTACCGCCCACAGGCAGGGCGCGGAGGTCGTCTATCAGTTCGAGCTCCTGCCGGAGCCTCCGGTTACGCGCCGTGACAGCAACCCCTGGCCGCAGTGGCCGATGATCCTGCGCACGTCCTCATCTCACGAAGAGGGCGGAGTGCGGGACTACGATATCCTGACCAAGAACTTCTCAGGCCGCAACGGAAGGGTCGAGAAGATGCACGCGGTCCGGTTGGAATGGGGCCCGCCCGAAGAGACCGGCCGCCCTGCCATGATCGAGATCCCAGGCTCCGAGTTCGACCTGGATGTTGACTTGGTACTGCTCGCGCTCGGCTTCGTTCACCCCGAGCGTGAAGGTCTGCTGGAACAACTCGGCGTCCAACTCGACGGTCGCGGCAACGTATCCACCGGACCGAACAAGATGACCTCCGTGCCGGGCGTATTCGCCGCCGGAGACATGTCGCGCGGACAGTCGCTCGTAGTATGGGCCCTCGCCGAGGGGCGAGAAGCCGCGCGCGGCATTGACGAATACCTCATGGGCAAGACCAGCCTTCCGCACTCGGTCAACACCGTCCCAACGATGTGACGACTGGAGATACTGTGACTCGAACTACTGCATAGTCGATTTGCGCGGTCTGCGTACAACCCGTATTTCCCTATGTATTCGAGGAACAGGAACTCACGTCACATGAACAAACTCACGACTCAACACGCCCAGCGAATAGTCTCGACCGTATTCCCCGGCCATCGTCTGCTGTCTTCGACTCCGGCCGCTGCCGCATTCACCAATTCCGTCCACATACTTCGCTGCGTGTCCCCGTCCGGGAGCGAGACGCGCCTGGCGGTCAAGCGAATGACCGACGACCCGGACCCCGAACGCGCCACGGCGGACTTTCACGGATTGAGAATCGCGCGGAAACACGGCATCCCAGCACCCGAACCGCTTTATCTTGACAGGACGGGCGACCTGCTCGGACTGCCCGGAATCGTGTCCGGCTTCATCGAGGGCGAACAGGTCTCACGCCCGGAGGATGTGAGGGCGTGGGCGGTGGACATCGCGCGGATGCTGCTTCGCGTACACGATGCAAGGCCGTCCGTCGAGGACCTCAGCCACATATACGACGGTAGAGAGATGGGCTTGTACTTTCTCAGAGATAGTTGGCCCGACACTATGGCGGGACACCCGCTTACCACCCCGATTTTCGAGGCTGTGCTCGAACTGCGGACGAGTCTGGGCCGCGTCCGTCCCGTATTCCTCCACATGGACTACTGGCCCGGCAACATCCTCTGGCATCGAGGGCGAATATCGGGCCTGGTGGACTGGGACGCCTCTTCCTATGGCGACCCCGCGCTGGACGTGGGCTATTTCAGGATGAATATGTACCTGAGAGGCATCAAAGAGGCAGCGGGTATCTTCCTGGACTATTATGAGTCCGAGTCCGGGCCGGTGGAGAACCTTGGCTTCTGGGAGTTGGCGTGCGCCGTTCGTCCACTGCCTGCACCGGCGCTATGGCTCCCAGAATACTATGAGAAGGGAGACGTGAGCGCTATCGTCAACAGGGCCGAAGCCGATTTCAGCGAGTTCGTAGAGTCCGCGATACGCAGGGCGTATGCCGGACGCTGAGTTAGGCGATGATGTTTCGAGCCTGTAGCAGTTTGGTCGGCAGGGGCACCCCCATCCTGACCTTCCCCCGTCAAGGAGGAAGGGATTTTCGCGCCACAGGCAGCGCCGACCGGGTTGATACAGGTGATGGCGTATCCGGCAGGGGGAGCGCAATTTACTGTCGGCGGGTATAATAGGCGCGAATCGCGGACACAGGTCCGCGCATAGAAGCATTGTCACTCTATGAACACACCCAGGAGGAACGGAAAGTGACGCAGAGAATTTCGGTTATAACGAGCAGCGGAGAGGCGGACACGACTCTTATAGAGGAGCAGCTACAGGGTCTGGACTACGAACTGGACAAGTACGAATGCTCCAGCGACGGCGAGACCATAGAGGCGATGACGGGCGCGGACATCGTTATCAACGCCGGGGGCGTCGAAATATCCCGCGAGGTCATCGAGGAGACCGAGGGAGTGCAGGCTATCCTGGTCGGCAGCCACGGCTTCAATCACATAGACCACGAAGCGGCGACAGACCAGAGCATCATGGTCGTCAACGCGGCAGGCTTCTGCACCGAGGAAGTCTCCAACCATGCAGTCGTGATGATCCTGGCCTGCGCGAAGAAGCTCACGCAGTTGAACGAACTGACCAAGGCGGGCAAGTGGGGCGCGGAGACCCGCAACGCGATCATGCCGATGGTGCCGATCTACGACCAGACGCTAGGACTAGTGGCTTTCGGCAACATCGCGCGAGCGGTCGCGCGCAAGATGCAGGCTTTCGGCATGGACGTCATCGCCTACGACCCGTATCTTCCGCCCTGGATAGCTCGCGAGTATCGAGTCCGGCTGGTGGGCAGCCTGGAAGAGCTGGCGGCGGAGTCGGACTTCGTTTCGGTGCACACCCCGCTGAACCGGCAGACTGAGAAGCTGATCGGGGTGAGTTTCTTCAGGGCGATGAAGCAGACGGCGTACTTCGTCAACACGTGCCGAGGTCCCGTGGTGGACGAGGCGGCGCTGATAAAGGCGTTGGACGACGGCGAGTTCGCCGGAGCGGGCCTGGACGTGTTCGAGGAGGAGCCTACCTCGCCGGACAACCCGCTGCTGAAGATGGACAACGTGATCGCGACTCCGCACTCGGCGGGTTCGTCGAATATGTCGCGGATCCGGTCGGGCGTACAGGTGGGGCAAGAGACCTCGCGTCTGCTGCGCGGCTCGCTGCCGATGTCGGTGGTCAACCCCGAGGTCCGGCACTCGATAGAGTCGCGGCCTGCGGCGATGAATATGTAAATCAGGCAAAGTAAGAGGGGCTTCATTTGACCGAGGCCCCTCGCATCAAGCCTGACACTGACTGAATTACGTAGCAAACGTGATGGAACAAAAGAACCTGAAACTAGCAGTTAAGAACTTCGGCCCCATCCGTGAGGGTGAGGTCGAATTCAAGCCGCTGACTATTTTCATAGGGCCGAACAACAGTGGCAAGTCGTATATGGCGACGCTACTGTATGCTCTGCTAAAAGCATTATTAGATACGAGAAGGTCACTGTATCCACTGAGATCCGTGCCTTCGCATTTCAGCCTTTCCTACGAAGAACTTGAGGAGATATGGGACTGGTGCGAGGAACTTACAGTGTTGTCTGCTTCCGTGCGAAGCGTTCATCCGCTGTTGATGAGGTACTTCGAGTCCCAGAAGAGCGATCTCGAAGCCAGCACGCCTGGCACGCTTAGAGACTATTTCGGGTGCCAGGATTTGAGCGAACTCATTCTCAGGAATTGCAAGAACTTCTCGATTGACCTGTCCGACACGGGAGCTTCTAATCCTCTTGTCAGCGTCATTGAAGATATGGTCGCCTCGCACGTTGATGTTGACATAGAACTCGATTCGAACTCTTCTCACTATATGGAATTTCTTCGCGGTATGAGAGCTGTGGGTAGGGATTTGAGATCATCCATATCGCTAATACGCGATCTGTGGGAAATAGCACTGCTTTCTAAGGAGATACCCGCAGGTGGGATATTCTATTTGCCCGCAGGCAGGTCGGGACTGCTTCAGGGATGGCAGTTGATAACTTCGCTGGCGGTCGGAATGATTGGACGGCGTATCGGGATACAGAATTTCGAGATTCCGACATTCCCAGGTGTAGCGCGCGACTTCACTCAAGTTCTGCTTGGCATGATGCCGCCCGCGTGGGACGGAAAGAGAACCGATCATCTATCCCATACAGTCAGTCTATTGGAGAGTGGAGCGCTTGGTGGGACAATCTATGTTCAGGCGAAAAACAACACTCCTGCCATGGTCTATGAGTCGGATGGACTTCAGATGCCGATACACCGCACTTCCTCGATGATTTCTGAATTGGCTCCTATTCATCTGTGGATGACCCATCTGCTACAAGTCGGGGATGTTCTCATAATTGATGAGCCGGAGGCGCATTTGCACCCTGAGAATCAGAGACTGATAGCGCAGGTGCTCGTGAGGCTTATGAACGCCGGAGTTCGTGTGGTATGTACGACGCATAGCTCGCTGATCCTTCACCAGATGAGCAATCAGATCCTGGCTACGTCATCCGGGAAATTGGATGAGGTCGGCTTTACGGATCACGACAAGCTGGGACTGGAAGATATTGGTGTCTATCTGTTCGAGCCCAGCGAAGACGGGGTATATGTCAAAGAGGTAGAGGTAGATTCGGACTTCGGTATCTCGGAAGACGAGTTCGTTAGGGTTGCGGAGCAGATTGGCGACGAAACGTATCAACTCGTCACCTGATCGGATAGGTGGCTCCGACACTCCCCATGCTCGATAATCTCCGTATTCTTCACAGCCACTCGAATGGCGTGTGTCTTGTCAGTCATTGCTCCAAAGAGAACGTTACTCTGAACCTGCCACAGTCGGGGTGTGTCTGCGTGGACTGCGACGATTGTCCATATTTCACGCAGAATGAATCAAAGCCAGACTACATTGGAATCAGGGAAGGCCGGACATCTTCTCAGACCTATTGGTTTGTCCTGGAAATGAAGTCCAGTGTGCGACGACCCAATGAGGTTATCCGTCAGCTTCAGGCGGGGGTGGATAAGATACGGAACTCCCCCGTGTTTCGGCTGAACAACTCCCCTGAAACCATCAGGCCACTCATTGTCCATGGCAGGGGAAGGACGAGGGTGGCAGACAGGGTGCGTTGCTATGTGACGTACGGAAGCAAGAAGTTCGAGGTGCGGAACATACGCAGTGGCGGTAGCCTCTAGCGTAGTGTCTAGCTAGTTTGGTCATTCGTTAGCCCGCCCCACTCCCTCTGGATTCCCGTTTTCACGGGAATGACGAAAGTAACTGATACACATTCAGGCGGACAGTTTAGTCAGTCCGCCGCTGGGATCGCTAGGATGTCGTCGTGGGGGAGGATGTTGCCGTCCACCATTACTATGCCGTCCTCGCAGCGGGATTCTACGCGGCCATTGTCGAACTGCTCCTGGTAGAGGCTGGCGTAGAGGCCGCAGGTCTCTAGGAGCTGGTCGTGGGTGCCATACTCGACTATTCGGCCCTCGTCCACGACGTAGATGACGTCGGCGGACATGATGGTGGAGAGGCGGTGCGCGATGGCGATGGTGGTTCGGTCGCGCATCAGCGGCTCCAGGGCGGCCTGGACATGTCGCTCGCTGGCGGTGTCTAGTGCTGAGGTAGCCTCGTCGAGTATCAGGATGCGGGGGTCGTGGAGTATGACGCGGGCTATGGAGAGTCGCTGGCGTTCGCCGCCGGAGAGCCGGTAGCCTCTCTCGCCGACCACGGTGTCGTAGCCGTCGGGCAGTTCCATGATGCGGTCGTGGATGAAGGCCGCCCTCGCCGCGCGCTCTATCTCGTCCATAGTGGCGTCGGGCATAGCGTAGAGAAGATTGTTCCTGAGCGTGTCGTGGAAGAGGTAGCTCTCCTGGGTGACGTATCCGACTATCCCGGCGAGAGACTCCTGTCTGATGTCCCGCACGTCCATGCCGTCAATCTTCACCGCCCCGGACGTTGGATCGTACAGACGTGGTATGAGGTATGAGATGGTGGACTTGCCCGCGCCGCTGGGACCTACGAAGGCTGCAAGCTGTCCGGGAGCTATGTCGAAGTCTATGTCGTTCAGAGCCCAGCGACGCGCACCGTTTTCGACGGTCTGCTCGCCATGTTCGGGGTTGTATGAGAGGCGAACGGAATCGAATTCGACGTGTCCCCTTACGTCGGAGGGTCTGACTCGGCGGGCGTTGGGTCTGTCCTCTATGTCGGGGGTGATGTCGAGGTAGCCGAATATGCGGTCGAACAGGGCGAGGGACGACTGGAGTTCGACTGATGTCTCAATGAGCGTACTTATGGGCCAGAACAGCCTGAATTGGAGGGTGGTGAAGGCGACTATGGTGCCGGCGGTTACGCCCGGGGAGAAGCTGCCGGTGAGCATATATCCGGCTATGACATAGACTGCAACCGGGGCGAGCGAGAAGAATATCTGCATCATGGTGAAGAAGGACTGGCCGGTCATCTGGCGCCGAATGGCGAGGGTGGCCATTCGCTCGTTCTCGTTATGAAAGCGTTCTATCTCCTGGTTCTGCCTGCCGAAGAGCTTGGCGAGCATGATGCCTGAGATGGAGAGGGTTTCGTGGGTTATGGCGGTTACCTCGGCGGCGGCTTCCTGCGCCTGGGCGGTGACGCGGCGGCGTCTCTGGCCCACGATGAGGGAGAGCAGGAAGAAGAAGGGGATGGTGACGACGCAGATGAGGGTAAGCTGCCATGAGAGGAGTGTCATGGCTATCAGGGTACTCACGAAGATGACAATGTTGGACAGGACGCTGGACATGGTGTTGGTGACGACGTTCTGAATGCCGCCGACGTCGTTGGCGATGCGGGACTGTATCTCTCCGGTGCGGGCGCCGGTGAAGAAGCCGAGCGAGAGGCCCTGGAGGTGGGTGTAGAGCCTGTCGCGGAGGTCGCGCATGACGCGCTGCCCGACGACGTTGGTAGCCCAAGTCTGCACGATGCCGAGGGCGCCGGATATGATCGTGACTGCGGCCATGACGCCCGCGAGGGTCCAGAGCAGGGGCATATTGGGGGCGCCGCTCTGTGGGAAGAGGGCGTCGTCGAAGACGGGGCGGGTGAGATAAGGATTGACCACACCCAGTCCGGCGGTGATCAGTATGAGCAGCATTATGCCGACGACGTGGAGGGTGTAGGGACTGAAGGATCCGGCGGCACGGCGGGCGACGCCGGTTTTGGATGTTCGGTCGTCGGTGGTCATAGTGCGCCTCCGGGTCATGTTCATATATTTTGGTTTATAAACCCACAGGTGGGAACAGGTGGCTTAACTGGCGAGTAACAGGTGAAAAAGTCACCTGTTCCCACCTGTTATTCACCTGCGTTAGCTTTGGAGCATTTTTTCTCGGGCCTCGGAATGTCTGCTGTATAAATATCTATTTATATACTCTATGTCGGCTTGGATGACTTAATTATATCACAGAACGGATGTATTAGTGAAGGGGGAGAGTCGGTGGTCTCAAGCTGGCCATGCCTCACCCTCGCCCCTGGGTTCCCGCCTTCGGAGACCTTTGCGAAACTCGGATATGGTAGTCCGAG
>VXRN01000066.1 GCA_009838465.1 Dehalococcoidia bacterium
GGTAGCGGCGGTGGGTGGGGAGATGAACACCCTCACCCTAGTCCTCTCCCTGCGGGAGAGGGGATCTGTTGACTGGATTTCGTAGCTGATTGGACATTTACCTACCCTTGCGAGCCCTGAGGGAGAGGGGGGCGCTCAGCCTAATCACCCCCATCCTAGCCTTCCCCCATCAAGTGGGGAAGGGACTTTGGGATACCCCTTCAGCGTGTGGAGGGGGAAGAGATTTTGGCTTTGGAGGGCGGGGACGAATGGGGGTTCGTCCCCGCCGTTGGCGCATCAACGCGGGATGGGATGGGGTTCAGCCGTCGGTGATGCGGATCTCCTTGAGCTTGGGGATGATCATAGGAGTTACGCGGTAGTTTTCGACGTGGGGCTTTATCAGGACGTAGCGTTCTCCGGCGTACCAGAGAGGCAGCCATGCGGCGTCATCCACAATCATCTTTTCGGCCTGATGATACAGGCTAACGCGCTTCTCCAGGTCGGCTTCGGTGCGCGCCTCCTCCAGAATGGCATCGAGTTCCGCATTGGAGTATGCGCCGTGATTGATAGAACTCTCTGTATGGAACAGGATGTCGAGGAAGTCCTGCGGGTCGGGGTAGTCGGCCTGCCATCCGAGACCGCCATAAGCCTGGAACCTCTGCTGGTTCAAGTCTTCGAGGTAGGTGGCCCACTCGACCTGCTGTATCTCGACCTCGACGCCGAGTTCCTGCCTCCACATTTCGATTATCACTTCGAGGTCGAGGCCGATGGTGCCGCCGGTGCCCGGCACGGTCACTTCGATCCTGGGCCTGGTGTCGGGGTCGGCGTACTTGGACTCGGCGAGCAGCTGGCGCGCGAACTCGGGGTCGTATTCCAAGCCGACGAGGTTCTCGTTGTAGCCCGGGAAGCCGGGGGGCAGAATGCCGTATGCGGGTTCGACAAGCTCGGAGAGCACCTCGGTGGCTATGAGTTCCTTGTCCACGGCGTGGTTGAGGGCCTGCCGGAATTTGGGATCGTCGAACGGGGGCATACTGGTATTGAAGCCGACGTATGAGACGCTGAAGTCGGGCGGGGCGATGATGAGTTCCTTGTTCAAATCTTCGTTGGGGTCGAGAACCCTGTCCAGATCGAACAGGCCAACGCCAGTGATGTCTATCTCATCGTTCTCATACATGGCCATGGCCTGGCCGCCGGCGAGGTTCATCGAAATGGAGTCCACGTGTGCGGGCTGGCGGTAGAAGTTCTCGTTGCGCTCGAGGATGATGCGCTCGCCGATCCTGTATTCGGCCAGCTTGAAGGGGCCCGTGCCGTTCGGGTTCTCGGTCCAGTTCCTGCCGCCGGCTTCGACGTTCTCCCTGTCCAGCACAAAGGCGGTGGGGTAGGTGAGCTTGGCGAGGAAGTATGCCTTGGGGGCGTCAATCGTGAACTCGATTGTGTGGTCGTCTATGACCCTGACGCCCTCGATCTCGGTTGTCTCACCTTCGAGGGCCTTCTCGACCCCGATGATGTCGTTGAGGTAGGTGTCGGCGACGGGGGAGGCGGTATCGGGATGCACCGCCCTTTCAAGCGACCACTTGACGTCGTGGGCTGTTATGGGCTTGCCGTCGTGGAACTTGGCGTTCTTGCGCAGGTTGAAGGTGTACACCGTGCCGGTGTCGTCAATGTCCCAGCTTTCGGCGATGTCAGGCACGAGCTGGAGGTCGGTGTTCATGGTAACGAGTCCGCTGAACAACTCGACCACGACGCCGGAGGAGGTGGTGTCGGTAGTGAGGTGGGGATCAAGCGTGGGCGGGTCGGACCACAGCCTGCGGAAAACGCCGCCGGACTCTCCGGACTCCGAACCCTCTTCCATACCGGACACGGCCGGGGCCGTGGTGGGCGCTGGCTGGGGCTGCTGGGCGGCGGCGGGTTCAGGTGCGGTCGTGGGTTCAGGTGCAGCCGTGGGCTCGGCGGACTTGGCAACTTCTTCGGCTACGGAAACGGGTTCTTCCGTCTCGGAGTCGCCGCAGGCCAGTACAAAGGCGAGCGCCAGGATGGTGGCAAGTATCGCGATTTTCTTCATTTGCTCATCTCTCACTGCTCTTGGATTTGGACTCTCCGATAGATATGGATTCCTGGCTGAGGGGGTAGGTATTCTGCCTAGTCACCCCCATCCTAACCTTCCCTCGTCAAGGGGGAAGGGACTTTTGCCTACGCTTGTGAACCACTCAGGAGAGGGGATTCTTTCGACATTTGGATTTCCACGTACTCGATAAGTTTAGATGCACCTAACTGTTGATTCGGTGTCGCTTCCAACGATTCGACCTAATCGCGGGCGGAATCACCGACTGTTGTCTTTAGATACGAGACAATGAACCCATCCAGATTACCATCGAGGACGGCGGCGGTGTCGGAGACGGTGTAGTCCATGCGGTGATCCTTGACCATCTGGTAGGGGTGGAGAACGTAGCTCCTTATCTGATTGCCCCATTCGGGGGAGATGTGCTCTCCCTTGATTTTAGCCATCTGCTCGGCCTTCTTCTGCATCTCAAGTTCGACGAGACGGGCCATGAGGATACGCATGGCAATCTCCCTGTTCTGACGGAGGGAGCGTTCGTTCTGGCAGCTAACGCGGGTGCCGGTGGGCAGGTGGGTAATCCTGATGGCGGTGGAGTTCTTCTGTACGCTCTGTCCACCGTGTCCGCCCGCCCTGAAGGTGTCTATCCTGAGGTCGTCGGGGCCAATCCGGACGTCGGTGCCCTCCTCCACCTCGGGCATGACCTCGGCGAGGGCGAAGGAGGTGTGGCGGGCATGGTTGCCGTCGAAGGGGGAGATTCTCACAAGGCGGTGGACGCCCTTTTCGGCCTTGAGGTAGCCGTAGGCGTGATCGCCGGAGACCTGGACGACGACGCTCTTGATGCCGGCCTCGTCGCCCGGGGAGATGTCGAGCACCTCGGTCCTGTATCCCCTACCCTCGGACCAGCGGAGGTACATGCGCATGAGCATCTGTACCCAGTCCTGGGAGTCCACACCGCCCGCGCCGGCGTGTAGCGCGAGTATGGCGTTGTGGTCGTCGTATTCGCCGGAGAGCATGAGCCTGAATTCGAGGTCTTCGAGTTCGGACTGGAGGGCGGCGAGGTCTTCCGCCATGGACTCGGTAAGGGACTCGTCACCTTCGTCCATAGCGAGTTCGAGCAGTTCGTCGAGTTCGGTCGCACGGGAGTCGAGGGCGGTCCAAGACTCGGACTCGCTCTTGAGGTCCGCCATCTTGCGCATTACGCGCTGGGCGCGCCGGTTATCTTCCCAGATAGCGGGATCAGAGGCCTGTTCTTCCAACTCCGCAATCTCTTTCTTCTTGGCGTCGAGGTCAAAGACGCACCATGAGATCGGATATGCGGGAGCGTGTCTGGGCTAATCGGCCTCTCATGTCTTGCATCTGACTTTGACCTCGATATTGCGGCGAACTCTATATGTATAACGCCGAGGCTGCGGAAAGGTTGGGTATAAGCGGAAATATGTATCGAATTATAGCAACGAGGGGTTAGCGGCTTCCAACCTATGGAAGCCGCTCTGAGGCCGAAGCTCTAGACGGGTTCGGCGAGGAATACGGGGATCTTGCGGGTGGTCTTGTTCTGGTACTCCTCGTATGGGGAGAATGCGGCGACGGCGATGTCCCACAGGCGGGCGCGTTCGGGGTCGTCCTCGACCTCGCGGACACGCATGGAGTACACGTCGGTCTCGTCGCGGATTTCGACGCCGGAGTCGGCGCGGAGGTTGTACACCCATACGGGGTTCCTGGGCGCGCCGCCCTGGGAGCCGACGAGGACGTAGTTGTCGCCGTCCTTGACGCGCATGAGCGGGGTCTTGCGAATGGCGCCGGTCTTGTTGCCACGGTTGGTGACGATGACGACGGGGAGTCCGGTCTCGCGCAGGGTGGTCCCGTCTGTGCCTCCGCTGCTCTCGTAGAGTTCGACCTGCTCTCGGACCCAGTCTCTTGGTGAGGGTATGTATTCGGCCATGGTTCACTCCTTACTTTTATCCCGAAATGTCTGCGACCTATGATAGCTGGAATGGAGGTCTCGCTCCACAGGTTTAGGTAGCAGAAAAAGGCCGTTCTGAACATGCGTATCGAAATTTGCGAAATTGGGGTTGACAGCGTACAAATGGTCTGTTATCGTTCAGAGAACATTAGTCCTTTGGAGAAGATCAGGAGAATAGAATATGAAAGCGAAACTGTCGGCCCGCCAGGAAAACATACTTCAGTTCATCCAGCAGTTCATGGAAGAGCGCCACTACCCGCCCACGGTACGCGACATCCAGAACGGCTGCAACGTCAGTTCCACCTCGGTGGTGGACTACAACCTGCACAAGCTCCAGGCGATGGGGTATCTCAAGCGCGAGCCTGAAGTGTCCCGGGGCATAGAGCTCATAGGCGAGGGGCTGAAAGGCACGAAGCGCGACATTCAGAGCATCCCGGTAATGGGCAGCATCGCCGCGGGCGAGCCGCTGCACGTGCCGGATGCGCCCGCAGTCGCCGAGGAGAGCTACGACACGGTTGACCTGCCATCGTCTCTGATCGGCGACCGCGAGAATATGTTCGCGCTGCGCGTGAAGGGCACCTCGATGATAGACGCGCTGGTCGCGGACGGCGATTTGGTCATCCTAGAGCCGGCCAACGAGGCGGCCAATGGCGACATGGTAGCGGCTTGGCTGGACCCCAGCGAGGAGACCACGCTGAAGCGCTTCTACATGGAGGGCGACATGGTGCGCCTGCAGCCCGAGAACGCGACTATGCAGCCCATCATGGTGGCCGCGAAGGACGTGTCGGTGCGTGGCAAGGTCGTGGGTGTGGTCAGGAGTATGTAGCTCTGCCCACTTCATCCAAGTGAATGTATCAAGGCCGCGCGCTGCGCGGCCTTTTCATCTCGGCAATTATCTGGCTAAGATGCACCCAATCGGAAAGGAATCAGTCCTGTGATGCGCTACTTCGGCAATGGCCCATACTGCTATTCCAACGCCGTATCCATGCTACTATCCAGCACCGGCGAGGAAGTCTCGCCATCGCTGGTCGAGGTATTGACCGGAGTCGGTCATGGCCCTGTCTTCTACGAAGAAAGATCTCAGTTGTTCTACTTCGGGGACTGCCACATGCCTCCTGACTCAGGCATCACCGCCGCAATGACTGAACTCGGTTTCGATTTCATCGAGACGGCCTGCGACTCTGACGACAGTCCTCCGCTGGACCGCCTCGCATCCGCTCTGAAGAACGGGCCTGCGATACTCGGCCCCCTGGACATGAGCCTGCTCAAGTACAACCCTTCCCACAAGTATCTGAGAGGAGCCGACCACTTCGTTCTCGCCTACAACATGGACGAACGGCACGCCTATCTTCACGATCCTGAAGGTTTCCCTTTCGTTCAATTGCCCATAGAGGACCTCGTCGCCGCCTGGCGCGCGGACAGCGTTGATTACAAGAGGGGGCATTATCGCTGCTGGCACTCACCGTCCCGGACACGGCATCCCAGCACTGAAGATCTCACAGATGTGGCGATGGAACAGATCAAAGTCGCGTACAGCCGCATGGAATCGGTCGAATCGGTCAAAACGGGAAATGACGCGACATTCCTCCTGTTAGCCGCCCTTATGTCTGATCCCATCTCCGGATCTCTCAAGTCGCACCTCTTGAATTTCGCCCTGAAACTGGCAGCACGAAGGGCGGGAGACTACGCGGAGTTCTTCCGCGAGAGCTGGCCGGTGTTGTCCGACCTCAAGTATGAGCAGGCCGTACTGCTCGGCAGGTGCCAATCGAACGGGGCAAACGATGACTGGTCCACTGTGGCTGATGACCTACGCACCCTATCCGAACTGGAAGAGCGTATCCGGCGATCCGTAATGGAGCAGTCCTGAAAACGCCCGGTCGCCAGCGTATGTGTTACTCTGTATGGAGATACTGTTGGCGGACCAGTTGTAATATTCAAGGAATTGGCTGTGTCTTTCAATCGGGCGCAAGTTCAAGAGGTGGCCGGTGCCTGACCAGATAAGCCCACACATCACTCTTCCCATAACGGGGATGACGTGCGCGGCGTGCGTCTCCCATGTCTCGGATGCGCTGGAGGAAGTTGAGGGCGTGGAGCGAGTTTCGGTGAACCTGGCGACCGAGAAGGCGTCGCTGGACCTGAAGTCGGATGGGGTGGAACTCTCCACACTGACGCACGCGGTGGAGGACGCGGGATACGGGATAGGGACGCGCAAGACGACGCTGGCGATAGGCGGTATGACGTGCGCGGCGTGCGTGATGCACGTGGAGAACGCGCTGGAAGAGGCGGACGGAGTGCTGTCGGCTAACGTCAACCTGGCGACAGAGCGGGCTTCCGTGGAATATGTGCCGGGCCTGGCCGGAATATCGGAGCTGAGGCACTCGGTGGAGGACGCGGGATACTCGGTGGCGGGGGTGGTCGGCGATCCGAATGACGACGCGGCGACTCCGAAGGACGTTCGGACGCTCAGAAACCGGATGGCGTTCAGCGTTGCAATCGCAGCCGTAATCATGGCGCTTATGGCGATTCCGAACGCCACCGACCTCTTCCCGTTCAGGATGGATTTCGCGCTGCTCGCGCTGGCTACGCCGGTGCAGTTCTGGGCGGGTCGCGGGTTCTACACGTCGGCGTGGAGTGCGGCGCGGCATCTGACGTCGAACATGAACACGCTGATAGCGGTGGGAACGTCGGTCGCGTACCTGTACAGCCTGGTGGTTACTTTCTTCGGAGGCGCAGCGTTCTTCGAGGGGCGCGCCACGGACACGTATTTTGATACGTCGTCCGCTATCATCGCACTGGTGCTGCTTGGCAAGTTCCTGGAGGCGAGGGCGAAGAGCCGCGCTTCGAACGCTATCAGGGCACTGCTGGACCTTCAGCCCAAGACGGCGAGGGTGGTCAGGGACGGCCAGGACGTTGACATTCCGATAGAGGACATCGTTGTCGGTGACGTGATAGTCGTCAGGCCGGGCGAGAAGGTGGCGGTGGATGGGATCGTGGAGGACGGTACGTCTTCCATGGACGAGTCTATGCTGACCGGAGAGAGCGTGCCGGTGGACAAGGGGCGCGGCGGCGAGGTGTACGGTGGCACTCTGAACGGCAGCGGGAGCTTCACATTCAGTGCGACGCGCGTGGGTCGGGACACGATGCTGTCGAACATCGTGCGGCTGGTGGAGGAAGCGCAGGGGTCGAAGGCGCCGATACAGCGGATGGCGGACCTGGTATCGGCGTATTTCGTGCCTTCGGTGATCGGAGTTGCGGCGCTGGTCTTCCTGATCTGGCTGGCACTCGGGCCTGAACCTTCTTACGTGACAGCGATACTGACGGCGGTTGCCGTGCTCATCATCGCGTGCCCGTGCGCGATGGGGCTGGCGACGCCAGCGGCCATTATGGTGGGTATTGGCAAGGGCGCGGAGTACGGGGTGCTGATACGGGGGGCAGGCGCATTGGAGTCGGCGCACAAGGTCGAGGTGGTGGTGCTGGACAAGACGGGCACTCTGACGAAAGCGCGGCCTGAGGTGACCGACATTTATGCCCCGGACGGCGACGAGAGCGGACTGCTCGCGTTGGCAGCGGCGGCGGAACGGCGGTCGGAACACCCGCTGGGGATAGCGGTCGTGGAGTCGGCGGCGGAGCGTGGTCTCACGCTGAAGGATGCGACGGAGTTCAAGGCTGCGCCCGGGGCAGGAATAAGAGCGAGGGTGAATGGGACGGGCCTGGTCATCGGCAATCTTGGAATGATGCGACGGGATGGAATCCGGCTGAATGGCATGGAGGTGGAGGCGGACGGGTTTGCGGCGCAGGGCAAGACGCCGATGTACGTGGCGGCGGACGGCGACGCGCTCGGAGTCCTGGCGGTGGCAGACGGGCTCAAGCCCGAGTCGACGGAGGTGGTGAGTACGCTCAAGGGCCAAGGTGTGGAGGTGGTGATGCTGACCGGGGACAATGAGCGCACAGCGCGGGCAATCGCGGAGCAGGTGGGAATCGAGAGAGTCGTGTCTGAGGTTCTGCCGTCGGACAAGGCTGACGTGATACGGTCGCTCCAGGCGGAAGGCAAGAGGGTGGCGATGGTCGGGGACGGCGTGAACGATGCGCCCGCACTCGCGCAGGCGGACGTAGGGGTGGCTATCGGGACCGGGTCGGACGTATCCATCGAGGCGGCGGACGTGACGCTTGTGGGCGGCGACCTGCGGGGCGTCTCAACGCTCATATCGCTGAGCCGGGCGACGATGCGGGTGATCCGTCAGAACCTGTTCTGGGCTTTCGCGTACAACGTGGCGCTAATCCCGGTCGCGGCGGGGATACTATATCCGCTGTTCGCGTCGGGGGGGACGCCAGAGGCGCTGAGGCCGATACTGGGTGAGCACGGTTTCCTGAACCCGGTGCTTGCGGCGGGCGCGATGGCGTTCAGCTCGGTGTCGGTGATTACGAACTCGCTGAGGCTGAAGCGGTTCAGACCGAAGAATGGATAGCTAGGGCTACGCATCATCTCCGAAGGCGGGTCAGATGCCCAGCGGCCAGACCCACATTATGAGCGGGACGGATACGGACACTATGATGACGTCCAGAGGGAGACCCATCCTCCAGTAGTCACCGAACTTGTAGCCGCCTGGCCCCATGACTATGGTGTTGGACTGGTGTCCGATTGGGGTGAGGAAGGCGGACGACCCTCCGATTGCCACGGCCATGAGGAATGGATCTACCGACGCGCCCATCGCTTCAGAGACACCCATAGCGACGGGAGCCATGAGTATGACCGCGGTGGAGTTGTTGACCACGTCGGACAGCAGCATGGTGGTGACGAGGACTATCGCGAGAATGGTCCAGGGGGGCAGGGTGTGGCCGAGGTCGGTGACGAGAGCGGCGATACGCGCGGCTCCGCCCGTGCTTTCGAGCGCTCCGCCTACGGGTATCATTGCGCCCAGCAGGACGATGATGGGCCAGTTGACTGACTGATAGGCTGACTGCAATGTGATGAACCGGCTCAGGAGCAGAAGGGTAACGGCGGCGACCAGGGATACATGAATCGGCAGTAGGCCGAAAATCGTCAGGAGCAGGGCGCCGACAAACACCGCGACAGGAATGACAAGGCGACGGGGCTGTCCAATGCGCAGGTCGCGGTCGGCGAGGGGGAGCAGGTTGAGACGGGGCAATGCGGCAAGCATAAGTTCGGTCCTGCCCTGGAGCAGAAGCACGTCGCCGGCTTGTAGAACTACCCTGCTCAGCCTGGACGCGATCCTGGCTCCGCTTCTGGACACGGCAAGCAGGTTGACACCGTATTCGGAGTGCAGGTGCAGGCCGGCTGCGTTGCGTCCTTCGATCTGGCCGTTGGGAACCACGACCGCCTCAAGCAGGGCGACGTCGTCGGAGGCGACGGCCTTGTCCACATCGGAGCGAATGTTGCTGAATCCCTCCAGCCTGAATCCGGTCTCGTCAACGAAAGACCTGAGGTCCTCCGGATTGGCTTCGATTATGAACACGTCGCCAGTATCAATAATCTGGTAACTGGAAGGGGCGCCGTATCTCCTGCCCCTGTGAATCAGGCCGACTATGGCGACGTCATCCCGCGCAAGCTCTTCGAGGTCGCGGACGAGCCTGCCGACGTACCTGGAGTCTTCAGTCACCCTCACTTCGGTCATGTAGTCGGCTATCTCGATTGTCTCGCCCGGAGTGGACTGGGCCTGCCTAGTCGGGATGAGACGCCATCCGATAAGGGCTATGAACAGCACACCCGCCAGGGCTACGCCCAGTCCGACGGGGGTGAAGTCGAACATGGTGAAGGCATCACCGGTGGCAGCCTTGCGAAACGAGGCGATGATAATGTTGGGCGGTGTGCCGACCAGGGTGGTCATGCCACCAAGCAGGGAGGCGAACGCCAGGGGCATGAGATATGGGGAGTAAGGGCGGTTTGCTCCCCTGGCCATCCTGATGGCGAGTGGGAGAAGTATGCTCAGCGCGCCGACGTTGTTCATGAATGCGGAAAGGGAGGCGACGAGGGTCGAGAGGGAAGTTACCTGGGCCGTGAGTGCCCGTCCCGTCCTGGAGAACCAGCGGCCCAGCACGTCCACGATGCCGGAGCTACGGAACACCTCGCTCAGGACGAGCACCGCCGCCACAGTGATCACCGCGGGATGGCTGAAGCCCAGAAACGCTTCGGATGGCGGGACGATGCCAACGACCGTTAGAATGACCAGGGCGGCCAGCGCGACGATGTCGTAGCGGATGCGCCCTGCTGCGAACATGACAAGGGTAAGGAACAGAACCCCGAATAGTATAGCTTCATCCATGCTTTAATTCGGTCGCCAAACTCTATAAGGGCAATGTCCCACTGGAAGGCTCAGTTGCACTGAAGTCTTTCGATTGTCTTGTTTGATTCCCGACTAGTACTGTGTCCAGTTGGTTCTGACATATGCAGGGCTGCGCCCAACCCCTGGATTGCCGAGCGGCGAGCCCTTCGGGGTTCCCTCTTTCGCGGGAATAACGAAGATGTGGTACTAGCTGCTTGGGCCCGCCCCATCCACACATCATGTCCATGATGTAAAATATACTATGCAACCAAATAGGAGAATGCAATGAGACTGCCACTGTTCAACAGAAGCGGAAGCGCGAGGGCAGCGGACCCGGTGTGCGATATGCAGGTGGACATCCGAAAGCCGCCTGGCGGGACGCACGACTATGATGGAGAGACCTACTACTTCTGCGCTCCGGGATGCAGGATAGCGTTCAGTAAGGAGCCGGAGGCGTACCTGTCGGGCGAGAAGAAGATCAGGATGTAGGCGAGGACGGGTAGGTGGTGTTTTACCTCATCAGCTCTCTTGTCGCGCTCCCCTACCGGCGGGCAACCATACTGCTGACACTGGCTTTGGCCTTCGCTGCTGTACTGGCCTGTTCTCCCTCAGGGAAGGACGACGCGATTGCATCGCCAACTCCGGCGGCTACGGTCGTCGTTGTCCGGTCGGGAGAGGCGCTGTTTTCCGGCATTTGCGCGTCCTGTCACGGGCTTTCGGGCGAAGGTCAGCCGAACTGGCACATACGCAAGGAGGATGGTACGCTTCCTCCTCCCCCGCTGAACGGGGACGGTCATACGTGGCACCATGGCGATGGATTCCTGTACAAAGTCGTCAGGGACGGCGGCAAGTGGATGGAATCGCCGGATATCCCTCACTTCAAGAGCGGTATGCCCGCGTTCGGGGAGCAGCTGAGCCACGATGAGATAGTCGGCGTGATTACCTACGTGAAGAGTCTGTGGGGAGACAAGACGGGCCGGGGGATGTCGATTCGGGAGTGGCAGGCGGAGGTAAGCTTGAAGGATCCGTTTCCTGCGGGGCCGTAAGGCTGGTTCGGATGCTGGTACAATTGGAACTGCACACAAGATAGAAAATTGGCGCCTAAGGGGCCAAGCGACTAATCCAATCTCGTTTGTTTTCGGGAGATCGAGGACCATGAGCGTACAAGAAAATGTACTGAGGGCGGCTGAGGACGGCATTAAGACGTTACTCAACCAGGCGTTCGCAGAAAAGTTTACGTTCGATCCAATCACAGTCGAATCTATCATAGACCACTACGGTGAAGATAACCTCAACATCATCGTGGTGTACGATGGGGACTACGACCAGCTAGACCCGGAAAAGCTCAACCGGATCTCGACGGAACTAGCCTCCATCCTGGCGGAATTCGGATTTCATAATATACCAACCGAATCCTACATTGACAAAAAGGAGTATCCGGAGTGGGTCGCTCTCATGAGCCAAGCGCCATGGGAGCAGGGAGACGAATGAACTGGCAACATTCCATTGAAGCCGCGAAAATGTTGGCAGGTTCGCATGAAACAACTCCAGCTCCACCAGGCAGACCGCGCCAAGCCATGCTCAGACGAGCCGTCAGTACTGCCTACTACGCCATGTTCCACGCCCTCTGTGAGAGCAATGCTGACACGTTAGTTGGACAATCCCCGCCAGGCCCTCATACAGACCTTTGGGTAGAGACTTACAGAGCATTGCAACATAGAAGCGCGAAGAACCGCTTGTCGTCATACATTCAAGTGATACCAGAGCCTTCAGTGCGTAATTTCGGACAGGTTTTTGTCAATATGCAGCAACAGCGCATATCCGCTGATTATGACCCTCGTGCAAGATTTGCGCGTTCCGAGGTTGTCACGTCCATCGCCAGAACTGAAGCGGCAATTCGAGCCTTCTGCGACGCTCCCTCTCTCATACGCAGACAGTTGGCCATATATTTGTTGGTTCCGAGAGGCCGTAATTGATTGGATCATCTGCCGTAGCGTGCAACTTCAAATCCCAACAGACCTTCAATCGGACAAGGAATTACTGCATGCCAACTCATTGAAGACCGAATTACAGAATGTGAGAACGCAATTTCAAGCGTGGGGATATTGAAAGAATGATGTTGGAAGGAGGTTACGTCAAACGGTGTGTAAACGACTTCAGGCGGCAACCTCTTCCGCAGTCTGTACAGCTATCCCGTCTTCGTACTTCCGACCGTCATAGACGGACTCCATCAGCTCCGGCGCATTCAGCCGCCTGAACCGCTTCTCAACCACCATCAACATCTTCCAGATCACGGCTATCGCCCTGTCCACCCGCTTGTAGCGTTTCGCCGCGTCCGTCCTCAGCCTCAACGATGCGAACGGTGACTCCACAGGGTTGGTGGTCCGAAGATGCTGCCAGTGTTCCCTGGGGTAGTCGTAGAACGTAACCATCCTCTCCCAGTCCCGCTCCAGTGTCGCCGATGCCGACTCGTGGCTGCGTTCTTCACACCACCGGGAGAACAGATTCCTAAGACGCTCTGACTCCTTCCTTGTCTCAGCGTATGGGATGCGTTTGAGCATCAGCTTAGCCTGGGCCTGGTCCCGCTTCGGCAGCCTGTCCAATACGTTGAGCAGCTTGTGATTCCAGCATCTCTGCTCGTCAGCCTCCGGATACACGTTCCTCAACGCTCCCCATATACCGAGATGACCGTCGCCCACCACCAGCCGCGGACGGTTCATTCCCCGGCTCTTCAGACTCCTGAGCGTCTCAGACCAACTCTCCACGGACTCTCTGTAGCCGGGATCCACACTCAGGACCTGTTTGCTGCCGTCGCTCAGAGCGGCTATCACCACCAGGACCGCAGCCTTCTTACGCTCAAGACCGGCCTTCACATACACACCGTCGACCCATATGTACACCACTTCCAGTTCGTCGAGACGGCGAGTACGCCACTCCGCCAGTTCGACGTTCCACCTGTCCTTCAGTCTCGCAACGGTCGCAGCGGACACCGGCGCGTCATCTCCCAACAACCCTCTCAGCGCCAGATCGAAGTCTCCCTCCGAAAGACCGTGTAGATACAGCTGGGGAATCAGCTCGGACACCTCGTTGGTCCTTCGAGTGAACAGCGGAAGCAGACGGCTCTCGAACCTCTCCTTGGTGTTTCTGATTCTGGGCCTGCTTACCTCTATCGTTCCCGAACTGAGCGTCAGCTTCCTGAGTCTCGCGTATCCGTTGCGATAGCCGCTGTCTCTGTCGGAGTCCGAGCGGCGGACGGACTTCGCTCTCCCCAGGAACTCGGTAAGCTCCGATTCCAGCATGTGTTGGACCAGGTCTTGCATCTGTCCTCTGAGCCAATGTTCCAAAGTTTCCCACTCAGGCCTTGACTCAATGGTCTCATTGGTGGTTTGCTTTCTCATGGGCGGTGTATCTCCTCTTCCGGGCTTCAGCCCCTTTTTGTGCTATGAGGAGGTTACACCGCCTGATTCATTTACACACTAATTGAGGGTACCTCCTCAATCAAAGGCGACCGCACTATGGAGTACTTGAGAGTACAGCTCAAGAAAAGAGGCATACTTAGGCTCTGAGCGGACCTTCAGTCCTTCGTCTCCACGCTGCCCTGCGGACTTATGCGCGTTACTCCCGCGCTGGATTCATATGCCGCTGCCCGCACTGAGGCTTCGACTTTCTGGTGGGGTTGGAGGAGGAGGGCTGTGCCGTTTTCGATGGCGTTGACCAGGCCCTCGTTGGTGTAGCTGGTGAAGGGTTCGAGTCCGGCGTTGTAGGTTCTGCCGTACCAGGGGTGTCCGTAGCCTCCGCCGAAGGACTGCCAGTACCAGAGGAATTTGTACACTTCGGTGGGGAAGGATACGCCGAAGCCGAGTCCAAGCGCGGTGTTGGTAACGGCATACCAACCTTCGGGCATATCGGTTATGTAGGACTGGTCGTAGCTGTCCCACTCCCGTCCGGGGACTTTACTGAGGTCGTGCATTGTGGAGCCGTCTTTCAGAGGCACGTTGGGCCAGGGGCCTTCGTATCCGGCCTGGAGCTTGTTGTTGGGATGGAAGTCCTCGTGGTGGTTGATTACCCTCCCGCCCGGAATGTCTATTACGCAGTCCTCGCTGAGGAAGGGCGCGCCGAGCGCTATGTGCTCTCCCCAGACGCAGTGGACGGGTTCTTCACCCTCGTTGACCAGCGACTGGTCTATCTCAAGAACGGGCGAGCCGGATGATATGGAAAGGGTCTTCTGGAAGAAGAAGGGCGTCCTGTAGGTGCGGACGGAGAAGCGGGCGCTCACGCACTCTGGGGTATCCTGGAGAATGACGCAGTCCCAGGGCATGGTGTTGACCTCGGCGTGTAGGCCCATGTCGGCTCCGCCATATACGGATGGGAAGCCTCCGCCGGGCAACGCAGTCTGCCAGCCGCCCTCGTAGAAGTCAAGCCACACATTGGTCGGGGAACCCGTCGAGGGCGTGAAGCGGCGAGGATCGCGCACTCCCCAGGGCGAACGCCACATGAAGTCGGTGTCGGTGGGCTTATGCACGAACTGGTAGATGTCCGCACCCTTGTCGGCGAGGACGACAATTCGCAGGACTTCGTTCTCTATGACGACGGTCTTGAGTCCTCGGAATGTCCAGTCGTCGGAGATTCTTGCGCCATAGGTGCGTTCGTGCTGGTAGTGCATGGGTGGTGCTCCTGTTGAGTTTCATTGGATGGCGCTGTCAGTGGTCACCCTCACCCCAACCCTCTCCCTGAGGGAGAGTGGGCCAGTCAGTGTTCGGTTAATGGTTGTCCGATTTCCCGGAGTGTCCTTCTGCCTGGGCCCAACGCCCACCCCTGGATTCCCGCTTTCGGGGACCTTTGCGTAACCTGGCTCAACTTCGCTTTGAAGGACTGATTGGGTGTGTAAATTCGTGAATTCATAGCTGCTCGCACCATCCACCCCACCCCTGGATTCCCTCTTTCGAGGGAATGACGGTAGTTGTGCAAAGGTCTCCTTTCGCGGGAACGACGGTGGGTAAACCTGGTACATTCCTACAAGCGCAGTGCTAGCTTTCATCTGAGTTCGTGGTGAAGTGGTCCCAGTACTTGGCGGCCTGTTGGAGGCAGACGGCTATGTCCTGTTCGAGAAGATAGCGCTGTTTGACAAGCTCGACAGCGGCGTCTCGGACGCGGGACAGGTAATCATCCTTGGACGGGTATCGCTCGGCTATGGATGGGCGCGGGTCGCCGCTGGACTCGCGCGCTTCCTCGTCGGGAGCGAAGGGAATGGTACCGCCGGCGAACATCAGGGGCTGAGTGTCGCCGCCTATATCGGGGTGTCTGAGAGACCAGCCAGTGTGCGCGGCGAGCGGGACGGCAATTTCAGGCAGGGTTATTCCGGCCACCTCGTTGCCGTCGGAGTCCACATCTGGAACCAGGGAGCCGAACACCTTGCCCATGTCGGGTGGCAGCTTGGTGACCTGCTCGACGTCTTCTCTGAGCGAATAGTCGCGGCGGTGGGGCAGCGGGTGCCGGCGCGGGTAGTTGGAGCCGGGAATCGTGTCGTAGGTGTTACGTATCTTGCGTGTGGGGACGGCGGTGCCGTCGTCTATCCTGGGATGCTTGCTTGGGGGCGGCTCGACACCTTCAGCCACCCAGCGGTCGAGGTTCTCCAGACACGCTCTGAGAAGCGGGGCGTAGTCTATGACGCTGCGGATGTTCTGTGTGCGGCTTATTCCCTCGCCGGAGTCGGAGGTGTCGGTCGGGGGCCACGTGCCCGTGCCGTGCTCGGTGCCGGTGAAGTGGTAGATACGGACTTTCGGGCTGTGATCAATGTCGGTCGTGCCGTCGGGGTCGGTGTGAATCAGGGAGGCATCGCCGCGATGGTACTCAGCGGAGGTGTTGGTGTAGAAGACACGGAGGTCGGAGCCGCGCTCGTCCAGCCTGCGGTGGAGCGAGTCGGTGACGCCGGTTTCGGGGTCGGTCTGGGTAACGCTGGCGAACGGGAATAGCTGGGTGAGCATATTGTTGCGGTCCTTGGAGTTCTGGCCGAAGCGCTGGTTGAACTCACCTCTCATGCCCCCGGCGACGTTGGCTATTATGCCGTCGAGCGCGTCCCTGCCTTGCTCGTCGCGGTTGAGGTCGTTGTAGATGAACGTGCGGAGGAACCGGCCGGTCTGGGAGCGTCCGTAGGCGTAGGCGTAGCTGATCGGAATGAGAGAATCGGAGTTGGCGGATCCGTGCTTGAACCAGGAAACGCAGTCCCTGAGCGCGGCGAAGCTGAGACCGCGGACCGGCGCACCGACAGTAGTATGGACTAACTGGTAAAGCCGTCCCTTCTCGAACTTGTGCTCGGAGCAGATGTAGTTGGGGTCGGGGACGTAGCTGCCGTCGTCCTCAACTCTGCCGAAACGCCAGAAGGCGCGCGGAACGAGGCTTGCGGGGCCGTCCGGCATGTCGCGGACCTCTAGGCGGGCGTCGGCTTCGTCCATGTCGTAGGCGGGATAGGCGCGGTGTCCCTTGTCGGAGAGCAGGAAGTTGTGGGTGTCCTGGACGCTCTGGAGCTGGGTATAGACCTTGCCTGTGAGGGGATTCCCGTCGGCGTCTATCGCGTCCGGCCCGTCCATCGTGATGAGCGCGTCGAGAGAAGGGGTGTCCCCCTGCCAGCCGCAGGCGACCACCGTGTAGCCGCGCTCCATGAGGAAGCCGTCCCCAATGTCCACGTCGGCGTCTTCAGGCGTGTCTTCTTCGATAGCAAGGCGGGAGGAGCGGTTGAAGTTGGGGAGCGCGACCCTGTTTCCCCTGTTGACTACGTCGAGCATCAGACGTCCGCTGCCCTTCGAGCGGTCAACGGGCATCATAATGGAGACGTCGGAAGAGAACTCGACCCTGCCATCGGAATTTGTAGGGGCAAGAGCGACATCGGTGATGCGCTCGTTGGCCTCGCTATTGGGGTCAAGCGAGAATCTGAGCGTGCCGCGAATCTCCTCGTAGGGGCCAACGTCGCCCCATGATCTGCCATCGGCGAGCACGCGCCGGAATTTCACGTCGAGTCCTGTTACTGGCATTGGTTCACCTCTTCAGGGAGTCTTACCGGGTTAGAGCGCTTTGAGCCGGCGTCCTATTGTCCGACGACTCTTCGGTGTCCGTCGCTGGCTGTAGTTTCTTCCTCATTATCCAGGAAGCGACTATCAGGCAGACGGACAGGAATGTTACAGATACTATGATGAGGATGGTAGCAGTAAAGAAGAAGACTTCGGGGAACATGGCAATCAGGTAGTCGCGCCTGGGGTCTAGCTGCCACAGATCGTTGGTGAAGCTGATGAGGTGGAAGGCTAGAAAGAGGCGGTCGAAGCCTATGGTCATGGCCAGTCCGACGACTATGAGTAGCCCGACGGTAGCCCATCCGCCCCACCCTATCAGCGTGGCGACAGAAGGCAGGAAGCGGCGTCCCCATATCGCGAGTCCGCCTACCAGAACGGCAAGTAGAAAAAGGCCGGTGAGCTCGGAGACGCGGTACACTCCCTGCACAAGCGCCTTCACGTCCTTCATGTGCAGGACCTCTCGCTCGTTGTAGATGTTCTGGTACAGGATGCCTCGGACGACCACCCTCACGGCGAGGTATTCCTGGTCGTTGTTGAAGTAGTCGCGTATCTGCTTTCCGGCGGAGATGAGTTCAGCTCGCTCTATGCCCGTGCGACTCGGGATATCGAACCGGTCGAACCCGTAGGAATAGAGAGGCGGGAAGTTGATAACCCAGCGCACGCTGAACGCAATGAGAAAGATCGGAACGAGGGAAATGAAGAGGACGGCAACGAGAATCTTGAGGGGGCGGGGTATGGTGGTGTCGGGTCTCATTTCGCGGCAACTATATCATACGGTAAGCAGGGGCTACGATTCGCAGTCGCGTTGTGATCAGGACGCTGTGCTAGTATTGTGCGATCCAATACGGACAAGAACCAAGTCAAGAGGATTGTTTATCTTGAGTCAGAATGACACTTTCGCGAGCAGTTTCGAGGGGATCAAGGACCTGGCAGCGAGGCTGCGCGGTCCGAATGGCTGTCCGTGGGACAGGGAGCAGACCGCCGATTCTCTAAAGCACCTGTTCCTGGAAGAGTGCTACGAACTGGTGGAGGCCATCGAGGAGGGGGACGACGGCAAGATCGTCGAGGAGCTGGGGGACGTGCTGTTCCACGCGGTCTCGATGGTGCAGATTGCGGAGGAGGCGGGGGCGTTCTCAGGCGAGGACGTGTTTGGGGTAGCTATCGAGAAGCTGGTCCGCAGGCATCCACACGTGTTCGGGGACGCGGTTGCCGAAGACAGCCGTCAGGTCGGCGTGCGGTGGGACCAGATCAAGCGCGAGGAGATGAAGGGAACGGACAGGTCCATACTGGACGGGGTTCCCAAGGCGATGCCGTCTCTGGCATACGCGCAGGCCGTGCAGGGACGCGCGGCCAGAATGGGCTTCGACTGGGACGACTACCAGGGTGTCATCGCCAAGGTTTCGGAGGAGTTGAAGGAACTGGAATCGGCGGAATCGGAAGCGGAACGCGAGGCGGAGCTAGGCGACCTGCTGTTCTCTCTAGTGAATGCGAGCCGGTGGCTGGGAATAGAGGCTGAGACGGCGTTACGGCAGTCGAACAGTAAGTTCTATTCGCGATTCGTCAGGATGGAGCGGCTGGCGCGGGAACGCGGGCAGAATTTCGAGATACTGGCGATGGATGCGAAGGAAGCGCTGTGGCAGGAAGCCAAGACGATGGATTGAGATGGGCGCCCACAAGGGACGCCCCTACGGAACCGGCATGTGATCTGCGCCTATGAGATCGCTTGTTGTCAGCGCTATCGCATCCGCCATAGGGAGCGGAATCTCCAGGCCGCGAAGGCCAGAAGCAGAAGCATGATGCCGGATGTTATCTGAGTTGCGTGCTGGACTCCGAGGTTCTCGGCAAGCCACCCGGCCAAAAGGCTGCCCACCGGGAAGAGTCCCCAGGTGATCATGTAGAGCCCTGTCACCCTGCCTCTAAATTCGTCGGGGACGGTGCCCTGCACCACCGCACTGGTAACGGAGAAGTACATCATCATCGCCGCGCTGATTATCATCAGATTCAGGTAAGCCGTCGGGAAGAAAGCGTTCACGGAGAAGATCAACGTAGTTACCGCGGTGACGATAATGCCGCAGATCAGGGCGATCCCCTTAGCCTTGATATCTCCCAGCGAGGCGAGCGCGAACGTTCCCAGAGTGGAACCCGCTCCGAAAGCGGATACAAGAAGCCCCAGCCCCCTGGCGTCCACCTCAAACACTTCGGCGGCGTACACAGGCATGAGTCCGTTGACAGAGGGCATGATGAGCATGGCGGGCATGGCGTTCAGCGCGAATAGCCCGAGAAGAATCGGCGTATTGAGCACGTACCGGATACCTTCCAGCAGACCGTCACGTACCGAAGCAAGGTTCATTCGCGGCTTGGGTATGGTGACGACCCGAAGGGCGAGTGCGGCGCAGACGGCCCCAATCTGAAGCGCAGCCTCCACGAGCAGGGCGGGACCGGCGCCGGCGACCGCTATCAAGACGCCTCCCACGGCCGGTGTAGCAAGACGGGTTACGCTGAAGGCCATGGAGTTCAGCGCGAAAGCGTTTACGAGACCCTCTCTTGGGACGATATTTGAAATGAGCGACATCCGCGCCGGGTCGGTTACGACCCAGGCCAGCCCCATGCAGAATATGAACGCGAATATGTGCCATGCTTGGAGATTTCCGGTCAGTACGACCGTCGCGAAGATTAGAGTGACAACCGCCTGATAGCCGTATATGAAGGCCATGAGCTTTCTGCGGTCGAAGTTATCAACCAGCAGTCCGCCGACCGGACCGACGAATAGAATAGGCAGCGCATCGAGTCCCAGCGCGACGCTGGTCCAGAAGGCGGAGTCCGTGACTTCATAGGTCAGCCATCCGACGATTACTTGCTGAAGCCAGAACCCGCCGGAGGAAAACATGGTCGCGAGCCAGATAAAGATGTAGTCGCGGTATCGAAAAGAGTCGAACGTGTGGAGGCGTCCGCGCACTCTCGGCGCGCGGATGTGGGGCCTGTGCACTCTTAGGAAAACACGGCGGCGAACCGGAACTGCGGTCTGCGCCACATCAGGTTCAAGTTGGACGACCCCGGTGAGCTCGGCCTCCGGCGACTCCACCGAGATCATATTCTTGACCTCTTCGAGAGTGGCCTCGTGATCGCGCGCGGGTTCGGTCTGAACTAGCCCGGCTACATCCTGCGAGGGCTGCCCGACGGGTTCGTTGGGAACAGGCGCGCTTACAAAGCTGGCGGCGTCCGGCTGATGAATGGTCGAATCGGTATCAACGACCAGTTCCGCCGGAGGCGTGTCGGCGCGAGAAGGCTGAGGGTGATTCACCGCATCCACGGCATGAATGTCGTCGCGGCGAGAATGTGACGATTCCCGTGCGTCCAAGGATATTGCTCCACGCTAGGTTCAACCAAGTTCGATCAAACGGGGCGGGGCGTAGAGCGTGATCCTTGAAAGTCACGTTACGGCCACTCGCCAGCAACAATTATACCATAATTACTGGCAATTCCATACATTTCCGAAACATTTTTCAGGAAATTTCCAATATTGGCGTGAGCTTACAGGAAGCGCATCGAAGTTGACGAATCAAGGGATACTAGCGACCGCTTAAGCCCGGTCACCACGAACCAGTAGTCGCGCCCCACCTTAATACGAAAGCAAGCGCGGCGGCAGTACCTATTGGAAATAGCCGGGTACTCAGGTCCACCGGACCGACAAGCGAGACGATCTCAGCGCCGTCGTAGATGAGTTCCGTTATCGAGGGTTTCCGATCCGGACCCCGAACGACCTGTTCTCGCGTGAGGGCTATGATGCCGCGAACCTCTTCGATGGGCATTTCGGAGGGCGGTTCGAGAAGTGCCGCCCTGTATATGACGATGTGGTAAGTCTCTCCGGCGCGGGGAGTTCCTTCGGGATGGACCATTCGGTACAAGGCCATGGGACGGGGTTGGTCGGATACCACGGTGCGCTCGGCCCCGCCGTCGGAGGAGACAATCCAGGTGTCGTGGGATGAGAAGAGTTCCACATCCACGCCCATTTCCTCTATGGCTTCACGGTGGGCACACTCTATCCAGGTCTCGCCCTCCTCCCTGTGTCCACCGATGCCGGCGTAGAAGAGTTCTCCGGGGGGACAAGCGAACTTCGTTCCGGCGAGGAAGAAGAGATACCTACCCAGTCTGTCCCGCAACGCCAGACCGACGCCGGACTCCGCGCCTTCGGGAACGAGGTCATCAATGTAGGTGGACATGCCAATGGTCCCGATTTGGTTCAGGCGTACTCGACGATGTGTCCGAAGAGCCGCTTCAGGCGGGTGCTATCGGCCGGGTCGAGCGCGGGGTTCCGCATGGCGTGGACGTTGGATTCAAGGTGGGCGAGGTTGGACGTGCCGGTTATGACTGAGGATATGGCGGGGTGGTCGGCGGCGAATTTGTAGGCGGCGGCTATGATGGATTCAACGTCGTCGCGGACCAGCCAACCAAGGGGGTCTTTGTCGGACAGGGCGTCTTGAGGTATGAGACCGCGCGATTTCCAGTCGGCTATCGTCTCTTCCAGCAGCTTCGGGTTGGGAAGCTTGATTCGGACGGCGGCCATGTTGAGGATTCCTATGTTGTGCTGGATTGCGAGCGGCAGCATCTCCTTAGCGGCGTGCTGGTTGAGGATGCCGTATTTGAGCATGATGACGTCCCAGAGGTCGGGGGTCTTGCGGAGCCCCGCAGTCGCGCCGCACTGGGCAGGATCAACGATGTAACGAAGGCTGAATCCTCGATGGCCGACAAGGCCGCGCTCCCTGAGGTGTTCGAGGACCGGCATGTAACGCTCGACGACCATGTCGTGGTGCTCGGCGAGCAGACCGTGGAACATCATCACGTCAATGTGGTCGGTGTTGAGGCGACGCAAGCTGCGCTCGACGGCGCGGGTGAGTTCCCCCGGGTCGCCGGTGGGGTCGCCATCGCGTGGGTAGGCCCACTTGGTCACGAGTATGTAGTCGTCGCGCGGGACACCATCAAGGGCGCGTCCGAGAATGGCCTCGCTGTCGCCGTAGGTCTCGTGTGTGTCGAAGAGGTTGATGCCGAGATCTAGACATCTACGTATGAGGCGATTCTGTTCGGCCTGGAGAAGGCCACGCTTCTGCCCGAACTGGCTTGGGCCGCCGGTGCCCTGGCTGAGCAGGGACACTTTGAGGTCGGTTCTGCCGAGGGTTCGGTATTGCATGGAGTTCCTTTGACGTGTGTCGGTATTTCTCGGCTCTATTTTCATCCATTTTGGCGCGACGAACAAGCTAGTACTGTGTCCAGCTGATTTTGACATTTCCGGGCTGCCCCCAGCCCCTGGATTGCCGAGCGGCGAGCCCTCTCAGGGGTTCCCGCCTTCGGAGACCTTTGCGAAACTCGGATATGGTAGTCCGAGTGGGTGCGGGGAGTCGGCAATCCCAAGCTGGACACGCCCCGTCCCCGCCCCTGGGTTCCCGTTTTCACGGGAACGACGGTGGTTGTGCAAAGGTCTCCCTTCGCGGGAATGACGATTGGACCTTTGAGTATGTCATATTCACATGGACTTGGTACTAGAGGATTGCGGCGCTGAACCCGATCACCCCCAAGGGAGAGGGGATATTCTTATTCTGGAATAACAGAATCATACTGGAGAGAGGGATTCGACGGTCTGCCGGAAGGCTTCGAGGCGGGGCAGAAGGAGCGGGGTGTCAACTCCGGCGTCGGTGTACTCGCGGATTCGCTCGTGGCAGCGCGCGGCGTCGCCGAGCAGGTAGCAGGCTTCGGCGAGTTCGTCGGAGACGTAGCGGGCCGCGCCGGACTCGTCGCCAGCCGCGACGAGTTCCCTGACAGGGGCGAGGATGGAGGTGTCGAAGCCACCCTGTCCCAGCAAGACTTCGCCTGTGAACGGCTCGGCAACCAAGCGGGCGACGCGCTCGCGAAGCGAAGGCAGCATGGCGTCGGGGTCGTCGGTCAGGCGGACGATGAGCATACAGGTTATGTCAATGGAGGAAGGATCGCGGCCGGCGTTGGAGGCGGCATTCCTCACCTGACTGACGGCCCAGCGGATGTACTCGACGGGGGCGTAGGCGTTTAGGAGAACACCGTCGGCGACCTCGCCCGCGAGACGGAGGGCCCTGGGGCCTATGGCGGCCAGATAGATGGGAAGCGGGTCCTGGACGGTGTGGATGGCGAGGCCAACGTTGGTCAGGCTGACGCCGGCGAACTCATCTGATACGCGCTCTCCGTTCCACATACGGCGGAGCGCGCCGACCGTGCCTCGCAGCCTGGACAGCGGGGCGTGGTACTCCATGCCCATGCGCCCGGCTATCACATCGGCGTCGCTGCGACCGAGGCCGAGCATCATTCTGCCGCCGCTGAGCCGGTCGAGGGTAGCGGCTCCCATTCCGAGCAGGGCGGGATTGCGGGTGTAGGGGTTTACGACTCCGACGCCAAGTCTGATGCGCTCAGTGCGTGCGGCGAGGAAGCCGAGCATGGAGAAGGTCTCTTCGTGGAAGTATCGCTCGGTGACCCAGAGGGAGTCGAAGCCGGCATCTTCGGCGATGCGGGCGTAGCCGGAGAGCTCCGCGCCGCTGTCTATGCCGTGGTAGAGTACGATTCCTGTTCCGGCCACGTTGGACGCTCCTCATATATTCGGATTTATGGTTGTAACGGCGCTGCTGGCGTGTGTGCAGGCGGTCTGCTGGGCGGCTGCAGTGGGGCCTGGTAGGCGTCTGGTACCTGCATCTGACCTGCAAATCCCTGTATTTCCCAGTTCCGAGGGTTTTTTTCGGGTGGCTCGGAAGACTGGATAAATCAGGATTTATCTATCTAAGTACGTTTGTTCGATAGTGAGAGTATTGTAGCATAGGACGGGTGGGAGTGGGAAGTTGGGGAGAAGAGGCTGAAAGCATCACAACAGTGGTTCGAGACCCTCACCCTAGCCCTCCCCCAGAGGGAGAGGGGACTTTCTGCCTACATTCATGGCTGATTTGCTCATTTACATATCCTTGTGAGCCCTCGAGGAGAGGGGATTTTCAACATACAAATGACGGCAAATGTCAACACCGCCTAGGAGTTTGCTCAGGAAAGGAGACTTGGGGTGGAATCCCCTTTGGCATGAATCTGATCAGTTACCACCAGCCCAGGAGGCTGGGCCCTAGAAATACGATGGCAGTGATGGATATGGCGATGAAGGCGTAGATCAGAGGTCTGGCATATCCTATAGGTGGGATTATTCCGTCCGCCTGGTTGTCGTAGATGCTGGACAGGTCGGGTAATTTCCTCCTGGCGACTATCAGCGTCCAGAGGTTCATCACCCCGAGGCTCGTGTAAACGGCGCCAACCAGATAAAGCTCCAGCTCCATTTTGTCGTTGATAAGACCGGCGAGTCCTACTATCAGGAACATGCAAACGGGTCCCAGGAACCATACAATGAAGAACACTATGAAGAACAGTCGGATGAAGAATAAAGAGACTCGCTTGTCGTGAATTCTGAAGATAAGGAATATCCAGGGCCAGAAGAACAAGGCCGAAGCAATCGCTCCGGCTATCGCGTATCGCCTGGCGTCTAATCCCCTGCGCCGAGCTTTCACGGCAAGGGTGAGAGCGGCAATCGGACTCATGGGCAGCCCCAGCGCCCCCATGAAGAGGGGCACGGCGATTACAAGTGTGGGTCCGAGGACGATGACGGCGAATATTATTAACGCAATATCCGTACCCATAGTCTATGCTTCCTAGGTGGCCAGACAAAGAGGGCCATGTACCGGCTGAAACGGTACATGGCCCATTCTTCTCATGTCAATCTAATCATATGTGCGATCGAGTATCACTGCGGGATAGTATCGCCCACTCCCCAGGTTCATTCTCTTGTCCGGGGACACCTCGATGCTCTTCAGGGCAACGACATCCTGACCCGGCAGAGGTTTGGTGTAAGTGTAGGTAGTGGAGTTTCCATCTGTCACCTTACAGACCTCGTCAGATCCCAGGAATCTGGGAACCAGTGTCCAGCAAATCCTGTATTGGGAGACCGAGACGTCGCTGACGGTACCCGAGTCAAATGTCCAATTCACCCGGTATTTCTTGTTTCCCGGCTTGCTGACCGTTACATTCTTTACGCTAGGAATCCTGTATTCGGCGAAGCGCGGATTTGCTTCTATGTGTCCCTCGTCGTACTCCGTATATACCCAATTCTTGCTGTTGAGGGTCCTCACACCTATCTGCATTATCATGGCCTGTTCCCACGGGTGAAGACGACAGAACAGCCAAGATGCCGCTGAGGGCAAATAGCATCCATTGGCCTTAATGTCGGCGTAGAAGAGCTCATCGGCGAAGTACTTGTTCCTCGGATTCCATGCCACATCCACTACGTCATTCGACTTGCCACCTTCGAATTTGCGAAGACTGTCCCAGGCGACATCGTGCGCCAGGCATGACGCGATTGGCCCATCAAACCACTTGGAGCAATCCCAATTCTCATATCCCAGCCACTTTCTGTAATTGGAATTGTTGTCAATCGCCGTTCTCAGTGTAGGGAGTGTGGCCTGGCCTTCCCAGAAAGTGCGTGGAGTATCTATCGTAAGGCAATTGAGAACCGTCATCTTCGTGGACATCAGCGTAGGTGGAGTGCTGGTGGCGGACGGGAGACATGCCAGCTCGGTTGTAGGCTGGCTGGAACCGGGTGGATTATCTGTAGAACTGGTCCCTCCTGCTCCGCCGTTACCACTGGATGAACCAGAGTCAGTTGATGTGGATGGACGAGATGAAGCAAGAATATGAGAGTTTCTCTTCATTGCCCTAGGGTGGCCGATTACTTCGGTGAGTCCACTGTAATAGTCGGAATCCAGTAGGGCGGCATACTCTGTATTGTTGCTCTTCAACGACTTCAGTTCGGCACGAGCAGCCGTATGAAATGCGTCGAACATAGCGGACGACCGCTGACTGCAACTCCCATCCATTGCCGTCTTTGTAGTGCCGGTGTACTCTTCAAGAATGTCGTAGAACGTACTGTAGGATTTGCCGGCCTCTCGGTTGACACACGTGACCAACGAGCTTTGAGCGCTGGTGAATGCGGAAGTTGACGTCACGTTGGCTGCGACAGTGCCTAACATCTCTGAGACGATTTCGAACTCATTCCATGTGACGTATATCGCAGGTGTTTCGATGCTGTAGCCTGAGCCTGTGCTGGCCACTGCTCTGAATTTCCTGGTGCCTCGCGTGCTGAATGAAACGTCCTTGCTAGTTGCTGTGGTTGGCGAGTCTAAGTTAGTCCACTGACCGTCGTCCCACTGCTGCCATTGGTATGTCATTCTGGGTGTGGGAACAGTCAAGGCGACTGATTCGCCCGCCGACGGAAATTCGGGGTCGGCGGTTATCACAAAGGGATCAGGCAATTTCAGCAGTAAGATCACACGAACTGTGCTGCCAACTGGCATTGGATTGGCTGATACGTCGAATTCAAACCTCTGTTTCCGGCCAGAGTTGCTTTCACACTGTGAATCGGTGTAGGACTCATCGTCTATTTCGTCGAATATCCTGTCTCCGACGCGCAACCCGGAGAAAGCTGAAGGCTTGAGACACTTGTCCAGCTTGAAGGTTATTTCGTTCGCCGACTGGTCCCACTTGAAGAAGGTGACCGTGTATGTCACGCCCTCGTATTCGAACGTGTTGCTGCTGACCGCACCGATGAGGCGAGTCTGGTATCCGTAGTAAGTGTAGGAGCCGGAGAACTTCCCTGGGGCGAGGTTGACGTCCCAGTGTCCGTGGACGTCGGTCGGAGCTGACGGCGTTGCAGGTATCCTAGGATTGGAAGGTGTAGTAGGAGTCGAAGTGGGCGCCGGCGTGGACGTGGGAGTTGATGTTGAGGTCGGGGCGGCTGTCGCCGTGAATGTCCAAGTCTTAGTCAGCAGCGTTTGGTTGCCCTGTTTCAACTTCGCCGTTATTGTCGTCTGAACTGCAGCACACGTCTTGACTGTGAAGTTGTATGAGTAGTTGTAGAAGCGTCCTTGAGGGGGACGCTCGGTGTTTTTGGTCTGGGTATCTGTGGTACAGCTGTTTTGAAAGCCAATCCCTGTAGCGCTGCTGGACCTAGAAACTACCAAGGAGTAACTATTGTTGACGTTGAGGAAGTTCGCCGATAATGTGAATGAACCGTCATTGGGCACTTGGACTGATTTCACGTTGTCTTCGACTACGAGTTCCTCGGAACAGAATACCTCGCCTGTTTGCGAGTCTCTCTCGCAGGCCTGTCCGCTTACTCCCGAGTTGTCGGCGGGTTCGGTGTTGATAATCTCAATAGTACCGGCCGGAACCACTATCTGAGAGCAGGTCCGTTCGCCGGTAGTGGGGTCTGTGGAACAGATCTCGCTTGTAGTGGTAGCGATGCTTGAATCTTGTAATGACGCTTCCGGCGTGGAGGTGGCAGTTCCTCCATCCTGAGCCAAGACGGGCGCTACGGTCTGCCCCGCCAGGTGAACTATCAGGCCGATGACCAGTAGGGTCATAAGGCCGGACAGGGCTATGTTTCGTATGGATTGATTTATCAATTGGGTCTCCTCGCTGTTGTATCTTTGCCGTTGGCATGTCTCGCAGTCCGGGAGACGCGCCGAATAACTGGCATCGCCGTCTCGCGGATTGCGCTTCGACAGTGAGGATAGATACAGCGAACCGGCGGGAGTAGGGACTCATGTCCCGATTCGTGGTGACATAAGTCCCTGCTTTTAGGGACATAAGTCCCGATTCGGCCCTTTGAGGCCGCAAAAGGGTAAATTCGGGAATGGATTGCAAGCGGTGAGGGCTTCGGGATTCACATTTTCGCGGGGAGTGAATTAGACGTGGTTCACCTTAGCCCTCTCCCAGTGGGAGCTGACATGGGTAGGCGTTTCACCCTCACCCCAACCCTCTCCCTGAGGGAGAGGGGGTCTGTTGGTTGGTATTCGTAGCTGACAGTATATTGGCCCGCCCTTGTGAGCCCATCAAGGGAGAGGGGATTTGCAAGTGACGGCAAAATGTCAGCGCTGCCTAGTCTGCGGCGGGGTCTTGGGAGTCGAGTCGGAGCCCGTTATCGAGGGCGAACCTTATTAGCTTGCCTCGCGCGTGGAGGTTCAGTTTCGCTCGAATCCTGGTGATGTTGTTCCTGACGGTAGCCGTGGCGATATTCAACCTGGATCCGATTTCCTTGTTGGTATAGCCGGCTGCTATCAGGGTCAAAATTTGTAACTCGCGTTCGGTGAGGGTTTTGAGTTCGGATGGCCATTCGCTGTTGATCAATACTGGAACCGTCCTTGTGTAATTCTCTGTCTTGGTCGTAAGAGTCGGCCTCCCAGGAGAATAACCCCAGGAAGGCCGACAGCGAGATATTACAGCTTCCTACCGGCGAAAGTACAATATTCACCGAAATGTCACAAAATTCATGCAATCCGTGCTGATAGTAAGCAAATTTACACTGTGATGGCACAGCTTCTGAGGAACGGGTTGGGGGCGCGTCAGCGCCGACGCTGACCGGAGTCGCCTAGTCCATGCCACGGGCTTTTTGCTGGGCTGATCTCAGGAATTGCAGGAGTTCGTCGCGGTCGGCGATGTCCCGGATGTCGGGGCGGTCGGGGTATTCCTCGGCGACGACCTGGTTCATCAGGTCCCAGGCGTCGCGTTCGGCCTCGCGCACCTCGTCGGGATCTATGCTCTGCCAGTATTGAGCGACGGTGTGTCGCATGGCCTGGTCAATTGGCGTGCCGCGCCTGACACGCCTGCCCACTTGCACGATCAGATTGCCTACCAGTGCGCTGTTCATCGCTATCTCCACTTACCGCAGTGAGAGAATTACATAAGTCCTATTGCACGCTCGTCTATTCCCTAGAAGCAGAGGCGCAGGACCTAATCACCCTCACCCTAGCCCTCTCCCTCAAGGGAGAGGGGACTCTTGTAATCGTCTCATCGCATTCTGCCCAGGATAGCGTCCCTGGCCTCCAGGAACGGCCTCTGGAGGTAGGCCAGGTGGTCGTCCTCGCCGTGCCGGTGAGTGACGGACCCGGCGGGCCGCACGCCCGCGGTCTCCCTGATGTACGCCAGATCGCCGTCTATGAGGGTGAGCATGTACTGGGCGGTGGCGGGGTCGAACATATCCCACTCACCGCCGCAGGCGACGTAGATGGGCGAGGTGTGCGCGAACACGCCCCGGTTCCACACGTCGTGATGCTGGACAATGTCGAAGTAGTCGAACGCGCCTGTGCGGGCCGCTATCCATGAGTGGCCGTCTATCCTGATCTTCTCTTTCAGCTCAAGCCTGCGACTTCCGCTGCGGCTGTCGGCGCGGGCGACTACCCTACCGTTCTGGACTATCTCAAGTGAGAAGACGGGCAGGACGCTCTCGGCCCATGCCTCGACCTCGACGCTTCCGGGGCCGGAAACGGACAGGGTGTCGCCGACCTCCCGTCCATCTACTGAGAGGTGGATGATAGGCCCACCGCTGAGGAAGGTCCGGCCCGCGGCGACCGAACGGCACCAGTTTTCGTATGTGAATTCGCGGTCGTCCGGCAGCAGGGCATAGGTGCGGTAGAGTCCGACAGGCACGTCGCTGCTCATCTTGTCCGTGCCACCGACGAGCGGAAGACGGTATCCGCAGTTCAAGTAGCGGTAATACTCCATGTGGTTGGGACGGGTCTGACGCAGCATTTCGACGCCATCCAGCCGCCCGGTGGCGACCAGCGCGGCGGGCTCGCCGTTCGGGTTCGGGAAGTGGGGGTTGATGACCCATCCTCCCTGCGCGTGCGCCTCGTCAGCCCAGTGAGCGAGCGTGGTCTCCATGTGACCACCGATCTCAGCCTCGCCGGGGCCATCCGAACACCAGGGCATCACCGGCTCCTTCAGACCCCACAGGATCATGTGCCCCATGAAATGCTGACGGTTCTCCTGGGAGACGTAAACGATGTTGCTGCCGTTCTGTAGTATGCTCGCCCTGCCGGTGAAGTCCTCGGTGTTGGTGAAGAGGCTGCCCCACTGGGACTGGAGCAGGTTGACCACGTTGAGGTCTTCCCCACTCGACTCCAGGTGCGCGCCCTGGGTCGAGAGGAAGTGTACGTGGGAGTCGCCGCTGTACCAGCGACGGGCGTTCATGTCTATCCAGCGCTTGATGCGGAGTTCGAGTCTCTGCTGGCCCGGCTCGATTCGCACCTTGGTCCGCAGGGGTTCGTATTCGAAACCGCGCGCCACGTCAACTATCACGTCGCCGCGCGGCAGCCAGCCCTCGCAACGACCGTCAATGTAGGCGTAGGTGATCTGACCCATGCGGACGTCGCCGCCCACGTCTATGTGCCAGGAGTCGAGGTTGGAGTTGACCTGGTTGTGATGTCCGTGCGGCTGGTATGGGATGCCTTCGGCAGACCTGAAGTGAATCCGGCACGGGACGGGTCTGCCGGTGTCGTCGTCAATGACTGTCACCTTCACCCAGTTGCGTCCGCGATCCGCCAGTTCCATTCGGACCTTGGAGTTCTCTGCCCTCCCCTTCTCCTCGACCTCTCCCCAGGACAGTTGACCGATGCGCTCGCCCTTCTGCTTGATAGAGACGGTCGCCGAGGGCACAGCGGAAATTTCGACATACGAGGGGCTGGCTTCGTCGTTGTTGCGCTCACCGAATCCGCGGTGATAGCCGGACAGGAAGCCCTCGTCGGGGTCTTTGGGCAGCGGAAAGGCGAAGGTGGAGTCGCCCCTGTCCACCTCCACTTCGAGATCGAACGGGCTTGAGGCCAGTACGGGGTCGGTTATCGTGATCCTGGCCTCTCGGCGTCCCTGGCGGGCAAAGGGGTGTTCGTCCAGGTGTCCCAGCGTCACCCCGGCGATTATGAATGCCGGCCCCTTGGGTACGATCCGGATGGATTCCACCTCGACGTCCGGTTCCGGGTTGGTCCAGGCCCACAGGAAGTAGCTCCGGGCGGTAGCCTGGAGGTACTCGGTCTGGCGACGCCCGACCTCCTGCCACTCTCCCTCCCTGCGAGGCAGAAGGCGGTGCTTGCCGTCGGTGACCGCGAGGAACGGGAGCCCGGACGCGCCCCGGAACGAGTCGGTCGGGACAGAGCCTATTTCGAAGCGCTCCCTGACTGGGACGACGTGCCGCTGTCCGTTAGCCAGGGAAAAGACGTAGTCGGCAACGTGGATACCCACCGGCCCACCGTCGTCTATCTCGGACGCCAGGAGCCTGTGTGCGAAGATGACCCTGGAAGCCGAATTGCCCACCGGGATGCCGACGGGCTCGCTGTCACCGTCAAGTGAGATGAAGCACCTGGATGGATCGCCGCTGACGTCGAACGGCAGACCCCTAAGTTGGCGCACGCCTATACCTATGTAGGCGGTGCCGTCCGCTCCGAGAGCGTCCAGGCCGCCGTTCAGGTGTTGGGCAATGTCCAGGGGTTCGTAGTCGGACATATCTTCGCCTCTCGGTTCTTGTTCAGTGGAGTCTTGCGGGCCACCTTACCTGGGTGAGACTATTTCAGAAGGTTCGTTACGATACCGACCGCAACTGTGTAGTTATAGGTACCCGAGCTGATCACCCTCACCCTAGCCCTCTCCCATCGAGGGAGAGGGGACTCCTGAATTCAATTACCCGGGCTGGTGGGCTTTGAGGAAGTCGCGCACCTGGTTTATGGTCTGGGAGAACAGGGGCTCCGATTCCTTCCAGGGGTACGGTGTCACCTCGGCCTTGGGGGCCAGTTCAGCCAGGGCCATGGCGGCCTCGTAGGAGTGGGACGGAGTGTCGTCGGGCATGACGAGCACCGGCGTCGGGCAGGAGCGGGCGAAGTCGCGCGACACGCTGTACATGAAGTCGGGCTGGATGCGGTAGAGGTTGTGCAGATACTGTTCGATTACCTCCATAGTGATGTCGGGCCGCTGCGCCGTAAGGCCAGGAGCCCAGATATCACGGCCTGAGTCGTACATGGCGTCGGGCGTCTTGCTCGAGTGCCCGACGGGCTGGCAGAAGACGGCTGCGGCGACGCGCTCGGGCGCGCGTTCGATGAGCTTGAGAGCGAATGGGCCGCCGATGCAGTAGCCCATGAAGAAGAACTCGTCTATGTCGAGATGGTCCATCAGGCCAAGCTGGTCGTCGGCGAAGGCGCCCCAGGGGTCCTCGACCTGCACCGGGCCGCTGGACTGTCCTCCGACAGCGTTGCGCTGGTCCATGGTGATGCAGCGGAAGTCGTCGGCGAAGACCTCCATCGCGTTGAAGACCTGGTTGGGCCAGCCACTTATCACGGAGTTCAGTCCCCCGCCGGGCGTGACCAGTAGAGGGAAGCCGGAGCCAACCTCTTCATAATAGATACGGACATCGCCATTGGTATAGAACGGCATTGCGAATTTTCCTCCTTGACTTATAGCGCCAACGCTCCAGCCAATTGTAGTTTGGCAGACCGAGTTGTCAAGGCAGGTGTTATGACTGGCCTAGCTGAGAAGGGGATGTGGCAAAGCTGGAGGCGGCTGTCTATGCCCCAGCGTGCACTGACCAAGTAAGGTAAAGGCGGGAGGGCAAAATAGGGAGAAATATCTCAGTGGGCCTATTGGGGCGGTTGGCGACCAGCCGTACAGCCTTTGCTCTGGTTGCCACTTCACTCAGTTCTCGAACTTGTGGGTTCAGATGGCTCCGGATCTTTCAGTTCACCAGTCAGATATCCGGCGTCGCTGTTTTGTCTCCAGCCCTCTCTTGTGCCACCAAATATCACTCCAATAGACTTGTAGGACACCCAGCACCAACAAGGAAATATCGTGGAACAATTCGCCGTACTGTTTTCCATTGACGACGCACTGCAAATTTTGGACGACTCGCCACTCCAGCCGGACGCCCCCGGGCAAACGACCTTCGTCCAAATTTCCAACCGTGTTCCAATATCCCACCTAGCTATTGAACGAGGACTGAAATTCCTCATCAAGAAGCACGGAGGAATATACGGAGAACATCATGGTCTGAACAAACACCTGCGTAAACTCCGTGAACTTGATCCCAATGCGGTTGCATTCCTAGAAAAGACCTTCGATGACACGTCCGCGTTCTACGGTCTCAACCCCAACTACCGGGGCCTCGGTCACATCCGAACCCTGAAAAGCTATCTGGACACCGTGGGCACGAAAAAAGCATTTAACAGTATGAGGTATTGGGAACTCGACCCGGAGCAGGAAGAGTCGCTCTTTCGCCAAATTTGGCCAGCGATTCACCGCGAACTCCTGACCGCAGTCAGAAAACTGATCGTGTCAAACGGCTCAGAGGGCGAAACCATTACAGGGCGGGTTGAGCAGACGATACACAACGCCCTATTCCCAACCGACCAGTTGGGTTACCGTCCAGGGTCTGACCACGAAACTACCGTAAAATGCTACATGGATTGGGTCCTGAACCACGCATCTCGCCGAGAAGCCCTCACCCAAGCATTCCAACGGGACTTCGTCATCGGCGACGAATTCATGAACAAGATAGTGCGGCAGGCTTACCAATCGCTGACCCAATCACCCGACCCAGCCATCAGATATCTGGTGTCCAGTATCGATGTATTACCCCCACAACCCAGAGACCTGATTCCACTCATCGAATGGAGCGACCTACAAGAGGAACAACCCGGGAGGGTGCTCACACCGGGAGGAACCACCCTGGGGCTCATCCAACGAACCCCAGACGGTATATGGCACATCTTACCGTTTCGAACAGGAACGTCGGGCAAACTCGTCCGCGCCCGGAGTCAGACAGACGCTCGCAGTTACCTTGCTCAGCTTCTATCGGTCCCTTGCATACTCAAGGTCAATGACGAACAGCGGACTATACGACTGGTAGGAGAACCCTCTTGCCGATTCATGAGGAACTACAGTCGGATGCGCGATTCGGCAGACTCACATGACTCGGTTCCGTGGACGCACAAACTCAACTCATGGGAGCAGGCCCACGGCATAAAGCCTGACGACCAAATTAGTGTAGAGGTGCCCGACAGCGACGAACCCCACTTTGTCCACGTCATTGAGGGCCAAGTTACACTGACCAACGGCACCGAGTTATTCGTTGAAGGTAGAGAAATTCTGGACGTCGTGGCGAGTTCCTGAGCGCGGCACTGACGAAAATGAGGGTGGGTGTTCAGGAGTCATCCACAGCCGGCATCTACGCCCCAGAACACCACCCCAACCACCGCTACCCGCGCGTCCAGACACTCACATCGAGGAGTTGCGCGCCGTGAGTATCCCCGAATTGTCGACCGCATCCCAGGTTTGCGCGAACGGTTTGCATCAACTCCGCTACGGTTCTCCTGGAATGCTTCATAGTCGGCGATAGCCCATGACTCTCCTCGCACTCCCATCTTTCCGCGACTGACAATCGTCCGTGAGTCAGTGTACAATCGCGCGCATGAAATCGCAGAGTGAGACAAGAGAGAGACTGCTGCGCGGCGTCAAGGTGCTGGACGTTGGCGAGGGTGTGTCGGGGCCGTATGCCGCGCGGACGCTGGCGTGGCTGGGCGCGGACGTGGTGAAGGTGGAGTCGCCGTCCGGCGATGTTTCGCGGCGTATGGGGCCTTTCCCCGGCGGCGTTCCGCACGCTGAGAAGTCGGCGCTATTTCTCGCGCTCAACGCAGGGAAGCGCGGGGTTACGCTGGACCTGGAATCGGAGGACGGCCGCGCGCGGTTTCTGGAATTGGCGGCTGAGAGCCAGATTGTGGTGGACAATCACCCGTCCGGGTGGCTCTCTGAGCGCGGGATCGGGTATGAGGAACTGGCCACTGTCCGAGAGGACATCATCCTGTGCCAAATAACTCCGTTCGGGAACTGGGGACCTTACGCCAAGTACGACGCGGGCGACCTGTCGCTGTTCCACATGAGCGCGAACGCCCACGGGATGCTCGGCCCGGTGGAAGACCCGAACTCGGAACCCCCGATACGGGCGGGCGGCTACCAGGCGGATCAGGTCGCGGGGATGGCGGCTGCAACCTCGACGCTGACCGCGCTTTTCGCGGCGCGCATGAGCGGGCGCGGGTGCCACATCATCGTGTCGGCGTTCGAGGCGATGGCAACGCAGGCAATAGCGGGGCTGTCGAACATCGCGTTTGGAGGAGACTCCCCTACCCGCGACCTGGCTGAGGTGAGGGAGGCGTCTATCGGGGGGCAGGTTTCGGCGATAGGCGGGGTTCTGCCGTGCAACGATGGGTACGTCGCCATATCACCGCGTGAGGACGCGCAGTGGGCGCGCTGGCTGGAACTTATGGGAAACCCGGACTGGTCGGAAGACCCGAAGTTCAACACGAGGGACGCGAGGCAGAAGAACGCGGGCGAGCTGTGGGACCTGCTGTCGGAGTGGACAAGCCAGCGGTCGAAACAGGACATAGCGCGTGAAGGCCAGCAACGAAGAATACCTTGCTTCCCTGTGAACACGGTGAAGGACCTGATGACTGATCCCCACCTGGAAGACCGGCGCTTCTTCGTGCCAATCGTCCATCCGGTGGCCGGAGAATTGAGGTATCCGGGGGTGCCCTATAGGCTATCGAAGACGGACCTGCCGCTGGGTAGTCTCCCCGCCCCGACCCTAGGCCAACACAACAAAGAGGCTCTTCCATGAACAGACTGCCACTCTCAGGAGTCCGTGTCGCCGATTTTTCATGGATAATTGCGGGACCGACGGCGACCAGACATCTCGCGCTCATGGGGGCGGATGTCATCAAGGTAGGGAGCGCGCGCCGTCCCGACCCTTCGACGCGCGGGTCGGCGTTCCATGTTTATAACCAATCCAAGAAGTACACTGCGCTCAACCTGTCGCAGCAGCGAGGCAAGGATCTGGCGCTGGACCTGGTGGCGCAGTGCGACGTGGTGGTCGAGAATTACGCCGCCGGGGTGTTCGAGAGGCTGGGGCTGGGATATGACGTGCTGTCCGAAGTCAGACCAGATATCGTGATGATCGCTTCGTCAGGCACGGGGCACACGGGCCCCGACCGCGATTACGTCGCATACGGCAGCCTTCTCCAGCACTACACGGGCTGGAACTCTATATCGGGCTACCCGGACTCGGAGCCTATCAAGGGCGGGCTGTGGGCGGACCCGTGGGTGGGCATGGAACTGGCGATGATTACGGTCGCCGCTCTGAACCACAGGCTGGAGACAGGCACAGGTCAGTACGTGGACTTCTCGATGGCGGAGGCGTTGTCGGCGAGTCTGCCGGAGGCGCTGTTGGACTACCAGATGAACGGAATCGAGCCGGTTCCAGTCGGCAACAGGGACCGCAACCTTGCGCCTCACAGCGTTTACAGGTGTGCCGGGGACGACCGCTGGATAGCGGTTGAGGTCCACACGTCGGAGCAGTGGCATAGCTTGTGCGAGGTGATCGGAAGAGCCGACCTGGTCTCGGATTCGAACCTCGACACGCCGGAGGGCAGGAAGGCGCGAGAGGACGAGATAGACCGCGCTATCGGCGCGTGGACATCCGAGATTGACGACGAGGAGGCTTTCCACCTCCTTCAGCGGGCGGGAGTGCCGTGCGGCCTGTCGCTGGACATGGGACGGCTGCACGCCGAGCCGCAACTCAACGAGGGTGGCTATCTGACGTCTATCGAGTATCCCGACGGTGCGGAGCGAGTGCTACCGACGCTGCCCTGGCGGTTCGACGGAAGCCCGGACTTCCAACTGGGGCCTGCGCCGGAATTGGGACACGACAGCGCCTACATGTATTCGGAGTTGCTGGGGTTGAGCGACGCCGATATAGAGGCGCTAATTGAGGAGCGGGTCATATACTGAGATAGGTACGATTAGCAGGACCCGCTTGGCACTCTCGAATTACGAGAGCGCTTATCCCGGGACTCTGAGGGTCAGCGTCAGGCGGTCATGCTGAGGATCGTACACTACTAGATGCAGGTCCAGGACATCTCTACCCAAAAGTGATGGACGCTGTCCCATATTCTCCTGCGACACATCCGCGATTAGCATTCCGACAGCATAAGTTCTCGGGCCGCGATCCGTATCCTCAAACGTAATATCAGTTAATACCTGGCGGTAGCTTGCGTCTCCTCCAACTCCCCCGAACTCCCTCAACACTCCTACTTCGTCCAGACGATCTTGATCTATTCCCGCTACCGCGACATCAGGATAGTGCAAACAAGTCGCGTCTGCTCCGGTATCCAGAAGAAAATCAACGACGCACTCAATCCCCATTTCATCAATGCGCACCAATCCCGTTACAGTTGGACGATTATAATTGTGAGGGTCAAATTCACCTCTGATCATAGAATAAACGCGCGTGGCTTGGTATCAAGACGTTTGACGATTACCTGCGTGTTCGTATATCCCTTTTCCCTGAAGCCTGCGATGACGCTATCGAGACCCTCATGGTGAGCGACAAGACCATCCTTGCTGACCGCTACCCACTGGTCGGGGTACATAGCCTTCCATTGGTCGTAGTTATCATGGAAGCACTGTTTAGCCTGCTTCGACTCAAGCAGTATGCTTAGCGCGTCATCTCCGGTTCTGACATTTTCAAGGGTCATGTCCAGTCTCCTTAGTTCGCGCTCCTCCTACATCATTCGCCTAATCAGGCTCCTCTATCGAGCGAATCTCGTCTTCGACCTGACCGAGCATAACGTATTCCTCAGAGGTCAGGTGGAAGCAGCGCTGGAGGTAGAGGCTGGTGAGTCGAGCGGCGTTCTCGCCCTCTGACCCGGCGGCGTTGGCGAGCCTGGAGACCTGGTGATTGTCCGGGAGGTGGCGTCCGAGCGCTATTATCTCGCCACGGGTCTCGGCAGCCAGGGACATATCGCCGGAATTGACCGCATCCCGTAGCCTTCCGACGAGCCGGGTAAGTTCGTTGAGCTTGTCTTGGTCGCTCATCAGGCCATAGAGCACGTCGTTTACGCTCAGGCCGACCTCGGTCTCGTCGTCGTCACCCACAACTTCTATCACGCGCTGGGGCTGGGCATACTGTTCCCACAGGTCGGAGTACCAGGAGATCGCCTCGTTAACCAGCCCGATCATGGAGATGACGTCGGTGGTGTTGATGGATCCGCCGTATATGATGTCGTCCTCGCGCGCTTCAGCCAACTTCTCTATCTCATCGAAGTCGGCCATCGGCTCGGGCGCGGGCGGGAACGCAAAGGCGGAGAGTTCGTTGGCGCCCATTTCGCCTATCTGGTTGAGCAGGAAGGGAGGTACGTACTTCGACACGTCGGTCTGAATGGGGAAGACTATCATGTAGGTAGCCAGAAGTTCGGAGGCGTCCTGCGAGTTGTGAAAGTAAATCAGCGCATGGCCGCGCGGACTTTGTTCCGAACCTTTCTCGAATGTGAAATCCATTGGACAACTCACTCCGATGCTTGCGATCTCGTGTCCTGCCGGGCTCGCGCTATATTAGCATAAATCTACCTAAGACTCGTATCTATCCACGCGCAAAGCGCCTGTTTTCGGATTCCGACAGTCCCATTTTTCACGTATAACGCTGTCAGAGTAATTCATCTGACCCATGCCATTCCATTATGATAGCCTTATGTAGTTTTGGAATCCGAAATGCAGCCTCAGCATACAGACATACTCGTCGAAAACCAAGCCTGAGCATCCACAGAGAAGACCTTAGCAATGCAAAACTTAAATTCAAGTCCCACTCCCAGCAAGGTCCTTGTGATCGGATCGGGCCCCATAGTAATCGGACAGGCGGCTGAGTTCGACTACGCCGGAACGCAGGCATGCAAGGCCCTCCGCGAAGAGGGCGTGACCACGGTCCTCGTGAACTCCAACCCCGCCACGATCATGACCGACGAGGACATCGCGGACATCGTTTACATCGAGCCGCTGACCGTCGAGGTGCTGGAGCGAATCATCGCGCAGGAGAGACCGGACGGCGTGCTCCCCACGCTCGGAGGACAGACCGGCCTGAATCTGGCTGTCGAACTGGCGGACGCGGGCATTCTGGAGCGATACGACGTCCGTCTTCTGGGCACGCCGCTTGAAACCATCAGGAACGCGGAAGACCGCGAACTGTTCAAGCGCCTTCTTGTGGAGATAGGCGAGCCAGTGCCACCGTCCGCCATCGTCGAATCCATGGAAGACGCTTACGACGCGCTGGATGAGATCGGGCTGCCGGTGGTCATCCGGCCTGCTTACACACTGGGCGGCACGGGGGGAGGCATCGCCAACGACAGGGAGGAGTTCGACCAGATAGTGAACGGCGGACTCGCGGCCAGCCCGATAAACCAGGTGTTGATCGAGAAGTCGCTGGTCAGCTGGAAGGAAATCGAGTACGAGGTGATGCGCGACGGCGCGGACAACTGCATCACCATCTGCAACATGGAAAACATAGACCCGATGGGCGTCCACACCGGGGACAGCATAGTGGTCGCGCCCAGCCAGACGCTGACCGACAAGGAGTACCAACTTCTGCGCTCGGCGAGCCTGAAGATAATCCGGGCGCTGGGAATCGAGGGCGGATGCAATATCCAGATGTCGCTGGAACCGGGCGACGTGGTGGCGGAGACGCTTCCGGGCGGAGGCAGGGCCGAGAGCAGCTACTACATCATCGAGGTGAACCCGCGCGTCAGCCGAAGTTCAGCGCTGGCGTCGAAGGCGACCGGATACCCGATTGCGCGCGTGGCGGCAAAGATAGCTGTGGGCAAGCGATTGGACGAGATCCCCAACGCCGTGACGCAGCGCACGCTGGCGGCGTTCGAGCCCGCTCTGGACTACTGCGTCGTCAAGATCCCCAGATGGCCATTCGACAAGTTCCCGGGTGGAGACCGCAGAATCGGGACGCAGATGAAGGCAACCGGCGAGGTAATGGCGATTGACCGCTCTTTCGAGGCGGCCTTCCAGAAAGCGGTGCGGTCTTTGGAGATAACGAACCGTTCACTGCTGTGGGAGGATAACGGCTGGAATAGATCCAGGGAAGACATCCTGGATCACCTGCCGATAGACCCCAACGACGAGCGGCTGTGGGCGCTCATGGCCGCGCTGCGCAGGGACGTAACGCCCGAAGAACTGTCGTGCGCCACGGGCATAGACCCGTGGTTCACGAGAGCATTCAACCGGATAGCGCAGATGGAGAGCAGGCTAATCCACGAAACGCTGACGCCCGAGCTTCTGTGGATGGCCAAGCGACTCGGATTCGGCGACGAGAAGATCGCCATACTTGCGGACCGCACAGCGGACCAGATCCGCAAGACCAGGCAGGAATGGGACATTCGCCCAGTCTATAAGATGGTGGACACCTGCGCGGCGGAGTTCGAGGCTCAGACGCCCTACTTCTACAGCACCTACGAACAGGAGAACGAGGCGATACCCTCCCCCGTCAACAAGGCGCTGGTGCTGGGCAGCGGGCCGATACGCATCGGCCAAGGCATCGAGTTCGACTACTGCTCCGTACACGCGGCCTGGGCGCTCCAGGAGGAAGGCATCCAGAGCGTGATGGCCAACTCGAACCCGGAGACGGTCTCGACCGACTTCGACACGAGCGACAGGCTGTATTTCGAGCCGCTGGACGAGGAGTCCGTACGCGACATCCTGGAGAATGAGGCGGTGGATTCAGACCGCAACGGGGTCGTCGTACCGCCCTCTATGGTGCAGTTCGGGGGTCAGACCGCGATAAACCTGTCCCAGTCGCTGGACAAGGCGAGTCTGCCGATACTCGGTTCCACGGCACAGTCCATTGATATAGCGTCCGACCGGCACCTGTTCGAGGAGTTCCTGGCGCGAGTCGGGATTCCCAATCCGCCCGGCGCGGCAGTCATGGAACTGGAGCACGCGCTGAACGTCGCGCAGGAGATAGGATACCCGGTTCTGGTAAGACCGAGCTACGTCCTGGGCGGGCGGGCGATGGAGATAGTCCAGAACGCCACTGAATTGGTGCGCTACATGAACAGCGCGTTCGAGGCGGGTTCGGGGCGCCGAGTGTTGATAGACAAGTATTTCGAGGGGCGCGAGGTTGAGGTGGACGCCGTGTGTGACGGCGAGACCGTGCTGATTCCGGGCATCATGGAACACGTAGAACGGGCAGGAGTACACAGCGGCGACTCGATGGCGATATATCCCGGCCTCACCCTCAGCGAAGAAGAGGTAAACACCGTAGTAGATTACACGACGCGCATCGGCAAGGCGCTGGAAGTGCGCGGCCTGATGAACATCCAGTACGTGGTGGTCGGCGGGCCGGCGTACCGCAGCCCGCAGTCCACGGGAAACAGCGCGACCGACACGTCGGTCTTCGTAATCGAGGTGAACCCCCGCTCCAGCCGCACGATACCGTTCATATCCAAGGTGACCGGGGTGCCGATGGTCAAGCTGGCGGTCAAGGCGATGATGGGGCGCAAGCTGAAGGATTTAGGTTATGAAGGCGGACTGTGGAAACGGCAGAAACTGGTGGCGGTCAAAGCGCCGGTGTTCTCCATGTCTAAGTTGACCGGCGTGGATACATACCTGGGACCGGAGATGAAGTCCACCGGCGAGGTAATGGGCATAGACAGCGAGTTCACGCCAGCCGTGGCGAAGGCGCTCATGGCGGCGGGGCTCTCCATCAAGCCCGGAGACTCGACGCTGCTCTCCATAGCTGACCGCGACAAGGCGGAGTCGGTGCAGATGATCCGTGAGCTCCACGATGCAGGATGCGCTCTGTACGCCACGGACGGCACCGCTGCGATGATTGCGGGCCTGGGGCTGCCGGTCATCGCCATTCCGAAGGTGCTATCCGGCCATCCGAATGTTGTGGACATCATCGAGGACGGCACAGTACAGGCGGTTGTCAACACCGTAACCGGCGACCGCGAGGTGCTTCAGGACGGCTTCGACATACGCAGGGCCGCGACCGAGGCCAGAATCCCGTGCTTCACGTCGCTGGACACGGCGCGCGCTGCGGTGGAGAGCATGTCGGGGTCGGGCGCGGAGTACAGCATCAAGCCGCTGCCGGCATATCGGGGTTAAGGGTCGCTGACACTTTTGACGACTCAGCCAAAGGACTTCTCCGACTTCATCGTTTTCGCCGACGAAAGCGGCGACCATGGGCTTGTAAGCATAAATCCTCAGTTTCCCGTGTTCGCGTTGGCATTCTGCGTGGTAAGGGTAGATGATTACATCAACAATTTAGTCCCAAACATGCAAAGGTTGAAATTCTCAACCTGGGGACATGACGGTGTGATCTTGCATGAGCGTGAGATCCGCAAAAACGAGATATATTTCTCGTCCTTCCGTTCAGATCCGCTGCGACGGGAACGATTCATGGCAGATTTGAACACAGTGATGGAGAAAACGAGAATGGATGTCATTGCATCCGTGATCGACAAGAATCTTTTGGCTGGAGAATCCGGCATATCTAATAATCCTTACGAAATCGCTCTTCTATTTTGCATGGAATTTCTAATCGAACACTTGCTCGGCAAAGGACAACTTGGCAGGATCGTTCATGTTGTATTTGAAAGTCGGGGTAAGAGAGAGGACAGCGAACTAGAACTGGCATTTAGACGGATCTGCGCCAATCAGGGGAACTGGAGTCGAGCGAAAATAGACTTCAGTCAAATTGAATTTGAACCTGTCTTCGTTAGCAAGGCAGCCAACTCCATTGGGCTACAACTTGCGGACTTGGTTGCCCGTCCGATGGCTCTGAGCATACTCCGACCGAGCCAAAGCAACAGGGCGTATAACATAATCAAGCCGAAGATTTGGGGGTTGAAGAAATTTCCATAAAACAAACAGGCCCCGGTAAACCAGAGCCTGAGTGTCGAACGGGAAATGCCCGATCCTTGTAAAGTACTTTATACCTACATGGTATCTACGTCAAGTCTATGTATGAAGGCGTCTCTCGTTGGGCATTCTTAATTGACTGGTCCCTGTCGGTCATGCGCTATCTGCCTTCAGGGAATCGGAAGGGTCCTGTTAGAGCATCGGTTTGATTCGCAAGTGGAATGCACCGCCTCGCCTTTGACGTTAGTCCCCAACAGTTGTGCGCCCCGCTTGACTGTCCCGCCGACTTGAAAGATACTCTGGGCCAATCCACGACTCTGGAGTATTCATCATGACCGAACAGCAATACGCTCGTCCCGAGCTTCTGGCCTCCACGGAGTGGCTGGCCGAGCATCTCGACGATCCCAACGTGCGCGTCGTTGACTGCGACGAGTTTGAGCTCTATCTGCGAGCGCATATCAAGAACGCAGTGGGCATCCGCGTACACCATTACATCAAGCATCCGGACTACCCTTCCAATCCGACGCAGTACCCGCTGGTGGCCGAGCCGGACGTGATGAAGTCGCTCATGGAGGAGATGGGCATCGGCGACGATACGCTGGTGGTGGCCTACGACAACTCCGGCAGTCTCTACTCCACGCGCTTCTGGTGGGTCCTCAACTACTATGGGCATACGAACGTGAAGGTGCTGAACGGGGGCTGGAAGAAGTGGTTCGACGAGGGCAGGCCGACCTCGATAGACAGGCCGCCGGACGTGGGCAGCGTTACGTTCACTCCGAAGGCCGACGACTCGCTGGTATGCACGCTGGACTACGGCGTGTCCCAGGTCGGCAACGACGATACCGTATTCCTGGACGTGAGATCCGACGACGAGTGGGACGGTTCCAACAGCCGGGGCAACGCACGCGCGGGCAGAATTCCGGGCGCGGTACACCTGGAGTGGCTCAACCTCATTACGGAGGACCGGCACAGGCTGTTCAAGCCGGCTTCCGAACTGAACGAGATGCTCACGGCGCTCGGGGTAACTCCCGACAAGAACGTAATAACCTATTGACAGGGAGGCATCCGTGCGGCGCACGGAGTATTCACTCTCAGACTTCTGGGCTACGACAGGACTCGCAACTACGACGGCTCGATGGGCGAGTGGGCGAACCGGGAAGACACTCCCATGACGGTGTGAAGCTAGTGTCGTCTCTATAAGTCGCAGAGGGCGCCCACAAGGGACGCCCCTACTGAAATGAGAAATCCGGGAACTCATCATGGGTTGGTCAATACATCATCCTGTCGGACTTATATATTATTCCCCGATGCTTTCACACAAGGGATACACGCTCGTGTCGTCCAACACGGCCGACTTCGCCGTTCTGGTCGATATGGAGGGCCGCATCTGCCACAGGTGGGAGTATCATGGAGGCATCGCCTACGGCAAAGTGTTGCTCAATGGCAACCTGCTCATCCGCACCTCGCCCGACCCCGACTACGAGGAGACGCGCGGACTGGGCGGCGGGTCGGCCTCGCTGGTAGAGCTCGACTGGGACAGCGTAAAGGTCTGGGAATACGACGATCCCGCGCTTCACCACGACTACGAGCGTCTGCTCAACGGAAATACGATCTACCTGCGCTGGGAACCGATGCCCGCCGACCTGTCAGCGCGAGTGCGTGGCGGTTATCGAACACCCGAAGATCCGATAAACGTCCTGGGCGACACGATCCGGGAGGTGTCGCCGGATGGAGAGACGCTCGCCGAGTGGCGCACCTGGGAGAACCTCAGTATCGAGGATGACGTGATATGCCCGCTTGAGGGGCGGCGCGAGTGGACGCACGCCAACGCGCTCTCCAGCACAAGAGACGGTGACTTCCTGGTGAGTTACCGCCAGACGGATACCGTGGCTATATTCTCACGCGAGACGGGCGAGGCAACTTGGAAGTGGGGCCCGGGCGAGATCAGCCACCAGCACAACGCGACCCAGCTTCCCGGCGGCAACATAATGATCTTCGACAACCACACACACGCCAGAGGCGGCGGAAGAGGTTCACGGATCATCGAAGTGAACCAGGAGAGCGGAGAGATCGAGTGGACTTACGAAGGCAGACCGCCAGTATCGTTCTACAGCTCGTACATAAGCGGGGCGGACCGCTTTCCCAACGGGAACACGCTGATATGCGAGGGAGCTCACGGTCGGGTCTTCGAGATAACGCAGGATGGCGACATCGTGTGGGAGTACATCAACCCGTTCTTCGCGCCCGACCGTGAGGGGCGCAATCCGAGCAACGCCACTTTCCGGGCACACCGCTACCCGCCGGACTTTCCAGGATTCACAGACCGCGATCTCGACCCGACCCGCTACGCCAACCTGAACAGGACGCTAGGGCTGATGTGAGGCGTTCTGGGCCCTCATCTGCCCCAGTAGCGCCTCGAACTCCGCGGGGTTCGACACGTCTGATATGACGGCGATGAACTCGCCGATGTCTGCCACGTATGAGCGCAGTTCGCGCATCTGCTCTCCCACCGGGCTGGTGGAGGCGGGACTGTCGGCATATCGGCCTCGGAAGGCGAAGTAGGCCTGGTTCAGCTTGCGGATGTAGTAGCCCCGCAGACGCAACTCCCACTGCCGCTTGCGCATGTACTCCTCGGCCTCCTCGACCTTCCCCTCCTCCAGAAGTCTCTCAGCCTCGATTCGGGTCTCGCGCATGAACTTGGTGAAGTTGGGATTGGACTTGTGCGCGGCCTCGTAGCGGCGAGCGTTCACCGACAGGTCGCCTCCCATACGCTCGAAGGCTATGTCGCCTATCTCGTTTCCGGCGAGCGTGGCGGCGGTCTCGTTCAGCGTCGTCATCTCGTCAGAAGCGAAGTAGTTTCTGCCGAACGGATGGAAGAACCAGTAAGAGTGCAGCCACTCGTGCGCTACTGTCCTGACTATAGTGCGAGTCGTGTACAAGTCGTTCACCATGTTCGGGAAAGTGGCAAGGCCGGCGAGGTCGTCCACATAGGCGGCGTAGTCCACTTCCTCGAAGACCCGCTTTTCGACCTCATCGCGCTCGAACGGCTCTATGTCCGGGTCCAGGAAGACAGCTCCCGTCATGTCAATTTTGTCGCGTGGTGAGATGACGAGCAGAGTGGGCGGTTCGCCGAATCGAATGTCCACCGGCGGCCAAATCACGCCTATGCGCGACTGGAGACCAAGAGTCGCGAGCACCGCAGCGATTTCAGCCTCGACGCTCTCCTCCGCCTCGGGCTGGAGTTTACGCTTCTGTGCAAGCAGCTCTCGAAGATATTCGTCCGAGGGCACGACCTGGCTGGTATCGGCCCCTTTGAAGCTCAGCAACTGAGACGCGCCTTCGATCCGTCGCTCCTCTTTTTTGGCGAGGCGCACTACTTTCAGGTATTCGTCGACAATCTCCAGGCGTTCCTCGCGAGTGGGCTTCTGTCCCGGCACAAGATTGATGAGCGAATGGACCCACTTCCTCGGGAAGTTAGCCGCCTCCCACTCCACCAGAGAAAACAGGTGCTCGAACGCAATCAGTTCCACCGGGGTGATCTTGAAGCTGTCCAGACGAGGGATGAACAGCGTCAGCAGAATGAGACCCAGCAGCAGCTTCCGCCACCACCTGAACCGGCGTCTGGGCCGGAGAGCATCCGTTTCTGTGACGGTATCGTCCGTAGTGAGTTCCTCTGCATTCATATCCATCTTATTGTCATATACGAGAGTAAGACTTTCCAGAGCCTTGTACACACCCGATAGTGATAGAATTACACAGACGGCAGCCCTTGATGAAGTGGGCCCTCTACATTCCAGGAAATGAAAGCTCCCAGGTGAACGCCATGCCTAAGACCACTGTTCTCATTACGATTGATGGACTAGATCCCGAATACCTTGACGTTTGTGACGCTCCGAATCTGAGGGAGATGGCAAAGCGCGGGTTCCATGTTACCGCCAAGTGCATGATGCCGTCTGTGACCAACGTGAATAACGTGTCCGTGGTAACGGGGAAATATCCCACTGAGCACGGGATAAGCTCCAACTACCGCCTGGTCAGAGAGACGGGCGAGGAAATCTACATGGAGTCGGGCGAGTACGTCTTGGCCGAAACATTCTTCCAGCGCGCTAGCGAGATGGGGGCCACGACTATCCTTTCCACATCCAAGGACAAGCTGAGGACGCTGCTCTCGGACGGGGCAACGGTAAGCATATCTTCCGAGCGCGCGCCAGACTGGGCTGTTGACGCGGTTGGAGAGCCGCCTCCGATATACTCACTGGAAGTGAACGGCTGGGCAATACGCGCCGCCACGGAGGCAATGAAGCGCAGTCCGGCGGACATCGTTTACATTTCCACGACGGACTTCGCCATGCACACCTACGCGCCGGAGGAGCCAGAGTCGCAGCAGCACATCAGCATCCTGGACAACGCAATTGGCGACCTGGTGGATGCGCATCCTGACGTCACGCTTCTTCTGACCGCGGACCATGGCATGAGTCCAAAGAGCCGAATGGTTGTGCTAGACGACATACTCTCGCGGCATGGAATCGCGGCCCAGGCCGTCCCGATCATCAAGGACCGCTACGTCGTCCATCACAATAACCTGGGTGGCTGTATGTTCATCTATATGGACGCGGGCCAGGCGAACCGCGTGGAAGAAACCGCGCAAATCCTGACAGAGACGACAGGAGTGGAGAGGGTTTACAGCCGAGCGGAGGCTGTCGAGGAGCTCAAGCTGAACTATGAGCGCATCGGCGACCTGGTGGTCACTGGGGACTCGGAAACCGTTTTCGGCCCGAAGGAGTTGAGCGACTCCTGGAACGACACCGGCGCGGGCAGCGGTCTCCGCTCCCATGCCTCGCCTTACGAGCAGGATGTGCCCATCATCGGCTACAACGGAGACTTCAACGGGTTCGAGTTCGCCGAGAACCGCGATCTGGGCCGTTACGTCTTCGAGCGGGTATTGAAATAAGGAGATTCGCACATGGGAAGAACTACCGCCACGGCCACTATAATAGGCTCCGATGGAGCGCGGGAGTATGAGTTCCTGGTTGATTCCGGATCTACTCATATCGGCCTTCCTCAACAAGAAATTGACGAACTCGAACTTTCGCCGGTTCCGAACGGCGTTCTGCAAATTCTGACCGCCACGGGAATCGTAGAAAGGCAGTCGTACCGGGCCATTGGCGAGATAGACGGGCGGGGATTCGGGACGATGATAACCGAAGCGCCGATACCATTGATTGGCTATCATCTGCTGGAAAGCCTGAGATACCGCGTGAATCCGGTCACTCACGCGCTGGAGCGCATCCCAATTGACGAGCCAAGTCCGCCCTATTTGCTGATTCAGCAGTGCGAACACCAAAGGAAGGCTTGATAGTAAGCGCTCACCAGTCATGGATACCAATATTCAATAGAGAGCAACGGAGGATTAACTTGGCCGACAAAAACAAAATCCTGCTGACCGGCGCAGCGGGGCGCATAGCTACGTTTCTCAGGAATGGGCTGGGAGACAAGTATGCCCTGACAGGCATCGACCGCATACCTGTGTCGGACCCGGGATTCGAGTCTCTGACTGCGAACCTGACCAACTTCGACGGGATACTGCCCGCTTTTCAAGGTGTTGACACCGTCGTTCATCTGGCCGCGGAGCCGAGACACACGCCCGACATCTGGTGGGACCTGCTACTACCGGACAATATCACCGCGACCGCCAACGTGTTCGAGGCGGCGCGCCAGGGAGGGGTGTCGCGCGTCATCTTCTTCAGCTCGATGCACGTCAACGGCTTCTACGAGCGGGACGAGCCTTGGATATCGATCGCCGAGGGGGAGTACGGCGATCTCGATCCGAACAAAGTATCCCTAGTTACCCATGAGATGCCGGTCCGTCCGGACGGTCCTTACGCCGCGAGCAAGATCTTCGGCGAGTCTCTCGGACAGTACTACTCAGAGGAGTACGGGATTTCCGTAATCTGCATCAGGCTCGGCACGATGAGCATTGAGGACGTACCCGGTGAGGACGCGCGCAGTTTCGTCAGTTGGCTGAGCAGCCGCGATCTCACCACTATGGTCGAACGCTGCATCGAGGTAGAGGACATCGGCTTCGACGTATTCTTTGGCGCGTCGGCCAACACATGGAAGATATACGACACGCCGCGCGGCTGGGAGGTTCTGGGCTACACCCCGCACGACAACGCGGAGACGTACAGGTAAGTACCATCCTTACATCCAACCTGACTGACAATCAACCTACGTTAGCGTTAGAATGGGGCACCAACTCACTACATATCCAGGAGAATTTAACATGGCATCAAATGGAAGAGTCGCGATTGTTACCGGAGCGGGAACGGGCATAGGCAAGGCGTCCGCGCTGGCGCTTCTTGGAGACGGGTACTCGGTCACGCTGTCCGGCAGGCGCCTGGCCCCACTCGAGGAGACGGTCGCAGAGGCTGGCGACGACGGCTCGCGCGCGCTGATAGTGCAGGCAGACGTCGGAGACCCCGACTCCGTCAAGAACCTCTTCGCAAAGACCAAGGAGGCTTTCGGACGTCTGGACGTGCTGTTCAACAATGCCGGCACGGGCGCGCCTGCCGTCCTGCTCGAGGACCTTACCTATGACCAGTGGATGACCGTCGTGAACGCCAACCTCACCGGCACATTCCTCTGCACCCAGCAGGCCTTCCATATCATGAAGGACCAGGACCCGATGGGCGGCCGCATCATCAACAACGGCTCGATTTCGGCCTACGTGCCGCGCCCCAACTCCATACCCTACACCGCCACCAAGCACGCCGTGACCGGCGCGACCCGCGCCACGTCCCTCGACGGGCGTAAGTACAATATAGCCTGCAGCCAGATAGACGTGGGCAACGCCGCCACCCCGATGACACAGAGGATGAGCGTCGGGGTCCCGCAGGCGCACGGTGAGGTCAGGGTAGAGCCGACTATGGACGTCCAGCACGTTGCCGACGCCGTTCTGCATATATCCAACCTGCCGCTCGATGCGAACGTCCAATTCATGACAGTAATGGCCACCCAGATGCCATACATCGGCAGAGGCTGATTCAGTACGTGCAGAAAGATAAGCCGAGCCGCTTCTTCTACGGCTGGGTGATTGTCGGGGTCATGGCCGCCTCTGGTGCGGTCAGCATGGCGATGGGGTCGCTCAACTTCGGCCTGTTCATCAAGCCGATGGGTGA
>VXRN01000006.1 GCA_009838465.1 Dehalococcoidia bacterium
GGTCGGGGCGACTGGACTTGAACCAGCGACCTCCACGTCCCGAACGTGGCGCGCTACCGACTGCGCTACGCCCCGACTTGTGCGTTCTGAAACATTGTAACGACTTAGGGCCTGATACGGCAATAAGAGAGTCATGCAGGTCGGCATTATCGGTTTCCGGGAGGAATTGCTAGTTCATGCGTATTCCGCCGTCCACGTTTATGGCCTGGCCGGTGATGTTTCGAGCGTCGTCTGAGGCGAGGAAGGCGGCGAGCTTGCCTATGTCCTCGGGGGTCTGCTCGCGCTTCATCGGAGTCATATTTTCTACGGCGCGCTCGAACAGCGCGCGGCCCGAAATGTCCTCTCCGGTGGTGGCGGAACGCCTGCGGGAGATGGCCTGCCACATATCGGTCCAGAGCAGGCCCGGGCATATCGCGTTGACGGTTATGCCGTATGGGGCTAGTTGGTGGGCGTTGGACTGGGTCCAGCTTACGACCGCTGCTTTGGTCGTGGAGTAGTGGGGGATGTCGGGGCTGCCCTGACGCGCGGCTATGGAGGCTATGTTGACGATTCTGCCAGAGCCGCGCTGTATCATCTGATCCTGGACTGCCTCGGTTACCATGACTACCCCGCGCACGTTGACCATGTGGGTAAAGTGCCAGTCTTCGTCGCTGGGCTTGTCGCGGCCCCACCAATTCCCCGCTCCCACTACACCCGCGTTGTTGACCAGGATGTCTATGCGGCCCATGTCGTCGAGTACCTGTGACACGGCGGTCTGGATGGATGGGCGGCTGGTGACATCCATGCTGATGGCTTGAGATCTGCGTCCCATGCGCTCCATCTCTACGGCGACTGACGCGGCGCTGTCGGCAAGCAGGTCGGCTACCGCTACGTCCGCGCCTTGTTCTGCGAGCGTGAGGCATATTCCGCGACCGATGCCGCGCGCGCCACCGGTGACGAGGGCCACTTTGCCGGACAGGTCAATCATCATTGTAGATTACCCTCACCCCAGCCCTCTCCCCCAGGGAGAGGGGGTTTACTGACCAGAATTCATAGCTGACTGTACGTTTGCATACCCTTGTGAGCCCATTAAGGGAGAGGGGACTTCAACATACAAAATGACGGAAATGAACGGCGACTGTTGTGTATTCAACCAGACATGATACTAGCCGGATACGAGATCGGCCATAGCCTTCTTGTCGGTTCCGACGATGAGCTTGCCGTCCGGGGTCATTATCAGTGGGCGGCGAATGAGACGTGGCTCTTCCGCCATTAGTTCCAGCATCTGGTTGTCACTCACTTCTTCCCGCTTCAGGCCCAGCTTGCGGAACGAAGGGGAGCGCCATGAGAAGTATTCGGATACGGGAGCGTCGCCGATCAGGCCTCTGAGTTCTTCCCCAGTGAACGGATCCGCGAAGAAGTCGCGCTCATCCAGCTCGATGCCACTCTGTGAAAGCTCCGCTTTCACTCTCTTGCAAGTGCTTCATCGCTTCCAAGTATAGTATGTGCCTGCCATTTCGAAATCACCTCACGCTACGTGGTTTGATTTCAAGGCTACAGTGTGAGAAGCGTTATGCCAAGCAGTTTTCTACCACTCTTCCACACGAACCATGTTACCGACTTCGGCGACCGTTTCGAGGGCTTCCAATTCGCGGATTGCCTGCTGCACGTCGCTCTCGTTGGCCCGGTGAGTCATCAGCACTATTTCTGCCCTCTGAGCGACTTCGTCCGTCTCTTTCTGTATTGCCGAAGCGATGGATATGTTCCTGTTGCCCAGAACGCCGCCGACTTGCGCGAGAACCCCCGGTCTGTCGGTCGCCATGAGCCGAATGTAGTAGCGAGTGCGCAGTTCAGATATTGGCTGCACATGGGTGCGTTCAGAGAGTTTGCCAATAGGAGGAGGCGCCACATTTCCTGCCAGGTTGCGCGCAATGTCAACTATGTCCGCGATTACTGCGCTTGTGGTGGGCATGGAACCCGCGCCCGCGCCGTGGAACATCAGCTTGCCCGCGAGGTCGGTCTGTATTTCGACAGCGTTCAGCGCGCCGTCCACCTTGGCGATCATCGAGTCTTCCCGGATGAAAGCGGGATGTACCCGCGCCTGCACCGAGCCGTTGTCCGAGGTCGCTATTCCAAGGAGCTTGATGGCGTAGCCGAGTTCTCTCGCGTACTGGAAGTCGCGGGTCCGCAAACGGGTGATTCCTTCGTGGAACACATCGGTGTCCCTGACTCTGGCGCGGAAGCCCAGTGTCGCCAGAATCGCCAGCTTGTAGGCGGCATCAATGCCCTCTACGTCGTTGGTCGGATCGGACTCGGCGTAGCCGAGTCGCTGGGCTTCGGCGAGTGTGTCCCCAAAGTCGGCGCCATTCTGGCTCATGCTGGTGAGGATGTAATTCGTCGTGCCGTTGATTATCCCGTGTATGGTCAGGACTTCGTTGGCGACCAGGTCCCGCAGGAGCGGCGCGATGATCGGTGTGCCGCCGGCGACCGCTGCCTCGAATAGGGTCTGGACACCCTTCTTGCGAGACAGGGTGAGGATGTCCGGTCCGTGTCGCGCCATGACTTCTTTGTTCGCGGTCACAATGTGCTTGCCCAGCGAGATGCTTTTGAGGATATAGTCGAAGGCCGGGTCCTGCCCTCCCATCACCTCGACTACCACATCTACTTCGGGGTTGGAGAGGATGTCATCTGCGACTGTAGTGACAATGCCGTGAGGCGTCTGGGTTGCACGCGGCTTGTTGACGTCCCTTACCAGTATGCCCTTTAGTTCGACAGGACATCCCACCATGTCTCTCAGGTGAGACCGCTTGCGCTGTATGATGTCTGCCACGCCGCCGCCGACTACACCCATCCCCAGCAGCGCGATTCCGACTGTGTCTTTGCTCAAGGCGCTAACCTTCCAGTTCGTGTTTCGGTATTCAGGTTACTATTACAGCGCAAGCAAACGCAAAGGCATTTCCCGGATATGCGGGGATGGCGGGTGAGGAAGCAACCTAATCGACAGGAGTGAGACCTATCGGCCCGTCATTAGATTTTCGAGCGGATTATTGGAGGTGGGCGTCGGGGTGGTGCTCGCGCTTACCCGAAGCTGCTCGACGAACCATGCGTAGATGTCTGAGTTGAATGTGGCGTAGATGTCATGGTTCTGACGCTCATCGTTCACCCACTCCTGCAGCGCGCGCGTCTTCAGTTGCTCCCGATTGACCCGGCTTATCTCCAGGACCTCTTCACGCTCGGATACTACGAAGAAGAATGACATCTGGGGATTTTCCACGTTCGGCGTGGGTTCGGACATCTCTCCAACTTCCAATTTCCAGAAATCGCGCTCGTAGTCCTCGAGTATGCCTAGCGGCGTCCAGCCGAGGTCTCCCCTGGATCGGACCGTGTCGGGGTCCCTTGAAAATTCGCGCGCTATCCCCCGTACCGTGTTGCGGATGTGTTCAGGGGATCTGTTGTCGCCCAGCAGGTCCGCGTACTTGGTCTGCATGATGTCTATTTCGTCCTGATAGCCCATCGCTATGCGATGCAGATATACCTGCTCGCCAAATACCGGTATCTGATCGCCTACGAACTGTCGGAACTTCTCTCTGAGAATCGCCTTCCTGACGAGATCGCGATACTCGCCCTCACTGACCTGGGCGGAATTGAGGAATTGGCGATAGCGTTCGTGGTATTCGCGCTCTACCTGTGCGGCAGACTTGCCCTGCGCCTCGGACGCGGAGGGTGCCATGGAACTGCGTATATTGTTGTCAATCTCATCGCGGGATACGGATATTCCCTCGCTGGGGGCGACCTGGGCAATGACCTCGTTTTCGACGATGAGCTGCAACGCCTGGAATATGTCGTCCGTTGACCTGAGAGTCTGCTGGGAGTTGTCCAACTCCAGGGCCTTCTGCCTGATCCGAAGGAGCTTGACCATGTCTCCGCGGGTGTAGCTCACATCGTCCACGCGCACGATGAGCTGCTGTGGAGGAAGGACGAAAATGATCACATACCCGGCTACGACTATCCCGGTTATGACCAGGAGCAGTACGCCGATGATGATAAGCGCAAGCCGATGGCGACGGCGCTCTTCGGGCGATCCCGCAGACGCGATTCTGCGTCTGTCCGACCTTACCGTTCGTCGCGATGGCGATTGGCGGGCTTCATCAACCACTATTCAACCCCGAAATGCACACGTCTTTCACAAGTTGCAAAGTCGAACAGGTACTTGCGAGCTGGATTCGAGCTTACCTCGACCATCGCATTTGAGGGCCCGCGTGGTCGGGACTGAATGGAATCAGCGCAAGATGCCTGGCCCGCTTGATCGCGGTGGTCATCATGCGCTGGCACTTGGCACAGACGCCGGTCTTGCGGCGGGACTCTATCTTCCACCTGTCGGTCATGTACCTGCGAAAACGATCTACATCCTTGTAGTCAATGTATTCGATCTTGTCAACGCAGAAGCCGCAAATCTTTCTGCGGCTATAGTAGCGCGGCCTGCCTCGGCGGAATCCGCCCGGCCTTCCACCGGGTCTGCCGCCTCCCGGACGGTAGCCGCCACCACCGGGTCTGCCTCCGCCTCCCGGACGAAAGCCGCCGCCACCGGGTCTGCCTCCGCCGCCTGGACGGTAGCCGCCCTGCTGAGGGCCGCCGGGTCTGCCTCCGCCGCCTGGACGATAGCCTCCACCCGTTTGAGGGCCGCCACCGGGCCTCGGCCCTTGCGACTGCTGCGCTCCTGTCTGTTGTGTCGTCATATCAACTCACCTTCTGCTACGTGGCATGGAGTATTGTCGGTTTTCGCTGGGCCGGAAGTCCAAAGGAGCAATATGCTCCGGCTTCCGGGGTGAGCATCGTTATCTGATTTCAGTCTTATGCTGGGCTACCAGGGCAGATCGTCTTCGTCGTCGCCCGCTGGCGGACCGTCTGGCCCCGCGGCTCCGGCTCCGAATCCGCCTGTGTCCCCGGATCCGCTGAGAAATTTCACTTCTTGTGCGCGTATTTCATTACTGAACCGGGTTTGTCCATCCTGTCCAACCCAAGATCGGCTGCTGAGACTTCCTTCCACATATACAAGTCTGCCCTTTTGCAGGTACTGGTTAGTGGTTTCGGCGAGGCGTCCCCAAGCGTTTACCCTGAACCATTCGGTTTCATCTCGTTGCTCTCCGTCACGGGTCCTGTATCGCCGATTCGTGGCGACGGAGAAACCGGTTACAGCGTCGCCGCTTGGCATATAGCGCATCTCTGGATCGGTACCCAGATTGCCGATGATGGTTATCTTGTTGTACATCGCTTACGTCCTGGGCCTGAGTCTTTGGGGTGGTCAGAAAATCCGGCGAGCGCGTTCAATAGCAGCAAGATCCGCCGACAGGCTACACGGGGCTTTGGACTCCCTCTTCGCTTTCGGACTCGGCGACGGGAACGGCAGTTTCTTCCGTCTCGGCTTCGCCACTCGGCTCCGAAGCCTCTGCCGCTGGTTCGGACACGGCAGCGGGGGCCTGCGCTTCGGCTTCTCTCGCCTCGCGCTCGGCTGCCGCCCGGGCGGCAGCTTCTTCCCTTTCGCGCGCCTCACGAGCGGCTGCGGCCCTCGCTTCGGCTTCCTGTCTCGCAAGTTCCTGGCGCTGGCGTTCGGCTTGCACCTCCATGGCTGCGATCTCGGACTTCTTGAGCCTGAATATGAGGTGCCGCATTACGTCCTGGGCGGCATTGAGCATCTCGTCTAGCTCGGCTGCTGCCTGCGCTTCCATCTGGCACCGCGTGATGAAGTAGTTGCCCTCGATGAATCGCTGTATGGGATAGGCCAGCCGCCTGATCCCCCAGTTTTCCTGATGGGAGATGCTCCCTCCACCCTCGGTGATAATGTCGGAAATGCGCTTGACGGTTTCCGCAGCTTCCGACTCCGTAGCTTCCGGGCTGAGTATCATCGCTAATTCATAGTCACGTATCCGCTGCGAAGTCAAACGGGTTCTCCTGAATCTCATAGGGAATATCTAGGGGATTATAGCACGCAGCCCAAAGCCACTACAACGAACGTTTAGCGCGGCCTGGACGTCCTGCATCCTGATTTTCTGATTCCATAACGGCGCTTCCCGTACTATAATCAACACAAGACCTTTGGGAGGTGCGGAAAATGATACGAGTACTCCTGTCTCTGCTCACGATGACCGGGATACCGCGCCTGATAATGCGTCTGATGATGGACAGCCGTGTTCCATTCGGGCTGAAACTGCTGATTCCCGCGGCCATCGTCTATACGATTGTGCCGTGGGACCTGGACTTTCTGGGAATTTTGGGAAGAATAGACGACCTGCTGGTGCTGATAATATCCGGCGTACTCTTCCTTCTTCTGGCTCCCAGAGACGTCCTGATGGAGGCCTCTGGGCGTCCGGCAGACGCGGAGGGTCGGTACAAACCCAAGGACGGGACGACCGTAATAGATGGCGAGCACCGTAAGTTGGATGAATAAGAACTGACCACTGATAACTAGAGACTGAATACTCGACAATGGAAATCGCAATCATTGGGCTGCCCTTCAGCGGTAAGACGACAATCTTCAATGCTGCGACGAGGGGGGCGGCCCAGGTCGCCGGATACTCCTCTGCCGCAAGGCCGAACATTGGGGTTGCCAAGGTGCCTGACCTCAGGCTCTCAACCCTCAGCGAAATGTATCGTCCTGAGAAGACGACGCACGCCGAGGTAACATTCATTGATCTTCCCGCGGCGCCCGACGGACTTGGGCAGACGAAGGGAATCTCCGGCGAGTACCTGAATCGAATCCAGTCGGCGGACGCCCTTGTGATTGCGGCCAGGGCTTTCGAGGACCCTTCAGTGCCGGACGGCGGCGATGGAGTTGACGCATTCCGCGACATCGAGACGATGCTCTACGAACTCGCTTTTGCCGACCTGGAGATACTGGAACGCAGACTGAACAGAATCGAGCAGAACAACAAGGGCGCCAGAGGCGGCGACCGGGACGCGATGCTCCGTGAGAAGTCCCTCATCTCCAGGCTGAAAGAAGGACTGGAGGGTGGCGCTCCGATCAGGAACCAGGCTCTGAGCAGGGAAGAGGCGCGTCGCGTCAACGAGTTCCAGTTTCTCACCGCGAAGCCCGTGATCGTCGTGGTCAACGCGGGGGAGGAGCAGATGGACGAGGCGTCGGCTATTATGGACCGACTGGAAAGCGAGGTCGCGACGGACGGGGTGCTGTGCTCCACACTGTTCGGCAAGCTGGAGATGGAACTGTCCGAGATAGATCCTGAGGACGAGGAGGAGTTCAGGGAGTCGCTGGGCGCGGGCGAGTCGGGCCTCGACAGAATGGTGAGATTATCATACGCAGCCCTCGACCAGATTACTTTCTTCACGTGCGGTCCCAAGGATGTGAGAGCATGGACGGTGACGCGCGGGGATGATGCGGTCAAGGCGGCGGGTAGGATTCATACGGACATGGCGCGCGGATTCATTCGCGCCGAGGTCGTAACCTACGGCAATTTGGTCGAATGCGGCAGCGAAAGCGAGGCTCGCAGCCGGGGAGTCCTCAAGCAGGAGGGCAAGACCTACACAGTGGAGGATGGCGACGTCATCCATTTCCTGTTCAACGTGTAGTAGTGAGGTAGATCATGGCAGAAGTGGTAATCATCGGCGGCGGTGTGATGGGATGCAGCATCCTCTACAATCTCGCCGAGCGTGGCGTTTCGGACACCGTTCTTCTGGAGAGAGACGTACTGGGATCCGGCTCGACCGGAAGATCGCAGGCCATACTCAGGATGCACTACTCCAACGAGGTGACCACACGTCTCGCTTGGGACAGTCTCTCAATTTTCAGGGACTTTCACGAGATTACGGGGATGTCGTCGGGTTACACCAAGACTGGCTATTTCGTAATCGTCGGGCCGGAAGATCGCGATGCGATGCTGGAAAACGTGGCTATGCAGCGTGGCGCGGGCGTGGATACGTCCATTGTTACCGCCGAGGACGTGGAAGAGATCGCTCCGATGGTGCGCACATTCGATGGCGAATCTTTCGCCTATGAGCCGGAGTCCGGGTACGCCGACCCATATTCGGTGACTACCGGATACGCAAATGCGGCTCGTGAAAAAGGAGCGGAGATCCGGTCCGAATCGCCTGCGGTGGGAATCGAAGTCACCGGCAATCGGGTGACCGCCGTCCTGACCGAGAATGAGCGCATAGAGACGCCTATTGCCGTGGTGGCCGCGGGCCCTTGGTCCGGCCCTCTGCTTGCCTCGGTAGGGGTAGAAGTGCCGCTGCGACCAATCCGACACCAAGTTGTGATGCTCCGCAGGCCGCAGGACGTGGTGCCGGACCATCCGATAATCGGCGACGTTGTAAACGATATGTCGCCCCGTCCGGACGCGGGCAATCTGACGCTAATCGGCGTGGGCGAGGATGAGGATGCGTCGCCCGACACCTTCAACCAGGGCGTTGACATGCCGATGGTCGAGGCGACGTTCGAGAAACTCGTGAAGCGAATGCCCGGCATGGCTCAGGCGCTTTTCCGCGGCGGCTGGAGCGGACTGTTCACTACCACACCCGACTGGCATCCGGTTCTGGACAGGGTGGAGGGAATAGACGGACTTTACCTCTCCGTGGGCTTCAGCGGGCACGGATTCAAGCTGTCCCCGATGATAGGCGTGGTGATGTCCGAGCTCATTACCCAGGGCAGGGCGACGAGCCTGGACATTTCGGAGATGAGCCTGGACCGCTTCGCCGAGAGCCGCCTGATGCGCTCCCGATACTCCATGCAGGTACTCGCCTGAACTCGCGAAAGTCCCTTCCCCCTCTGGGTGCTCACAAGGGTAGGTAAAAGTCCCCTCCCCCTTGATGGGGGAAGGTTAGAGCCTGCCCCGTACTTGATACGGGGATGGGGGTGACCCCGCCAACCCAACTTCAATGCCTACCCTTCTTAGCTCCCCCTGGGAGAGGGCTAGTGCCTGCCCCGTACTTGATACGGGGGCTAGGGTGATGACGCTCAGCCTTCCTCGACCTCGATAATTACCTCTATCTCCACAGGGATGTCGTTGGGGAGAGAAGCCATTCCGACAGCTGAGCGCGCGTGGCGGCCGGCGTCTCCGAAGACCTCCACGAACAGGTCGGAGCAGCCGTTTATGACTGCCGGCTGCTGGTTGAATTCGGGGTCGCAGTTGACCATTCCGAGCAATTTTACCACACGCTTCACGTTGTTCAGGCTGCCCGCCTCGCCTCTCATACGGGCCAGGATGTTGATTCCTGTCAGCCGCGCAGCCTCGTAGCCCTCCTCCTGGGTCAGGTCGCGGCCAACCTTGCCGGACGGCGCCGTGCCGTCCTCGCGTTCGGCGGGACCTAGACCCGACAGGAATATCAGGTTGCCGACGCGAACGCCGGGGACGTAGTTGGCTATGGGAGGTGGCGCCTCGGCCGGCAACTTGATGCCCAGTTCTTCGAGTCTTGCTTCTATGTCTGCCATGCGGATTTCCTCCTGGTACTCACCTGCTGTTTGCGGCTTCTGAATGAGGGCCTTGTCATGTCCATAAGGCAATGCTCACGTCTTTTCAGGAATCCGGTCTGCCGTCTCGACCTTATCCAGTCCCATTAGATGACCGTGCCATTGCCGCCAGAATGCCCGCATCTGTAACTCGTCGGAAGTCAGGGCTTGGCGGTGCATACCCCGGGATACATCGGAACGTCCCATTTCGCGGGCCCGAAAGCCGACCTGGGATGATTCAACAGCCTCTACGTCGTCAGGAGTCGCAAAGCCCCCTGGACCCTGGAAAGTGACGAAGTTCTCAAGCCGGCGAGCCAGCAGGTTCGGGCTGTGCTCCGCGGGAACCAGGTTCCAGGTAGTTACTTCTGTCCTGTCCGGCGCAGCGGGATCGAATACCCGGATGAAGGTGAATAAGAAGTCGTTGATTAGCAAGTTGGGAAAAATGAGAAGGGAGTGGTTCGTATCGGCTATTTGACGAGTCCGCTCTTCTCCAAACCGTTCAACCAGACGCTCGCGGATTCCTGCGATCTCTTCTTTGGTGTCTTCACCAAAGAGAGGGTGCCAGTGGGCAACGGTCCGGCCGGCCATGTCACTGGCTACTCCCACTACGTGGCCGTTGCCCAAAGCCCGAACCGGTCCAGGATCCCAGTTCTCGAGTGGACTCATTCGGCTTTCTCCCGGCATATCTCTGTTCAGGTCGGAAAGGTATTCGAAGCAGGTTCTATGCACCGGCATGAGATGGTAGCCGTCAGTGGAGTTCTCAACCATCAACTTCCAATTTGAACGCACAGCGTATTTGTTGAATCCACGGCTTACCTTCATGCCCTCCTCGGACTGGTCGGCTACGAGATCAATGTATTCTTTGGCCCCTGCAAGGTAGGCGCGTAGATCCTCGACGTGCCGGTTGAAGCTGACGAAGTAAAAGCCACGATAACTGTCCACCCGGGGAGGCGATCTCAGTCCCATCTCCGCCCGGTCAAACCCCTCGCTGTAGCCCGCTGCGTCGGGCATTCCCACGAGTTCTCCATCTGTGCTAAAGGTCCAGGCGTGGTAGAAGCATTGAAATACCCTGGCGTTGCCCTCATCGTGGCGGCATATCAGGGCGCCGCGGTGAGGGCAGGTGTTCAGAAACACCCTCACCCGGTCGTCTCTGCCCCTGACGAAGAACAGTGGGCGTCCGGCCACGTTTCGACGGCGGTAGTCTCCCGGCTTCTCCACTTCCGATTCGTGTCCCAGAAACAGCCAACACCGGTCGAATATACGGTCCCTCTCCAACTCCAGGATATGTGGTGAGGTCAAAGAGGAGCGGTGATAACGAAAGATACCCCTTTCACTATCATCAATGACTAAGTCTTTCGTCTCCAAGCGATGCCTCTCTATGCAGGTCCGGCCGAAGGGCTCGCCAACTTAGTCCGCAGGTGGACGTTCCACTCGACCCGTTCCTCGTCAATCCTAGAAGATGATGCTCACCGCCCCGTGCTCGGTCAGGGCTTCATGGTCCAGCGTTGCCCGCCGGTGGCTGATTCTGAATCCTCCGTCAGCGCGCCTTATCCTGTATTCGTAGCGGCCGACGTAGGAGGCGACCTCGCCACTGCGGAACCGGTAAACCAGGGCGTTGGCGCTCACTGCAAGATCACCGTCGTCGGCCTGCCTGACCCTCACATTGCTGATGAACCGCCGGGTGCGGGACCAGGGATATTCCCGGTGGGCGTGGCGGCTGTTCAGGCGCTTCACCCTGGCCCGAATGCGCACGATATCATCGTCAATGAAAACCAGGTCGTGCGCGGGGTCTCCTTCCGGCAGGTCGGTAGTGGGAACCACGTATCTGGCATCCTCGGTGAAGAGGTCGGCCCACTCATCCAGACGCCACTCGTCCAACAATGCCGCTTCTTCGTAGAGGAAGTCCTCCACTTCTTCTCTGAGGGAGTGGGCTTGGCTTATCCGCATATCTCAATCACCTTTTGGGGGGCGGTCCGCTGTCTCGACCTTATCCAGGCCCATCAAATGACCGTGCCACCGCCGCCAGAATACCCGCATCTGTAACTCGTCGGAAATCAAGGCTTGGCGGTGCATACCCCGGGAGACATCGTTCCATTCCACTTCACGGGCCTGAAAGCCGGTCTGGCACGATTCAATCGCTTCTACATCATCCGGAAGAGCGAAGCCTCCCGGACCCGTGAGAGTGAGGGTGTTGTCCGACCGGCGAGTCAACAGGTCCGAACTATGCCCACCGGGGACGAGGCTCCAGGTGGTTACTTCTGTCCTGTCCGGCGCGGTAGGCCAATAAACTCTGACAGCGGTGAACATTAAGTCGAAGATGAACAGATTGGGGTAGATCATAATAAAGCGGTTATTGTCCGCTATCCGATATGCTCGCTCTTCTCCAAACTGCTCAACCAGGCGCTCACGGATTCCTGTGATCTCTTCTTTCATATCTTCACCAAAGATAGGGTGCCAGTGGGCGACGGTTCGACCACCCGATCCACTGCTTACTCCCATTACGTGGCCGTTGCCCAAGGCATGGACCGGACCGGGCTGCCAGCTCTTCATTGTGTCCATTACGCTCTCGCCCGGTATATCTGTGATGAGATCGGAAAGGTATTCGAAGTAGGTTCTATGCACAGGCATAAGGTGATAGCCGTCAATTCCGTTCTCACTCATCAATTTCCAGTTTGACCGTGTAGTGAATCGGTGAGAACCGCGGCTCACCTTCATGCCCACCTCGGACTGGTCGGCAACGAGATCGAGGCATTCTCTTGCTCCGGCAAGAAAGGTGCGCAGGTCTTCGACATGTTCGTTGAAGCTGACGAAGTAAAAGCCACGGTAGCTGTCCACCCGTGGCGGTGATCTCAGTCCCATCTCCGCCCGGTCGAAATCCTCGCTGTATCCTGCCGAGTCGGGCGTCCCCACGAGTTCTCCTCTTGTGCTGAAGGTCCAGGCGTGGTAGAAGCACTGAAAAACCCTGGCGTTGCCCTCATCGTGGCGGCATATCAGGGCGCCGCGGTGAGGACAGGTGTTCAGGAAAACCCTCACCTGGTCGTCTCTGCCCCTGACGAAGAACAGCGGTCGTCCAGCCACGGTTCGTCGGCGGTAGTCGCCCGGTCTCTCCACTTCCGATTCGTGTCCCAGATACAGCCAGCACCGGTCGAATATGCGCTCCCACTCCAGCTCCAGGATACGTGGTGAGGTCAAAGTGGAGCGACGATAACGAAAGATGCCCCTTTCACTGTCATCAATGATTAAATCTTTGATCAAGTCTTTCGTATCCAAACAACGCTCCATTGGAATGCTAGGCTCGCGGAAGCTGGTCTAGCCAAGGAGAGGGACACTGATTGAGTCGGCCTCATCCTAGGTCAATAGTCTTAAGAAACTCAAGCATAGTCTCGGCACAGTTCTCAGGTTGTTCAAACTGGAGAAAGTGCGAGGTTTCAGGCAGAAAGTCGTAGTCAACCATGTCCACGTCTTGGAAGTCAAACGTGGGCAGGTACGAGTACGGTAAAGTGGGGTCGGCCCCAATGACTTTCGTGGGACTGAGAAGCGTATCGAAGTCCACGAGTGGCGCATAGGTGCCGGCGTATTCATGCAAACGAGCCTCATACTCGGGGGGACAGCATAGTTCGTAGCCCTCTCCACTACTGCTTTCCCTCAGCGTCGTCTTGGCAAAGAGGTCAAAGACTCCCGGAGCCACGTTCCGAAAATTGGGAACGAAGGAAAGTATTCCGGCGAGATCTTCCAGGGCGTTAAACCGATAAGTGCGGCGACGAGTCATGGCAGCCAGCCGGGAGGTGGCTTCCTCGAACCCCTGATGATCGCGGCCGGGCTTGCACAATGGTGGGTCAAACAGCACTCTCGCAGCATATTCGCTGCCCTTGCCCATGGACAACAGAGTGATGAGGGACGAGATTGAGTGAAACACGCCTACTTTGGGTTTGTCGCCAAAATGTCGGTCAATAGCCTCAACGATCTTGTCGTGGTCCAGGATCATCGTTGGAAGGGTATGGTTATGTAGGGAACTGACTGAGTTCCAACCGTGGTTTCGGAGGTCATATAACACAAGATCGAAATCTTCGGTCAAGAGGGTCCAGAATGGATAATACAGATCTATAGCAAGGCCGTTGCCGTGACTCAAGACAAGCCGTGGACCTTCCGGGTTCCCGTGACGACGCAGGGTGATAGTGGTTTCGTCGTCCACTGGCACATCAAGTGTGGCAAGCGGCTCAGGTACATCCCAAACGACTTCTGTTGACATACTCAAACACCACTCTTTCAATGCCATGTCGGGTTACAATCGTGGTTCGCGTAGCCTATGGATTCCCGTTTTCACGGGAATGACGGTAAATGTCAGCACAGGCTACTTCATAGGCTACCGACGCGGCAAATTCCTCGTTGCCAATGTACTCTATCTGCCATTTCTGTGCAGGCATCTCAGGAAACTGAAACCGACTCTTCGTTCCACTATACATTGCCGATGGTATCTCGAAGCTCGAAGGATCAAGCGAAAAGCCCATGCCCACCGCCTTGATCAGCGCTTCCTTCATTGTCCAGAACTTAAAGAACAGGTCTATCTTACGAGATCCGCAAGTCAAAGCAAGGGCAGACCGTTCGTTTGGGCCAAAGACCAGCTTGCTCAAATCATCAATGTCTTCGCGGGCGACGCGCTCCTCTACATCCACGCCAAGCTGGCCATGAGGGGCAAATGCGATCAGGCCATGTTTGCCGCTGTGGCTTACGTTGAAGCTATTCGTTATACGTCTATTATTCCGCATCGCATAAGGCTTACCATAACGGGACTCCCCAAATGTGAGTTGCCTGTTGTCGAATCCCATTTGACCGCACAGGATAGCCCGAAGCGCGGAACGGCACAAGATAAATCTGCGGCTTGGTCCAGGGTAGAGGAATCGGCGAGAGCGGGCCAATTCGTCCTGGTCGAGCCAGGACAATGCTGACGCCTCACGGTCTGCGTGAGGCGTCAGATCAACGTGCAAGACGGTGACGGCGTTGACTTTGCAGAAGGGACTCCACCACTGTTGAGAGTCAGGTGCAGGCACTATTGGGCGCCCACAACGCGACACACCAGGCATCAGGCGGCGTTTGCGTCCAGGAGTTCGACCAATGTCGCCAACTTCAGAGGCTGGTCGCAATCTTCAGGATTAAAATTGACATTGAACTCGTCCTGGATTACGCCCACAAACGAAACTAGGTCCATAGAGGACACTCCAATCTCGCTGAGGCTCGTGCTAAAGTCCAGGTCCGCGCTGATCGGCTGACCATCCACTTCCAGGTTTTCACTAATGAGCTTTCTGAGACGATCTTCGGTTGATGCCATTTGACACAATCCTCCAAATGATGATTCACCAGTTCGATTCACTTTGATCTAAACCAATATCGCGATCTTTAAGTTATATATTCACCTCCGGAATTTCAAGCTCAGATCCAGTGCCGTCGGCGCTGGAACGGGTAGGTTGGTAGAGATATCCGGCGTCGTGTCTCGCCAGTGAACATACCCTCGAAGGAGATCGGAAGACCCGCTTCGTATGCTTTCGCGACGGCCTTTACGAATCCGGGGCCGATTTCAATGATAACATCCGTACCGAGATCGGCAAGCGCGGAAGTCCTCGCCTCTGAGGGTGAGGTTTCATTCGCCTGTCTGATCCAGTACGAAGTATCCATCAGTGCGTCTGCTTCGGCTAGTTTACCGGTAACGCCGCTCATCAGAGTTGTGGTCGGCGATGTGAGTTGTACACTTGCAAGGGTGGACTGAAGCCTGTCGAGGTCTGAGCCCTCAGCCATAAATTCACCTCTGGCCAAAGAGAGGCGCATACCGTCTTCCAGGCTGAATACGCCCGCCGTCTGCGCCGCCGAGATTTCGCCCAGACCGTGTCCGAGTACCACATCCGGACATATTCCGATGTCAGACCACAGGGCCGTCATCGCGCTCTCCAGTGCGTATATCCCCGGCTGTGCCCATGCCGGATCATCCAGTCCGCCTTCCCCTCCTAACATCACATCCAGCAAGGAAGCTCCCCGCACTTGACTCGCTACGGAGTCGCAGAAGTCCAGAACGGCGCGCGCAATGGGTTCAGTGTCGTACAGTTTCCGACCCATATCGGCCCATTTGCCCGCATCACCTGCAAAGAGGAAAGCGACCCTGGTCGCCGGTTGGGGTGGGGGAGCGTCGGCGTCTATGCCCGCTTCGGCGAGTGTCCTCAGAGCGTCCTTAAGGGACGGTACATCCTTGAATGGCAATCCGGCGCGATGAGCGAAGTGGCTGCGCCCGATACCCGCCGTCCATGCCATGTCGGCAAGGACCGTCGTCGCTCCAGACTCTGACGACATGACATCGGCACGTTCGTCAAGCCAGGACAAATACCGCTTCGCCAAGTCCCGAACCGCGCCCTCCGATTTACCAGATAGTGGCAGAAGCCGCGCTTCACGCTCAGTTAGTTCCGCCCCACCGTCACGCATGTCTCCGACAGATTCGGGTAGGGAAGTGGGTATCTGCTGCGGAGAGCCAGCCAATGACCGGATTCCAACGCCTTCGTCGTAAGAGTTCGCTGAATTTTCATATCCTTCCAGGATGATATGCGCGTTGGCGCCCGAAATGCCAAAAGCGCTCACCGCCGCCCGCGGTGGCCTCTGGGGATTGAGCGGCCATTCAGTTTGGGTGGAAGTCACGCGTACAGGGAACTGGTCCCAGTCTATCTGTGGATTCGGATTCTTAAAGTGCAGGTGCTTTGGAATCACTCTGTGCTTCATTGCGAGCGCTGTCTTAATCACTCCCGCAATGCCCGCGGCTGGTTCCAAGTGCCCGATGTTGGACTTGACCGTGCCTACCAGCAGAGGGTTGTCGGCATCGCGTCCTCTCCCATATACGGCGCCGACGGCGCGCATCTCGATCGCGTCTCCCAACTGAGATCCGGTCGCATGTGCTTCGAGATAATCAATGTCCGATCCTTCGAAGGAAGTCTGGGCGAGAGCCGCCTCCATTACACGTTCCTCCGCAGGACCATTCGGGACAGTCAAGCCCGCGCTTGCACCGTTCTGGTTGACGGCGGAGCCTCTGATCACTCCCCAAATTCGGTCTCCATCCGCCTCAGCCTCGCTCAGACGCTTCAGGACTATGATACCGCAACCTTCGCCGCGCACGTAGCCGTCCGCGGACGCATCGAATGGGCTGCACTGTCCGGACCGCGACAACAGACCCAACTCCGTCATGAAATCAGCTATCTGTCGGGAAAGGGTTGCGTGCGTGCCTCCAGCAAGGGCCAGGTTCACCTCGCCCCGTCTCAGACTGCTGACCGCCTGATGTATTGCCGCAAGAGACGATGCGCACGCCATATCTATCGGCAGCGCCGGGCCTTCCAGACCGAGGGCGAAGGCGACCCGCCCGACAGTTACGCTTGCCGCTGTGCCCAGGTAGCCGCCGGACATTCTGTCCTTCATCAAGTCTCTGTACTCGCTTCCGCTAATTCCCGCGAATACCCCCGTGAGGCTGCCCCTTACGGTTTCCGGGTCAATTCCCGCGTCTTCCAGGGCCTCCCAACTCGTCTCCAGCATCATCCGCTGTTGTGGATCCATTATCCGCGCTTCGATTGGCGAAATCCGGAAGAATCGAGAGTCGAACCACTCGATGTCTTCGACGAAGCCGCCGCGCAGGTTAGAGGCATCTTCGTCACCGGCGTCGGAGCCGGGTATGCGGAGCTTAGAGCGGCCATCGGTGACCGCGTCAACGCCCGACATCAACAGGTTCCAGTATTCGGACAGGTTCTTCGCACCTGGTAGGCGGCAGGCCATTCCCACTATCGCTATGCCGTCGTCCTCGACTCTGGGGGCAGCGAGAGGCTCGGGGGCGATAATCTCTGGCGTAGTCGCGGGTTCGCCTCCGATGTCGAGTTGACCGAGTTCTTCGGCTATGTGCTGGGAAAGTGAGGTCACGTCAGGGTAGTCGAACACTGCCGTGTTGGAGACTGTATATTCACCCTCGAACGCTCGGTTGAGCCGGTTCCTGAACTCCACTGCCATGAGCGAGTCCATTCCCAGGTCGAAAAAGCCTACCGACGGGGATGGCAGCGACGGCAGTCTCATTACCGCCTGAAGCTCGGTCTGTATGGAGGGCGCCAGGATGTTCTCCCAGTTACTCGATTGTGCCGATCTCAATTCGGTCAACAGATCTACATCGGCCTCCGAAGATTGGGCAGATTCTGCATCTGATGCGGACGATATCTCGTCCAGGAAGGGTGGAATGTTGGTCTGGCTGTCCACCCATGTCTGCCAGTTCACTACTGTCACCATGCAGGACGCGGTATCCTGACGCAACAATACTTGGAATGCCCTCAGTCCTTGCTGTGGAGTCATCCACCCTGTTCCTACCGCTTCAATCCTACCCTCGATGCGCTTACGTTGTTCTTCCGCTTCGCCAATTTCGGACCACGCGCCCCAGGCTATCGTCTGACCGGGAAGGCCGAGCGCGCGGCGATGAAGGGCGAGCTGGTCCAGGAATGTGTTGGCCGCCGCGTAGTTAGCCTGTCCCGGATTGCCCATAACGCCGGCGGCGCTGGAGAACAGGACGAACATATCTATGTCGCGGTTCATGGTCGCCTTGTGCAGATGCCAAGCGCCAAGCGCCTTGGGCCAAATCACCTGCTCGAAGCTCTCCCAGCTCTGATTCGTCAGGGCGGCGTCCGACAGTAGGCCCACACTGTGTATGACGCCTCCAAGCGGCGGCAGACTTTCATCCATGCGCGCCAGCATTGCGTCCACTGCTTCGGAGTCTGTTACATCCGCTATTTCCACGCTCACTGTCACGCCGCGTTTCCGCAGCGCTTCTATCACATCTTCGGCTTCCGGGTCCGGGGCTCTGCGCCCGTTCAACACGATTGCGCCCGCCCCCCAGTCCGCAAGTTGGACTGCCAGAGCAGTTCCAATGCCGCCAAGACCGCCGGTTATTAGGTAGCTTCTGTCTTCTCGGAGCCTACCTGTCTCCAGTGGCGAGTTCGAAAGGACTACCTTCCCAATGTGCCGCGCGTCTCGCATAAATCTGATCGCGGGCGCCGCTTCGGTCATTGACCATATCTTGTGGACAAGCGGCTCCAGTTCCCCTGACGCCACCCGTTCCATAACGTCCGCAAGGACCGCGCCGGGCTGCTCGGGCCGTTCTTCCTTGAGAGTGTCCAACTCCAGGATGTGATAATCCACATCCGGTCGCGCGGCTGCCATTTCTTCTTCGCTGTAGATGTTGCGCCTGGCCAGCTCGACGAATCGCCCGCCATGTGCCAGACAGGACAGGCTGGCTTCTATAAAGCCTTCCCCGGTCAGGCTGTTGAGAACTACGCTTACGCCTTCGCCATCGGTCGCTTCGAGTATCTCCTTACCGAATTTCGTCTGGCGGCTATCGAAGACATGTCTTATGCCCAATGAACGCAGATATGCCTGCTTTGGGGCGCTGGCAGTGGCGAAAACTTCTGCGCCCGCAGCGTGGGCTAGCTGTATAGCCGCCAATCCCACGCCGCCCGCTCCCGAGTGAATGAGAACTCTATCGCCTGACTTCAATCCGACAAGGTCGAACGACAGCGCGGCGGAAACGAAGACTGTGGGCATCGTAGCCAGCGCCGCGGTTGGAATCCCTTCAGGGGCGAGCGCTACCAACTCTTCCTTTGTAACAGTCTCGGAGCTAAATCCCCCGAATGTAAGCGCGACAACTCGGTCTCCAACTTCAACCGAGTGCACGTCTGCTCCTATTTCGAGGACGTGACCGCATACTTCCTCGCCCAGGAGGCCCTCATCAATCGCGCCAATCGAGTACAGTACATCCCAGAAGTTCAGTCCGGCAGCCTCGATTGACAGGCGAACCTCTCTGGGCCCCAGCGAGGCGTGCGGTGGTTCAAGGACCTGCATCTGCCCTATTTCGCCGTCTGCATCAGGCTCGAGGAACCAACCGGACTCTTCAGGCAACGTCAGACGGTCCGTCAACTCGTCTGATCGGACCAGGCGGGCTACCTGGCGCATTCCCATGCGGTAAGCGATATGTGTCTCATCATCGGGATACATCAACTCGTCGACGATGTCGGACAGGGGCGGCGCTTCAGCCGGGTCCAGGTCAATCATCCTGGGGTTAAGGTGAGAAGCCTCTCTTCCAATGACCTTGCCGAATCCCCACAGGACTGCCCCGGAAGGTTCTCCGAAAGGTTCTCGTTCCAGTATCTGCCCTCCGCGTGTGAGTAGCCACATCCCCTTCTGCGGTGTGACATCGGCATCCGATAGCCCCTGGACGAGCGCCAGGGCGCTTCCGGCTGCCTGCTTGACATCCTCACCAAACTCGTTGGCCGTAGCGTCAATGCCGTGCCCGTCCAGCCCCAGGAGGTGTATGACTCCCTTGAGGGGTGGGTCAGTGGGCAGAGACTGGAGCAATGAATTCCACGACTCGCGACTCTCCACCTCCACCGCTGCCCGTGCTACTCCGGGACCTGTTCCAATTGAGCGACCGCTTGACTGCGACTCTGGGCCAGCGAGCACCACGGTCTGGTTGCGAGAGGCTAGTCCTGCTGCTAGGTCCTCTGCCACACCGCCTCGGTCCCCTGCTATGACCCATGCACCGGCAGGCTCCAATACTTCCGATGGCCCCCTTGCCAGTATCACAACGCGCTCGGCCATGTGATCGGGGCTGTCCCGATCTGGTCCCAGGAATTCAATCTCAGGAAATCCTGTATCTTCGAGTGCGCTTCTCCAAATAGTGGTGCTAACCAAGGCGTGGCTCGGGCGTCGGTGGTCATTGACAAATCGCCACCAGCCGTCTAGCTGACCGAATGTCAGATCGAGCCAGTCCAATCCCTGGGGATTCTCGAGAGCCACCAGCATCCCCGACGGTCTGAGCAGCTTCCGACAGTGCGTGAGCGTCTCTTCCAGGAATCGCGTAGCGTGTAGAACGTTGGACGCAATCACCAGGTCGTAACCGTGAGGTTCGTAACCCTGTTCTTCCGGATCGTTCTCTATATCAAGGGGGCGATATTGAATCGCTCCGCCCTCATCCCCGAAGCGAGCCTCGGCCTCTGCAAAGAAGCCCGCCGATATGTCGGTGTAGATGTACTCAAACCTGCCTGCGGGCAGCTCGGGGAGTACGAATTCCGTAGATGCCCCGGTGCCTGCCCCGACCTCCACCACCCGGAGCTTTCGGCCCTCCGGCAGGCCTTCTAGGATCTCCGCGATTGCGTCCGCCAGGATACGATTCGCCGCGCGCGCCACAGGATTAGTCCTGTAAAGACTGGCGGCAGTCGGTTCACCGCTGCTGAACAGCAATGTGAGGGGATCCGCCTGACCGGTAAGTGAATCCGCAAGGGCCCCACCGCAGCGAATGAACAGACCCACTTCGCTCGCTTTGGGCGGGAATCGAGCGCTGATATCGGCTGCGAACTCTTCAGGGTCGGATGGGACACCTTCCGGTAGTGGATCATCCTGGCCGACCACTACGACGAACTTGTCTCTCGACTCTTCGACGATTCCGGCTCTTCCCAGTATCTCGAGAATCCGTCGGAACAGATACTTGTGTTCATCCAGTACGTTCAGACGTTTTCTCAACGCCTCGGCGTCTATCATTTCGCCGGACTTGCGTATCCATCCCAGGCGATTGAGAGCCTGAAGCGCAAGAGACCAGGACAAGCGCTCCATATTATCGAGGTGCTCGTAGCCGACGTCCGGTTCAACGCCCTCATCGGAAACATACTTCGTGAGAGGCAGAATGCGATCAGCCACCTGGGTCGGGCTCGCAAGGAAGTCCGCAGGCACCACGCTTGGCGCAAGAGGACCGTCTCGCCATACAGTTTCGTAGAAGAGGTCTTCTATCCCTTCCGACGCGGATAGCAGCGCCGCCCGAGTGGCGAGCTTGACGACGTACCCACTCAGCCCACCGACCTCCACGCCGTCCAGGGTATAGAACGTCAAGTCCCCGACCAGGACTTCCCTGGCATCGGCGGAATCGTCGCCATCCTCGCCATTTTGGGACTCATCCCTCAGGCGCGCGTGGCAAATCAGGCGCTCCGGCAGGTTGCCCGTGAACCATAGTCGTTCCCACCCGAAAGGCAGGTAGGTCGCTCCACTCTCGACATCGGCGGAGTGACGCGCCGCCGACAGAACCTGGAAGCAGCCGTCGAGCAATGTCGGATGTAGATCGCTGCCGCTTTGATCGCCAACCTCCTGCAAAGCTATTTCGCCGATGGCCTCACCCCCGGCGGACCAGAGCGCCTGAAGCGTTCTGAACGATGGGCCGAGGTTGATATTGGCGTCCGCCCTCGCCCGGTAAAATCCTGGCACGTCCTGTGGCGACAGGCCGGATTTGATGGAGTCCACATCAACGCGGTTCGCGGAATCGCGAGCTTGCGTTCCAAATGTAAGTTTGGCCTGGGCGTGAAGCGTCCAGCCCTCCTCCGATTCGCCTTTGCTGAATATCTCCAGCTCGCGCGGCTCTCCGGGTTCAGGACTGTCGAGTACCGCCTGGATGCGTCGCCCGTCGTCCTCGGCATTCTCCTGCCCGAACACCAACGGACTGTGCAGTTGGAGGTCTTCCACGTCCACTGACCCGGCGCCCTCTTTCAACGACACCGCCGCTGCGACAGCGCCATACATTGCGCCCGGCATGATGACGCGCCCGAACACCTGGTGGTCGGCCAGCCAGGGCGGGTCGGATGCAAACATCTCGTTTTCGAACATCACCTCGCCGCGGGGCGATTCGTGTCTCGCGCCAAGCAGTGGGTGGCCGTCGGCAACCCTTCTCCGCCGCGACCCATCTACCCAGTACCGCTCGCGCTGGAATGGGTAACCCGGGAGTTCGATCTTGCGTCGCTTTTCATTCGCGAACAGACCCGCGAATGAAATCGGAATACCTGCTTCATAGGCTCCGGCGACTGCGTTCACGAACGTGTCTTCGGACTCCGGCGTGGGTATGTCGTTCCACGGACGTATCATGCTCTGAAGTACGACGGGCGCTTCTACCGCATCCGAAACGTCCGCTGACCCCGGCCACACCAGGGATACCAAGGGCCCCAGGACTGCGTTCGGCCCCATCTCTATCGCCACGTCCACGCCCAGTTCCGCCAACGCGCCTATGCCTTTGCGGAACTGAACGGCCTGACGCGCATGGCGACGCCAATACTTGCCCTCGGGGACTTCGCCTTCCTCCATGACTCTGCCCGTCACGTCACTCACCATGGCTATGCTTGGAGGCGATGCCGAAATTCCCTCGAAGGCTTTCTCCACTTCGTCCAGCGCGGGCTCGACCAGTACGCAGTGAAACGCCTGGCCCGTATTCAGGATTCTTACTCGAATCTCTTCTGCCTCGAAACGCTCGGCCACGGCCTGAACTCCCGCCGTAGGCCCGCTGATTACCTGGTGGAAGCCATTATCTACCGATATGCTCAGGTCGGCGCAGTCCGACGTTGCGTTGTACTCGCGGATTGCTGACTCGACGCGTTCCGGCGACGCGAAGATAGCCGCCATGGATCCCAATTCGGGCACTGACGCGAGCGCGTCTCCACGCTTCAGCACGAACTTCAGCCCCTCTTCCAGTCCGAACACGCCGGCCGCCTGCGCCGCCGCCAGTTCCCCGAAACTGTGTCCAATCACGACGTCAGGCTTGACGCCCACACTCTCCCACAGTGCCGTGAGAGCGCATTCCAGGGCAAAGATCGCGGGCTGCGTCCACGCAGTATCCCTCAGGTCGCCATCCGCGCCTTCTCTGCCGAACATCACATCCAGCAGCGACTTGCCGCGTTCTTCCAGTATGACCCGTTCGCATCTGTCCAGAATGGCCCGTACCACCGGCTCGGTATCGTACAGCGTCTTTCCCATGCCAAGCCACTGGCTGCCCTGGCCGGTATAGACGAACGCTACCTTATTCGCCTCTCTCTGGCGTATGTCACTGCTGTCCCCAGCGATATCTGCCAGTTGTTCTCGCAGTGATTCGGAATCTCTGAACACGACCCCCGCCCGGTGAGGGAACTGGCTCCGACCGACACTCGCAGTCCAGGCCATATCCGCCAGCAGGCCCGCCCGGTCAGGTTCTGATGAGCCCAGCTCTGCTGCGCGCTCGTCCAGCCATGCCTGATAGCTTGTGGCCATATCCACCAGCGCTTGCTCCGTCTTGCCGGACAAGGGCAGCAGGCGAGTGGGGCGTGGATCGGTCTCTTCTGCTTGTGGAGCCTCAGCGACCGAATCGGGCAATGAAACGGCTATATGCCTGGGTGTACCTGTGGGCAGACGATGCCTGTAGGCTTCAGTGGAAGCATCTCGCGGCTCTCCATAGCCCTCGACTACTATATGCGCGTTTGTGCCGGACCAGCCGTACCCGCTCACTCCGGCCAACCGAGGGCGTCCATCGGATTTCGGCCAGGCGGTCGTCACCGATGGCACGCGAACGGAAAGTCTCTCCCAGTCAATTACGGGTGACGGATCATGGAAGTTCAGATGCTTCGGGATCAGCCCATGATTCATCGAAACCAACGCTTTCATCAGCGCGGCGATTCCCGAGGCCGACTCCAGGTGACCGAAATTTGTCTTTACCGAACCGATGAGCAGCGGATTATCCGCCTCTCGCTCTTCACCGAATACCGACGCGAGCGCCTGTAACTCAAGCGGGTCTCCCACCGACGTTCCCGTGCCGTGCGCTTCCACGTAGTCCACCTCTGACGGTGAAACACCGGCCCGGCGCAGCGCGTCTCTGATTACCTGCTCTTGAGCCTCGCCATTTGGCACCGTCAGTCCCATGCTGGCCCCGTCCTGGTTCACGGCGGAGCCGCGAATTATGCCCCAGATACGGTCGCCGTCGGCCTCGGCGTCTCGTAGCCGCTTGAGAACCAGGACTCCGCAACCCTCGCCGCGAACGTACCCATTGGCTGCGGCGTCGAAGGTTTTGCACAGTCCATCCGGAGACAACATTCCCGCGTTCGCCCGCGACTCCATCACGTTGTTGGAGAGAATGAGACTGACTCCCCCCGCGAGCGCGAGGTCGGATTCATCCTGGCGAAGCCCGGATATCGCCTGATGCACCGCCACGAGAGACGAGGAACAGGCAGTATCCACGGAAATCGCCGGCCCCTGGAGGCCGAGTACGTAGGAAACGCGCCCGATGGCCGTGCTGTTGGAGGTGCCGGTGGCCGCATACAGACTGGAAGCGGGACTGGTGATATTTCCTATGCCCCCGGATACCTCCCGGTAATCGCTGTGAGTGATTCCACCGTAAACTCCGGTCCGGCTGCCCCGCAGTTCATCCGGGTCTATACCCGCGTCTTCAAGCGCCTTCCAGCTCATTTCCAGCATCAGGCGTTGCTGCGGATCCAGGTACTGAGCTTCCAGTGGGGAGATACGGAAGAACGAGGGATCGAACTGGTCTATGTCTTCGATGAACGCGGCAAAACGACTTGCCTCGTTTTGGGCGTCGCCGTCGGCGAAGATTTCTCCAATCCGCCCTGCGCCCGAACCCGGATCACCCTCCTTTACGGCGCTCTCGCCTGTCTCCAGGAGATTCCAGAATGCCTCAAGACCGTCCGCCCCCGGGAATCTGCACGCCATACCTACGACGGCTATTGGCTCTGCAACGTAAGTTCCATATTGATGCCGAGTTTGCGTTTCTGACAAGTCGGTGTGTCCACGAGAGGCCACCATGATATTCTCCAAAGTCAAAGGTAAATATGTTTCCCATGCGTTCTATTGCACTATATTACAAAATATCGAAATAACAAAACCATCGAAATAATAAAGTAATCGAGGCTTGATTTTCTACTGAAACGGAGGCATCACAAAGTAATTCAGGTGTTCCCTCAGGGTCTTTTCGTTTTCGCCTCGTCTTCGATCTCTCGTTCATCCTGAGCCTGTCGAAGGAAGCTTGTCGAAGGAAGCTTGTCGAAGGGCCGTCCATTCATAGTTCGTCCTGAGCCTGTCGAAGGGAGCCCGTCGAAGGGTCACAACGAACGGACTACTACCAAGACCATGTGAATATGGCATACCCAAGCGCCCACTCGTCGTTCCCGCGAAGGCGGGAACCCAGGGGCTGGGCGTGGCTTTGTTTATGTCGAAACTAGATGGAAGCAGTACTACTATATTGCCTCTTAATTATGAAAAGAGCTTGGGTCTTCTCTCTCCCGGACATATCTTACATGGTGTATGTAAATGATCAGAGAGGATATACCGGAAAATCAGATTTCCACTGAGTTGCCGCTGTCCATCCACTCTGCGTAAGAGCCGTCGTAGAGTCGGACATCGTATCCGGCCTGCTGCATGGAAATGTAAGCCAGCGAAGCCCTGACCCCGCTGCGGCAATATGCCACGACCGTATCGCCGGGCGTTATGCCGGCGGCCGCCAGCCTCCGATTCAACAGGTCCGGCTCGATGAGCAGTCTTCCTCCTGTGCCGGCCATCTCCGAGTGGGGCAGGTTGACCGCGCCCGGAATGTGCCCGGGGCGATGGTCCATCTCCGTCTGTCCGAGATACTCTTCCGGGGTGCGTGTATCCAGGAGCTTCGGTCCGCCGCGGGTGGCCAGGTCGTTAATCGTAACCCGCACCGACGGGTTGAGGCGGGGTGCAAAAGCTCTCGGCTCTGTTGGGACAGGCCGGTAGAGGATCTCTCGGCCCTCTTCCTTCCAGGTCTCGAACAGCATGTCCATCACGTGAACGTCGTTACGGCCCAGGTATTCCAGGATCCAGGCCGCCATGGCTGCGTTGCGGCCATCCTGATGGTCGTAGAGCACAGGGGTAGTAAAATCTCCCAGCCCTGCTTCCCCAAAGGCGGCTGCAAGCTGCTCCGGCTGGCCGATACGTCCGTCCGTTCCTTGTAACTTCTTGAAAGGGACGTTGACCGCGCCTCTCAAATGACCCATCAGGTAGCGCATGGCCGACCGGGGGTCAATTATCAGGTATCCCGGCTGGCCGATATGTTCAGAAACCCAATCCGCGGAAACGAACGTGACCATCAACCCACCGCTTCGAAGTCAGTCTCGACAGAGGTTGCGTTAGCTACGGACTGGGTGACGGGAGAGCCTTCCACCGCCAATCGCCAGATATCCCGCAGGGTATCCTGGTCTGCGTCGGCGCGAACGAAGCACTTGGCCGATATCCTGCCATAGCCGGGGTTTCCCTCGTCCTCCACGCCGGCCCACTTGCGTATATTGTCGAAGTACCCTTCCACGGCCACTTCCAGGTCATGGATGCGTATGCCTTGCTTGGTGGCGTTGACCACGAATCCGACGGTCATGCAACTGCCTATGGCCGACAGCAACTGCTCGTGGGCGCTGGCGGCGACGTCGGTGGCGGTCAGGTCGCCGGGCTCGTCCATGTCAACCTGGTGATTCCTCATGTAGGCGCGAGCGCGCATACCGTCCTGCCAGACCACCCGCGACTTCCATGGCCCGGTTACCGCATTGAATACTTCCGGGTCGCGAAAGGAATCCAGGACTTCAGCCAGCTTTTCACTGGGCAGCCCGTTCAGGTCTCTCTCTTCAGCCATTTCCATCTCCTTCAGAAGTTACGCGCTTGAACACGATGTATCTATCGTCATTTATATGTTGAAAATCCCTTACTCCTCAGGCGGAGGGCTCCGATCAACAGATCCCCTCTCCCTCAAGGGAGAGGGCTAGAGCCTGCCCCGTACTCCGATACGGGGGTGAGGGTGACTACATTTGTATGTTGAAAATCGCCTCTACTGATACTCCGCCCGCACCTGTTCGGCTGCAGTGGAGATTACCTGCATCTTCTTGAAGGCCATATCGTGAGTGTTGACGTTTCTTTCGGCGAAGGTTCCAAATCCGCAGTCGGGGTTGAGGTATATCTTGTCAGGGTCGAAGTATTGAAGTAGCTCCTTGACCCTGGCCACGATCTGCTCCGGCGATTCGATGTCATCCGACCGGGGGTTCACTACCCCAAGGCCGATTTCCTTCTCGTTCCGGTACTCCTTGAAGACCTCCATCTCTCCCGCCCTGGGCGTGGCGCACTCCAGCACCAACTGGTCAATGTTCATCTGGACAAGGTAGGGGAGCATCGGCCCATAGTTGCCCGTGAGCAGCACGTCTTCCCGCTTGCTCCAGTTGCCGCGGCACACGTGTACCCCCGTCCTGATCCCGGAGATTCCCTCCGTGGTTTCGTTCATCAGCCGCAACGCGAATTCCAGTTCGTCTGTGGGGTCCCGGCGATTGGGCAGCGCGGCGCACATGAAGGTCTCGGTGCTCTCCTCGCCGAACACCACCTGGCTGAGGATAGGCTCGTCCAATTGCACGAAGTCGCAGCCCTGGTCGCGCAGGGCGACTATCTCTTCCCTGAGGATCTCTACCACGTCGGCGGCCAGGTCTTCAGGGGTAGGATACACCCGGTCGGAGATGCCTTCGAACCAGCTGGAGCGAGTCAGCATATAGGGGCCGGGCAGGGGGATCTTGATCTGCCGGTCCGTGTGTTCCCGCAGGAACGCCAACTCATCTTGGGCCAAGCCCTGTCGTCTTCCGAGGCGGTCAACCGCGATGGGGCTCTTTATGCCAAAGGCCGGCACGTCCAGGGCCCGCAGCATCTCTTCCATTCGGGCCCTGTCCCGGGAGTAGTCCATCACTTCCGACACCTTCATCAGGCGCATTCCGTCCAGCTTGTCCGTGACGAAAGAGTAGAAATTGTCCCTGCGCAACTCTCCATCGCTGATGATATCTACTCCGGCTTCTTCCTGCGCCCGGATGCAGGCCAACACTTCGTCATCGGCCAAGGCGTTGAATTCGTCCAGGGTGATCTCGCCGGCTTCCTTGCGGCGCAGGGCCCTGACCAACTCGGCGGACCGGGACCAACTCCCAACGACCGTTACGGGGAACAACGGGGCATCTACCATCCAGTTACCTCCTGGCTGTGGGTAGCATGAGAATCTGCTGCCTGCCATCGCAGGCCGAACTAGTGTATATCAAGATGCAAGCTGCAACAAGCTGGGAGACCTTTGCACCAGGGCCTCTGCAGAGTTGCCGTTCATAGCTCATAACCCCGCTTTCGTCATTCCCGCGAAGGGAGACCTTTGCACAACCACCGTCGTTCCCGTGAAAACGGGAACCCAGGGGCGGGGACGGGGTACGGCCAGCTACGAATCGCTTACCCTCAGTGTCCAGTTGGACCACCATATCCGAGTTTCGCAAAGGTCTGAGGTTGATGTTTGCGAGATAGCTTCTACACATTCGTGTTCTGCATACGCTATAATGCGAACATACAGACTGATTGCGCAGCGTGCCCGGCGATGATTCTGAACCTCGACATACATAAGTATCCGGTTATGCTGGCCCAAAATCGGAGGGGCGAAAAAGTTTCCCCGTAGCTAACGCAGGTGAGTAACAGGTCAATAACAGGCGTTCTAATCACCTGTTGCCCACCTGTCGAGCCACCTGTTCCCACCTGTCGCTTCATAAACGAAAGTATATGGCAGCGCGAATCTGTCCGGTAGAATGGCTGACTTTGCGCAAGCCCTATCCCGCCTGCTTTCCCGCTTGTCCATATGGTCATGTGGTGATATACTCACAATATAATCTATTGTATTACTGGAAGTGGGCCGCGCCCACTTTCTTTGTTCAATAGAGCATGAGATTTCCGCCGGAATGATGAAGGAGGTAGCTGAATGATGAAGAGCGACTTTGTGATCGCTTTGACACAGCTGGCCGCCGAGCGAAATCTGCCGAAGGAGATTGTGATCTCCGCAATCGAGGCTGCGCTGGCATCTGCATATCGCAAAGACACTATCGCGTCCGGGCAGAACATCTCGGTAAAGCTGGACCCGGGTTCGGGAGACGTAACCGTCCAGATTCTCAAGACCGTGGTAGATGAGGTCACTGACCCGGAAACCGAGATTCTACTGGGCGATGCTAAGCAGATACAGCGCGGCGCGGCGCTCGGCGATGTCATCTCAACCAGCAGCATCCCCCACAGCGCGGGTCGTATCGCGGCCCAGACCGCAAAACAGGTCGTCATGCAGCGTCTCCGGGAAGCCGAGCGCGACCTGGTGTATCAGGAGTTCATCGAGAGAGTCGGCGAAGTCTTTCCGGTTACTGTCCAGAGAGTTGAGCCACGCCACGTTGTAGTGGACATGGCCAGGGGCGAGGCTGTACTGCCTCATTCAGAGCAAATGTCCTCCGAGCGGTACCGGCAGGGTCAGAAATTCAAGGTTCTGTTGAGGTCGGTGGAACGAACCCCTCGCGGTACTGAGTTGATTGTATCGCGCTCAGATAAAGACCTCCTCCGGCGCCTGTTCGAAATGGAGGTTCCCGAGATTTACAATGGCGCCGTTGATATGGTCGCCATCGCGCGTGAGGCCGGCTCCAGAAGCAAGGTCGCCGTCAGAGCGCGTCAGGATGGCGTGGACCCGGTCGGCTCCTGCGTCGGATTGCGCGGAGTGCGCATTCAAAATATCGTCAATGAACTCCAGGGAGAGAAGATTGACATCCTGGAGTGGAACAAGGACATAGCGCGATTCATCGCCAACGCCTTGAATCCCGCCCAGGTGATGCGAGTGGAGCTCGACCCTGTCACCAACACCGCCATAGCGGTTGTCCCGGATAGACAACTCTCCCTGGCGATTGGCAAGGAGGGCCAGAACGCGCGTCTGGCCGCTAAGCTCACCGGGTGGAGCGTGGACATAATGAACTCCACCGATGCCGAGGCAGCGGCCTTGGAGCGCGCCAGGATCGCTGCCGAGATAGCGGCATTGGAGGCCGCGGAAAAGGCGCGGCGGGAAGCCGAGGAAACCGATCCGGCTGAAGAGCAGGCGGTGGAAGAACAAGCGCTGTCGGATGAGGACTCCCTCCTGGTCGCCGCTGACTCTTCCGACGATCAGGAAGAACTCGTAGAAGAAACCACCGAAGAGACGGAAACCGCTGAAATCGTGGAGGAAGACACTACTCCGGAGCGTTCCCCTGAAGAGGTTGCGGCCGAAGAAGCGGCTATCATGGCCGAACTTCAACGAGAAGAAGAGGAACTTCAAGCGCAGCTTGAAGCCGAGGAGCGCGAGAGGGAAGCTGAACAGGAAGCCATGTCTGCGGAGGCCACTTCACTCAGGAATCTGCCGGAAGATATATGGACGATTCCAACCGTCCCGGGTCAGGCCGAACCAAGCGGCATCAGGTTTGCCGAGGATATAGACGGGCTCAGAGGAGGGGTAACCGCGAGACGGACTCGAAGAAACGCCTCCGAGCAGTCAACTCAGACCCCGGCAGCAGCAGCCAGGGGCGGACGTAGGCGTGGCCGAGGCAGACCCGGCAGAAGGCGACGTTAACGCGGCAGTACGAGGAGTGTTCCATGCCTAAACGCAGGCGCGTTCCACTGAGAACCTGCGTTTCTTGCGGTGCCAAAACGGATAAAAGGAATCTGCTCCGCATCGTCTCCGGTGAGGGCGACAGGGTGGTTGTGGACAGGTCCGGCAAGCGGAACGGGCGCGGCGCCTACGTGTGTGAGTCGTGTCGCGGGTCGAAAGGCCATCTGCGCCGGGACAAGCTGGAGCGCTCATTGCGCGCTAAGATAGATAAAACCGAATGGAATTCTTTAGTCGAGGCGATGACACGGACATCCGAAGGCGTTTCGTGAAACAGGAGGTGTATGTGAAGCCATGACAACAAGCATATCCCAACAAACGCAATCGGCCACGTCTGCAGGTCAGCACAGCCTGGAAGAGATAGCGACTGCTATCAGACTTCAAGGGCTGGAGCCTCTGACCATTCCGGCCGCCATAACAGTGGCGGACTTTGCGACTGCCATGGACGTGGGACCGGTTGAAGTTATAAAGGCTCTTATGCGCACCGGCTATATGTTCACTATTAACGATGTTATTGAACACGGTGTCGCTTCAGTGGTCTCACCCATCTTTGGATATGGACTGCTGCCGCTGGAAGCAGAATCGAGCTCGGAGTCAGGTTCTACATCGTTGGTGTTCTCTCCCGATGAAGAAGAGGACCAGGACGCGCTGGAACCCCGTCCCCCCGTCATAACGATCCTGGGGCACGTGGACCACGGAAAGACTACGCTTCTTGACAATATCAGAAATGCGAACGTGGTCGAAGGCGAGGCGGGCGGGATTACGCAGCACATGGGCGCGTATCAGATAGAACGCGAAGGCACCCGCATCACATTCCTGGACACACCCGGCCACGAAGCATTCACGGCTATGCGTGCCAGGGGCGCGCAAGTCACTGACATTGCGGTTCTCATCGTGGCCGCGGACGACGGCATAATGCCGCAAACTATTGAAGCGATAGACCATGCCCGCGCCGCGGAAGTTCCAATTGTCGTCGCGATCAATAAAGTTGACCTGCCCAACGCCGACCAGGAGAGAGTCAAGCGCCAGTTGGCAGAGCAGAACCTCCTGATCGAAGAGTGGGGCGGAGACATCATTGCGGTTCCCGTATCGGCCATTAACGGCAGCGGCGTTGACGATCTCCTGGAGAACCTGATTGTCCTGTCCGAGGTTAGCGAACTTCGGGCCAACCCCGACCGGTACGCTCTCGGAGTAGTCGTGGAGGCAAGGCGAGACAGAAGCAGGGGCACAGTGGCGACTCTCATCGTCCAGACCGGCACCCTCGAAGTTGGAGACCACATCGTAATTGGAGGCACGCGCGGCAAGATCAGGGCCATGTTCGACGATGAAGGCAACAGGATAGAGTCCGCGGCCCCCTCGACACCGGTGGAGATACTTGGACTCAGCGATATGCCCGAAGCGGGCGAACTCTTCGAGGTGGCGGCCGACGAACGCGAGGCGCGGGAATGGGTGGAGGAATATGAGATCGAGCAGCGGAGAGAGCGCCAGGGCGGACCGACACTCGAAGATGTCCATACCCGTATTCAGATGGGAGAAGTCGTTGCGCTCAATCTCATCGTCAAGACAGACGTACAGGGTACACTCGAACCCGTCCGTGCGGCGCTTGAACGTCTGAACACCGAAAGCGCGCGCGTCAACATAGTTCACATAGCCAGCGGCGGCATAACCGAGAGCGACATACTTCTTGCCGTAGCCTCGAAAGCCGTGATCATTGGCTTCAATAGCCCGCCCGAGCAGGGCGCTCAGACACTCGCCAACAAAGAAGGCGTCGAGATACGAAACTACGATGTCATCTACCACATGCTCGAGGATGTCGAACGCGCGCTGGGCGGGATGCTCCGGCCGGTATTCCAGGATGTCTTTGAAGGAAGGGCAACCGTTCGAGCAGTCTTCAATCTTGGCAGGCGTGCCAAAGTTGCCGGGATATATGTCAACGACGGGCACATAGCGCGTGGCAATAGTCTCCGCGTCATCCGCGACGGTAATGTTATCGTGACCGGCGTCCCGGCCAGCCTCAGACGCTTCCAGGACGATGTGCGGGAAATCGCAAACGGATTCGAAGGCGGAGTGACCATCGAAGGTTTCAACGATTGGCAGGAAGAAGACATCATAGAAGCCTATCGCTCCGAACAGGTTAGATAGATGACAAACTCCCTCTCCCTCAGGGAGAGGGCTGGGGTGAGGGTGAAACGCAATTCAGTCGTTCCCGCGAATGTGGGAACCCATGTCGCCCCGGAGGCCCCAACTTGTCAAGAAGAATCGAACGCCTCAACTCCCTGATACGTCGTGACGTGAGTGAATTACTGCGTTACGAGGTGAAGGATCCCAGAGTATCGGGTGTCGTCAGCGTAACCAGGGTCGACGTCTCAAGCGATGTTCAGCACGCAAAAATTTACGTGAGCGTGTACGGCACCCTGCGCGAGAAAGAGGATACGATCTCTGCGCTCCAGTCCGCCGCCGGATTCATAAGGCGTCAACTCCGAGGCAGGTTGGAAACCCGGCATGTGCCCGTTCTGAAGTTCATCCTCGACGAAACCCTCACTGAGGGCAACCAGATGCTAGACTTGCTGGACAATCTCGCTGAACAAATGCCCACTTCGTCTGAGTCTCCTGCCCCGCAATGACGCAACTCTCCGCAGACGGCATCCTCGTCCTGGACAAGCCTGCCGGAATCTCCTCGATGGACGTCGTCCGCAGGATAAAGCGAGCCAGCGGTATGAGAAGAGTCGGCCATGGCGGCACGCTGGATCCCATGGCCACCGGCGTGATTCCGATCTGCCTTGGCCGCGCCACTCGCCTGATGGAGTACATGTTCGATAGTTCCAAGGAGTACCTCGGTGAAGTACGCCTGGGCATATCCACAGATAGCTATGACGCCGAAGGTGAGATAGTCAGTCGGAGCGATCCCTCGGGCGTTGAAAGAGAAGACTTCGAGGATGTTCTCAGTCGCTTCCTGGGACCGATCGACCAGGTCCCACCTATGTTCAGCGCACTCAAGAGGAAGGGAAAGCGCCTGTACGAACTCGCAAGACAGGGAATCGAAGTCGAGCGAGAACCACGCAGCATGACGGTACACTCGATCCGTCTCGAAGACTGGAATCCTCCTGTTGCTACGGTACACATCGAGTGCAGCCGCGGATTCTACATGCGCTCACTCGCGCACGACATTGGAGTTCAGCTTGGTTGTGGAGCCAATCTGAAATCTCTAACCAGGCTGAGGACCGGACGATTTCGTATTGCCGATGCAGTGTCAATCGAGACTGCCCAAAATAGTTTTGAGGAAGGTTCGTGGCCTGAGTTGTTGGTCGGTCTTGACAGCGTGCTGGGAGACCTACGGGTAATCATAGTTGGTGAAAGAGAGCAGACAAATATTCAGAATGGTCGTCCCGTTCCCTTCGCCGAAGACGACCCTACACTGAGGCCAGACGAACAATTCCGCGCCTACAGCCTGGATGGAGAGTTCCTCGCGATCATGCGCCTCGACGCATCCGACAGATGTTGGCGACCAAACAAGGTCTTCAATGTATCAAACTAGTAACTGCGCCAAGAGGGAAACCTTTGCATAAGTCCCCTCACATCAGAAACACATTGAAGTGGTACTAGCGCCTAGAGAAGAGCGCGACTTGACTGTACCAAGCGCGCTCTCATACTATTCGATATGCGACTTGGTATCACTCGAATCTGATCGCAAATCCACCGACGACGGCACAGAAATCCATGTTCATAGACCTCCATACCCATTCGGTATCTTCTGACGACTCGCGAGCGAACGTAGAACAGTACGTTAAGTGGATCGGAGTTCTCAGGAAGAAGGGGTACACGATAGACGGCTTCGTCCTGACCGAGCACAGAAAATTCGACTTCGATAAAGACTACTCCGCTCTGGCAGAAGAGAACGGGATTCTGATCATGAAGGGCTCTGAGCTGGACACCAATATGGGTCATATTCTCGTCTATGGCGTCACCGAAGCCCTCACGGACGCAATTGACTTTTCGGATGTTACTATGGACGCAATTGAGCTAGTGAGAGCAGCCGAGGAGTTTGGCGCCATCGCAGTTCCCGCCCATCCGGGCCGGTTCGGCATCGGACTTTGCGAATTCGCCGACAATGGCGCCGACTTCAGCCGGATCAAGGCCGCGGAGCGTCTGAACGGCTCCAACCGTCCCGGCGAGCAGGAACGCGCCGAGGAATTCATAGATCTCCTCGGAGTGCATTCAACCGGAGGCAGCGACGCTCACCTCGTAAGCGCAATCGGCAAGTGCATGACAAATTTCGACGGCCAGGTATTCAACGAATCGGATCTCGTAAGGGAACTCCATTCGGGCACATTCGGCCCGGTTAGACTGGACGAAACACTTTAGGAGTAGCAGCCATATGACAACTGAGGACACTGAAATAAAGTTCGACCGCAGCCTTCTGGGCGTCGAAAACGACATCGGGCAGTACCCAGTAACCAAGGAAATGATAGTCAAATTCGCCCGCTCCACCGGGGAGCAGAACCCGCTTTACTATGACGAAGACGTGGGAAGCCAGTCCGGGTACGGGAGCATAATCGCGCCTCCAACGTTCTGTAATATGTTCGTCTCTGGAGTTACCCGGCCGGACATCAAGCTGGAATTCGGCGAAGTCAGCCTCTTCGCGGGCCAGGCAATAGAGGCTGTTTCCCCAGTACGTCCCGGTGACACCCTGTTCGCCAAGACGAAACTCAAGGAAGTGTACGCGAAGACCGGACGGTCAGGCAGAATGGTCTTCCAGGTCTGGGAGACAAGTTTTGCCAACCAGGACGGCGATACCGTCGCCCTGGTGCAGGAATCGTTCGTCAAGCGCAACAGGAGGCCCAGATGAGCGCCGCTGAAATCTACTTCGACGACGTTGACCTCGGCGACGAGGTGGGGCCGGTCGAGAGAATCGTCACCGACGACCAGGTCATCGAGTTCACCCAGGTATGGGGACGCGAGGAAGGCCCCACCCGCTTCACGAGCCGCGAGAAGGCTCAGAGCGAGGGACTGCCCGAGGCCATAGTACCCGGCGCAATGAACATCGCCGTCATGTCTCAACTGATAACCGGATGGTCGCCAACCGTGAAGCTGAAGAAACTGGACGTGGTATTCAGGAGCCCCGTTCTGCACAATCGCCCGCTCACCCTGAAGGGCATGATAACCGACAAAGACATCGTGGACGACGACCCCACCATCGAGTGCGACATCACGATGGAGAACGAAGAAGGCACCCCTTACGTCATAGGAAAGGCGGTCGTTTCCCTTCCCATCCGCGAGTAGAGTCGAGTCCTGAGTCTGAACAACACGAAAGGGGCGTCCACACGGACGCCCCTTCAGTTATTCAGTCCTGGTTGTGATGGATATTCGGATTCCGAATCATCCCCGCTCCCAGAGGGAGAGGGAGAGGGTTAGGGTAAACAAGCCCTCAATCCAAATACGACGTATCACTAGTGTTCCATCACCGTTCCGCCGTTGATGTTGATGGACTGCCCATGAATCCATGATGCGGCCTCGGTACACAGGTACACGCAGAACTCGCCTGTTTCGTCGTCAGTCCCGTTGCGCCCTATGGGAGTGGTTTCAGCCATTTCGACCCAGCGAGTCTCGCGGTCAATATCGTCCATCCGATGGGTGTCAACCGCACCCGGGCAGACACAATTGACGTTGATGCCCATTGGTCCGAATTCTCTGGCCATGGACTGCGTCATTCCCACAATGGCAAAGTTGGCGGCGTTGTAAGCCAGCGTGTTTGCGCTGCCTCTCTTCCCGGCGGAGGAGGATATGTTGACTATCTTCCCGCCCGTTCCCTGCTTCTGCAACTGGGCCACGAACGCCTTGGTGCAGAGATACGTACCACCAATCTTTATATCAATGACCCTCTGGAAGATGTCATCGTCAAGGTCCAGGACTGGGACGCGGTCCGGTCCGCGCGCATACGCGGCATTGTTCACCAGTATGTCCACTCGACCAAACTCTTCCACTGCCTGGTCAATCATATTCTGGACGTGATCTTTGTTCGTAACGTCGGCGACCAGTGGAAGGGCCTTAACGCCGTGGGACTCGATCTGGTCCGCGACGCTGTGAATGTCCCTCCAGTTGATCGCCTTTTCGTCGGGCGGAAAAGTGGAAGGGTCGCGTCCTGTCCCCGTAACCACGACGTTGGCGCCCAGTTTCGCAAATCCGACCGCGGCGGCGCGCCCTATGCCCCTCAGTCTTCCTGCTCCGGTTACAATCGCAACCTTTCCGTCAAATTCACCCATTGGGAGTCCTCACTAGTCAAACTAATATCGGGTTTCGTCGGGCAGAAGTATATCGCGCCTGATTCGATGTGTAAACGCGCGCCGTCAGAGTCACAGGTTGCTTCTGAGCCAACCGGCGAGCATTTCTCTCAGTTCTTCGGCGCACTCCATCAACCCGTGTTCGGCGCCAGGGTATAGGACCAGCTCTTTGGGTTGCTTTGCCCACGAGTAAATCTGCTCAGAGCAGTAAGGCGGCAGACGGGTGTCACTCTCGCCGTGCGCCAGCAGCAAAGGACGCGGCGACACCTTATCCGCTCCACGCGCTCCGTATGTCTGGCTGGATAGCGCCGCAACCGCCTTAACATCCTCACTGTATGGAGCCGTGGTTATCACCACCGCGCCGCCAAATGAATGGCCGACCAGCGCAATCTCCGTGTGTCCGGTGCCTGTTAGGAATGAGACCCCCACCAGCGCGTCCATCACGCACTCCTGGAGATTGTTGGGCAATCGGTAGTCAATTCGCACCGACGTGATTTCGTCCTTTAGGTCCTCGGCAACGTCTCGATACAGGCCGCCCGCCGGTCCGGCGAATCCCCCGCTGGCGCCCCACACCCAGATGATCCCCTTCGTGGTTCGCCTCTCTTGGTTGTTGTGGATGATGACGCGGACATCGCCTCGTGTCGTCCGCAACAGAATTCCCCTGCCGGGTTCATCTTCGGGAGGTTCCCACGGCTCGACGCCAACAATCCGAATGGAGGTTTCTGATGATGCCATTGCCACTTCGATTCAAACTGAGGCACGCATTTTATGCCACTCGGTAGCCTGCTCCAGCGCGTGCGCGATTCTGAAAATAGTCTCCTCTCCCAGCGCTTTGCCAAGTACCTGGAGACCGACGGGCAGACCGTCAGACATTCCGGCGGGAACGGACATTCCCGGGATACCGGCAATGTTGGCGGGCAGAGTCAGCACGTCGGACAGGTACATCTGCACTGGATCCGCCGTCTTTGCTCCAAGCTCGAACGCCACGGTGGGCGAGGTAGCCGACACGATGGCGTCCAGACCCTCGAAAGCGTTCTCGAACTCGCGGCGGATTATCGTCCTTACACGCTGAGCCTTCAGATAGAAAGCGTCGTAGTATCCGGCGGACAGCGCGTATGTACCAAGCATGATGCGCCGCTTGACCTCCGGCCCGAATCCTCGTCCCCTGGTCCGTTCGAGAGCGTCCCACATCGTGTCTGCTTCCCTGTCTGAGAAGCCGTACTTCACCCCATCGTAGCGAGCGAGATTCGCGGAACACTCAGACGGTGCGAGTATGTAATAGACCGCGAGAGCGTATGAGGTATGAGGTAGAGACATCTCCACCACCTCCGCGCCCAACTGACTCAGAATCTCGATTGACTCGCGGGTGGCGTCCTCGACGCCCGGTTCCATGCCCTTGACGAAATACTCCGTCGGCACGCCTATGCGAAGTCCTTCAAGGTCTCTGCCCAGCGCATTCGTGTAGTCCGGCGCTTCGATGTTCAGAGAGGTGGAGTCCTTGGGATCATGGCCCGCAATGGCATTCATCACCAACGCGCAGTCGGTTACGTCCTTCGTAATCGGCCCTATCTGGTCCAGAGAGCTGGCGAACGCCACGAGTCCGTACCGGGATACCAGCCCGTATGTAGGCTTTAGCCCGACCACTCCGCATAGCGAGGCAGGCTGCCGGATGCTGCCCCCGGTGTCGGAGCCCAGAGAGTAAAAGCACTCCGAAGCCGCCACCGCCGCAGCCGGGCCGCCGCTGCTTCCGCCCGGCACTCGTTCCGGGTCCCACGGGTTGCGCGTCGGGAAGAAGGCGGAGTTCTCTGTCGAAGACCCCATGGCGAACTCGTCCAGGTTGCCCTTTCCTACGAGGACGGCGGACTGGTCGTAGAGCCGCTGGGTTACCGTGGCATCATACGGAGGCACGAAATTCTCCAGCATCTTGGACGAACAGGTCGTCGCCACGCCTCGTGTGGCCATGTTGTCCTTGAGCTGCATCGGGATTCCGGTCAGCGGCGCAGCATCGCCTTTGGCAATGCGAGCGTCAGCCCGCTCCGCCTGCTCGACAGCCAGATCCTCTGTGACCGTTACGAACGCCTTAACCCTATCCTCAATCTGTGCGATGCGTTCTAGGACTGCCTTTGTCAGATCCACGGAGCTAACCTGGCGGCTATCGAGCAGCGACCTCGCCTCGTGAATGGTGAGGGCCGGGAGAGTTGCGGCGTCCATTACTCCAGCACCGCCCTTACCCGAATGAAGTCGTCCTCGCGTGTCGGCGCGTTGGCGAGTATGTCCTCTATGGCGGCGGACGGCTCTACTTCGTCATCGCGCATAACTGACACAAGGTCAACAGAGTGTCCGGTCGGCTCGACGCCCTCAGTGTCAACCTCATTGAGGATGCTAATGTTGCTCAGTATGTTCGACATCTGGTCTCGCATCACTTCCACGTCGCCATCGCTCATGGCGACACGACACAGCAGCGCCAAGTGTCGAACTTCGTCCGAGGATATCTGGGTCATTTCAAGCCTCTCTTGCGTTCCACAGGAGAGTGTAGCAGTCTGCGACATCGAATCGTAAGGCGAATTTGCTGGTCAGACCCTATCTTCCCTGTCCTCTATGACGGTATCCGAGATAGGGCCGCCACGAATCCGTATCGGCTCGAATCTGGGACGGCGCGTGTTGCCTTTATACCTAATCCGTTTGCCGCTTCTATTCAGGCGCACTGTAGTAGTCGGGCCCATGATATTGTGGGATAGCAGCATCCTGTAAGTGAGAATCAGATCCCGGTCCATCGCGTCCTTAAGCAAAGACTTCACCTTCGCGGGGTCCTTAGCCCAAGTCAAACCCGACTTGGGAAGAACCTGGTCGCGGAACTCCGCCAGAGGGACATGGCGGTATTTCAACTCCGCTTTGTCAAGCTCGACGATAAGCTGACCCATCGGCTCTTCCGCGTTTATCTTCACGCCCGCGATCTTGTCAAGGCTTTTCATTGCGTCACCGCCCAATGAGCTACTGTGTATATAGTACGTCTGAAGCCGAACCCTCTCAATCATATTCTCTCTGATACACTTGCGCCAAGCAAATGCACCCAACTAGGAGATGACCATGGAAGTACAAGAAATCGCGGATATGCTAACTTCAAGAAGCCAGACCGTATCCGTCGCCGAGGCCGACACCTGCGGCCTGGTCGGATACCTGTTCAGCACCGTTCCCGGTAGTTCCAGGTGGTTCCCGGGAGGAATCATAGCCTATACCGGCGGACTCAAGCAGAAAGTGCTCGGAGTGTCGGACGAACTCTACGAGAGTAAAGGAACGGTCAGCCCGGAGATGGCGAAGGCTATGGCGGCCGGGGCGCGTAACCTCACCGGCACCGACTACGCCGTATCGGTTACAGGCATCGCGGGACCGACAGGCGGACGCTCTGGGCTGCCCATTGGCACGTTTTACATAGGCGTTGCCGGGCCGGATGGCCTGGAAGTGGCGGAGCGCATTCACACCGACACAGGCGACCGCGACGGAAACAAACGGCAGGCAGCCGAGGCCGTAATCGCTCTTCTGGGAAAGCAACTCTCAGGTGACTGAAGCCAAGAGTGGCGGGATTCTCACCCGCCACTCTTTCATATCCTATATCTGCGCTGCGTCGCTACTGTCGAGGCGGCTGCGGAGGCACTGGATTGACGAGATCCGAGCCCAGCGATATTGGGATCAGGTCGTCGAGTTCGTCCAGCGTCCAGCGTCCATCCTTATGGATGCTGCGAATCACATGACGCGGCGAGTACAGTGTCGCCTGCCACCCGCTGACTCCAACGACCTGCCCTGTAACATCACCCGCGGCCTCTGAGCACAGGTACACTGCCTTCGGAGCGTTGTTCGCGGGATCGCGCGCTTCAGGAGGTCCCTCGATGGGCGCGCCTTGCGCCGCCATCGGAGTGGGCTGGGCCTGCGCCCTCTGCTGCTGGCGAAGTTGGGTCGTGCTTTCGGGTATGGAAGCGGTCATCCTGGTCGCGCCGCCCGGATACACCGCGTTCGCAGTTATGCCATAAGGGGCGAGTTCCTTGGACAGCGACCGCGCGAAGCCCACCATGCCCTCTTTGGCTGCCGCATAGTTCGCCTGACCGGACGCTCCGAGTCCGGAGCCGGATGAGAACAGCACGATACGGCCGTAATTCTGGTTGATCATGTGAGGAACGCACTGGCGCACCATGTTGAACGCGCCGTAGAGGTGAACCGACAGCACGCCGTCCCACTCCGTCTCGGTCATGTTGAAGACCATCCGGTCGCGCAGTATTCCGGCGACGTGGCAGAGCGCGTCAACTCGCCCGAAATTATCAATCGCCGACTGCACAACACGGCCGGCAGACTCATACTCCGCTACCGAGTCGAAGTTGGCTACTGCGGTCCCACCCGCGTCCCGGATCTCCTGAGCGACTACCTCTGCGGGTGCGCTCGAGTCTCCCGTTCCGTCCAGTGAGCCGCCCAGGTCATTCACCACGACCGACGCGCCATCATCGGCCATCCACTTGGCGACCTCCGCGCCGATCCCACGACCGGCGCCCGTTACGATTACAACTCTTCCTTCAAGTCTGTTGCCCATGTCGCTCCTCCTAGAACCCGGTCCCGATCATCTTCGGGAAAAGGACGTCCATCTCATCCATCGTGAAGTTGCCCCACTTCTGCACCGCTCGCTCCACTCTCGGATTGGAGTAGAGGTAGATGCTTCCTCCGCGCACGCCAAAGACGTTGCAGTTGATGTTAGGCGAGGCATACGTGCAGAGATATACCGCCAGCGGAGCGACGTTTTCGGGATCGTCCGGCCAGCCCGCGCCTTCCCAGCCGACGCTTTCGGGACTGAATATGCCGGCGCGCTCGTCTCGTGTTGGGGCTTCTACTGACGCTACCCTGTAAGCGTCCACCGAGCCGGGGAATAGCCTCGTCTCTACCATCGGCGAGATTGCGTTGCAGGTTACGCCATAGCGTCCCATGTCTCGACCTACCGTGCGCGTGAGGCCAATTATCGCCTCGGACGCGGCTGCGTAGTTCGAGCGTCCGACATCACCCAGTCCGGCGTCAGAGGTCATATTCACGATGCGTCCGCTGCGCTGCTGCCTGAACAGGATGCAGGCGAACTTGGTAGCTGTGAACACGGATTTCACGTTGTTCGTAAGAACCCTGTCCCAGTCCTCCGGAGTCATCTGCCAGATCATCCTGTCGCGCAGAGACCCTACGCAGTTGGCGAGTACGTCCACCTGACCGTAGGCGTCAACCGCCTGCTGCATGACCGCTTCGCCGCCTTCCATGAGCGCCATGTTGTCATAGTTGGCGACGGCCTCGCCGCCGCGAGCATTTATCTCCTCGACGACGCTGTCAGCGGGAGCGTGGGAGCTGCCGCTCCCGTCCACTTCGCAGCCGAGATCGTTCACTACGACCTTCGCGCCCTCTTCCGCCATAAGAAGCGCGACTCCACGACCAACGCCGCGACCCGCACCCGTTACCACTGCAACCTTGCCTTCAAGACGGTTGCCCATACATCACCTCCAGTAATTTTTATTTCGCTTCATAGCCACGCCAATATAGGTAGGCGTAGTTCCAATTGCAACGCACACTAATATACTGTATGCGCGAAGCTAATGAAAGTTGCAGACTCTTTGAGAAAATTTCAGAAGTCCCCTCTCCCTTTAGAGCTCACAAGGGTAGGTAAACATGCAGCCAGCTACGAATTCCGGTCGATAGATCCCCTCTCCCTCTGGGAGAGGGCTAGGGTGAGGGCAAATACCTACCCCTATCAACTCCCTTTAGGATGAGGGTGATTGGCGTGGATGTCCGCTACTTCACAGCAGCGGGCAGAGCCCCAAAGAGCCCTTTGAAATCGTCTCTTCTTTCTGTACTCCCACCGACCAATTGTGCTAAAATATCTGCACGATGAACTTGCGTGCGTCATAACAAACATAAGTCAGGAGTTATCCTTGACCCTCACGGAGGCGAACGAAAATTTTTCCCGTAGCTAAACTCAGGCGAACTCAGGTGACTTTTCCACCTGTTGCCACCTGTCCGACCACCTGTTACTCACTTGTATAACTATAAGCCAAGATATATGACACCTCTGAAACCAGACGCCATTGCCCTGGCCAGTTCCGCGAGAACCTGACACGAATCGGCCAAGGTGGGGAATCAAAATATGAACACGTTCAGCACAGTAGAAGAATTGATCCAGATACTAGACGAGAATCCTGAGTTGTTGGAAGCCCTGCGTTCGCGCATCCTCACCCAGGAGCTTCTGAACCTGCCCCAGGCTCACGCCGAGTTCGTAGCGGAGATGCGCGGCTTCGTAGCAGAAATGCGTGAGTTCGTGGCCGCCACTAATAGGAACTTCCAAAGACTCAGCAACGACTTCGGAAACTTCAGAGGTGCATACGCCGAGACGGCCGTCGAGAAGAACTCAATCGTCATCGTCATGGACCTCAGCGAGGCCGTGGGCCTGGGTCTCGATGAATTGACTGCCCGAAATCTCGAGCAGAAGGACCTGGCGGCAATGGTTCGCCACTCGGGTGACACCTCAGACCTCAGCAGAGGTGAACTGCGGAGCTTCTACCAGTCCGATCTCGTTATCGAAGCAAACGACGCAAGCGGCGAAACCCACTACATAGTCATAGAAGCGTCCTACACATGTAACGGTCGAGACACCACCAGGGCACTATCCCACGCGCGCCTGCTCAAAAGGTTCACAGGCCGCCCTACGCATCCAGTCGTCGCCGGCGTCCGCAGAGACATCGGGATACAGCCGGATATAGACGATGGGAAAGTGTTCTGGCACCAGATAGATGAGGACCAGCTGAAGCCTTAGCTAGTGTTCGCCTTCTCGCGGAACACTGGAAGTCAGCCCTCGTCCTCCGGGTAAATTACAACTTCATCCGGACCGGCAACCACCCGTTCAAGTTGCGCTTTACACGTTTCAGGATCCATATTCGCCTTGGCCGTCAGCACCCACTTGCCGCCACCGTGGTACGCATGAACATCCATCAGACCATACATTGTGAAATACCATTCGTCCTCGTTCCTCACCACCTCTGGTTGTGTCGGCGGCAAGTGAAGGTGGTCATAACTCAGGAACGGATGATTCATTAGAACCGGGTCCCAGGCCGTTGCAGTTGGTGTTGGAATAGGATTATGCGCGTCATCGAGTAGCCAACGATGAATGTCCACAAAGTAGCCCACCTCGATTCGAAATGTCCCTCTATCCGTAACCACAGTTCGAGTCGTGTGTTTATCTACAATTTCGGCCAGAGGAGCCATAAGGTCTTCAGGAATGCCTGTGCCCGGATAGTAACATTTCAGTTCGATTGCGGTCACGGTTGGATCAGGGGGAACTGGTGGAGACGCAAATCTGATTATGGGTGAGGGTGTAGTAGTTGGAATGGGAATAGGCGTGGATGTGGGCTTGAACTCAACCGGCATAGGAGTGAGTACATGCGTGGGACTGAGGGTAGGCATAGGACTAGGTTTCGCTCGAGGCGTCGCCGTCGGAGCGGGGGCCGGACCGCCGGGCATTCCCGAACAGGCCAGCAATAAGACAACCGCAGTTACTGCGAAGACATACCCAGGAACAGACACAAAGTTGAAATACCTCCCTTTCAAGTTTAGGGGTATTCGGGCCTCACAGCCAGCCCAATTTCCACGCCGACCCGAAGCCATGCGATAGAGACCTTTGTACAACCACCGTCGTTCCCGTGAAAACGGGAACCCAGGGGCGGGGACGGGGTGTGTCCAGCTTGGAATTGCCGACTCCCCGCACCCACTAGGACTACCATATCCGAGTTTCGCAAAGGTCTCATGCGATAGACCTTTCTTCCCAAGTGCGATAGCATGGAATCAATCTCTCAGAGTCATAACACATGAACCTTGGATGCCGCTATGTCTTTTCAGAAAGTCAGCGTGTTTGCGACTGCTCTGCTCGCTCTGGCTGTAATAGTCATGGCGGTCGTCATGTACGTCCAATTGTCCGAAATCAGGGAACTGCGCGAGGACATAGCCTCCTTGCAACAAGCAGCGGAAGCAGACAATCAGGGCCTCCTTGAGGAACTCGCCTCCCTTCGGACTGAAATGGCAGAACTGGACTCAAGCGAGGATCTGACCGCCATCCAGAAATCAATCTCCAGGCTGAGGCTGCAATCGCTGGGCGTCTGGGTGGACGACGAGCCACTTGTCAGCCTGCAAATGCCGCAAATCGCCCGGCCCGGGCTATCAGTCTCCAATATGCCGTCACTCCAACCCGGAGCCGAATGGTGGTGGGAGCAGTACCCGGACACCGTTCGCACCATCACGCGGAGCGACTACGGCTCCGAGTGGCCCTTCGAAACCGACGAGGCCCTCCTGGGGTGCCATGGGGGCGATGTCCTCGCGGTCGTTGAACTCATGGGGGAAGGCAACGTCAGCTTTATGGCCGACCTCATGGTTAACTCGGCTTCCCCAGGCCTGCACGACTTCATGACAGATATGTCATTGGTCTCGATATTCGACCCCGCATCGCCTGAACTTGACACAGCGAGACAGCGGATGATCGAAGAGGCGCAGGGCCTTTGCCACGGCAAGGTTGTCCGTTAGACTGCATCCCGGCCCCAGCACCCTATGAAGCCTCCCGCCAAATCACGGGGAGCCTCCTTACCGTCGGCATCGAGTAGCATTACCCTATTCGACTCACCCATGGGCAACTCGGACCGTATCAGTTGGTAGCCTGGCTGCCCGCACACCAGAAGCGCACTGCTGTCCGGCGACCAGACGGGATGCGACTGCGCGTACTGGTCGAAGAACATGAAGTGGATAAGCTGCTCCTGGCTCGGAGTAAAGTCTGAGAGATAGGTCAACTCTCCGCTCTCCACTTCCACCACACCAAAGCGCAGCGAGCCCTCCGCGCCATCCGACTGAGTGACATACGCCGCCTTCGACCCGTCAGGCGACCAGTAGAAGGCGAGCGCGGGGTCGTCCGATAGCTGAACTTCCTCCCGCGTCTCGTAGTCCACCAGCCACAGCCCGGAATAGAAACCTGTGTTGCGGATAGTCTCCTTCACCATGCCAAGTTGCGCGTATCCCGGACGCCAGGCCACCGCCGCTAAGCCATAGAACTCGGTCAGCATCCTCGCCGAACTGTCCTTCAGGTTTATCACGACCAGCCGCTGCTTCCCATGCTCCCCGTCCAGGAAGAAGGCGATGCCGTCCCCCTCGCGCCCCCAGGATGGCGACATGTACTGGGTGCCACGTCCCGGAAACTGCTGTGGCAGAGCCTCCTCCGAAACGTCTATCAGGTAGTGCTGCAAGAACGAGTGAGTATAAATCTGGGACGAGTCCGGCGACCAGGTGAAGTACATCGGCCCTCCGTCCTGCGCCACGCGAGGGGAATTTCGGCTGTCCCCGTCCCAGACAAACAGTGACAGTCCGCTGATAGTCTGCGCGACGAACGCCAGCCTGGAGCCGTCCGGCGCCCACGAGCAATAGTGGGGCGTGGCCCTGGCGATCTCACCGGTGCCGACCTCGTTGGAATAGATGAGTCCTGGCCCGGGATTGTCATATCCCGTGATATAGACCCCCAGCGTCTCGTCGCCGGAATATCCCGAAAACGCCACCCTTTCTCCGTCCAGCGACCACACCGGCCAGTTACAGCGCAGGCCCGGCACGCTCAGCGCCAAGTCCTCGTCGCCAGGACTCAGCGTATCGTGGACGCGCAGAACCCGGTCGTGGCCTACATACGCAACCCTCATCGCCCGAACCTCGGTGCGCTGAGCGAACGTATCACGTCCAGGTCGTATGGCAAGTCCGTATCGGGATAAGTCCAGGAGTCGAGACTCCCATTCGGCGCGCCGATGCTGTCCGCGATTCTACGATAGGCTATCTCCGCCAGCTTCGGCAGCGAGAGCACGTCCTCTGCGTTGTAGCGGATGAGCGTATCGAGCGCGCCCTGGTTGCCGCGCGCCCACATACGCCACATTCTTACGGCATCATACCCATTCAGCGCAGACAGCTCGGATGGGCGACCGACTCCCATCCGATTTTCTATGGACTTCAGGCCGCCTTTCAGCCCCAGCCGTCCAAGGACGAACCTGAGATCAATATGCGCCTTGTGCCTGAACACCGCGCCGAAGTGATGCTCTATGAACGGCAGGTCGAAGGACGCGCCGTTGTAGGTGACGATGAGGTCGTACTTCTCCAGCGCCTCGCGCAGGTCGGACAGGTTTTGATGATAGACGAACGGGTGGTATCCGTCGGTATCGAGTATGCCGACCAGCGTGATGATGGAGGACTGCGGAGACAGCCCGGTCGTCTCGATGTCAAGGAAGGCAGCTGTGGCTCGGAAGTCGGCGTACATCCGCCATGACTCCCTGCGTGGCATATTCTCGGCGAAGTAGCGGACGTCCATGTCTTCAAGGCGTTCTGAGCACCTTTCCAAAATGGGGCGCGCAACGGTCTGCGCGGACCGCGCCCTGCCGGGCAGACTGCGAGTATCCAGAAAGTCGCGCCAGGTGTGGATGCCGGAGTCCCATAGCTCACGCTCGGTCACTGAGCCTATTCCGGGAATGTGTATGAAGGTGTTGTTGAGCAAGGCGTAAAGCAGTCCGCGTACAGGATGCCCCGATTCTACATTAAATAGGGGGAAGTGGATTGCCGTTTTCAGGGGAATGACTGAATTGCGGTTCACCCTCTCCCTGAGGGCTGACAGGGGTAGGTAAAGCATAAAACTTGTATGAGAACT
>VXRN01000022.1 GCA_009838465.1 Dehalococcoidia bacterium
CGGCCAGCGACCTCTCTACGCTGCTCCGAGAGCCGTTCTTCCGCAGCCTGTTAGGTTCGGGAATTATCCCTCAGTTTGCTACCATTGAGTTGAGTCGTGGGGAATCCCGTACTCTTGCCGCACAACGGGATGAGTTGATGTCGGGGACGATACGCGCTTCATGATCAGACAGTACAAACTCGGAGTATCACCTATGACAGAGAATCTGTACCTCTTCGTTGATACTAATCTGTTTATTCAGTGCCGAGATTTATCTGAGCTCGATTGGTCAGAGTGGAAAGACTTCTCTGAGGTGCACCTAATTGTGTCCCTACCAGTCCAGAGGGAGATTGATAGACAGAAAACACGCGGGAACGATCGTGTAGGTCAACGTGCACGCAATACATACTCGTCCCTATTTCGAGAGATAGCAACAGGTGAAAAAGAGTATCAGTTAGTCAATATGGTAGAACCGCAAGTCAGGTTATTCTTGGAGTCTCCCAGTAGGCCAGATCGTGAGTTGGCTAGTAGCCTTGACTACAGCAGACCAGACGATGAGATCGTTGGATGCCTAAGTCGATTTGCAAAAGAACATGCCCACTTTGATGTGCGACTACTTACCCACGACACCGGCCCCATGATGACTGCTAGAGGTCTTGGACTGTCGGTTTCACCGATAAGGGATGATTGGATTCTGCCTCCAGAGAATAACGAAGAGGAACGGAAAGTTGCTAGACTGAAACAGGAAGTGTCTCGACTTAAGAAGGTAGAGCCGCAGTTTGACATAAGATGTGTCGACGCTGGAGGTGAGGAGATTGAGGTACTTAAATTAGTTCATAGAATCTATAGTCCGCTAAGTGAGGACGATGTTTCTCATTGCATGGATCTGCTAGAGCGAAGGTTTCCCATTGAGACAGAATTCAATCACCGCAATCGCGTACGTCCTCCAATAATCGCGACCGCCATATTTGGACAACGGTCGTACTTTGAGCCTGCCTCTGAGGAAGCAATCAGAAACTACAGGGAGAACGATTATCCTGAATGGCTTGATAATTGCCGTGAGTGGTTAACAGGCGTTCATGAGACACTGCAAGGAAAAGAAGGCTTTCCATGCTTCACGTTCGAAGTTACAAACGCAGGGTCCAGACTAGGCAAAGATGCTCTAGTTGTCATTAGAGCAAGGGGCGATTTCAAAATATGTCCTCCGCCATTTGAGGAAGATGAACTAGAAGAAACTGAGAAGATGGGTCTGCGTGTACCAACTCCACCTAAACCGCCTCGAGGGAGGTGGAAACTATCCGATACATCGTTGAGCCGAATGCTTGAAGGCTTAAATACTCTGTGCAGGGCCCCTCTTGTGGACATACCATCCTTAAATGCTCCGCTATACACATCACAGACACCGCGTCGTGATCCCAACGCTTTCTATTACAAGCCAGCGCGAATCACAGAACCTGCGGACACATTCAGCCTAGAATGCGAGCAGTGGCGTCACGGAACTTGCGGAGAGTCTTTCGTGGGTGACATTTTTATTTCAGAAGATGCGACGAAAGCTTCTGGTGCTCTGGAATGCGAAATTCACGCTGAGAATCTATCCGAGCCAGTTATCAAAAGGATACCCGTTCGGATAGAGGTGCAACATCCAAGCGCAAGTGACTATGCCGAGAATCTCGTGAATCCGCCATGGGATATGCTATTTCGCAGTAATAAGCCTGAAGAATGAAACGCTATCCGGCTAACTTCACGAACCCTTTGCCTTCAGATTAGCCGACAATGACTGCCAACATCAAAGCCCATGTCGTCCTGCCAACCTAATCTGCGTTGCGTGCCCTTCACCAAGTTGATAATTTGAGCGCAAGTATCAGCGATGACCGTATCCTGTACGCTCCGGACCAGAGGGGTGCGGGGGCGTCGAGAAATTGAGGCGGCAGACCATGGTGACCCTGGCGCGCGAAACCATATCCATGCCCTCCCTCAGGGGATTTACGACGGCACCAGAGGCGGCGCTCTACCTCCGCGCCATGTTCACGCTAAGAAACCCCGGCGGTCATCCGTCTGAATAGCCTTTCGACCCGTCCTGTGAAGAGCATCCCTCCCACGGCGATGAGCCAGACCAGGAAGGCAACGCCGGAGATTCGGTGCAGAAGCGTCACCGCGTCGAACCAGATGAACTGCATAGCGACTCCGATGACGAGCGATGCCGGAGCTATGTACCTCAGCGCCCCTCCAACCTTCCACTGGTAGCGAGCCGCGACTATCAACGCCAGCCCGGCCGCCGCGAATCCTATCTTGCCGGTTAGCCATCGCAGCAACTCCGAGTTCTCCATGGGAGGGGCTACGCTCAACGAGGCGACATCGGGAGCCGACACCGCGAGCAGGACCGCGCACGCGCCTGAAACTGCGGTGAACGCGCCTGAGACCGCGAGCAGGATTGGCACCAGAGGCGTTCCGAGCCGCTCCCGGATGATCCAAGTCCTGGAAAGATACCACGCCGCCGCCAACAGGGTAACTCCCGAAATCAGCCGCGCCGCTCCTCCCAGCCCGTACAATCCCCTTGCCTCAGAGATGGACACCAGCGACTCCGCAAGCGTAGCCTGGTCCGCGTCCGCGGCGACACGCCCGATAACCGCGACAGCCGTAGCCAGCGCCGTCAGCAACAGAAGCGCGCCCGCAATGCGCGCCTCGGAAACCCGGCCAGGCGATTGTGAATCCTGTTGAGCCATACTCGATTTCCCTCTCTTTCGGGCTGCCTGGACTACTCCTCAGTCAGCGAAAGGCGGACTAGCGCCCGGACCCGAATCGAGTATATCCGAAAGTGCCCTCTCGTTTTCAGGAAACAGGCCAGTCAACAACCCCCTCTCCAACTACTTCCCATTCCCCTCTCCTCTGTGCTATTATAAGAACATAGAATCTAGCAACTTGGACACAACCGCTAAGAACCGGCAGCCAACTGCCTCCGCGCTAATATATATAAAGGAGAGATTATACGGTGAAGATTTCCAGACCTCCGAAAATTTTCCCCATAGCTAAACTCAGGTGTTCTCAGGTGGATCTCTGGTGACTTTTTCACCTGTTGCCGCCTGTCGGCTGACCTGTTACTCACCTGTGCCGGTATAAATCCGAATATATCGCCCAGCCAATCACTGACCCTCCACGCTCCCCGACTTACCGATCTATTCTGAATTTCGCTCAAATTATCCGAACGAATGTATTTACATTCGGGAATCTGTCTGATATACTCAGTTCAGACACTAGAAATTGAAACCCTTTCGGAGAAGATAGCATGGACGAGAAACGACGCGAGGCCCTCGAAGTAGCCATAGGCCAGATAGACAGGCACTTCGGCAAAGGCACGATAATGAGGCTTGGCGAAGACAGGGCCGCCATACAGATAGACGCCATTCCCACCGGCTCACTTTCCCTCGACGACGCGCTCGGAGTCGGAGGAATCCCCAGAGGCCGCATCATCGAGGTTTACGGCGCCGAGTCCTCCGGCAAGTCCACCCTCTCCTACCACATAATGGCTGAGGCCCAGAAGACGGGAGGCACCGCCGCTTACATAGACGCCGAGCACGCCCTCGATCCGGGCTACTCCGCTCGCTGTGGAGTCAACCTCGACGACCTTCTGCTCTCCCAGCCCGACAGTGCCGAGCAGGCCCTCGAGATATGCGAGTACCTTGTGCGCAGCAGTGCCGTTGACCTTGTTGTCATTGACAGCGTGGCCGCGCTCGTCCCCAAGGCGGAGATAGACGGTGATATGGGTGACACCCACGTCGGATTGCAGGCCAGGCTCATGTCCCAGGCCCTCAGAAAGCTCACTGCCGCCATCAGCCGCTCCGACTGCTCCGTCATCTTCATCAACCAGATACGCGAGAAGGTCGGCGTGATATGGGGCAGCCCCGAGGTAACCCCCGGAGGTCGCGCGCTCAAGTTCTACAGCTCCGTTCGCATAGACCTGCGCCGCATCGAGTCCATCAAGCAGGCAGGCGACTTCGTAGGCAACCGCATCCGCGCCCGCATCGTCAAGAACAAGGTCGCGCCCCCCTTCAAGACCGCCGAGCTTGACATCATGTTCAACGAAGGCATAAGCAAGCAGGGCGAACTGCTCGAAATAGGCGTCGAAAAGGGCTTCGTCACCAAGCGCGGCGCCTTCTACTCCTTCGGCGACCTCAGGCTCGGACAGGGCCGCGAGAACGCCAAGCAGTTCCTCAAGGAAAACCCAGACATAGGCTCCCAGATAGAAGATCTGATCACCGGCAGAACACCCGACCCGGACGCTGAACTCGATCCTGCCGTCAACGGCAACGTCACCGACCTGGTAGTCCTAGTCGGCAAAGACGACTGAGAATACGATACGATTGCGAAAGCCCCTCTCCCTCGATAGGCTCATAAAGGTCCCTTCCCCCTTGACGGGGGAAGGTTAGGATAGGGGTGAAAACCCCATGACGCAAGACGACAAAGCCGTTCAGAAAGCGTTGGGCCGTGCGCTCAACCTTATCTCATACAGGCAGCGCACCGAGTCGGAGTTGCGCCGCAGGCTGTCGGAGAAGGCCGTCCCGGATGTCGTAGATGTGGCGGTCGAGCAACTGAAAGAGCGGGGCCTGATAGATGACGCCAAGTATGCGAGGGAGTGGTCCGACAGCCGCTCCCGCAGAAGCCCGCGCAGTTCGCGTATGATAGTCAGGGAACTCGTGAACAAGGGCGTCTCCCCACACTTGGCTGAATTATCCGTAGAAGAACTCGATGACGATGACACCGCCCACGACGCCGCCTCCAGGTTCGCAATGCGGCTCGCCGACGCCGACTACGAACAGTTCCACCGCAGGCTGTGGGGCCACCTTCAGAGACGCGGCTACGGATCGGGCGTATCTCGCCGCGTAATCTCACGCCTCTGGCAGCAACGCCAAAAGGATTTAACACAATGATGGACGGAGACTTCTTAAGCCTCGCGCTGGTATTCGTTCTACTGGCGCTTTCAGCCTTCTTCTCCAGCTCGGAGTCCGCCTTCCTCTCGGTCCAGAGGACTAGGATAGCCCACCTGGTCAGCGAAGGCGTTCCCGGAGCCAGGAGGGTCGCAAACATGATAGGCGAGCCTGAACGACTTCTGGCGACCATTCTTCTGGGCAATAACATCGTCAACGCTGCCACCACCGCGGTTATCACCGCCACGGTAGTAGCCTTCGTCGGCGCTGACAGCCAGACTGGGGGAGTCACCCCTGCGGGTGTCGTCATCGCTACCGCGATAAGCACAATCGCGCTCGTCCTGTTCGGAGAAATCATCCCCAAGACGATAGCGGTCAGAAACTCCGAAAAGGTCGCCTTTCTCTATTCGCGTCCGCTGACCTGGACGGAGTACCTCCTTCTTCCCCTGGTACTTATTCTCCAGTGGGCGACCAGGGGACTCAACGCGCTGCTCGGCAGCGGCATCGAAGAAAGGCGCTCGATCACTGAAGACGAGTTCCGCTCGCTGATAGACATAGGCGAGGCGGAAGGCGAATTCGAGCCTTCCGAGGCCGAGATGCTGGAAAACGTATTCCAGTTCGGCGACAGGCAGGTCAAGGAGGTCATGACGCCCAGAAACGAGATGGTCACTATCCGGCAGGGCAGCGCTCTGCGCGAATTCCTGGATATGTACTCGCAGACCCAGCATACCCGCTTCCCCGTCTATCGCAACTCCCCGGACAATATTGTCGGCATAATCTCCTCCAAGGACGTACTGAGACTCATGGCCCAGACGGACCTTGGTTATGACGACTCGGTTACAGAGGCCATACGAGACACGCACTTTGTCCCGGAGACCAAGCGAATCTCCGAGTTGTTCGACGAACTCAGAGCGTCCGGCAACCAGATGGCGCTCGTGATTGACGAATTCGGCGGGGTCTCCGGGCTGGTTACGCTCAAGAGGCTGTTGGAGGTCGTGGTCGGGCCCGTGGGAGAGGAGGGACTGTCGCCCGAAGAGGAGTTTCGAGCGATTGACGAAAACACCTTCCACGTCGAGGGGGGCATGGGCATCCAGGAAGCCAACCAGGAGATGGGAATAGAACTCCCACACGGCGAATACGAGACCATTGCCGGATTCGCGCTCGATGTTCTCGGACACATTCCCACAAGGGGAGAGCAGTTCGAGTACCAAAACCTGACGTTTGAGATACTCGATATGCAGGACCTTAGAATAGAGGAAATCAGGGTGACCAAGTCTGAAACACTAGAGGTCGAGAGTGAACCTGATTCTGGTTAGGCACGGACAGACCGAGTCCAACAAGCTCGGCAGGATCCAGGGCGTCAACAATTCGCCGCTCACCGGCGTTGGAAGTGGGCAGGCTGAGGCCGCCGCCCGCGCGCTCGTATCCGATGCGCCGTTCGCCCTGTACGCCAGTCCTCTCCCGCGCGCGTTGCAGACAGCGAAGGCCATTGGATCTCTCGCCGGAGTGCAGCCGGTAGAGGTCAAGGAACTCATAGAGATGGATGTTGGGGAGTTCGAGGGCCTGTCGGGTCCCCAACTTCGTGAGAGATTCCCGGACGTGATGCGTAGCTGGGACGAGGACCCGGCGTCAACCGTCATGCCCTGCGGCGAAAGCCTGTACGATGTTCGAGACCGCGCGTGGCCCGCCGTCCAGTCCCTTGCAGGACGACACGAATCCGAGACCGTAGTGGCAGTTACCCACAACTTCACGATTCACACCATCGTCTGCGCCGCGCTGGACATGCCTCTGAACAATTTCCGCAAGTTGAGAATAGACCTGGGATCCATTACGCGCCTCGATGTTACGTTGGCTCGGACAACCCTGGTATCCCTGAACGAGACCTGGCATCTGAAATGAGCCGTCCCTCGCTCTCCCGTCACGACAGCGCCGCCTTGCTGGACAGTGTGCGGCGCAGCATCGACGCCAACGATCTGGTGGGCGCTTCCATGGTGGTCGCCTTCTCCGGAGGCCCCGACTCTACTACTCTGCTGCACTCACTCAACTCCCTGAAGGACACCCTGGGCCTGGAACTCCACGCGGCCCACCTCGACCATGGCCTGCGACCGGAATCATCGGAAGTTGACGCCGACTTCGCCCGTGAATTCGCTTCATCTCTCGGAGTGCCCCTCACTACCGAAAGGGCGGATACCTATGCCCTGCGAGCTGAATGCAGACTGTCCATCGAGGAAGCGGCCCGCAGACTGCGATACGAGTTCCTCTCACGAGTCGCGTCCAGGTATGGGGCCGATTGCGTAGCCCTCGGCCACACTCTTGACGATCAGGCCGAGACCGTCCTGTTGAATGCTATAAGGGGTACGGGACTGGACGGACTGAGCGCGATGAAGGAAACATCATCCCGGAAGATTAGCGCCATACGAGTAGCCCTGTTCCGTCCCCTGCTATCCGTCAGTAAGTCCGAGATACTCGCCTACTGCGCCGAAAACGACCTCGATCCCAGACTCGACGAGTCGAACCTTTCGACCGAGTTCACCCGTAACCGCATCAGGCTCGACCTGATGCCCAAGCTCGAACAGTACAATCCATCCATACGAAACGCACTCGTGCGGCTTGCTTTCTCAGCCTCAATGGACTTGGACTTCATTCGGCAGGAGGTCGAACGCGCCGCCAAGGATATTGTCGCTGTTGACTCACATGGTGCCGGTATAGAGCGTGAGCGCTTCTCCCGACTCCACCCGGCCCTCGCCTATCACCTGCTCAGGCACGCAGTGGAGATAGTCAAGGGAGACACCAATGATCTGGAGTTCGGGCATGTATCACAGATGTTCGACATGATGTCCGGCGCGTCCGGCAAGAGCATGAACCTGCCGGGTGGTCTGCGCCTTCACGTGGATTACCATTTCGCCCATATTCACCGGACCGATGCCCTCGACTCGCCGGTTCCAGCGATGGATGGTGCTTCGATTGAGCTAAGAGTGCCGGGCAGCGCGACTAAGGGTGAGTGGATAGTCTCGTCGCGCTTCGCGGATAACGACGTCAAGTCCATCGAGAGCCCGGAGGACGGTCCGCGTCTCGCAGAGAGATTCGATGCAGACGCGATTGGCGAGACCCCACTCTTGCGCATGCGCAAGCCAGGAGACACATTTCAGCCATTGGGCATGAGCAGCGAAAAGAAACTCAAGGACTTCATGATAGACGCCAATATCCCACGCCGGTGGCGTGATAGGGTGCCACTGGTCGAGGCAAATGGGCGCATAGCCTGGGTAGTGGGATGGCGAATCGCGGACTGGGCTAGAATCTCACCCCGCACACGGAGAGTCCTGGAAATACGGTTCGAGAAAGTATCGGACGCCTAAGTAGGATTGCCCCGTGTCACAGCACCCGGTTGAGCCGCGGGCTCTCGGTCACCCCGGGTGTGCGGCCACGCTTGGCTATCGGCTCTCCGTCCACCTCATGAATGTCGGCTGTGAAGTCGTTCGGCGAGGCGTTCGATATATAGCTGCCGACGCTGAATATATCTACCGGCGCCCCCGCCTCGGTGAACTCCCTGATTCGGTCAGGGTTGAATCCGCCGCTTACGAATATCTCCACGTGCCTGAACCCTGCCATATCCAGCCTGGCACGGACCTCTCTTACAAGGTCCACCGTGACACCTCCGCGCTCCGGCGGCGTGTCCAGTCGTACGCCCCGCAGGCGCTGGCGTAGGGCCTGCGCGACGCTCAACGACTCCGCAGCCTCATCGTTGAACGTGTCCACGATAGCCACTCGTGGCACGTCCTGGGGAGTATGCCTGTCGAAAAGCTGCATGGCCCTGACCGAGTCTCCGACGATCAGAGGCAGGGCGTGGGGCATACTGCCCGAAGGCGTCGTCCCGGCCAGTCTGGCGCCCATTACCGTCGAGCAGGAAGCGCAGCCCCCAACAACCGCCGCATAATCCACCGTCGGCGCGACATTCGGGTGAATGTGTTTCGCGGGGGTGGCAATGATCGGAACACCGTCTGCCGCATCAACGCACTCTCTGGCCGCAGTAGCCCACCCCGTGCAGGAGGACAATATGCCGCAGATGATCGTCTCATACAGTCCGAACGAATTGTACGGCGCCCGGATTCTGAGCGCTACTTCTTTGGCGGCAACTCCATCGCCCTCGTCCAATGCCCAGACCTCGATTCCCGTCTCGGGAAGCACCCTCTCGAGCAGTGATCGTACCTCTCTGATGCCACACAATAGACCGTCCCTCTCGGGGAAGAATTCCATGGTAACGGTTGGATTGATATTCTCATTTCTCAGAATGGTCAGGGTGCGCTGTTGAAATACGTCCGAGGTATCGCCCACAAGCACCGAATGGCGAATCTCGATCTGTGATGAAGCGGTATTGATGTTTACCATTTGAAAAGCCTGAAAACGTGAATTGTTGCCGTTCCGTCAGCGAGCGTGATTCTGAACCCTGCCTCACGCTGTGGGCGCAGGATCAATCAACTTGGCGCCAAGTATCTTTTCCATGTGGTCAAGTGCATAGCGGTGGGCGTCCGGGTCGAAGGACGCCACGCAATCGGTCGGAATGTCCACCCCGTAGTCGCGGTTGCGCGCGTCTGCGGTGGTGTGCATAACGCATATATCGGTACAGACTCCGCATACTATAACCCGGTCAGGATTGAGTTCTGCCAGACTGTCCTCCAAGTTGGTCTCGAAGAATGCGCTGTAGCGACGTTTACGGATCGTTTCGCCCTCGTACCCGCGAAGCTCCGATATGACCTCCGCCTCCTCGGTGCCCCGAACGCAATGCACCGGGAACATCTGGAACTCCAGATCGTCCGGGTCGTGAGTGTCGCAGATGAAGATCACATTGCCGCCATCTGCCTGCTCGCGTTCGATTAGCTCCTGAACCCTGGGGATGATCTCTCGGGCCTCGTCTCCGCAGTACAAGTTATGTCCGGGCTCCATGAAGCCGACGACCATGTCCACTACAAGCACCACGTTACCCATATTGCCCCTCCCGTGCGGATATCTTTCCGAGGAAGGCTGAGCCTTCACCCTTATTCTCACACCACTGCTATAGGTCATCCAAGAGAGTTTAACATTTTTCGGGACAGGTATGCCGGTCGTCCGAATCAGGGTTGCCAAGCGGCGAGCCTCTTGAAGATTCGCCCAGATTAGAGGATATTCAGGATATGGGCACTCGTAAAATTTTAGGTCCACGCTTTCGTATGCGCCCACTCTCGGCGATATGTATTAAGATGTCGGTGCGAATTATCGAATACAAGACATCCAGGGAGCTTACGATGACGACTGACACGACAAGAGAGGGATTTGAGATATATGACGAGCGTTTCAGGGCAATGGTGCCCGATGACGCGATGATTGTCAGGCACCATACCGGCATGGACTGGGCAGAAGGGCCGGTCTATTTCGCGGAGGGAGACTACCTGCTGTGGAGTGATATCCCCAACGATGTAATACTGAAGTACTCCGACGCGGACGGCGTGTCGGTCTTCAGATCGCCGTGCGGCTACACCAACGGCCATTACCGCGATGCCCAGGGGCGACTGCTGAGTTGTGAGCATGGCGGGCGCCGGGTGAGCCGCACCGAGCCGGACGGGACAGTGGTCACCCTCGCAGACAACTACGAGGGCAAGAAGCTGAATTCACCCAACGACCTCGCCGTGAAGTCGGACGGCTCGATCTGGTTTACCGACCCGCCCTATGGGATCCTGAGCGATCGCCAGGGACACAAGGGAGAGAGCGAGCTTGGCGCGTGCTACGTCTTCCGACTGGAACCTGACACGGGCACTCTTGAAATAGTCGCAGACGATTTCGACAGGCCGAATGGGATATGCTTCTCGCCTGACGAGAGCGTGCTGTACGTATCGGACACGGGCGAGCCGGGACATATCCGCGCGTTCGACGTGGTGGACGGCAGGAGTCTGGCGAACAGCCGCGTATTCGCGGAGGTGTCGCCGGGCAAATCGGACGGCTTCAGGTCGGATACCGAGGGCAACATATTCACGAGCGCGCGGGACGGGATACACGTGTATAGCCCACAGGCCGAACTTCTGGGCAAGATACTGACACCGGAGAACGCGGTGGCCAACTGCTGCTTCGGCGGTTCGGAGAAGAACCGCCTCTACATAGCGGCGGACAAGTCGCTGTATTCCGTAGTGCTGAACGCACAGGGGGCGCAGATGCCGTAGGAGATACTGGACGAAATCAGCCCGGTGGCTGAGTCAACCATCCGGGCTGATTTCGTGTGTTGAGGTTCGGTCGCCGGGGTTTAGTCGGCGGCGGCTTCGGCCTCGGTGGCGGCAGTGCGCTCCACGAAGGGCTGGCCGTTGGCCGGGTCAACCTCGAAGGGGCTCTTGAGCTCGAGTTCGTCGGCTATCTCGCGCACGGCGGGCAGGACGTACTCGCCCATTAGCCGGAGGCTGCGCATCTGGTCCTCGTGCGTCATGGCGCCGTCGCCGTCCCAGAAGAAGACACTGCCCGGCCTGAGTGTCTCCAGGACGTGGCGTATCTTGGGTATCACCGTATCGGGCGTGCCGGATACGACAGTGTAGTTCTCGACCTGCTCTTCGTAGGAGGTGCTGAGCACTCCGCCGCGGTTTGCGGTTGCGGCGTCGCGGGTGGGCAGGACGCGCCTGCGGGAGGTCAGCCCTGGAAGGCCGAGGAGCGCGGGGTTGGCAGTACCCTCGTTTCCGGCGAGGAACGGGTTGCTGGGGCCTTGGACAAACTTGCGGCCGACTTCATCGGCGAGCTCTTCGGTCTCGTCAACGTGCACTTTCCAGAGGTAGCCGATGTTCTGGGGGCCGGACTCGTAGCCGAGCTCGGCGGCGGTGTCGTGGTATATCTGGAAGGCTTCCTGCGTGGGACCGAGCTTGGTGGCGAGCATGATGTAGGGGATGCGGTTCGTGGCGGCCCATACGAGGGAGTCGCGGCTCACGACGCCCGGCAGCCAGATCGGAGGATGCGGCTTCTGGTACGGGCTGACCCAGGGGTTGACGTAGCGATAGTTGTAGTGCTTGCCCTCCCATCGGAACGGGCCCGGAGTGGTCCAGGCCTTGACGATGAAGTCGTGCGCCTCCTGGAAGCGCTCCCAGTTGTACGGGGGCGGCGAGTTGTGGGCGACGCTCTCGCGTCCAGTGCCGCGCACCCAGCCTGAGACGAGCCTGCCGCGCGAAATCATGTCTATCATGGCAAGCTGTTCCACGAGCCAGAGGGGGTCGTCCCAGATGGGGATGATGTTGCCGAGCAGGACTATCTTGGCCCGGTTGGTGATCTTGGCGAGGATAGAGGCCTCGACGTTCATAGCACCGCCCATGCAGAAGGGAGTGCTGTGGTGCTCGTTGAGCATGATGCCGTCGAAACCGACTTCCTCGGCATAGACGCGCTCGTCGAGATAGCGATTGTACAGGTCGGCGCCGACCTGAGCGTCGTATATCTCGTTGCTGAGGGTAAGGTCCTTGATGGGCAGTCCGGTCGCGCCGAAGTAGCCCGACTTCGGGTCCTGGTATGGTCTCTCGGTGAAGTGGCCTACAAACATCGGGGCCTCCCGGTAGAAAATCTGACTTCGGCGCAGTGTATCATTTTAGTTTTCGGTTGTCAGTTTTCGGTAATCAGTTAGGCGCTATATGAGTTCAGTGGGTGGAAGAGGAACATCCTCACCCATCGTGGGCTGAGATGAGTAGGTATTGAACTTGGATTGGCGGAGTCACCCCCATCCTAACCTTCCCCCATCAAGGGGGAAGGGATTTTTTTACCTACCCCTGTGAGCCCAAGGGGAGAGGGGATTTTAGGTCGGTGGATTTGGACGTTTTTCTGGTGGGTGTGCAGGTAGTCTGCAGGGGTGCTGCTGGGAGGCGAGGCGAGCACCTTCTCCCTGCATCCGCCCTGCATAACCCTGTATTTCCCAGTTCAGCGAGTTTTTTCGACTCCACCAAGCCACTTCAAGGCATAAAGGGCGACCACACATCGTCCCACGCAGGCTTAGGTTCTTTGTCTATTTCGGCGGCCATCTCGGTCATCTTCATGATGGTATCGGCAATCTTGGCCATGGCGCGGGCGTTGTTCGCGGAAGGCGGGGCAGCCTGGAGTTCGCCGAACACTTCCCGCAAACCCTTCACCATGTCGTCGAGTCCAAGTTCTCTGAGCTTCTTCTGCGCCTTGACCTTTTTGCCCTTTGCGCGTCCGCCCGCAGCGCGCGCGTAGGCAAGCTCAGGATCGTGGGCGAAGCAGTAGCCGGAGGCGGAGACGGGGGTGGAGCCGCAGATTTCGCCGTTACGTTTTGTGGCGGGACAGGGCACTCTTTTGCGAGGTACATGCTTACCGTCTTTGTTGTATGCCATTTGATTATCTCCTTATGCGGCATTGTCAGGCGCAAGAACTTCTGTGCTTTCAATGATAGCTCGAATGTACTGTTGCGTCAAGGGTAACTTTGGGGATTGTTGTCAGAAACAGGATTGCCGAGCGGCGAGCCTCTTCGAGGGTTTACAGGATGGGAGGATTTACAGGATATGAAGCGCGGTTAAGCATCCGATAAGATAGTCAGGAAGGTGTCTCATCCGGGACGGGATTGCTTAGCCGTCATTTCTAACTGACCGCCCGTTGTGGGCAATCTCCAACCGTTGGGCTTATCATGGGTACACCCTAATGTGATAAGTCGGGGATTTTCGGTCAGGAGCGTAAAAATGAAAATTACGCTGAACATTGACGAAGACATCGTCAAGAAGGTTCGGAAGATAGCAATAGAGAAGGACACCACGCTCACTGCTATGGTCAGGGACTATCTGACCTGGGTGGCAAACGGCGACGCGGCCGAGCGCGAACGTCGTGTCCTCCAGTTGGAAGACTCCTTCAAGAGACTGAGCCGCAACATGGGACCGCGCGATTGGGCAAGGGGAGACCTCTATGAGCGATGGGACATTCATAGGCTTTACGCGATGAGTCCTTACCCCAGACTCAACGGCTCCCTGCACGAGCAAGATGAGGTGAGAAGTCCCGCCGCGAATGATGGCCCGATGGTCCGCTAGCAGGCTTGCCGACCACACCGCCCATGTCTATTATAGTCTTAACGAATCTGACGACTGACCTTGCGAGAAAGACAAGATAGCTACCAGACCCACAGCCATGATCCAGAGACTATGCCCACCGGAGGGCAGACTCGTCCTCTACGAGGACAACATCATTGACGGTCGAGTTCCTATCGAAGTGATGCAATCCAATGCCATCAAGCATACCCTAGCGGCCCTTGACCCCTCCTCTGTCCGTCCCAATCTATACAAATTCCAACTGGAGAATTTTGTGTGGTATAATTACTACCTATTGAAATCTAGTCGTATTACTGCCGAAACGAGAGGGTGTTATCCATGACGGTCATTGCATCTTGTGTAAATCTGAAAGGTGGAGTCGGCAAGACTGCATTGGCAGTGAACTTAGCTGCCATTTCAGGAGACATATATCAGAAAAAGACGTTGCTAATTGATGTCGATCCGCAAACCAATGCAACATTTTCTTGTGTTACTGTTGATAAATGGGAGGAATGGGCCTCATCGAGAGGAACAATTGCAGACATTTTAGGTTTGCGTAATCATGCCTCCGCGGAGGGGAGTGCAAGGCAGCTTCAAGATATTATTTCTCCCAATGTTTTTACAAACGTAGACTTGATACCTTCTCATCTTGACCTATTCACTGTAGATCTTGATCTCGGAGGTAGAACTCGTAGAGAAAGTATACTGAAGCGTGAACTCCAAGGGATTATTGGAGATTATGATTTGATAATCTGTGATTGTCCACCTAATCTTACCCTTCCAACGCAAAACGCATTGTCTCTTAGTTCTCACTATATAGTCCCTGTGTCGTTGGATTACCTATCGGCACTGGGTATTGCTCTTTTGATACCGAGAATCGAACGTTTTGGACAGGAAATCGAAAGCTCCCTGACGAATGCAGGGATCGTTATTTCTAGAGTAGGTAGGCCAGCTAGACATAGAGTGGAAACGGAGAGCGATATTAGGGAAGAATTCGGCGACTTAGTGTTGGAACAAAGCTTGAAGGAACGATCTGCTGTTTCCGAAGCGGGTTCCGTGCAGACGCCAGTGCACAAACATACAGATAGAGAAGCGAGAGAAGAATTTCTTGAAGTTGCTGAGGAATTGTTGACCAGGATGCAGATAATTTGAAGGACATAGTGGTTTGCGCTAATTTTGACGCTAAATCTAAAATATAGAGTAGCAGAATATGCTTGGCCTAAAGAAATGAATAGAGGAACATCATGAGGACACATGAATTGGCTTCCTTCCTTAGAGACATGGCTGATGCCTTGAGCTCTTTGCCTGATACCGAGCTGACCGCACTGCCTGAAGCCGTTACAATGCTAATGAACTCTCAGGCAAGAACTGCACCCTTGCCTATCCCAGAAACCACACCTCTGCCCGAGAAACACAGTTCATCGATAGAAGAAATTCATACTATCTTGATAACATTAACAAAACAAGAGATAGTGTCGGTTGTGGCCGAATCAGGGCTGGATATTCCATTTAGAGGTAAAGATAGCGCGAAGGATGTGGCTGGGAAAATTAGACGTTACATCGGACAGAATCCCGATACAATCAAGAATATAAGATTATCGCTGAACAAACAGCAATCTAATTTGCCGACGACGCCTTTGTCTAAGGCATTAGGTACACTGCTAGGCAATCGAGATGAACTATCTATTACAAGACGTTGACAGTAATTCCAATCGCTTTGCTGATTCGTTTCCGATAGAGATCGCAGAGGCTTGTGATACTCGGCTTGAAAATCGCGGTGTATTCCGAGACTCTTACAGGCGTGTCGTTTCGCTTCAGGCTTGGCGCACTCGCTTCTTCGAGGAATCCGTATCTGATGGCGTGAGTGCTCTATTCTTGGAAGCGCAGAATGATGCCCTTTTGTCAGTGGTGCTGGCCCATATGTCTATGTGGCGTCCGGCGTTACAGTCCCTAAGGAGTTGCATCGAGAATGTTCTTAACACTTGTTATTATGCCGATCATCCTGTTGAATTTCAACTATGGGAAATAGGAGAACATAGAAGTGATTTTTCGGAATTGATGTCTTATTTCATGAGACACCCCAATATGTTCACTCGTGCAGGATTTCCGGATATTGTTGCACATATCCGTCAAGAATACGCAACCTTGTCTAAAGCAGTACATGCTTCTTCTGTTTCATTCCACATGACAAGTGGCGGCAATATCGTCATAACTGACAGCGATAATGCTAAGTATAATCAATGGAACAGCAGACATCGTAATACTTTGCTGTGGCTGAATTTCCTATTAGTAACGATATATGCAGAGAAAATTAAAGGTCCTCGACACTCAGATATTAGAAGTAGTATATCCCTAGCTATCTCAGATAATCATCACTCTACCATAGCGGAGAATTTAAATGTTCATCTATTTCCTATTGAGTAGATGCTTATGATACTTTATAATACTCAGTGATAGTTAGGAGACTTATGTAAGTGTGGTTCTAACTAAGCTATGAACGTATTATTATAAATCCCATATGATGGCTGTCGCTCCGCCGTCCGGTTCCCGGTCTCGCTCGAATCAGTCCGGAGTCTCGGTGCTGAGACTCATTAAAGACTGATTACCGAGAACTGCTATAATCTCCGCTGGAATATCCTCAACCCGTCCCGGAGAATGACTTGGCCGCCGCGCTCGAAGGCATAAAGGTACTCGACCTCACTCACCATGTGGCAGGTCCCTACTGCACCAAGCTGATGGCGGACTTCGGGGCGGAGGTCACTAAGGTCGAGCGGCCAGGTTCAGGCGATCCCGCTCGCGCTATGCCCCCGTTCGCGGGCGACGACCCACATCCAGACAAGTCGCTGCCGTTTCTCTATCTCAACACGAACAAGCGCTCTGTTACGCTCAACTTCAAGTCAGATACTGGGCGGGGGCTGCTGCACCGTATGGCCGCGTCTTCCGACATAGTGGTGGAGAACTTTCGGCCCCGCAGCCTGCCCGCGATGGGCATAACCTATGAGAGCCTGAGCCGCGACAACCCGGAGCTCGTCATGGTGTCTATATCCAACTTCGGACAGACCGGCCCATACCGCGACTACGAGGCGACCGACATAGTGGAGTACGCGCTGAGCGGATTGCAGTACATATTCGGGTCCAACGAACGAGAGCCGCTGAAGCACGCCTTCAGCCAGGCACAGTACAAGGCCGGGGCGAACGCCGCATCCGCCGCGCTCATAGCGATGTACCATCGCATGATGACGGGCGAGGGCCAGCGCATAGACATATCCATCCAGGAATCCATAGCTACCGGACTCAGGGACACTACACTGGCATACGCATACACCGGCCAGGTCAAGTGGCGGCAGCCCAGGGAGGCGGGCGAGATTCCAAGGTCGCCGGTCGCCACATCGGACGGGCACATCGTGCCAATCGCGTTCGGCGGACCGAACTGGGACTCGATAGTGGAGTTCCTGGGATCGGAGGAGCTTGCGGACGAGAAGTTCTCCACGCCCGATCTCCGCGTCCGCAACTCCGCCGAGCTCGACCGCATAGTGACCGAGACGTTCGCCGCCCTTGAGAAGTTCGACCTCTTCTACCGCGCCAACCGGATCAGGGGACTCATCTATGGGGTCGTGCAGGACGCATCAGAACTGCGTGAGAATCCACAGTACGACCACCGAGACTACTTCAGGGAGGTGTCGCACCCGGTTGCGGGTACGGCGGAGATTCCCGGTCCGCCGCTCAACATGGAGGGGACGCCCTGGGCGGTGAACTCCCCCGCGCCTACCCTTGGTCAGCACAACCGCGAGGTCTATTGCGACGAACTCGGCCTGTCCGCTGACGAGTTGGCGCGTCTAGTATCAGAGGGGGTGGTGTGATGAGGAAGATGGCGCTGGAGGGTGTGCGGGTTGTCGAGTTCGGGCAGCTCATCGCCATACCGTTCGCCACCAAGCTACTGGCCGACATGGGCGCGGAGGTCGTTCGAATCGAGTCCTGCACGCGACTGGACGGCTACCGGGTTTCCGGGTTCTACAAGAACGACGTCACCGGCGAGTTCTGGAACAGGGCGGTCAACTTCTACGAACAGAACCGCAACAAGAAGAGCCTCACGCTGGACCTGGCCCAGGAGCGCGCCCGCGAGACGCTGAGGGACCTCATCGCAGTGAGCGACGTGTTCGCCGAGAATTTTACTCCTCGCGTCATCAGGAACTTCGGGTTGGAGTATGAAGACCTGCGCCGCATCAGGCCCGACATCATCATGGTGTCCTCGACGGGCTATGGGCACACAGGCCCCTGGAGCGGATTCGGGGCCATCGGCTACGGGACAGAGGCGGCATCCGGGCTGGCGTCGGTCACCGGATACCGCGACGGCCCCCCGACGATACCGGAACTCCCATACGCGGACTACACGGCAGGCGAACATACGGTGTTCGCGATAATGGCTGCGCTCGCGCACCGCGCCATGACCGGACGGGGCCAGTTCATAGATATATCCCAGACGCAGACGCTCAGTGCGACAGTCCCGGAACCGCTCATGGACTACACGTTCAACGGGCGGGTACAGGGCCGCGCGGGCAACCGCGACGACATCTACGCGCCGCAGGGCACTTATCCATGCGCCGGTGAGGACAACTGGATATCTATAAGTATCAGGTCGGACGAGGAGTGGGCCACGACGTGTGAGACACTCAATCGTTCGGAGTGGAGGGGTGACGGGCGCTTCGCATCCGGCGCAGCACGCGCCGACAATCACGACGCCTTGGACGAGTTGCTCGCGCAGGCCACGTCGTCATGGGACGCCCGCGAACTTGAGTCAGCGCTTCAGGCACGCGGAATACCGGCGGGGGCCGTGCTGGACGGCAAGGATCTGCTCTTCGACGACCACCTGAATAACCGTGGCTTCTTCGAGGTGGTGGAGCATCCGGCAGGGACGAACATACCGCCGCTGCCCTATGCGAGCCGTCCATGGAAGTTCGACAGGACGCCCGGCTCAATCCGACGCTCCGCGCCCACGCTCGGCGAGCACAACTCCGAAGTATTGCAGGATATCCTGGGCTTATCCGAGTCCGAGACGGAGGCTATGGAGCAAGCGGGAATAATCGGAACCGCTCCCGTGCGTCCGAGGGCGACGGTTCCGCCATCGAACGAATTGCTGCTGGAGCAGGGCCGTATCGTGCGCTCGGAATCCGATTTCGAGGAAAAAGTCAGAGAGAGGTTTGGCATTTCCCAATAATTCAAGCCTTGAAATAGGCTATAATTGGAACTGGATATATAGAATGACAGAGGACAGAACGGAACCTTGCTCGACCAAGCGGTTGCGATAGACGGCCCGGGCGCATCGGGCAAGACCAGTGTGGGCAGAGAGGTCGCAAGACAACTCGACTTCAGGTTCATGGACACGGGCCTGATGTATCGCGCGGCCACCTGGCAGGCGATGCGACAGCGTATCCCGGTTTATGAGGCCGACGCGCTCACCGAGATGACCAAAGCCATGGACATCAACCTGACCGCTACGGAATGCGGTGACCGTCTTCTCATAGATGGCGTTGACGCCACATCCGAGCTTCGCACTCCCGACATAGACCGCAATGTGTCTGCCGTGTCCGCCGTGGAGGGTGTGAGGCGCGAACTCGTGTCTCAGCAGCGGGGGATTGCCGAGCGGGGCCCGATAGTGATGGTGGGACGCGATATCTGCACCACGGTCCTGCCCGACGCGCGCACGAAAATATACCTGGACGCCTCTGCCGAGGTACGCGCCGACAGGCGATACGCCGAGATGAACGATCTCGGCATGGCCGTAACCCCGCAACAGGTATTCGCCGATATTCAACGCCGTGACCGGATTGATTCCGAACGCGCCGTTACGCCGTTGATGGTCGCGGATGGTGCTATCGTCATCAACACCGATGACCTGACGATACCCGAAGTCGTGGACAAGATTATCAAGGCGGTGCAAGGCGACTGATGAGCACACTCTACAACATCACGAATGTCCTCCAGCGAGGAACGCTCAGGCTGTTCTCAGACTGGAAGGTCACCGGAGTGGAGAACGTTCCTCCCGTCGGGCCTCTTGTCATCGTGTCCAACCACCTGAGCAACTTCGACCCCTCGCTGCTCAGTTGCAGCCTGCCGAGAAGGATGAACTACCTCGCCAAGGATGGCATATTCAAGGCAGTAACACCTCTCGGAAGGTGGTACCTGAGGCGGTACGGCGCGTTCCCGATAGACAGGGGAGGGGCGGACGTCGCCGCCTTCAGGTGGTCTCTCAGACAGCTTCAGCATGATGCGGCGCTCGTAGTATTCCCCGAGGGCACACGGAGCCAGTCTGCGGGGATGAATCCTGCTAAGGCCGGCGTCGTAAGCCTGATACTGAGGTCTGGCGCCCCTGTGCTGCCGGTTGGAATCACCGGTACTGAGCATCTGGGAGCGTTCCTCAGAGTCGTCAACCCTACGGGCAAGATAAGGGTGAATATAGGGCAGCCCTTCTCACTCCCCAGTATTGAGGGGCGTCCCCCGCGCGAACTACTGGAGTCCATGACTACGGACATCATGCACAGGGTTTGCGACCTGATTCCGGAAGAGTATCACGGATACTATTCAAGGGAGCGTCACACAACTGGCAGACCACCCTCACCCCAGGCCTCTCCCTGAGGGAGAGGGGGTTAGTTGCTCGGGATTCAAGCCCGAATACTTACCCCCTCTCAGACCATCGAGAGAGGGTACTTGTGTTATCGTCTTATCTAATAGCTAAGGACTGAATATGTGCGGCATCATAGGCTATACGGGCAACAAGCAGGCCGCGCCCATTCTGCTCAATGGGCTGGAGTCCCTGACGTACCGGGGATACGACAGCGCCGGGATCGCGGTGATGGGTCCCGGAGGACTGCCGCAGGTGTACAAGAAGACCGGCAAGCTGGAGAACCTGACAGCCTCTCTAAACGGCAATATGCCCGGTGGTTCTACCGGCATCGGGCACACCCGCTGGGCCACGCACGGCGGCCCGACGGACGCCAACGCCCACCCGCACATGGACTGCCGGGGCGAGGTAGTCGTCGTACACAACGGCATCGTGGAAAACTACATAGCGCTCAAGCGTGAGCTTGTCGCCGAGGGCCACGAGTTCTCATCCCAGACCGATTCCGAGTGTATTTCCCACCTGATCGAACGGTATCTCGACGACGAATTCCCGTTAGAGGAATCGGTCAGACTGGCGGCGCGCGAAATCAGGGGGGCCAACGCCGTGGTAGCGTTCAGCGGTCGAGAGCCGGACCGCATAGTGGGCTTCAGGCTCGGCAACGCAGGGGGCATAGTGGTCGGAAAAGATGACGAGGGCGGCGCAATCCTGTCTTCGGACCTGCCCGCACTTCTCCCATATGGACGAGAGGTGATTTATCTGTCGGGCGGCGAGATGGTTTCTATGGCTCATGGGGACGCCGCCTTCTCAACACTGGAAGGCGACCCAATCGAGAAGAAGAGCGTACACATACCGTACAGCCCGTTGTCCGCGAGCCGGGGCGGTTACAAGCATTTCATGCACAAAGAGATACACGAGCAACCCGAGTCTGTCATCAACGCGCTCAAGGGTCGGATTTCCTTTGACGATCTTACGGTGAATCTCGATGAGATTGCCAATACGGCCGCGAGTGTGGACGAGATAAAGCGCGTCATGTTCATCGGAATGGGCACGAGCCTCCACGCCGCAATGCTCGGTCGGCAATGGATGGAAACGCTCGCCCGGATCCCCTGCGAGTACGACAACTCATCCGAGTTCAGATACCGCAATCCTGTGCTGGACGAGGGTACCCTGGTCGTGTCCGTATGTCAGTCCGGTGAGACGGTGGATACGCTGGCCGCAATGGAGCTTGCCGCTGAAAGGGGAGCGTCGCAGGTGACGCTCTGCAACTATCCCGGTACGCAGACCACTCGCATTGCGGACGACACGCTCCTGGTCCGCGCCGGACTGGAGATCGGCGTCGCCGCCTCGAAGACTTTCATGTCTTCGCTCGTCGCGCTGTACCTGCTCGCGGTCGAGTTCGGAGTGCGGCGCGGCGTTCTGGGCGAGGAGGCAAGGCGAGAACTCATCGGTGAACTCGTCAGGCTGCCCGACCTGCTGGGAAAGATGCTTCTGGACGAGGACCGATACATGGAAATAGCGAGGCGTTACGGCAGACGCTCGGATTTTCTGTATCTCGGCAGGGGCCTCGGATTTCCGCTGGCTATGGAGGGTGCGCTGAAACTGAAGGAGATAAGCTATATACACGCGGAGGGCTACCCCGCCGGAGAGATGAAACACGGCCCGATCTCTCTCATTGACCGCCAGATGCCCGTCGTCGCCATAGCGCCGCGTGACTCGCTGCGAGACAAGATGCTGTCCAACATCAACGAGGTCAAGGCCAGGGACGGGCAGATAGTGGGTATCATAACCGAGGGCGATGAAGAATTGGCCCAACGCTCCGACTTTACAATCGCCATTCCACAGGCGTCGGAGGCGCTCAACCCGTTCTTGGTGTCGATACCGATGCAGCTTATAGCGTATCATCTAGCTGTGCATCGCGGCTGCGACGTTGACCAGCCCAGGAACCTGGCGAAGACGGTCACTGTCGAATGAACAATTAACAATTGGAAATTGACAATTGAGAATTGACACCGTAACCGTCGAACAAAATTGACAATTACCAATTGAAAATTGAAACTGAACAGGAGCCATAAGTTGCTGCCACACGTGGAAAAGTTCGGAATCTACCTCAATCCCTCAGAGGGCAAAGTGGTTCGGATAACCTCGCCCTACTGGTTCCCCGAAGAGCCGGAATGGGTCTATGTTACCAGCGAGGTAAACGCGACTCTTCTTGCCATCAGGGATATGATCCGCGAGCAGTCACTTTCGGATAATTCCGACTCGGTAACCTGGGGCAGAATTCCTCAATTGGACTGAGGATTTGTCATCAGAACCACAGACCCGATCTTGGCCCGTGGTGTGGGCGATAAGGCTAGTAGTGCTGGTCGCCTTCCTGGACCTGTTCATGCAGGTCCCGATTATATCCACATACGCGAGGTCACTCGGCGCGACTGCTGCCATGGGTGGGCTCATAGTGGGCATCTATTCCGCATCCAACCTGTTCGGCAATGTGGGTGCGGGCATTCTTCTGGACAGGGTCAATCGCAAGTGGCTGGTCGTAGCCGGACTTCTAACTACTGCCGCGCTCCTATTTGCCTATGGACTCGTGGACTCACCCCCGCAACTTCTGGCGCTGAGAGTCCTTCATGGCTTCGCCGCCGGAACCCTCGCGCCTGGCGCGTTTACTATGCTGGCGGACCGCACCGCGGACGACCAGCACACTCGCTCGATGGGACTCAGCGGAGCGCTGATTTCCGGCTCGGCGGTCGTGGGGCCATTGCTGTCCGTGGGTATCCGGGACGCAGTCGGGGGTGACGCGGGATTCACCGCGGTGTTCACTACCAGCGGCACACTGATGCTGCTGTCGGCGGTCGCATTTGCCGTATTCGTCCCCACGACCGAGTCGTCCGACGTCCACAGGACCGCCTCGAACGACGAATCCTTCTCGCTGGTCAGGAATATGGGTCTGGTTCGCGTGTACCTCGCAGTGCTTGCCATGACCTTCGCGATAGGCTACCTGATCAACCTGCTACCCATAACCCTGGAGGATGTCGGGGCTGCGCCTCGAATGTCGGGCATGGCCTTCGCCACGTTCTCGCTCGCCGGAATGGCGATAATGGCAAGCCCATTGCAGAGGGCTGCCGAGGACAGTTCGCGCGCCAGGGCCATTGCCGCCGGCCTTGCGCTGCTCGGAATCAGCAATCTCACGCTCGCGCTGTCCAGCGTCTCATTGCTCACGGTGTCGGTATTTCCCGCGATGCTCGTATTCGGCGTCGGGTTCGGCCTGGTGTTTCCCTCTCTCAGCGCGTCAGTCGCTGCCCGAACCGCCGGTGGGCGCAGGGGAACGGCGTTCGGCATCTTCTACGCGATGTACTCGCTGGGCGTATTCCTGGGGGCGTCCATATCCGGAGTCATCCCGGCGTTCGGGATAGGCGCCGCTGACCGGTTCTACGCGCCCGCGCTGCTTATTCTGGTAATGCTCTTGGTCTCAGTTCGATTCAGAGACCTACGCCGCGGCAACGCGCCCTAACACTGCAAACCTGCGCCCCTGTGCTACAATCCACCCACTGAAAATCAGGAACCAGAGACTAAGGACCATGAGTGTAAGACCTAAGCCCAAACGTAGTTTCTGGACGTGGGGACTGCAAGCCGATGAACCCACCGACGCTCAGAGAGCGGCCCACGCCGCTGAGTTGTCGGTGCGATTCGACACGGAGATAGTCGCGCCTCCCATTCCTAAGGCGGAGGATCTGAAGCTCAGAAAGCCGCGCCTTCGCATTCCGGACTCGCTCGCTTCGTTCTGCTTTACCGACAACTACGAGCGAGCGCTGCACTCGTACAGCGCGGACGACCGCGCTCCTGCGGTGTTCGGTCAATTCCCGAGCCCGCCCGACATGGTCGCTCACCCGCGCGACGAGTCTGAACTGGAACGGACTCTGGAATGGTGCGACTCGAATGGCTACGTTGTCATACCCTTCGGAGGCGGTTCATCCGTGGTGGGCGGAGTGACGCCGCCAGAGGCCGAGGCGGTAGTAACTCTGGACATGGACGAGTTCGACAGTGTGTTGGAGATAGACGAGATATCGCGCGCCGCCCGCATACAGGCGGGCGTCTTCGGCCCACACCTCGAAGACCAATTGAGGCCGCATGGCTACACTCTCAGGCATTACCCGCAGAGTTTCACCGGCTCCACGCTGGGAGGGTGGATAGCAACCCGGTCAGGCGGACACTATGCCACGAACCACACCCACATTGACGAATTTGTCGAGTCGGTGCGTATGCTCACGCCTTCCGGCTGGTGGGAGAGCAGACGGCTGCCGTCGAGCGGCGCCGGCCCCGACCCGAACCGGCTTGCCATCGGCAGCGAGGGCATTCTGGGCGTCATAACCGAAGCCTGGATGCGGATTCAGCGTCGTCCCGTCTATCGAGCGACCGCGGGTGTCGCCTTTCCGTCCTGGGAACAGAGCTATGAGGCCGCACGAAACATCGTGCAGTCCAAGCTGTGGCCCGCCAACCTGCGCCTTCTCGATCCCGACTTGTCCCGCGACGCGGCGGGCATGGATGGTTCGCGTGCCTTGCTGATAATCGGGTTCGAGTCGGCAGAACTGCCTCAGGACTGGAACATCAAGGCTGCGGTGGGCATGGCGCGCGCGTCCGGGGGTGAAGTGCCCGACGACGAGATAGTCATTGACGACGGCACGGGAAGGCCCACAGGACACAGCGGCGCGGTCGGCGCGTGGCGCAACGCCTTCATCAGCATAGACGAGGGCCTGACCGCCGGGCTCGGGCTGGTGACCGGCACGTTCGAGACCGCCGTCACCTGGGACGCATGGCCCGCGCTGGACGACCACGTGCGCGACATAGTGGGCCGCGCGCTGAACGACGTGTGCGGCGGCGGCTCGCTCAACTGCCGCTTCACCCACGTCTATCCCGATGGCCCAGCGCCGTACTACACCTACGCGGGCGCGTACAGGAGCGGCGACTACGCCGCTCAGCAGACAGCGATCAAGAAGGCCGCCTCCGACGCCATTATAGAGGCAGGCGGTACGATAACTCACCACCACGCCGTCGGCAGGCTTCACCGCTCCTGGTACGACCGAGAGCGTCCCGACCTGTTCGCGCAGGCCCTCCGCGCCGCCAAGAAGTCCCTGGACCCCAACTCCATCCTGAACCCGGGCGTGCTGATAGACCCGTAAGCCGGAACGATTCCTTCACTGCCAGTTACGACGCAATGAGAGCTATTAGCTCTTCTAGTCAGTGCCCATATATAGCCGTATAATAGCGCAACCCTAATTATGAGGAGCGAAATGACTAAGGCGATGGTCACGCCGAATCTCTTAGTCTGGGCACGAGAGCGGCGAGGACTGGAATTATCCGACTTGGCCTCCAGATTGCGCGTTAAGACCCAAGTTCTGGCAGATTGGGAGACTGGTGAACAGATGCCAACTTTTCGTCAAGCGCAAAATTTCGCCAAGGCTCTCTACGTCCCATTTGGCTATTTGTACCTACTGGAACCTCCGATTGAGGAACTTCCGATAGCCGACTTTCGTGCCATCCCCGGCCAGGTCCCGCCAAAACCTAGTCCGGATCTCTTGGATCTGATCAGTGACGTCGTAGCCAAACAGCAATGGTTTCAGGAACACAGGGAGTCGGAGGGTATTGAGGAACTCCCCTTCATTGGTCATTTCACCACCGCGTATTCGGAAGAAGCGGTAGCAGCCGATATAAGGGACGTGATTGATGTTGAGGGGGCCAGACAACAGGTGTCAAGTTGGGAAGAGTTCATGTGGGCCCTAACCCGCAATGCTGAGATATCAGGCATCATGGTCATGCGTAGCGGTACTGTGGGAAACAATCCCCATAGGCCACTGGATGCGCAAGAGTTCCGCGGTTTTTCAATAAGCGACCATATCTCTCCCCTCATCTTCATTAACGGACGCGACTTCAAAGGCGCTCAACTATTCACTCTAGCCCACCAGATGGCGCATATATGGACTGGAGAGGGAGGCGTATCGAATCCTGACTATGGCCTCCAGTTGAAACAGGAAGATAATGCCGTCGAGTTGTTTTGCAACCGTGTCGCCGCGGAAACTCTAGTTCCTAGCAAAGATTTTAAGTCCCAATGGTCGTTGGACAATCCTTCGGTGGACGACAATCTCAATAGACTCAGCAACCATTATAAAGTCAGTTCGATGGTAATTCTGCGCCAGGCGCTTGATAACGGCTTGGTGACGGACTTCGAGTATCGAGAGAGTTATAGCCAAATGGTGGAACAGGCCAGTCAGACTACGCAGGCTGGCGAATCCGGAGGAAATTTCTGTCACACCTTGGCTGCACGAAACGGGACAATTTTCACAAAAGCCGTCATCACCAGCGCATCAGACGGGACATTGATGAGCAGTGAAGCAGCCGATATGCTTGGAGTTAAGGTCAAGACTCTCCCGACAATTGCTGATCATTTTTTCGGGAGCCCTCTCAACCTTGGTTGATTATTGGCTGGACAGCAATGTGTTCATAGAGGGTAGGAAGGGGCCTTATGATTTCGATATAGCACCCCGTTTTGGGATATATTGGACGAACTGATAGGGGATGGCCGAATTTCATGTCCGATACTAGTTTACAACGAATTGACGGACGGACAGGATGACTTGTCAGAATGGGCTAAAGAGAGGCGGAGGGCAGGACTGTTTACAGAACCTAGCGAGGCGGTGCAAAGAACATTTCGAAGAGTCGCTGCATACGTAACGCAACGTTACCCCGATAACCAATCCAGACGAAGATTCATGAATCGCGCCGACCCCTGGGTTATAGCTCATGCCATTTCTCAAGGAGGCACTGTAGTGACTTTAGAAGAGAAGGTTATGGACACATCCCAACAAGTGAAAATCCCCAACGTCTGCTCGCATTTCAAAGTCACCTGTATTAACACCTACCAGATGCTCCGGGAGTTGGGGGTAGCTTGGAACGGATAATCTCGCTACATTGATCGGAATTGCATCCTACGAGACAGGGTCACCGGGTGTCTTGAACTTGAACCGGACCTCCCAAGCGACATGGGTAATCAGTCTGCGCGAAGCTAGAGCTTTCTGTATCTTCACCGGAGACTCTTTGTGGAACTTACCGGCATAACTTCCGTCCCGGGCGTCCGCGTGGGACATTACACCGATTCCGACAATGCGACCGGCTGCACTGTCGTCCTGTGCGAGGATGGCGCGGTTGGCGGAGTTGACGTGCGTGGCTCGGCTCCCGGCACTCTCGGGACCGATTCGCTCGCGCCGACGGCGCTAGTGGAGCGCGTTCATGCCATTGTCCTCAGCGGCGGCAGCGCCTTCGGACTGAACTCTGTTGCAGGGGTCGTGAGCTACCTGGAAGAGAAGGGCGTCGGCATCGAGTTCGGGAACGCTACCATTCCGATAGTGTCCGGAGCGATCCTCTTCGACCTGGGGATTGTAGGGGGTGATGTACGACCTGGTCCTGATGAGGGCAGGGCTGCCTGCCTTGCCGCATCTTCCGGCACCGTGGACGAGGGCAGCGTTGGAGCAGGAACGGGGGCAACCGTCGCTAAGCTGCTCGGGCGGGACAGAGGTCTGAAGGGTGGCATCGGAACGTCGGCGCTCGACCTGGGCGAGGGCCTTGTAGTCGGCGCGATAGTCGCGGTGAACGCCGTTGGCGGAGTCGTGGATCCAGAGACTTCAGAGATAGTAGCCGGGCCGTTGGACGACGACGGCGTAACTATGCTCGACTCCATGAAGGTCATAACCGCCCCCGGATTCGAGTCTCCCCAGCCGCGCGCCGGACAGAACACCACGATTGGCGTCGTCGCCACCAACGCGAATCTCACCAAGTCGCAGGCGAACAAGTTGGCGGACGTGTCGCACGACGGGCTGGCGATGGCCGTCCGTCCCGCGCATCTCATGAGCGATGGTGATACCATGTTCGCGCTCGCCACCGGCGGACATGAGGGTGAGGCCAACATGAATCGCCTGTGCGCCGCAGCCGCTCTATGTACGAGCCGCGCTATCGTCCGCGCAGTCACAGAGGCCACCGGACTCGGCGGAGTGAAGGCAGTGTCGGAACTAACATGACCACTTTCGACAAATCCACATCCATAGGCTTTATAGGGGCCGGGGCAGTCGGCGGATCTCTGGCTGGCGCGCTGCACAACGCGGGTTATCCCGTTGTAGCCGTCGCCAGCAGAACATTCGCATCGGCTGAGACCTTCGCCGCGCGCATTCCGGGCTGTGTCCCATACCGCAGTCTCCAGAAGTTGGTTGACTCCGTCGGGTTCGTGTTCATCACCACGTCGGACGACGCGATAGGTCCGGTCTGCGACTCGCTGCGCTGGCGGGAAGGCCACGGTTTGGCGCACTGTTCGGGCGCGGCCAGCCTCGAACCGCTTCAGAGCGCGGTCGAGAGCGGCGCGGTCTCGGGCGCGTTTCACCCGCTCCAGGCATTCTCGTCCGTCGAAGAGGGCGTGGAGAACATTCCAGGCACGACTTTCGGCATAGAGGCAGGCACCGACCTGCATGACTATCTGGAGCGCATGGCGTTGGACATAGGCGGCAACCCTATCTTCCTCAGACCGGAGGACAAGGCGCTGTACCACATCTCCGGCGTGCTCATGGGAAACCTGCTGTCGGTTCTGGCCTCGGTCGCGGCGTCCGTATGGCCCAAGTTCGACCATAGCCGCGACGAGGGAATCCACGCGCTGACGCCGATGATGGTCGCGGTCGCCCGGAATATGGATGCCCATGGTGTGCCGCAGGCGGTCGCAGGCCCATATCCGCGCGGAGACCTGGGAACGATTCGCAAGCACCTCGAAACTCTGAAAGCGAGCGCGCCGGAGTATCTTCCGCTATACTGCGAATTAGCTCTTGCCGGTCTGCCCTTCGCCGTGGAAAAAGGCGCGCTCAAGCCCGAACTCGCGGAGGAGATTGCGAGGATCGTCAAGAGCTATCGGTAAACGAACGGACTTCACTCTGAAAGAGGAGGTACCAGAAATGCGTGTAACGATACGAGACCTGAGACGGATGAAGCGGGACGGGGAGAAGATCCCCATGATCACCGCCTACGACTACACCTCCGCGCAGCTAGTCGAGAGGGCGGGCATTCCCCTGATACTCGTCGGCGACAGCCTCGGACAGGTGGTACTCGGCTACGATTCCACTGTGCCAGTCACGATGGACGACATGATTCACCACATAAAGACAGTCGTGCGCGGCACCGAGCGAGCGCATATAGTCGGCGACCTGCCTTTTCTCAGCTATCACACATCGGTCTTCGACGCGCTGCGCAACGCGGGACGACTGCTGAAAGAGGGCGGCGCGCAGTCGGTGAAACTTGAGGGCGGCCAGAATCAGGCCCCGGCCGTGAACCGCATCGTCGCGAGCGGCATCCCGGTAATGGGCCACATCGGGCTGACGCCCCAGTCGGTCAACCAGCTTGGCGGATACCGCGTGCAGGGCAAGAGCCTGAAGGCCGCCGTACAGTTAATGGAGGACGCGCGCGCGCTGGAAGAGGCCGGAGCCTACGCGATAGTGCTGGAGTGCGTTCCCGCTCCGCTTGCCAGGATGATCAGCGAGCGCGTTGCCATTCCAACTATCGGAATTGGCGCGGGCGTAGGATGCGACGGGCAGGTGCAGGTATTCCACGATCTCATGGGACTATACCAGGACTTCACTCCTAAGCACGCCCGTAAGTACGCCAACCTGGGCGACGCTATAGTAAGCGCTACGTCGGACTATATCAGCGACGTCCAATCGGACCGCTTCCCAACCGACAAGGAAAGCTATACTCTAAGTCGAAAGGTACTGGACGCGCTGTCCGATCACTCCGCCAGCCCAGTCTAAGCACAGTATGAGTTCACCATCCGGCACAGCCGACCTCGACACTATCATCGAGGATATGACCGCGGCCATCGCGCGCGACCCTGCGGACGCCCACGCATACTTCAGGCGTGGCAATGCCCGCTCCAACAAGAGGCAGTACGTCGAGGCCCGTGAAGATATGCAGCAGGTGATCACGCTCGACCCCACAAACGCGATGGCCCACAACAATCTGGGTGTCGCCAACCTTTGTCTGGGTGATTTCGAGACCGCCGCGCAAAACACCAGCGCGGCAATAAATCTGAACTCCGAATACCGCGACGCCTTTCACAATCGAGGACTCGCTCGTTCAGAGACCGGGGAACTGGAGCTTGCGCTCGCCGACTTTAGTCGCGCTATCGCACTGGACCCGGAATACTGGCCCGCCTACCGACACCGCAGTGTCGTGCATCATCTGCTCGGCAACTCCGGCGCATCATATGAAGACTTTCTCAAGGCCCGCGAACTGATGGCGTCTTCTGGGTAGGTCACACTTACAGGCTGCGGGAAGCCTCAAAACCGCGTTGATACGATGATTATCCGCTCCGTCAGACGTTTGACAGGATGGCAGCCCAACTATGGCGTCGCCAATCTGAAAGGTGACATGTTCGGCGGGCTTGTGTCCGCCGTCATGATGGTGCCGGTTGCGCTCGGCTTTGGAGCGCTCTCCGGGCTTGGGCCGGTGGCGGCGTTCTACGGCGCGATTGCGGTCGGACTCTTCACGGCCGCGCTCGGTGGAGCCGCCCCAATGATCTCGGGACCAAGCGCCCTCATCACCATCTTCACCGCAGTCATCATCAGCTCATACGCCGACAGCCTGACTGAAGCCTTCACCATAGTTATGATGGCCGGCGTCTTCCAGATAGCCTTTGGGCTTCTCCGTCTCGGAAGGTTCGCAAACTGGCTGCCTTTCCCTGTGGTTCGGGGGGTATTCGTAGGCGTTGGCGGATATATATTTATGACCCAGACGCTCTGGTTTCTTGGTGCGCCTATCGAGCCCGGCATAGGAGTGTTCGAGGTAATAGCATCCTGGCCGAACGCTATTCTCAACCTCAATGTCCACGCGCTCGCGGTCTCCGTCATTACCCTGGCCGTATTTATTCTCTGGCCGGACAGATTTCATCGGGTCGTGCCGGACGCTCTTGTGGCCCTCATTGCAGGCGCTCTCGCGGGTGTTTTCCTATTCAGTCAGGCGCCGACAATCGGGGACACCCCGATAGGGCTTCCCGAGATCCAATTACCTGTATTACAAGGCGGCATACTCCTGGACGCCATACAGCCCGCGCTGATTCTGGCGTTTCTCAGCTCTATGTACAATCTACTCACCGCCCTGATAATTGACCCACTGACCGGAAGAACTCACCAGCCCAACCGGGAACTCGTCGGACTGGGAATAGGCAATATAGTCACCGGAGCTGTGGGAGGCCTGCCGGGAGCAGCGTCCGCTCCGTGCTCGCTGCTGGCGGCGCGAGCGGGAGGGAGGACGGCGGTCACAGGCATAGTGTGCGCCGCGGTGCTGCTGGCTATTCTATTTGGATTGGGAAGGGCTATTTCCTACATCCCTCACGCCGCCTTCGCCGGGATACTCATAAAAGTTGGCTGGGACATGATGGACTTTCGCTTCCTGCGGCGTATTCCCAGGCTGTCGCCCGACATTGGACTTGTTACGTTGCTCACCGCTTTTCTCTCGCTGGTCGTTGACGTGATATCCGCAATCGCGGTTGGATTCATAGTCTCCGGCATGGCCAACGCGCTGCGCTTCCAGAGTCAGCAGTTGAATCAGACCATCTCCACGCCCCTGCTGGATATGGTCATCTTCCCCGACGCAATGGACGACCCCGACTTCGACCCGTTCCGCGCCCGCGTGGGGCTGCTGTCTCTGCGCGGCAGCTACTCGATAGCATCCGCCAGGGAGATAGTGCGCGTCATAAGCCCGGACCTCGCCGACCACGAAATAGTCATCTTCGACTTCAGCGAAACGACCGGCATGGACGACAGTGCGGCTATGGCAGTGGAGGACCTGATAAACTCCATCGTCCGCGACCAGGACAAAGTGTGCATCGTGTCCGGCCTCGCCGGCAACCTGGAAGAAACTCTCAGCTCATTGGGCATATTCGACAGCGTCCCGACAGATGACTTCGCTGAGGACATGGACGAAGCCAAGCTGATAGCCGCCCGAATTCTTGAAGGCTGAGAGGGGTATGTTTTATACCCTCATCCCCTCGTATTGGAGTAGGGGGCAGGCTGTTTCGATTATCAACCAATTAAACCAAGTACGTTCGTGGTGAGCTTGTCGAACCATGAACGGGCGGCCCTTCGACGGGCTCAGGGCGAACGACAGAAGTGGTATCGGGAAGTAACCGAAAGACCCTGGGGAGAGGGCGGTTTTTTCTTGACGTTCACATCCGCCTTGCTGACTTGCCTAGCCTCGTTCGCGCCGGCGAATGAGACGAGTCGGAGTGTCCGTGATATAGCCGGAGAGGTTCAGCGCCGTGTGAATGAGGCCGATGTGCGAGTACGCCTGCGGAAAGTTACCCAACTGGCGGTTAGTCGAGGGATCGAACATCTCCGCGAACAGGCCCAGGTGGTTGCAGTACCGCGTGATCATCTCGTGGAACAGGTCGAACGCCTTGTCGGTCTGCCCCGTGTAGATCAGGTTGCCCATCAGCCAGAAACTCAGCATCGTAAAGGCGCCCTCGGGCTGCGCATCGAGGCCGTCGTCCGTCTCTTCCGGGAGGTAGCGCCATACCAGCGGCCCGTCGGTCAGTTCCCGCTCGATGGCGTCGAGGTTCTGCCGCACGCGCGGATCTTCAGCGGGGATGAAGCCGAAGAAAGGGATCGCCAGGTTGGAGGCGTCTAAGGCGTCGCTGCCGTACCGCTGCCGGAACGCCTGCTTCGACTTGCTCCATCCTAGGTCGAGTATCTCCGTCTTGATGACAAACGCCGCCTGCGCCCAGCGTCGGTAGAGTCGTCTCTGCTCTACCGCCGCCGCGATGTACGCAGCAGTGTCCAGGGCCGCCCAGCACATCACCTTAGAATAGACGAAGCGCTGCGGCTCCCCTCGCACCTCCCAAACGCCGCGGTCGCGCCGATGCCAGTTCTTGATGACCACTTCGGCAAAGGAGCAGACCAGATCCCACGCCTCCTCCGGTATCTCGCCGTCCAGCACCAGCAGCGAGTGGATCGTCGAGATGACTTCGCCGAATACGTCCAGTTGCAGGTGGTCGGCGGCGCCATTGCCTATGCGCACGGGCCGGGAATCTTCGTAACCGCGCAGGTGACCGAGGATCTCTTCCTCGAGTGACGACGACTGTGTGATCCCATATAAGATGCGTGTGCGGCGGCGGCTCAGCTGGCACTGCTCCAGCAGCCAGTGGATGTAGTGGTCCGCCCCGTACACATCGCCAAGCCGGTAGAGGACGTCCACTGTAAAGCTCGTGTCGCGCAGCCATGAGTAGCGGTAGTCCCAGTTCCGCGAGCCGCCGAGGGTCTCTGGCAGGCTGGTTGTCGGCGCGGCGACGATGGCCCCGGTGCCGCGGTACATCATCAGGTGGAGCAGCAGGAATGATCGCACCACCTGCTCGCGCCACAGGCCGCCGTAGTGCATACCGGCCACGAGGTCCTGCCAGTATCTGCGGGTCAGTTGAAGCTTTTCCTGCGTACGGTACCGTTCCAGACTTGCCGGTCTGCCGCCGCCGTAAGCCAGTACGAAGATCACCGACTCGCCCTGCGAAAGCGCGAACTCCCCCTTCACGCCATCAGCGTTTGCCGGCAGCGAGACGCTGCTAAGCAGCATCATGGTCTGCCCGCCGCCCTCAGTCTCGACTGCGGTGCCGCTGCCGTTGCTTCGGAGATGGCGAAGCGTCGGAACAGCGCGGGCGTAATCGTGGCGAGGCTCATAGTCACAGCGCATCTCTACGCTTCCGTCTGTGCATATAACGATGCGGTGAAGCTCCGGGGGGACGGCTGGATTCGTATCGGGCTTGCCGTCCCTGTCGTTATCCTGGATGGGCATGAAGTCGGTAATCTTCACGACGCCCGAGGGCGTTTTGAAGGTGGTCTCCAGGATGTTGGTGTCCTGCAAGTAAGCCTGGCCCGCGCCTGCGTATGCGCCGCTTGGCTGGATGCGGAACCGGCCGCCGATGTCCTCGTCGAGGATGGAGGCAAAGACGCTGGGCGAGTCGAATCGCGGCAGGCAGCACCAGTCAACGGAGCCGTCAGCGCCCACCAGCGCCGCGGAGGACATATCGCCAATCAGTCCGTAGTCGTACATGATGCCTCCTAGAGGTCAAGTGCATGGCATTTGCGCCATTCTACCATCCCATAGCCGCCACACCTACCCTGCGCTACAATGCTCTCACCACTCCCAAACTGGCAGATGTAACCGATGACTATTCCGCCTCGTGCCCTCGACCAACAGGACGCTTTCTCCCAAGTCCTGAACGCAGACCGTGTGGGTCTGTTCAGCGACTTCGATGGAACTCTCACTCCCATATTCAATGACCCTCGGGACACGGTACTGTCTCCGGTGATGAAGGATACGCTAAGCGAGTTGTCCAGGAAGCTGGATCTGGTGGCGGTGGTGTCTGGGAGGGATCTGAGAACTCTGCGGGAGATGGTGGGACTGAAGAGTGTGACGTATGTCGGAAATCACGGACTGGAAGTGCGGAAAGCCGGAGCAGAGCAAGTGGAGCGCGAGGCGCGGGTCACGGACGGCCTCCTAGAAGATGTCGAGAAGGGAGTGGCGGGTATTGTAGTCTCTGGGTTATCCCTAGAGGACAAAGGTATGAGTGTGGCGGCGCACTACAGGAACGCCCCCGATCCCACGGCGGTGCGGTCTGCTCTGTCGCAAATGTTGAAGTCCCTGGCTATCGACCGTGGTCTGGAGATCAGGGAAGGCAAGATGGTTTTGGAGATCGGACCCGGCGCAGGGGTGAACAAAGGCACAGCCGTGGATCGGTTGGCGCGAGAGTTCGAGTTGACGGGGGCGATATTTCTTGGGGACGACGTGACGGATTGCGACGCCTTCGATGCGTTGCACGAACTTGTCCGTGCAGGATGTCTGAAGGGAGCGGCGGTAGCCGTTGTGGACAGGGAAACGCCGGAAGCAGTGCTGAAGAAAGCGGACTATTGCCTGTTGGGGCCGGGGGAAGTGGAGGAGTTCCTGCGCTGGGTGGCTTACGAGTCGCCAAGAGCGGCAATGAAGCTGTAAGACCAGTCGCGGGCGGTATGGCCGCTTACGTCCGTGAACAGCGCCTCCCAGCGGCGCTGCCGTTCGGACCTGGGCATGGTCAGGGCACGGTGGATGGTCGAAGCCGTCCCTTGGAAGTCATAAGGGTTGATCATCAGGGCCTCACGCATAGACTCCGCGGCACCGCAGAAACGGGAAAGCACCAGGACACCGGGATCGGAGGTCTGGGAAGCTATGAATTCCTTGGCGACCAGGTTCATTCCGTCCCGCAGGGGGGTCACGAGGCAGGCGTCGGCCTCCTGGTAGAGATGGGTCAGGTCCTGCTGGGAATGAGAGCGATGCAGAGGGTGTATCGGCATCCAATCAGCCTCTCCGAACCTGCCATTGATCCTGCCGGCCAGTGAGTCAACTTGCTCACGCTCCTCCGCATACTCGGGGATGTTGATCCGGCTGGGCGCCGAGATCTGGACGAGGGTGACGCGACCGACCATCTCCGGGTAGTTCTCCAACAGCCGCTCTATGGCCTGCATCCGGTGTATGATTCCCTTCGTATAGTCGAGTCTGTCCACCCCGATAAGTAGCTGTCTGTCTTTTGGGAAGTCCTCCAGGAAACGGCTGACTGGCGTCGGGACTTGGCTCAGGGCCATCTCGCGGAAGGCTTCGACGTCGGCGCCGACAGGGAACGAACGCGCCCTCAGGGTTCTGTCCTGATGGTGTACGGTGTCGCCGATGAGCGCTGCCCCGAGCTCATCACCCAAGGACTCCTGAAGGTTACGGACATATCTTCGAGTCTGAAGACCTACGAGATCGTAGTCAAAGAGGCAGGTAAGCAACTGTCGGGCCCAGGGCAGGATGCCGAAGATCTCAGCGGGAGGGAACGGAATGTGAAGGAAGAACCCAAGCCTGCCCGTCCACCCCAGCCTGCGAAGTTCGCTACCCAGGGGGATGAGGTGGTAGTCGTGGACCCACACCAGGTCGTCGGGCCTCAGCAGATCTATGAGGGCGTCGGCATACTTCCAGTTTACGGTACGGTACACCCCGTAGCTATCGTAGTTGATTACGGTCTTACGCGGAAAGCCGTGAAGGAGCGGCCAGAGAGTCTGGTTAGAGAAGTCGTCGTAGAAGCCGCCAACTTCATCCCTGGAAAGGGACACGGAGGCCAGTTTGATGCCCTCGACCTCTGTGATCTTCGCAGGTGCGGCACCTTCCTGGCCATCTGGCTTTCCGTCCCACCCCATCCAGATGCCTCCAGATGCCTCGAGGAAGGGACGCAGGCTGCTCACCAGTCCTCCGACCGGTAGGGCGCGCCTCTCCTCCGCGCTGGGACGCGCGAATATAGAAGGGGCCCTGTTAGAGACTACTACTACTCTACCTTCGCTACCCATGATCGCTCCAAAGGCCCAAGTCCGCCACCGGTGTGGAGCGGCCCCAAAGCACCGCCGCCATACGGGTCTTTATCCCGATTCTACCCTTAGACCGACGGAACTCGCAAGTTAATGCATGAATTAGAATATTTCGGAAAATCGAAGGCTCTGTCCTCTGGATGTCAGGGGCTTTCGTTTTCTCCTCGTCTTCGATCCTTCGTTCGCCCTTAGCCTGTCGAAGGGTCACCCGTTCATGGTTCGACAAGCTCACTACGAACGTACTTGGTTTAACTGGTTGATAATCGAAAGACACTGTCTTGGTACTTAACGCTGTTGCCCACTGCCGCCCGCTGCCATTACAATTAAAGGTGCTGGAAGCGTCCCCACCATCCTCGAACTTCACAGACGGAGGGGTGGCCGAGTGGACGAAGGCACCTGTCTTGAAAACAGGCATACGTTAATCGCGTATCATGGGTTCGAATCCCATCCCCTCCGCCAAATCCCATCCCCGTTTCTTCCTCTGAGTTCTCATTTTCTTTCATTTCATAGCTGTTTCCTTGTCAAGTGATCCTTGTAAGTGCCCGACAGTTACTGTAAAATCTCACATTAGATGTGGGAAAAATTGATGTAAATGTGGGAGAGAAAATGGCGACACTGACTGCGGCCCGCGCGAAGGCGATCAGAGACCCAGGGAAACACCGAGCAGACAAAGGACTCTATTTGGATGTTCGCTCAGCCACTTCTAAGTCCTGGGTGCAAAGAATCACAATTTTCGGCAGGCGTAGAGACATAGGATTGGGCAGTTACCCTGCCATCTCTCTAGCTCAGGCGAGAAAACAAGCGGCTGAGAATCGGGCGACTGTTGCGGAGGGGCGTGATCCCACTGTGAAAGAGGTCAAGGTCGTCATCCCGACTTTTCGTGAGGCGGCATACATGGCGCACGAGACTCATTTGCCACGCTGGAAGAATCCTAAGCACACCAAGGAATGGATTCGGACCCTTGAAAGGCACGCCTTCCCTGTCATTGGCGGCAAACCAATTGATTCCATCGGGGTCGTGGATGTTCTCGGGGTGTTAACCCCTATCTGGTCAAAAGTCCCTGAAACCGCGCGGCGGGTGAGGCAGCGTATGAGGACGGTGTTCAAATGGGCAATGGCGCATGACTTCATTGACCTCAACCCTGCGGGGGAAGCGATAGAAGGCGCACTGCCGCCAATGCGTAGAATCGTCAATGGACATAGGAAAGCCCTCCCATATCAGCAAGTCCCCGACGCGATTCTGAAGATTCGCAGTTCGGAGGCGTGGCCAGCGACGAAGTTAGCGTTCGAGTTTCTGATCCTTACGGCGTGCAGGTCGGGCGAGGTGCGCAGTGCGATGTGGTCGGAGATCGATGTCGGGGCGCGGTTGTGGACTATACCGGCAGAGCGCATGAAAGCAAGGAAAGAACACCGCGTGCCGTTATCCGCCTCCGCGCTAACCTTGTTGGAAAGCGCGCGAGAATTTAGGGATTCGACGGGCCTGGTCTTCCCGAGTCCCCAAGGGAAGATGCTGAGCGACAATGCGCTGTCTCTACGAGCCCGAAAGGATAAGCTCGGGGCTGTACCGCACGGTTTCCGATCTTCTTTCCGAGATTGGGCGGCTGAATGTACGTCGGCGTCTCATGCGGCAATGGAACTGAGCCTTGCACACAGTGTCGGTTCAGAAGTTGAACGGAGCTATGCGCGTAGCGACTTACTCGAACAGCGACGGGAATTGATGGAGGCGTGGGGAGACTACATCTGTTCAAGTGATCCAGTGACTGGCTCTCAGTCCTGCTAACTTTCCGTCCTTATGCGTTCCCATTCCACGTTGCTGTATAAACAGCATCAATTGCTACCTTCGCATAAGTGGCTGTCTGAACTACGCTCGCTGTAAACCACCTGTCATCGCCGCCAGTCGTGAGTTTTGCAGATGTGGGGTATGCGTCCTCTGGGACGATAAGATTCCCCTTGGTAACTTCGCACTGCGTCGGATGACTAAGCAATCTCTGGCTGGTAGATGCGTGGACGAAGCCTGTCCTCAGCCCACGTATGGGGAACGCCGACTGAATTAGCCACGAAACGGATGTTGCTACTTTTTCCTCTCTAGCTCGGGGATCCCTCATATCACATTCGGCAACATGGTCAGTGGCTGACACCTCTTCGGTTCGCGTATGTCCGAGGGCAGCCCGACGGTAGATCCAAGTTTTGCCATTGTCGAAACGAGACTTCAGATTCTGCTCCACACGTGTGTGTAAATGCTAAGGCAACGCTCCCGTAGTGGCTCAGGGGTCAATCAAATTCCACAGAAATCGGAGACCGTCGGACGTGAGAGTAGTCCCAAACCTAAACGCCCTCAGACGGCGCGGGACATCACTCTTCGTCAAAACGGTTCTGCTACCAACGTATCGCCAGTATCGTAGGCGGATTCGGATGTGCCACTCATTCTCAGACCTGGCTTGACGTGCGGGCGTCTGGGCCTTTATGTTGGTCGCGGACTCGGCACAAGTCCACAGCATCTATATCACCACATCATGGCGTTGGCTATCGGCGTGGGCGTGGTTAACGCGCCCCCTCTGGGCTGACGCCGGATGCGGTGACTTGTGCCGAGTAGCCACATTCCCAAGCCAGGAGGGGGCTACTTATGACCGAAGCAATCTTGATGATTTTGGCGTTGGCGGTGTTCGCGGGGATGGTAGCGTCGACTGTGACGGTTATCATCGGATTCAAGAGCAAGCGGTGGCGTCCAGCAATAATCTCAGGGTCGGCGTTGGGCGGACTGTTCATTGTATTCCTGATCTTCGCGGGCGCGACGGGTCAGATGGAGGAGCTTGAAAACGAGACAGATCCCGCGGAACAGGCCGTCCTGCCCACAGCCGCGCCGAGTTCCAATCCGACACCTATAGCGGCGTTAATCCCCAATCCGACACCTATCCCACCTGTCTCCGTTGGCGGACTCGGCGTTAGCCGTGATGAAGTTCAACGGCGATTCGAGCAAGCATTCCAACACCGGAATCTCGCCTTCGAAGCTAGTGAGTCCACCGATGGTACGCCTACCGCATACGGAGTCTTTGACAATAAACGGACAGGTGTGATTCTGGAAGGCGCGGATGAACTGTACGAAGCATCCCTGTTATTTACCATTGCAGGTGGTTCCCAGGAAGACTTCCAAGACCAAATGGACGCGGTATTTCTGCTAGGGGATTTGGTAATTCCTGAATGGGAGGGACGCAGTGATTGGTTGCATGAGGTTCTTGCCTTCCTTGCGGAACATGACGTTGCTGACTTTGAGACCATGCAGGGTGATAAGCGCATAGCATTCTCCTACGCTCCAAGCACGGCACAAGCCTTGTTCACGATTGAACTTCAATCCGACGTCGTCCTCAAATCAACGCCTGTGCCTGTCTCTGTCGGCGGACTTGGCATTAGCCGCGCAGAAGCCCAAGAGTCCTTTGAGGGTATTGGATACAGCTTCGGGCCTACTATCTCAAGCGTTGACGGCCAACCTCAGACCGTCGCCTTCGGTTACAGCGATAAGCTGATGATTGTTATGGCGGGTGCGGACGACAACCTTGTTACGGGCATGGTGAGCGGAGATATTGTCGACACGCCTAGCGAAACAGCTATCGCCATGGCGCTTCTCGCGCAGACTCTCATGCCGGACGAGTTTGAAAGCGTTGTACAGTGGCTTACCGACACGATGACGAAAATCACAAGCGATACTGCTAGGTATATGGAGAAGGAACTCGTACAGACCTACGGGGGCAGGCAACTAACATTCAGCACTATGTCAACGGAGCTTACAGGCCAAGTGATGTTCAAGATCGATTCGCCTGCGAACCCTATTCAGACAACCGAGATGCGGTCCATGGAACCTGAGTTCGATTGCGCTACGGTAACGCGGGTGTATTGGCTTGTACGCAACGTAGGAGATCATCAGGCCGCGGTGTTGAGCGTTTGGGATGAGTTGGTCCGAACGAATCCCAATGCGGATTTCGGCGCGGAAACAGCGACGCGGATAGTGGAAGAGTGCGGCATAGAATCACCTTAGAGGGGAGTGACCATGCCATTCAAACAACGACTGAAATTCTGGTCGATAGCGGTGGGGGTGATCCTGTTCGTCGTCTTCTGCTTCATGTTCCCACCTGTAGGCGGTACGATAATCGGCATAGGCGTGTTCGTATGGCTTATCGTACATAGGTCAAGGCAAGCGAAGGCAGAGGAAGAGGCCGCCAAGAGATACACTCACGACGATTAGAGTTGGATGCCCTTCCTCTGCTGTTCCTCTATCCACAGCACGGCCACATCATGCGCGACCGCCCTTGAGCGTTCATCGCGCTCGAACTGGCCGTCGAAATGTTCATACGCGAACAGCCGGGCGGGTTCGTAAACGGACAGGTACACGTCTGTCAGATGTTCGATGTCTTTGATCTGTTCTTTGGTTCGTTTCATGGCTTCACCTATCCGAACAGCATAGCAGAGATTCGACTTGACAGGATCACGCCAAGGACGTAAGCATCAAAGCATGACACGCACATTCAGAATCAACCGAAGAACCTATAAGCCTGTCCCTGACAGTCGAACACCGCGCCGGGCGGGGTATCGCAGTTACCAGGGACGGGAAGAGGTGCGGCTGGATATGCCTATGGAACGGGGCGCGAAGGCGAAGCGTGATTTTAGCAAAGCGAAGCGCAGAGGGGACAAACGGGTTGTGCGGACGGCGGTCGAGGAATTAGCGTGTGGGGTACAGGATATGTAACCTCCGGCTTTGCCGTAAATCTCCACACTGTTCCAGAAAGCCTAGACTTGCTCCAAAACTGGCCAGAGTCAATGCGCCACTCAGTTAGCCATTATGGTCACGTACTCAGGATTCGGATTAGGTCTTCTACGTGCTGTGGACCGAATTGGAATTCATCTCTGCCCCTGGTGACGTGATGGACTACGCTGTTATCTTCGTTCTGGGCGTAAGCCAGTAGTTGGCCGCTGTTCGGGAAGTAATCCTGAACCAGCGCGTTGCGCCTGATTCGTGTGATGTCAGGACTTCCTCTACGAACATATATTGTTGCCCCTCTCCTGTTCCAATGGAATCTGTGGTCTATGCTTGATGGCCCCCGAAGCCCAACAGCTTGCGGTGGCACTGGTTCGTCAACTGCAATATATTGGTCGGGAAAGGCTTCTCGAAGTCTGACCAAGACCGTCACCATATTCATGCTGATTGCAGTATGTTCCTCCCAGTTGGAAGCTTGGAACCCCTTAGCAGGCTGCTGAAAAGCGTCGCTCTCAGACCCATTCTTCCGCACCCTAGTAGTCCTGTCTGTTCCGCCTCCCAAGCGTCTCAGGATACCGAAGAACACCAACAGGCCGATAATCACCAAACACCCTACAACCCACTCGCCGAGTGTTCCAGATCCGTCAGAATGGATGAAGGTGTAATAGGCTGAACACCCTCCTATCAACGCGATTGAGACAAGAAGGCCGACTAGACAACCGCAACCACCATCGTTGTCCATTTTCACCTCTCTGTAACCTGCCAGAGCCTACGACACAGCCCCGCCTGGCCTTCCAGAAATCACTTACACGACAGGAGCAGACTCTATTGGACTCGGAATGGAGATTGGGATTCGGCTAATAGCCCGGTGAACGACTAGGGACGATCACGCGCCTCGACGCTTGTCTAAGGTGGTCGCCCCCAGGACTCATTCTGTTGGTATGCTGTTCTCTGAGGTCTTGAAGCTCTGCATTCATGTAGGCACCTCCTTTCTATCCCCAAGTCCGAGTCCAACCACTCTCACATTTCTAAACTCAGTTGCAGGAGAACAGTCCGCCGCCTTTTTTCTTCCTACTGACTACGGTAAAGACATCCCGATCATCTTCGAGGGTTATAGTGAAGCTGGCTATCCCGTCTTCGTAGGAGTCCGCGTTGGACGCCGATTCAACAAACTCGCCGGGCATTGCTACATTCCAATACACACGGAATTTGATGATGTCGTCGACTGAGCCGAAGGGGTTATTCTGTAACTCGGCTTCCTGGTCTGGGTCAACAAAGGTATTCAACATCCGCGCCGTGTACTCCACATACTCATCGTTCTCCGATACCGAAATAGAAATGGCCTGTCCTTGACCCTCGCCTATGAATCCGAGTTCGGTATGTGGTAGGTCATTGCACTTGATCGAGAGCTTCTCGTAGCTTGTATTGACTTCGCATGAGGCGGGAATATCATCCACGTCTAAGCCACCGGAGCCAGTCATCATCTCGGCTATCGGACCCTCGGCCTCGATACCGATTGTATGGACAATGTCCTCCGCCGACTTAACTTCCGTGTCGATACTCATAGTGATGCTGCCACAGGCGATGGCACCCAGTACGAATAGCACCGAAACCAGCCCTTTTATCTGCATTGCTGTCTCCTTCGAGTCCCCTGTGGATTAACCGTCCTCTCACCGACTTGCCCTCCGAGCGTTCAAGCCTAGCACACGGTGAGGAAGGCGTTCCAGAACTCACCGAGGAGTTGCTATTCTGTGACCAAAGGAGGAAAGTGCATTGAATACGCATGAACACGAAGCAATCTTGAGAGTTCTCAGTGCCGCACACGATCAGGGTAAAGGCGGACTAGAAGGCGCGGAAGTCTATCGGGCGGTGACGGGCAACATTGATAAGGCAGGTGAAAGCAGGTATCGGAGAATCCTCAAGGCATTGGCGAAGCAAGGCAAGGTCGTCAACGACACTAAACAGCCTCACGCAAGAGGTCAATGGCGGATAGTCAAGTAAAACCCGACCTTGGCGCACATACCCCGGTTTGCGATAATTTACAGCAGGTGGGTAAGACGCGATTCGTGAATGGTAGAAGAGACTTAATGAGTAAATCCATGCAGACTAGACAATCGAATCGAAAGATTCCTATTTCCATTTATGACCACGAAGGGGTATTGGACTACTTCAATGCGCCTTTCCCTCACGAGCCGGACGATCCGCGAAAGCTGGGGTTCAATGTCGGGAAGTGCATTATCGGTACATATCTCATCGAATTGCTGCTTCAGCACGCGCTTGATGATGATAATGTTAAGTACAGACCTTCCCACAATCTATACGAGTTGTACACGCGATTGCCCCGTCCACGTCGTGATGCGGTTGAAGCTAAGTACATTGAACTTCTTCAGAGCCACAGGGAACGGACTTGGGATGTAGCCGAGACAGTATTGTCATTCCTGCAATACTTGGGAAAGAAGCCTCTCGTTGATTTCCGTTATTACTGGAAGGCGCGACGTAAGGACGACGGACTGCTGTTTTCTCCGGACATAATGTACGACGTCGTGTATGCGCTGTTCATAGCATTGCACGACTATCCTGAGTCAGGGCCTCCAGTAAAGCGTTATGACACGAGGTTCGATTCGTTGGAGGACTCCTTCAAGACAAGCGGAATGCTTAGGTGAGTTCCCTGTGTCCCGAACCTACCGCACATCCCGCCGAACATTCTCCCGCGTGCCGGATTCACGTACTCCGCGCAGTCCTGGCGCGAGAGGCTACCAGACATACAGGGACGGGAGTACGCTGTTGGACTCTCCGATGGAACGGAGCAGGGTTAAGCGTGGGGTGAGTAAGGCGCGGCGGCGGGGAGATGCGCGGGTGGTTAGGTCGGAGGTCGAGGATTATGGCTTTGAGGTACAGGGTATATAATTCCCTTTCAGTCCGTTCGGGTATCCGACCCCCTGAAACTCAACGTTAGAAGCCGTAGCGCGAACTCCAAGCCGATAACCGCTCCGAGATAGTACAGTAGCGTCTCCCACTGGACTAGGTCGAAATTAGCCCAGAGCGCTTCAGCATACTGGATTGATTCCTGCACGCTCCCGACGAATAATGTGCTGTCCACGAGCATGAAGCTCAGCAAGCCAAGCGGCACGATCCTGGCAATATCGGCGGCCAGTTGTTCACTGTAATAACAACTGACGCGGACCGCGCCGACCACGCCCATACTGATAAGCATGATAGTCTCGAGCTGGTCGGAACTCACCACGTACAGCAGCGCGGTCAGTACCGCGAACCACAGAAATACACAGACTGGATAAACCAGCAGGTACAGCAACAGGTACAGGACTATCGAGAAAGCCTTCGGAAGGTTGAGCGTGAATACATCCCTACGGCTTAGGAAACGGTAGAAGCGAAATACAAAGAAGGCGTAGGCGGTTATGCCTGCGATGGTCAATGCGAGTGGCAGAAGGGTTTCGATCACTGAGACACATACCGCCATGTATGCGCTTGGCCTTTTGAGCTTCTATCTACATGGCCTCTCCCAATCAGCCTCGTCAAGACGCCTTCACAGATACTACGTTCTGGGTTTTGAGTCATACCGCCTGTCCATGCGGGCAACTCCAACGCCTCTACAACTTGGCTGGTTGTCAGATACTCAGGCGCGTGAGCCCGTAGCACGTCAAGGACGGCCTCTGCTATCGTTGCCTCTCCCAACTCGAAAAGGCGGCGGCGTTGCGGTACGTCCATGCCTGTACCCTCCTAGAACATCATAATACACGCTTACCAGGAAATCCGACTTGAAACCCCGCGTGAAGGACGTAATACTCAAGTCATTGTACGCGGAGTCTCAATCATGTCCCGAACCTACCGCACAAGCCGAAGAACATTCTCCCGCGTGACGGATAGCCGAACTCCGCGTTCGCCTGGATACCGAAGTTACCAGGGTAGGCGCGGAGAAGTTCGGCTAGACAGCCCGTTGGATAGAGGGGCGAAGGCGAAACGAAGTTACAGCAAGGCGGTGAGACGCGGGGACAGGGTTGTGGTCAGGTCGGAGATGGACGAATTAGCGCGTCGTTAAATTCTGTATGTTGTTCCCTTGTCGAAGTCGTCGGACATGCGGGAAAGTACATCGTCAGCGACCTGCTTGATGGTTCTGAGAGGGTGGTTTGGAGGGACTCGCTCATCGAGGTTGACGAAGGCGAGCATGGTTGACTGTGGGTTGTGTTTGCCTCTCATCGACGATCTCCTCTGTTGTCGCTGATGGAGCTATTTTACTCCAACGACCCAGTGGAAACCGCCTACGCAGCCTTTTTCAGCAGCCTGCTAGATGTCGAGGTAGTCCACGCTCCCAATCTTTGGGTTGTTCGCGTATGACCTGGGGCGCAAGGGCGATTTGCTTTTCACAGGCTTCGAGGGCAAGTGTCAGCGAGTTCTGGTCCCTGTTACGGTCTCGGTAATAAACCTGAATCATGCAGTCGTAAATGAAGTGACGGTCTATCGTCGCGCCTATCTCGGCTTCTTGCCTCTCAACGGACTTAGCCACTATGCGCCGAGCCAACAGTATGTCATCTCCGGTTAGAAACCAGGTGTCGGCGAGTGCCAAAGAGCCTGTAAACCCCTGGGACAGGTCGGGATGGGTAAGACTACGCACGTCGAACTTGCTTGCAATGTAACGCTGTTCCTCTCGCGCGAACTCGCTACACCACCATGAAAGGAGATTGTCCGTGTCGGCAGATTCCTCTCGCGCATTGCCGAGAGTGATTCTCGCTTCTACGGCCCGTTTTATCCTGTCTAGCATGTTTTACTCCGGCGAAGCGATGGCTCACCCTATCACACGCTTCCAGAGATTTGACAGGAGTCGTCAGATTTCTTCTACAAGTCAACTATTTTGGAATTGAGTTCGTGAATGCGTTTGGCGATGTCAACGGCTTGTTCTTCGTCCATCGCCGCCAACGTTGCCTTGACCGTGCCTTCCCCTTCGTCCGTTTGGTCAGGGTTGTTCATGTCTCTTAATATGCGCCGATGTTCTTCTCGGTATTCTGACGGTATGGCGTCTTGAATCAAATGAATCTCAAGGTATGCTCCAAACAGCCGTTCCCTAACACTGCCTGGATGAGTCGCTAATGTCCAAACAGCCCATTCCAACTTTTCCTTTGCGTAAAACCCGTCAGCCATATTGCTATCCTTAAACCATGATTGATAATCCTAGCGTAAACAAACCTTGATGTTCCAGAACTCCCCTTGGCAAGTCCACGCTGAGGACGCGATAATTCAATCATGTCCCGCACTTACAGAATCAGCCGAAGAACCTATTCTCCGACGTCGGATAGCCGAACGCCGCGCACACCAGGCTCGCGCACTTATCAGGTGTATCGAGATGGATCCGTGACCTTCGACGACCCGATGGAGCGAAGCCGGGTCAAGCGAGGGGTGAGCAAAGCCCGGCGGCGCGGGGACAGGGTTGTGGTGAAGGCAGAGATGGATGAATTAGAGCGTCGCAGAGTAGTGGAATAGGGGCACGAGTTCAGGCAATCAGGTCATCCATGTGAGACACATTAACTCCGCCGTCAAGAATTTCATCGGGTTGATGCGCCACTGATTCTGCGATTACCATAGTTCAAGTGGGACACGTCTCTGGGGCGACTGATAGGATGGTTTTACTCGCGGTCATCGGCGATACGTTACTTTTCGGACACTCCGCTCTGTTCCGCCCTTCCCTCAAGCATCTATGTCGTAGGGGCGCCTTCACAGACGATTTTCCTGAACATCGCAACTAAGAGGGTGTCTGAGAAGTGTTAAAATCATCCCATCATGAAGCGTAAACCGTATCC
>VXRN01000048.1 GCA_009838465.1 Dehalococcoidia bacterium
ACTGGAAAGTGCTGGGCGTTATCTGGGAGCGTCACAGGGTTGGGCTGGGACAGTTTTCGTCCAGCGTTGCCCAGCGTTTTCCCAGCGTTAAAGCTACGGGCAGAATTTCGTGCGCTCTGCCAAGCTGTATCATAAGTAGCTGTTAATATATATGTTCTAATTTGATGCCGTTATTGTAGCATAGGATGGAATGATAGTGTAGTGGTCGGCGAAGCTGTGTACGACTTTGAAAATGCGCCAAGCGGGAAGCGGCGCGGGATTTAGTAACTATCTCGAAACCCATTCGGACGGGATTTCACCCCCATCCTAACCTTCCCCCATCAAGGGGGAAGGGACTTTTGCGCGGGGTTTAGACGGGGTTGGCTTGATTGAGGTAGGAGTCGAGCCAGCGTTTGAGGTCGTCGAGGGCGCGGGGGGCGACGAAGAAGACCTGAACGTCGGCGGGAAACTGGACGCGGTGGTCTTCGCGGATGAAGAGGGCGGCGGACTGTCCTTCGGCGAGGTCTTCGGATATCTTCTCGGCGATGTTGGCGTACCTTGTTTCGAGTGTGGACTGGTAGCCGTCGAGGGCGGCGGTCATCACCTTCTGGCTGACGGGACCGATGGTTAGGACTCTCTGCCAGTCGGTGTGTTCGTGAATGAGTTCGGCATCTTCGAGGGCACAGAGTTGGGCGGTTGACTGGCACATTGCGCGTATGAAGGGGCCTGCGCTGGGGTTCATCATCTCTATCTGGGCGAGTCCGTCGTCCCCGCCGAGGTATATGAGCTCGTGATAGACGTGGGAGACTGCTCCGAGTGATCTTTCGAGACTGGCTATTGAGTCGCGCACCTCGGACCAGTACCTGGAGAGAAGTTGCTGGCCATCCTCGGGGACATCGGGAGGGAAGACGTAGTTGGGTACGAGGAAGAGTTTCTTCTTGTCGTCGAAACGACTGGCCTGGGGCCTCGGAATCTGGGAGAGTGGAGTGGTCATTCTTATACCATTAGATTCTGATTAGGATATGAACCTCAGAGGCAGGCAAAATAGTCCTTCGACAAGCTCAGGACGAACGGTGGAGGCGACGAATATCTGGCGTGCAAACATGGGAACACGACGACGCTACTCCGAATTGGGATCAATCTTCAGTATTCAGTTATCGGTGGTCGTGAGGGATTGTAGCATGGGGCGGAATGGGTTGTGTATTCGGATATAATCGCACTATGCCTAATCGTCCTGACACATCAACGACATCTGACGAGCCGGCGCTTGCGCTAGGTGGGCGAACCGTTATTCCGGGTCTGGTGGTCGGGCACGCGGCGTTTCACTGGAGTGTCCAGAGTTTCGTGGTGGCGCTGCCGGAGATCCAGCAGACATTCGGGTTGAGCGGGGTTGGCGTAGGAGGGATTCTGGCGGCGCGGGAGTTGGCGACGGCAGCGGTGAAACTGCCCGGCGGAGTGGCGGTTGACGCGCTGCGAAGGTACTGGGGGACCGTCCTGGCCGCGTGCTTGGGCGCTTCGGCGCTGGGACTGCTGGTCTTGGGAGTGTCGCCTGTCTATCCGCTGCTTCTGGTCGGCATTGCTATCTTGGCCGCTTCTCATTCGATATGGCACCTGCCCGCGTCGGCGTCGCTTTCTCACCACTATTCAGAGCGGCGAGGGGTGACGCTGGCGATTCATGGGGTCGGGGGCAGTGTGGGTGACGTGGCAGGGCCGGTAGTGACCGGGGCGCTATTGGCGTTTCTCAGCTGGCGGGGACTGTTGAGTATATACGCGGTCGCGCCTCTGTTTCTTGGGATCGTGGCGATATGGGCGTTTCGCAACATCGGCCACAGGATTGAGGAAGATAGAGCCGAGCCCACGGAACGGTACGAGGTGACGCGCGGGCTGCTGCGGAGTCCTGCGTTGTGGGGGTTGGCGGCGGTGTACGGGTTCAGGGCGATGGCGCTGGTGGCTCTGGTGACGATTCTGCCGCTGTATCTGGACAACGACCTGGGGTTGAGTCCGTCTTCACGTGGGATCCACATCGGATTGCTCATCGCCATTGGCCTATTGGCGAAGCCGGTGACAGGCTATCTGTCGGACAGGCTGGGACGGAAGCCGGTGTTGGGGCCCGGGCTGGTGTGGTCGTGCGCGCTGGCGCTGGGGCTGCTGGTCTTCGACTCGGGCGTCCTGCTGACGGTTTGCGTAGCTCTGTTGGGGCTGTTTCTGTACCCGGACCAGCCGATTCTGACGGCGGCGGTGTTCGACACAGTGGAGAGCGAGGTGGCGTCCACTGGGCTGGGGTTCGTTTCATTCGTGGGGTCGCTGATGGCTGTGGTGTCACCGCTCATCGCGGGCGGATTGTACGAGGGCGTGGGATTCGAGGCGGTTGTGTATTATGTGGCGGGTCTGTTTGGGCTGTCGGCGGTGGTATTTGTAGGGGTGCCGGGGGCGGGGAACCGCGAGTGATCAAGCATAGATGTCTCGTCTATGAGACCTATTGTCCAGGTCTTGCCTCGTAGTTTTCATCGACCACGTTGAGAAAACAGATTTGGGCGGCGTGGCGATCGCCAAAGCCTCTGTCAGTCCACTTGGTTATGAACTGGGAAGGAATCATGGGGAGAGTTCTCAGGCAACCGCTCGCTTGCGGCGTTCGGGGGCCAGATCGTAATTGGATTGGAGGAGCATCAAGAATTCGGCGTTCGACCATCCGAGGGATTCCAGTCGCAGAGCGACACTTGGGGACATTCCGGTTCTCCCGTTCAGAAGGCACGATAGCGCGTTGCGGGTTATTCCGAGCCGCTCAGCGCGTTCGGTTATGGTCCATCCAGATTCGATGATGCACTCGCGTACAGATTCGCCGGGGTGTGTGGGGGTTATCATAGTCTGTCCGGCTCCCGCTCGATATAGGTATCAACGTCTTTGAGAAAGCCGCGCGCGCATTCCGTCGGCATGACAGGAATCATACGAACTATTCCCTGACATTCTATCAAGTCGATTTCCTGACCGGGTTCGATGTCTAGGGCCCGACGTATGGAGTCGGGTATGCTGACTTGAAAATCAGGGGTGACTGTTACGGTTTCCACGTCGTCCCGTCTGTTTCTGATGCAGTTTCAGAAGTCCGGATGCTTGCGCGTCTATCGCTTGGCAATGGAGGAAGTTGGACCTGATCACCCCCATCCTAACCTTCCCCCATCAAGGGGGAAGGGGCTTTTGAAATCGTCTCCTAATTCTGCTTTCTTGCCGCCTTCCACGCGGTAAAGCTACACCTTCTGAAGCTGGCGGCGGGTGGCGCCTCGGTCCTCTCCTACTTTGTCCATGCGGACAGCGCAGACTTTGTATTCGGGGATGCGGGAATCGGGATCCAGGGCGGAGTTGGTGAGGAAGTTGGCGGCGTGTTCCTGGAGCTTGACGAATGGGACGAAAAGCTCTCCGGAACGCTGTCTTTCGGTGTAGTGGGCACGGCCTTCGAGGTCTCCGCGGCGGGAGCGGACTCGTATCCACTCGCCGTCGGGGATGCCGTATTTGTCGCCGTCGGTTGGGTGCATGGAGACGGTGAGTTCGGGTGAGCGAGCGAGCAGGTTGTCAGCGCGGCGGGTGATGGTGCCGCCGTGCCAGTGATACAGGACGCGGCCGGTGTTGAGTATGAGCGGGAATCTCTCAGTAGGAGTCTCGTCGGCGGCGGGGCCCTGGTCGAAGGCGACGAACTTGGCGCGCGGGCCGCGCGGGAAGTCGGTTTCGTAGAGGTAGCGAGTACCGGGATGGTCGGGAGTGGGGCAGGGCCACTGGATTCCGCCTTCATCTTCAAGGCGGTCGTAAGATATCCCCGCGAGGTTCGGCGACAGCAATCTCATCTCGTCGAAGATCTCGGAGGGATGATCGTAGTCGAACTCGTGCTCGAGTTCGAGGCCGAGTTTCTGGCTGACGCGGCGGGCGACGTCCTGGATTATCACCCAGTCGGGCCTGCTGTCTCCGACGGGGTCTATGGCCTTGCGGACTCGCTGGACGCGGCGCTCGCTGTTGGTGAAAGTGCCATCCTTTTCGGCGAATGAGGTCGCGGGCAGGACGACGTCGGCGATCTCGGCGGTCTCGTGCATGAAGATGTCCTGCACGATGAGGAGTTCGAGCTTCTTGAAGGTCTCCTCGGCGTGGTGCAGGTCCGGTTCGCTGAGGAGCGGATTTTCCCCGGTTATGTACATTGCCTTCATGCGACCATCGTCTATGGCCGGCACCATGTCGGTTACGACGAGACCGGGATCGGGCGGGAGCGGCTGGCTGCTCCAAGCCGCCTGGAATTTGGCCAGCGACTCTTCTCCGATGGTCTGGTAACCGGGGAAGGCGTTGGGCAGGCATCCGGCGTCGCCACAGCCCTGCACGTTATTCTGGCCCCTGAGCGGAGAAATACCCGAGCCTGGTCGCCCAAGCTGTCCGGCGAGAAGGGCGAGGTTAAGCAGTCCGTGGGCGTTGGCGGTGCCCATAGTGTGCTGAGTGATGCCCATTCCCCATATCAGGCACGAGCCGCTGAACGGCGGCTGGGCGTAGATTCGGGCGGCTTCGGCTATCTGGTCGGCAGGAACACCGGTTATCTTCTCGGCGTAATCAAGGTCGTACTTCTGGACGGTGTCCCACCATTCGTCGTATTCCTCCGTCCGGTCACGTACGAAGTCGGTGTCGGTGAGGCCCTCACCTACTATGACCCTGGCCATAGCGTTCAGGAGGGCGACGTCGGTGCCGGGACGTGGTCTGAGCCAGAGGTCGGCGTAATCGCACATCTCGATTCGGCGCGGGTTGATGATAATGAGCTTGGCTCCACGCTCGACGACGGCGCGGCGCATACGTGAGGCGGCGACCGGGTGGTTGGAGTTGGCGTCGGAGCCGATTATCACAAGGCAGCCGGCCTCTTCGTAGTCTATGTAGGAATTGGACGTGGCTCCGCTTCCAAGAGCGGTCAGCATCGCCTCAACGGACGGTGAATGACAGAGGCGGGTGCAGTGGTCAATATGGTTGCTCTGCATGATGAGGCGAGCGAACTTCTGCTGGATGTAGCCGTCCTCGTTGGTGGCCTTAGCCGAAGCAAGAGTTCCGAAGGCATCGCCGCGATACTCGGCAAGACGAGAGGATACGTATTCGATGGCTTCGTCCCACTCGACCGGAGTCAGTTCTCCGTTCTTGCGGATAAGTGGCTTGGTGAGCCTGTCGGGGTGGTTGACGAAGGAGAATCCGAAGCGGCCCTTGACGCACAGCATACCGAGCGAGGACTGGTTGTCGGGATCGTCAAGGATTTCAAGTATCTGGTCGTTGGGGTCAATACGGGCCTTAATACCGCAGCCCACGCCGCAGTATGGGCAGGTTGTGGTCACCGTTCTGACCGGATTGAATACATCGGCCTTGGCGGTGATGGCTCCGGTGGGACATGAGGCGAGGCAGGAACCGCAGGTGGTGCAGACGGACTCGACGAGTGGCCTGTCCATGAATGTTCCAATGCGAGCTTCGGTCCCGGTCCCAAGAATGTCAATCGCGCCGATGAACTGGTGTCCGTCCTGGCAGGCCTGGGCACAGCGACCGCACATGATGCAGGAGTCCATGGCGATCTGAAATACGGGATTAGATGCGTCAACGACCTCGCGCTCGCGTCCCGTCCACCGGGGAGTATCTATGCCGTGGTGACGGGCGGCGATGGAAAGCTCGCGGTAGTCCTCAGAACCAGTGTCGCCGTTGGGGGGGAACATGGCCATCGTGAGTTCGAGAACCCCGCGCCGGGCGTCACGGGCCTCGTCGGTCTCGGTCATTACGCTCATGCCCTCTGTGGCAGGAATTGAACAGGAAGCGGGGAAGCCGCGCATACCGTCAATCTGCACGAGGCACGTACGACAGGCCCCTATGGGCTTCATATCCGGGTCTTTGCAGAGCTGGGATATGTAGCTGCCTGACTGGTTTATGGCGTCGAGGATGGACACGCCGTCGTTGACTGTAACCTGCTTGCCGTTGATTGCGAGCGTGATGGTCATGGTAGGCCTTTCTGGGTATGAGTCACAAGGGTACGTGCATTACCGCGTTCATCATCTCTTCTTTGCCGGAGGCGCGAGCAATTATCTCAAGGCTTTCGACACACCTACCGATATTGGCGTTTTGAGTTGAGTAAACCACTCCGTAGAATAGGATGCCCTCTCGCTGGCGTCTATGCGCTTCCCTCAGGAAATCTCTGTCGTGCGTGAAGAATACTCTGCCCAATTCAGTTGCTCTGTCGAACAGCAGGGAGTCAATTTCCTCGCTTCGCCCCTCTTCCCGAGCTATGATTATATCTATCCCGCGCGAGCGAAGGGCATTTGTAATTCGGTCATCCACATTGTGGTCTATGTAGAATGCGATGGACATTCAAGTCAAGACCTTCGCCTTCCGTAGTTCCTCTGCCCTTGCCTTCAACCGCTTGGCGAACTCACTCTGGAAAGGCTCGTTCTGTCGTCTCATCTCCGCAACGAACTCTTCTCCCTCTTTGATCAGGCGCTCCACGTCTTCCTTGTGGTCGTAGTAGTAGGCGAGGGCGGAGTGTACCTGTCCCATGTTTAAGGCAGGCCAGTATTTGCAGATTTCCTCGGGGCTCAGTTTTTGGTGGTTGGCAGCGGCGACGATGTATTCTACTTTCATGCGAGTTCCCGCTATCATGGCGCGTCCGTCTTTCATCATCAGGATGTGGCGGTATCCGGTGTCGCTTACGATTGGCTGCATTTTATCCTCTCCCCTGACTGCTTCGTACAAATCAAAGGTGTTCGTAGATTAAGTGTACCACTTGGGCTCAAGTCCTGGCCTTTGAGGTCAGCTGGTCGCGAAAGAAGTGGAGGCCACTGAGGATCGGGTTTCCGGCGGCCTGACCGAGTCCGCAGAGGGAAGTGTCGTTTACCAGACGGGCGAGGTTAGACAACTGGTCTATGTCGTCCTGGGTGGCCGTGCCGTCGGCGAGAGTGTCGATCATTTCGACCATTCGGGGAGTACCTTCACGGCAGGGAGTGCATTTGCCGCAAGACTCGCTGGCGTTGTACTGGGCGAGATTGCGTACTACGGATAGGGGGGCCATCGCACCGTCCATGACGATGACTGCGCCCGCGCCGAGCATGACACCGGACTCGTGTAGGAAGCCGGGCTTGATGGGGGTGTCGAGCATCGAGACGGGGAAGACGCCGCTGGATGGGCCGCCGACGCCAATGACGCCGATGGAAGAGTCTTCGGGTGGGCCGCCGCCGATGTCGTAGATGACCTGGCGCAGCGTCGTTCCGATCGGGACTTCTATAAGGCCCGGATTGCGGACCGCGCCACTGAGGTTGATTATCTTTGTCCCCGTATCAGCGCCGTCGCCGACTTGCGTGAAGGCGTCCGCGCCGTTGTTGATGATGTAAGGAACGCTGGCGAGAGTCTCGGCGTTGTTGATGACCGTAGGGCGGGACCAGAGGCCGGATTCGACCGGGTAGGGTGGCCTGATCCGGGGTTCGCGGCGGTAGCCCTCGATAGTGTTGATGAGGGTGGTCTCCTCGCCGCATACGTAGCCACCCGCACCTCTGCGTATTTCGAGGTTGAAGTCGTGTCCGCTGCCGAGGGTATCTTCGCCGACGAGACCGAGTTCGCTGGCCTGCCGGATTGCGGTTTCCATCCGTTGGGCGGACAGGTTTGCCTCGGCGTTGATGTAGAAGATGATGTCGGTCGCGTCGGAGGCGTAGGCGGCTATGCAGGCGCCCTCGATGACCCGGTGGGGGGCACCCTCCATGAGGTGTCGGTCTTTGAACAAACCGGGTTCGCCCTCCTCGCAGTTTACTATCATGTATCGCTGGGCGGCAGAGAATCCACGGGCGGATTCCCATTTCAGACCGGCGGGAAAGTACGCGCCCCCGCGTCCCCGGAGACGTGAGTCCTTTACTTCTTGAATGACTTCGGCGGGGTCGGATTGGAGCGCTTTTGCGAAAGCGAGATAGCCGCCACCCGCGATGTAGTCGTCTATGGATTCGGCGTCCAGCGTCCCGCAGCCATCAAGCGCGATGCGACGCTGGGCGGCGATGAAGTCGGTGGGCCCGGTTGGATCATCCGAGCCTGTTTCGTCGTCCAAGGCGCGGGCGATTGGTTCCAGGTCGTCGGAGGACACGCGCTCCAGGCGATGGGTATGGGCGGAGCGAGATGTGACGATGACAGTTGGAGCGGCGAAGCAGGCGCCATCGCATCCGGCGATGACAATGGTAGCGGTGTCGCGGAAGCGGGCGGTGACTTCGCGGGCGAGCTCGGACGCGCCGATGGACTGGCCGCAGTGTCCGACCTGGACGGTTATCTTCGGCCTGTTCTGAGCGGCGCGTTGCACTCTGTCGCGGGCAGAGACTACAAGTTCCTGAAATCGGGATTGGAGGGCGGAGTCAGCCATTGGCGACGTTCCTGACCAGTTGGACTGCAGATTGGGGATCGAGACGACCGTGCCAGCGTCCATCTATCTCTATCGCCGGAGCCATACCGCAGAGGAAGCCGCAGGGAGTTTCTTCGAGGGTGAAGCGGCTGTTGGCGGAGCTAGGGTCTAGTTCGGCTTCGAGGTTGGAGAGTATGCCGGCGGCTCCCTGGGTGAGGCATGAGAGTGCGGTGCAGACGCGGACGACGGTCGCGCGGGGCTGCTGGATTCGCAATTCAGTATAGGAGGTGGCCGCGCCATAGACTTCGGAGGCGGGGATGCCCAGGTGCCATCCGACGACTTCCATTGCCCAGTCGGGAAGGTAGCCGAACTCGTGCTGGAGGAAGTGGAGCGCGGGCAGAAGTTGGCCGTGGTTCCGAGGGAATTTCACCCTGAGTTCGCGGCGCAGGGAGTTCTGGTCGGTTATCAAGCGGCTCACCTCTGACGATTCTGATTCAGACGGCGTGATTTTAGCAGAATTATGGCAGAGTGTAATTGCCTGGATCAGGATTTTCGCGATTCCACGATTGGACAGGATTTTACCCCTTGCCGATGTTTGAACAACTTGGGTTGGATCAGGCGGTTGTGGAATTATATACCAGCTTGTCCAAGTTCAGTTCGCCCAACTTCTCGTCTGGTATTGAACCGTCAGCGTTCCAGCCGCGGGCTTGGTAGTAGGCTGCGATCATCATGTCCAAGTCTTGATCGCTCAGGCCGACGCCTGCGGCTACCCCGTCGGGAAGAGGTTCGCTCAGCAGGCGCGGGGGAAGGGTGTCGTTGGCTCGCGTCCATCCCTCACGGATGTTGAAGAGTTTCTTGAGGTTGTTGATGCGTTCGCCAGCCCTCTTGAGTTCGTCGGGAGTGACGTCCCAGCCGGTGATGAGATTGAGAGAAGCGGCGGACTCGTCCCAGAAGTCGTCGAATGCCTTGCGGAGGAACTTGCACCAGATTAGGGAGTCGAGGACGGCGGAGAAGTCTTCTCCGTCGGTGGTGATGCGGCCTCGGAGGGCGTCGGCCTCAAGCCTGTTGACTCGGTTGGAGAAGTCGGCTTCGTAGGCTGAGGAGCGGTTGTGGCACGCGCCGCGTGTGCTGACCGCGAGGGCCAGAGCCATCGTCTTGAGGCTGCGGGGTTCGTAGCCGGGCATCTCCAGTCCCTTGACATGCATGGCCCAGTCGTGGGAGTTCTGGCCGATAACATCGGACGCGATTCTTGAACCTTCGGCAAGTAATTTACCTAATTTACCGCTTTTGTTTGATATAGATTCGAGACAAGTAAGAATAATTTCAGCGTTTCCAAAACTGAGATCCAGGCCGCCGGTATCGTCCAGTGTCAGCAGGCCGCGCTCGAAACACTCCATCGCCCAGGCAATCGTTCCTCCCGCGCTGATGGTGTCCATGCCTACTTCGTCGCAGTAGTGGGATGCGCGGATGACCGTCTCGCGGTCGGAGACGCCGACCAGCGGACCGAGCGCGAATGCGCTCTCGTACTCCATGCGGCCTGTGGACTTCTTATCACCGCTGCCAACGGTGAGGATCTTTTCGCAGCCTATGGTGCAGTTGGCGCAGTGGGCGTTCTTGACAAAGTGGCCTTCGTAGAGCGCTTCACCACTCACCTCCTCGGCGAACTCGAATGTGGACTGCCGGAAGTTGCGGGTAGGGAGCGCGCCAAGCCTGTCGAAGACTGCCACGTTGGCCATGGTGCCGGTGGTGCGGTACTTCTCGGTGGCGGGGCCGAGGCTCTTGGCGGACAGGCCACGTCCGATGGTATCAAGGCCGTCCCTGTCGAAAACGGGAGCGGGGCTGCGTCCCCGGACGGCTATGGCCTTGAGGTTCTTGGAACCCATGACCGCGCCGGTTCCGGTGCGTCCGGCCTGCCTTCCACCGTCATTGGCGATGCTGGCGAAGCGGACGCCGTTTTCTCCAGCGGGGCCGATGCAGGCTACTCTGAACCGCCTTCCGAGATCATTTCTGACGGCTTGCTCGGTGTCGAAGGTGTTCAGCCCGACGAGATATTCAGCGTCCAGGAACTTCACTTCGTCGTCCTCGACGGACAGGAGCGTCATTCGGTCGGCGCGGCCCTTAATCACAAGGGCGTCGCACCTGGTTCGCTTGAGCTCGACGGCCAGAAAGCTTGAGCTGAGAGAGTCGCCTATCATTCCGGTCAGCGGCGACTTCGCGGCGACGGCGAACTTACTGGATGTGGTAAGCCTGCTGCCCACCAAGGGGCTGCACGCGAATATAAGCGGGTTTTCGGGGCCGAGCGGGTCGGCTCCGGGCGGGCAATGCTGATAGAGCAGGTAGGCCGCGAGTCCAGTCCCGCCGATGAAGTCTCGCAGGACAGACTCGGGGAGCGGTTCGCGGTGGACTGCGCGCGTAGTCAGGTCAACGACCAAGACGACTCCGTGGTAGCCGTAGGTGTCAATTTTCAATTGTGAAGTTTCGGTCTTCAGTTTCTATCCCCCGGCTTGGCTGGAGAAGATGTAAATGGCGTCTCCCGGAGAGATGGATACGGGATCGTCGCCAATGAAGGCGAGTCCGTTGAGATTGGCGGTGTAACTGGGAAGCAGGCGCGGGCAGTCGGATTCAAGCGCGACGGACAGTAGGGACGGGAGCGCATCGGCAAGCGCGGCGGCCAGGTCGGATGCGCCGGATTGGGGTGGAAGGGCGAGTTTGACATCGCGGACTCCGGCCACGGCTCGCGCGTGTCCGAACAGTTCTACGTTGACTGTGACTTTCTTTTGCGTTTGGCTATTCATTCTTCGGTACTGGTCAGAGCTATCCGATTGGCCTTTTCCAAGTCCTTCTGGGTGTTGATATTGAAGAAGCTGAGAAGGTCGGGGTCTATTTCGCGCACTTTGTCTTCGGTGAAGTAACATACTCTCACGTCGTCGAAGAAGCCGGAAATCTTCAATCGGTCGGCAGCCAGTTTCTCGCGGATTGGTTCCAGGCAGGCGCGGGAGTAGGCGGCGTGGATTGGTTCCGGCCTGCCGTCCACCACGGGAACAACAGCATCATTCGTTTCCCGGTTAGAGAGGAGAGCTCGATAGAGCCGAGGGCTTGGGAAGGGCATATCGCATGCGCAGAAGACGGCCCACTCGGTAGGCGCCGCATTGAGGCCAGTGTAGATTCCACCGAGTGAACCCTTGCCGGGATATTCGTCTATAACAGGGATAACGTCGGGAGAGAGATCAAGCTCGGCGACGCGCTCGACATCGTTGGCGACGACGATTATGTTAGAGGCAACCCTGGCCAATTTGCCGATCACACGGTGGATAAGGGGTTCGCCCTGAAATGGCTCCAGCGCCTTGTTGCGCCCCAGGCGCCGACTCATGCCGCCCGCAAGTATGACGGCGGTGACATCCGAAACTGTATTTGTGGATTCGCTCATAGGTTCAGATTAACAGAACTCAGCGTTGTCCGCTACCCAGAACGCCTTTGAGAGTTCCCATTTCGCTCACGTTGTAACCGCCCAGGGCATTTACTTCTGCCTGGAATTCGGGTGATCGGATTAAATCCAGCATAGGGGCCAGCAGGTCGCTTTCATAGAGTTCGGCAGGAATCAGGAGATCATACTGTTCCTCGAATAGAGGAATGAATTCCAAACCCATAGAACGGGCAGCGGGCAGGATGCCGAGTCCGACATCGGCCCGTCCACCCTGGACAGCGGCGGCAACGGCCAGGTGGGTGTACTCCTCGCGTTCGTAGCCTGAAATGGATTCCGGCGGAATGTCGAGTTCGCGTAGCTTGAAGTCGAGCAATACGCGGGTACCGGCGCCGCGCTGCCGGTTGACGAACCTGACTCCGGGCCCGGCCAGGTCCGGCAATGAGGATATGCCCCGTGGATTGCCGAGCGCAGTCATCAGGCCCTGGGTCCGGGCGGCGAGGTGGACAAGCGCCACCTGCCTGTTGGGTATGTAGCGCTCGACGTAAGAGACGTTGTACTCGCCGGTCTCTTCGTCCATTAGATGTGAACCGGCAATGTGCGTCTCACCTCTGCGAACCGCGAGAAGCCCGCCCAGACTGCCGACATTGGCTGATGCGAGGGTCGGGTTGCCGGGCCGCCCACTGAGTCGGCTGGCGAGAAGGTCGAGTACAAGGTCGTGGCTGCCGATGGCGACTATGGTGCGGCTTATGTCGGCCATCGGCCTGAGAAGTCGCACCCGAACGCCACTGCCGGCCTCTATGCCCTCGGAGTTGCGTGGAATCAGGGCTATGCCGTCGGCGCGGACCAGGGAGCTAATTACCCCCGCGCCGCGCTGGAGCGGGGTGGCGACAAGGGTATCGCCTACCTGCCCGAGGCGGACGCGGAGAAATTCGTCCTCGCCCATTGGGGAGTGGACTCGGCGGGTCATGGTGGCCTCGGTGGTGGGATCGGGGTCCGCTGGGAGTCCCAGCATGGATTCGATGATGGGCTGCACGAATAGTTCACAGGCTATGACGGCGGACACGGGATAGCCAGGTATGCCGATGACTGGCTTGTCCTGAACGACACCCAGAACTATGGGATGGCCGGGGCGGATGGCGACGCCGTGAATTACCAGGTCACCTAGCTGCTCGACGCAGCCCGCTGTGTAGTCCTCGCTTCCGGCAGAGGAGCCGGCATTGACAAGAACGATGTCGAATCGGCCAACGGTTTCGGCTATCGCGTTCCTGAGCATTTCGGGGTCATCTGGGACGGGAGGCAAACGGGTCGGGTCTGCGCCCCACTCTTCGAGCATGGAGGCGAGGACTATCGAGTTGAATTCAACTATGTCGCCGGGCTTGGGATCGTCCGCGATGTCAACGAGTTCGGTCCCGGTTGGGATGATGGCGACGGTGGGCCTTGGTCGGACGGCGATTTGGGTGACTCCGGCGGCAGCGCAGGCTCCGAGGTCGGCGGGACGCAGACGGTGGTTCTGGGGCAGGAGAAGCTCGGATTCTACGATGTCCTCGCCGAGCGGCCTGACGTGGTTGTAGGGCGGGACAGGGGAGCGGATTTCGATAGTGGATTCGTCCAGGCTACGGACGACCTCGACCATTATCACGGCGTCGAATTCGTCCGGGATGGGTTCGCCGGTGTCCACCCAGGCGGCTTGATCGGGTAGGGTGAGGGTGAGGGGAGAGGTCTCGGACGCGCCCACTGTGTCGGCGGACCGGACGGCGACGCCGTCCATGGCGGAGGCGTCGTAATGAGGGACTGAGCGGGCGGCCCAGACGGGTTCTGCGGTGATTCTGCCAAGGGCATCCTGTATGGGGATGCGCTCTGGGTCGGACGGGGCGAGGGCGTCCGCTTGGCTCAGGATGGCGTTGTAGCGGGCGGTAGCCTCAGCTAGAGGGATGTCTTGGAGGTAGTAGCGGCGGGGACGGGGAGGCATAGTAATAGCCTTGAGTACTGCCGGTGAGATAGCGCGAATCGATAGTATCTTGGAGATTGCTGATCACTAGTTTACCTACGCCCGGGTCTCGCAGGTCTAAATATCAATCCCATCTTCTTGCTTAGGTAATCCACTTGTCCCTTTCTAAGTTTTGACTCTTCCACAACTTCTACCTTAGTCATATCAGGAGAGTATACGTCCATTAGTTGGCGGGCGTTGCGGCGTCCTACCTCAGTCGCAAACTCATCAGGAGCTATCTTTCGTGTGGAGATTTTTCGTAAAGACGCACTTAATTCCCCGCTAGATTCATTATCTTGAACACCGATCTGGATTATGAAATCTTCTTCGTCGGGCAGAGGTATTACTTTACTGGTCTGTAAATACAGCGTATCAGAATTCTCATCTTGGTAAGGCGTCAATTAAACGCAGGTTATCATGTCCTCAGTGCGGGATTGGTCATTTAGCCAAAGCACAGCTGAGGTGACTTCAGGAGCGAACCTATGGCTCGCAAGTATAATCCGCTGGTCGTTGTTCAGTAATTCAATATCCTCCACCTCAATATGCTGCTTTAATTTCCGTTCAGATTCTACTTCTGAAATATCTTTATAAGCAGCGAGCATACGTATGACGTCTTCGGGATTCGCACGCTGAAGATAACTTGCGTACTTGATTGCCTGCCAGTGTACATCTGCTCCGCTGTCATCGCGCTTCAACTCAATGATAACCAGTTTTCCGCTGGTATCCACTGCTAGAAGGTCCAGCCTTTCATTAGTTCTGTCGAAGTCGCTGAACTCTTTGGCTATTATCAGCAGATCCTCACCCAGAATACTCGGATTGGCGACAACCCATTCCTGTATGTCACGTGGCTCTTGCAAACCAAGATTAGCGAAATCTACTTCCTCTATCTTCTGGGACTCGCGGTTTTCGGGGTTGATTCTGAATAGCTGGGGTTCGGCGCTCATGGTGGTAAACCTTTTGTCTGAATCAGGATTTGCGGGACATTTAGATTTTCAGGATTCAGTATAGACGCACCGATACTTCTTCGCCCGCGTATAGACCGCCGGAGTCCGCCGGTACTTGGATAAGTCCATCCGAGTTGACCAAGGTGTAGATAAGGTTGGATTTGCCGAAGACTGGAGTAGAGTGGAGTGTCCCGCCGGAGTCGGAGAGAGTTACGGGTACGTAGTCTTCTCTGCCGGACTCGGAGGGGATATCGGCTGTGAGGATGGCGTTCAATGTGTTGGCTGTGGGCGGATTATCTGTGCCTGAGAGTAGGTGGATGGTGGGCACAACCAGCAGGTCGAAGACGACGAGCGCCGATACCGGATTGCCCGGAAGCCCGAATAGGGGCTTGCCGTCGGCTACGGCGACGATGGTCGGCTTGCCGGGCTTGATGGAGATGCCGTGAAGCAGCACTCCGGGTTCACCAAGTTGGTTGAAGACGTCGGCTGTCATGTCGCGGGTACTAAGGGAGCTCCCGGCTGAGAATATGAGGGCGTCGGCTGTGCGAATGCCGTCGCGGGCGGCCTGGAGTTGGGGTTCGTACTCGTCCGGTGCAAGTCCGATGATCACAGGCTCGGCTCCGCATTGGGCGACACGGGCGGCGATGGTGTAGGTGTTAATGTCACGTATGTTGCCAGGCGGCGGCCTATCTTCGGGCGGAACGAGTTCGTCGCCGGTGGATACAATGGCGACCCTGGGTTTTCTCAGGACAGGAATCTCGGTGATGCCGAGCGCGAGCAGTCCGCCGATGTCCTGGGGGCGTACTGTGTGACCGGGATCGAATAGCGCGTCACCGGCCCTGACGTCCTCTCCCGCGTGTACGACATTCTCGCCCGGCGCGACTGGTCGAAGAACTTCGATGGAAGTTTCGTCCGCGGGCTGAGTACGCTCGATCATTACTATCGCGTCAGCATTTCCGGCGAGCATACCGCCGGTGTAGGCGACAGCGGCTTCCGCCACGCTCAGTTCGACATCGGAACTGGAACCGGTGGGAATGTCGGCAACGACCTCCAGCAGGGCAGGCAGACTCTCGGAGGCGCCGAACGTGTCGCGGGCGCGAACTGAGAAGCCGTCCATAGATGACTTGGGGAATGAGGGCAAGTCCTCAGGTGAGCGGATTTCGTCTGCTATCACGCGACCCAGAGAGGACGTGGTGGGCATGAGCTCGCACTCGGTTATGGCGGAGATATGCGGACGCAGGTCGTCGAACGCCTGGGAAGGGGAACGAACGTTGAAGAATTCGGGCAAAGCTTAATCCTCCCGCATTATTGGCAGAACATTCTCACTTCACTATCTCTCTGCCAAGAGAGGGAAGTCCCTTAGCAAATTCCCCTAAAGTCCAAGAATATTCCCCTCATCGTCAACGTCCAGCTGGCGCGGTGATCCCGGAAGTCCGGGCATTGTGACGATGTTTCCGGCTACGGGGTAGATGAACCCGGCGCCGATAGAGGCGCGAACGTCGGATAGCTGGAAGGTGTACCCTGAAGGACGCCCCTTGAGCGCGGGCCGGTGTGAGATGGACAGGTGCGTCTTCGCCATGCAGATGGGCAGGTCGCCCCACCCGCGTTCCTGGAACTGGCGGAGCGTCCGACCGGCGGGAAGCGCCCAGCGCACGTTCTCGGCGTTATACACGCGCTTCGCCAGCGCGACTACCTTCTCGCGCAGGGTGTCTTCTACGGCGTAGGCGTAGTCAATTTCGGGATGGTCGTCGGCTTCGGTCGCGGCTATGACTGCCTCGGCCAGTTCCATACCGCCCGCGCCGCCCTCTGCGAACACCTTGCTTTCGACGGCGGCGAAAGCGCCCGCTTCCTCTGATCCCTGCTTCAGGATGGCGGTCTCTTCGGGCGTGTCGGTCGGGAAGTGGTTGAGCGCGACGATTACCGGCAGGTTGAAGGACTTTATCATGCCAATGAGGTGAGTAAGGTTTTCCATCCCTTTCTGTACGGCCTCGACGTCCGGAGTGCCCAAGTCGCGGACTCTGACTCCGCCGTGGTACTTCACGGCACGGACAGAGGCTACGATGACCGCTGCGTGCGGCTCTAATCCGTTGAAGCGCGCCTTGATGTGCATGAACTTCTCGAAACCGAGGTCGGCGCCGAATCCGGCCTCTGAGAGAACGTAGTCGGCATATCCGAGAGCGAGTCTGTCTCCGACAACAGAGGAGCAGCCGTGCGCTATATTGCCGAACGGTCCGGCGTGGACGATGACGGGCTGTCCCTCGGTGGTCTGAACGATGTTGGGCTGGATCGCGTATCGGAGCAGGGACATCATCGAGCCGACGGCGCCGACGTCCTCGGCGGTGATTGGCGTGCGATCTGCTACCCTGGTCTCGTTTGTGTAGCCGACCACTACACGGCTGAGCCTCGCGCGCAGGTCCTGGAGGTCTCTCGACAGCGCTAGAATCGCCATTATCTCAGATGCGGTTACGATGTCGAACCCGCTCTCGCGCACCGGTGCGTTATTGGAGCCGCCGATGCCTGTCATGATCGAGCGTAGCGCTCGGTCCTCGACGTCGGTCACGCGCCTCCAGGTGATACCCTCCGGCCTGAAGCCGTCAATCCGGCCGCGCTGGGCCACGTTGTCCGTCAGAGCGGCCAACAGGTTGTGAGCAGAGCCGACGGCATGGGCATCGCCGGTGAAGTGGATGTTGACCTCATCCTCGGGCTCAATCAGACTGAGGCCGCCGCCGGTACCGCCGCCCTTTATGCCAAAGATGGGGCCAAGCGACGGCTCCCTGAGAGTGGCGACGACGTTCTTACCGAGCCTACCCATCGCCTGCGTGAGGCCAACAGTGGTAGTGGTCTTGCCCTCGCCCGCCGGTGTGGGCGTTATACCGGTCACGACGACCATTTTGCCGCGCCGTCCGTCGTCGCGGATAGCGTCGAGGCGTATCTTGGCCTTATGGTGGCCGTAGGGGATGATCGCGTCGGGGCTGAGTCCCAAGTCCTCTGCTACGTCCATGATGGGCCGCATACGATAACCTCCAGTGAAACGCCCCGCGACGGGGCGCAGGCTTGCTAGTTGACGGGGCGAATTGTAGCATAAGCGATTATCAAGGGGAACTTGATAAGGACCGGAACTGATAGGAGTCGCACTCACTGGGGAGCGCAATCTTGAAGTCAGGGAACTGGGCAACCACGTGTTTGTGGGGAAGCAGGCGAGCAAATGTCTCAAGTTGCGTATATAATGCCGATATAGATCGGGAGTTACAGAAAGGAGAAGGGTAATGAAGGAGCGAGGAGACACGATAATCGGCGAGGGAACGATCAAGTTTGGCATTGAGTACAGGGACCTGCTTCACGATCAGGGCGTGTGCATTCATGTTCTTGGCGACGTGAGCGAGGACGACGAGCATGAGCTTCTGAGATTCGACTGCTTCGACCATGAACCGCACTACCACTACGGCCCGCAGAAGCTGAACGAGAGGCTGATGCTGGACAAGACGACTGCCGGCGATTCGCTGGACTGGACGCTGGGTAACATCCGAAGTCGGCTGCCTGATATGATAGACAGGGCGCGGTATCCTGAACTGGCTGAGGCGGCGCGAGACGCCGACTTGAGCGCCGAGATGAATGATCTGGAGTCGCAGGCGCGCGCGCTTGCGGTATCCGGTCGCAGGACGGTCATGCACGACAGGGGCGACGTCATCCTGGAAGCCGGGCCTGTTCGCTTCGGCGTCGAGTTCAGGACGCTGGCTAACGACCGGGGCGTGGCCATCCACGTGCTCGGAGACATCGGCGATGAAGAACAGGAACTGCTGACGTTCGACTGCTTCGAAGTCGCGCCGCACTATCACTACGGACCGAGGGCGAAGAACCAGCGGCTGTACCTAGACATGACCACGACGCCGGACCCGCTGGGATGGGCGCTCGACCTGTTCAAGGGCGGTAAGCTCGGCACGATGCTCGAGAGAGCGGGCTACACCGACCATGCGGCCCGCCTGAACCCGGCGCTGGTGGCGAGCGCGGTTACCGAGCTTGAGAGCGTGTCCAGAGAGATGGAGACGGCGAACGCGCAGTAGCAAATCGCAGTAAATCATTGGCGCGCGCTAGCTGGCCGTAGTGGATTTGGCAGGCGCGCGCTTTTCTTTGCATCCAGGCGGTAGCTCGTCCAAATAGATTCCTTCTATTGGAACGAACGAAGGCCCTTTTGGGTTACCAGAACAACCAGAGTTACAAGTATCAGCAGGGCGCCGAGAATGGCTATGGCCTCTTGACCGCCTAGGGCGTCCGCGATCATGCCGGCGGGCAATACACCAAGCGGCATCAGTCCGAAGTTCATCATGAATACGCTCATCACGCGGCCACGGTACTGGTCTTCGACGACCTCCATGATGAGACCCATGTTTATCGTCCGGCGTCCGGCGTCTCCTAGCCCCACCAATACCATGATGATGGCCCCGGCGTAGTACAGCGGGAAGGCCGCGATAAGCAGAAGCGCGGCTCCCGATATGAATGATCCGACTATCAGAAGCATTCCTCTACGCCAGTCTCCGAGAGCGGCTATAGCGAGCGAACCCACGAGCGAGCCTCCGCCCATTATCGCCACGAGAAGGCCCATTGAGTCGGGGCCTCTGTGATAGATGTCCACCACGAAGACTGGCAGCAGCATCCTGAACGGGGAGGCGAGCAGGGTGGTGGCGAGCCCCATGACCAGCAGGACGAGCACCATCGAATTGCCCTTGATGTACATCAGGCCCGCGCCGATGTCCGCGAACATATTGCGCTTCTGGCTTGGCGCAGCGCTTCCTTCGGGTTTCGGTACCAGCGTAGTGACGGCGACCGACAGGATGCTGAGACCAGAGATTATGAAGTAAACGTTGGCAGGCCCGGCCCAAGCATAGAGCCCTCCTGCGACGGCGGGCGCGATCAGCGTCATCGCGCTCATTCCGGCGGCGTTGAGCGCCATTGCGTTGCCGATCCTCTCAGGGCCGACTATCTGCGGGATGATAGCCTGTCGCGCAGGCATCATGAAGGTCCAGACGGTGCCCTGCAATATAGAGACGATCAGCAGGTGATACCACTCGATTCTGTCGGTGAATATGGCCGCGCCTATGATGAGGGCGAAAATGGCGACTATGAACTGTCCGCCCTGTATCAGACGCTTGCGCTCGACTCTATCAGCGATCACGCCGCCAAATGGAGCGAGAAACAGCATAGGAATAGCCATGCCCGCGCTGACGAAACCGAGCAGGGAAGCGGAGCCGGTGATGTCGTACACCAGGTAGCCGCGCGCGAGCATCTGCATCTGCATCCCGCCCATCATGGCCATCATGCCGAGCCACAGGAACAGGTAGGCGCGGTTGTTCAGGGAAGAGAAAGTCTGGCGCCAGCCGCGGGTCTGGGTGTTGCTGGGGGGAAGAGTCGCGCTTCTGGCGCGGGAATTATTTCGGCGTGAGGTTTGCCTAATGGAGGATGTCTGTTCGGAGTCGCCCGTTCGAGCAGGCGAAGCGCCATCCTCTTCAGAGGACGGGGTTGAATCTGTTCTCATGTATCGAGTTTACAGGAATGGGAAAGAGGGAATCAATTTGGGGACGGGGCGCTCCTGGAGCTTTTCATTTTGGCCTCGTCTTCGATCTCTCGTTCGCCCTGAGCTTGTCGAACGACGATCGTTCCTGCCTCTGAGGTGCATGTCCTAACCAGAATGAAATGGTATTAGTACATATTCTTCTCTGGATTAGAAATCGAAAGACATCCTACGTGTTGTTATAGTTGTTTGATGCTACTTCTGCAATTATTGGGAGAATGAAAGTGTCTAGACAACCGGGTCGTGAAGACAGAGCTGCACGTAGGCGAAGGGAAAGGGAGACTAAGTGGACAAAGGACTGGCAAGATGAGAGAAAGTTCTTGACCCTGTTCTACAACCCTGGTGTTGCCTTCATGGATTGCGTCTGGATGCAGAGTGCCATCATAGGCTCCTCGTACTTCATGAGGATCAGGATAGAATTCAGGAGTTTGTGAGGGCAAACGGCGCTAGAGACGGCCTCCTGCCCGACTGGTACGTAGAGGCCCTGCATAGGTATTTACGTACAACGGATATGCGCCCGGCCATCAAGAAATTCCAGGTAGCGTTCAGTGACTGCCTTTCAGACCAAACAGTCCGCGACTTAGACGATATCGCACGCACACGCAATGCAATTGGGCATTCCTACATTGCCGCAGGCCAGCACATTAACCGGGAAACTCAATCAGCAGCTGTATTGAGATACGCTCCGCGTAATATCAAGGAGTTCAAGGAGGACACCGAGGACCCTCTCATGGAAATAGCCATTGAGGCCGACGAGCGATGGATGTCAGTTCACCAAGCAAGAATGCGTCGTCTCTTCCACGTATGCGAAGCCATTGCCGCACGTCTGAGTGTTCCTACGGGAATGATTTATTGAATCGCTAGAAGTTCCAGATCTTAACTTTCGAGTTGTTGGGCTGCTTGTGCCTGTTTGCCAAGTGGATAGTTCGAATTTGGATCTGACGGATCCGAACCCTCTATTTGTGCGCCTCATTTGGCTCACTTACTCGTCACCACCACCAACGCCTCAATCCGCCGCGCCGTGTCCGTAAAATGCTGGACTTCTTCCGGCGTCAGGCTCCGGCCCAGGACTTGGCGCTCGCGGTAGGAGGGCCATTTCTTGAGGACCTGGTAGCCTCCGAGCTTGTAGTTCCAGACGGCGGGGATGACGCCGGCCAATCTCGGGGCGGCGGTAAGGTGCTGGTTGGTGATGGGCACTCGTGTACGGCTTCTTGTTTCAGGGTCTGGCTGATAAAGAGGATGGGTCTGGGCTGCGAGCCGCGCTCGCCCGCCGAGGCGGGAGGCGCTCGCAGGTGTTCAGCCCAGACCCGTCGTGAATTCGGCAGCTCGGTTAGGGTTCGAGCGCTGACTGATGATAACATAATCACGCTATACTCCTAACGACCTTATGTGCTAAAATGCCTTCATCGAGTGGTAACGCTGACATCGTACAGAATATAAGTCGGAATTTATCAACGGGCCTCACGGGGCGGAAGAAACAATTTTCGTGTAGCTTAACTCAGGCGATCTCAGGTGAAACTCTGGTGACTTTTTCACCTGCTGTCACCTGTCGAGCACACCAGAAGACAACTGTTCTACTATAAACCTAGATTTATCACACGGACGACAGTGGAGTTAGAGATGAGTAATTCGTTTGGGAAGATGTTCAGGATTACGACGTGGGGAGAGTCTCACGGGCAGGCCGTGGGGGTGACTGTTGATGGATGCCCTCCCCAGTTTCCGGTAGATGAGGCCGATATCCAGCGTGAGCTTGATAGGAGGCGGCCAGGGCAGAGCGTGATTTCGACTCAGAGGCGAGAGGGCGACCAGGCGGAAATAGTGTCGGGTGTGTTCGAAGGTCAGACGCTTGGGACTCCTATCCAGATCATCGTTTGGAACAGAGACGCGAGGAGCCGCGACTATGAAGAGATGCGGTTGAAGTACAGGCCGTCCCACGCGGACTATTCTTACCAGGCTAAGTATGGAATCCGGAACTGGATGGGCGGTGGACGCGCCAGCGCGAGGGAGACAATCGGCAGGGTAGCCGGTGGCGCTATCGCCAAGAAGTATCTCGCCGAGGAGTTCGGTGTGGAGATCGTGGCATATGTGAAGAGGGTAAATGACCTCGAGGCGGACGTGGACTCCGATCACGTGACGACTGCGGACGTGGAAGAGAACATGGCGCGGTGCCCGGACCAGGACATGGCCGCTCGTATGATTGAGCGGATCCAGCAGGCGCGGAAGGACGGAGATTCGCTGGGTGGAGTGGTGGAGTGCGTAGCCAGGAACGTTCCGGTCGGGCTGGGCGAGCCGGTGTTCGACAAGCTGGAGGCGGACTTAGCAAGGTCTGTACTGTCGTTGCCCGCGTGCAAGGGGTTCGAGGTCGGATCGGGCTTCGCCGGGACGTATATGACAGGGTCTCAGCATAACGACCCGTTCTACAATGACTCAGGCCGGATAAGGACGCGCACCAACAACTCCGGCGGCATACAGGGCGGCATATCAAACGGGGAGAACATCGTGATACGCGCCGGGTTCAAGCCGACAGCGACAATAATGCGGGAGCAGAATACCGTTGACGTTGACGGTAACGAGACGACGCTGATGGGACGCGGGCGGCACGACCCATGCGTTCTGCCCAGGGCCGTCCCGATTGTGGAGTCCATGATGGCGCTGGTGCTTGCCGACCACACCCTGCGCCAGCGTGCTCAGACCGGAAGCGTGGGGACGTAGTAGGGGAACACCCTCACCCTGGCCCTCTCCCGTCAAGGGAGAGGGGATTTATCGGATGATGTTCGTGGCCGTTAGACGACTGGAGAAGTGCCGCCGTCTATGTTGATTGCAATGCCGGTAAGGTAGCTGGCGCGGTCGGAGGCGAGGAATGCTATCACGTCGCCCGCCTCTTCGCCCTCACCGACGCGGCCCAGCGGCACACGGTCGCCCATAGCGGAGTAGAACTGGTCGAGGGTAAGGTCGGGGTCGCTCTCCTGCATGGCCTTGAAGCGGGTCTCGTGCTGGCCGCTCTTTATCAGGCCGATGCAGACGGTGGTCACCAGGATGTTGTCGGCGGCGAACTCCTGGGACATGGCCTTGGTGAGCGCGACGCCTGCGGCCCTGCTGACCGACGTGGGTACGGAGGCCGCGCCCGGAGCCTTCGCGCCCAGATTTGTGACGTTGATTATGCGGCCGCCGCCCTGTTCGCGCATTAGCGGAACGGCGAGGCGTGAGGTCCTTATCGCGCCGTAGAGTTTGAGGTCGAGGTCGTGCTGCCATGCCTCATCGGTGACACCGAGGAACGCGCCGCCCGCAGATGTTCCGGCGTTGTTGACGAGAATGTCGAGCCTGCCGTGGTCATCAATCGCGCGCTGAATGAGGTCCTCGACCTGTTCGGGAACCATGACGTCCGTCTGGACGGCTGTCACGCTTCCGCCGGTCTGCTCGCGTATCTCGGTGGCAGCGGCCTCGAGAACGTCAACGCGGCGCGCGGCTATGAGAACGCTTGCGCCCTCGGCGGCCATGCTCGCGGCGGCAGCCTTGCCTATTCCTTCGCTTCCTCCGGTTACTATCGCTACTTTGCCCTGCAATCCGAGATCCATTGTTGTCCTCCAGTTATTAGTTGTTAGTTATAGAGAGTCGTGTGACGCTAAAGAGCCGCCGATTTCTGGATTGCCGAGCGGCGAGCCCTTCGGGGTTCCCGCTTTCGCGGGAATGACGGTAAAGGGCAGCAGTGTTTACAATTCTGTTATGAGGTGCCGGTGTACTATTCTTCGAGCTGGTAGGCTTCATCCAAGAGGTCTGTTACGTATTTTACCTGAGTATCGAGGCCGCGTTCCTGGACGCCGTACTGGAGCTGCATCAGGCAGCCGGGGTTGGCAGTGGCGAAGACGTCGGCATCGGTGGTCTCGAAGGCGTCCATCTTAGAGTTCAGGACGCGGAGCGAGAAGTCGCGTTCGGTTATCGTGTAGGTGCCGCCCGCGCCGCAGCACTGGCCGGCGTTGGGAAGTTCGACGAACTCCACTCCCGGAATGGCGCGGAGTATCTGCCGGGGGGCGGCAGTGATGCGCTGCGCGTTTCCGAGGTGGCAGGAGTCCTGGTAGGTGACGCGGTAATCGAGAGAGACTTTGGGCGGGTCGAAGGGGAGCTCGACCAGGAATTCGTTTATGTCTTTGACCGTCGCGCTGAATCGCTCGGCCTTTTCGGAGTAGGCGCGGTCTCTGGCGAGCAGGTGACCGTACTCCTTCATTCGGGAGCCGCACCCGGCAGACGCGACGATGACGTACTCGACGCCTGCCTCGGTGAAGACGTCAATGTTACGGCGGGCGAGTTTACGCGCAGTGTCGAGGTCACCGACATGGGAGTTTATCGCGCCGCAGCAAGCCTGTCCCTTCGGGACGACGACTTCACAGCCATTGCGAGCGAGGACGCGGACGGCAGCCTCCATCTCCGGCCCATTCACCAGCGGCATCACGCAGCCGGAGAGGATGGCGACGCGGGCGCGCCTTTCTCCTGCCGCAGGAATCGTCTGGCCGTTAGCCTGGAAATAGGTGTCAGAGACCTGGGGCATCGAAGACTCTATATCGGCAATGGAGGGGGCTATCGCTCCGAGCACCCCTGACTTCTGGACAAGGGATTGGAGGCCGGACTTCTGGTATAGCTTGGTCAGGGACATCAGGGCCTGTAGCCGGCCCTGGTGGGGAACGATATGTTTGAGAGACATATCCTCCGCGTTCTTTCGCAGGAAGCCTTGCTTTCTGTGTTCGGCCACCTGCGCCATAGTCGCCTCTATCAGGTTGCCATAAGGCACACCGGACGGACAGGCGACCTCGCAGGCGCGACACTGGATGCAGAGGTCCCAGTGACGGATAACGGTGTCGGTTATACCGATTCGGCCTTCGTTGACCGCTTTCATCAGAGCGATGCGTCCACGCGGGGATTCAGTTTCCAGTCCGGTCTGAATGTAGGTGGGACAGGCCTGGAGACAGAAGCCGCAGTGCACGCACTTATACAGGTCGGACTCTTCAGGGGCGTCGGGCCCTGAGAAGAGCAGGGAGGGATCGAGTCCTGGCTGGGTATTCACAGTCAAATCCTCCCCACGAACCTTCCTGGGTTCATGATACCGTTGGGGTCGTAGAGGCGCTTCATGCGTCGCATTACATCTATGCCGAGATGGTCTTCGCCCCAGACATCTACTCGGGCTTTCACATCGGGCGGGCATCGTTGGATGACGGCGGTTCCGCCGAGTTGGGATACCTGTTTTCGGAGCTTGGCAACCATCGTGATCAGAGGGTCAGCCGGCGTGTCTGAGGGGCCGAACCAGCTTGCTTCGACCGTTCCGAATCCGGGTTCTGCGAGGGCGGCTGGTTCGAGGTCCGAATCACGCAGTCGGGAGATCATCCTGAGAATGTCACATATCCGAGATGGGAGCGCGGTTATCCTGATGTTCAGTATCGGGGTCGCCTCCGGCGACCATCCGAAGTCGGACAGGGGTCGCCAGACCGATGGGCTGGGACCTTCGCTATCTCGCTGTAAGAATGCTCCCGCCGCGTCGAGTATGGTACTTATTTCATCCACCTGCCGGGCCAGAGTCCGGGGGCGCCCGCCGAGGCGGACGGCGAGATGGTGTCGCGCGATGCCCTCATCGAGACCTGCGTGGGACGCGACGCGGGGGTCGAAGACGATCATGGCGAGCGGCATTACGTAGGAATTGAACACACGCATGGAGGCATCAACCACCTCTTCCACGCTGCCGAACGAAGCTATGAGTGTCTTTTCGTACATGGGAATTGGAGTGAGCTTGAAGCTCGCCTCAAGAATTATGCCGAGACTGCCTATTCCGCCTATGTGGAGACGGGACATATCGTAGCCGCTGACATTCTTGACCACCTGTCCGCCGCTCTTTGTAATCGCGCCGTCGGGCTGGACGACCTTCATGCCGATCACGGTGTCTCGCGGGTGTCCGAAGTGCCACTTGAGAGGACCACTCACGGCGGCGGCGAGCGTACCGCCGATGGTAGCGCGACTAGGAATCGGGGGGTCAATGGGGAGGAACTGCCCCTGCTGTGCAAGAACTTCGGATACGAATCCTGAGCTCGCCCCAGCCTGGAATGAGGCGGTGAGGTCGGCGTAGTTGTGGGAGACGACACGGTTGAGGTTGGTCATGTCAAGGACGAGGCAGGGACGTTCGGGCGTGTTTCCGAGAGCGACGCGCGTGCCTCCTCCCCAGGGGATGATTCCGAGCCCATCGTTATTGGCGGATGCAACGATGTCACAGAGTTCTTCTTCTGTGGAAGGGGTTGCTACGTCAACCGGGGGGATACCGTCAACTAGATAGTTCTGTGAGTCGGGGCTGTTGGTCATCGGGGGGAAAGTTCGGGTTCTAACTGGATTTCCGCTTTCGCGAGAATGACTGAATTGTAGTTCACCCTCACCCTAGCCCTCTCCCTGAGGGAGAGGGGATTTACAACAAACAAATGACGAATGACGCTCTGAAGAGTGGCGGGATTCATATCCGGGAACATAGCCTAGATGTAAGCGCCAGGGCCGACGCGCTGTATAGCCGCGGCCTGAGCTACGTCGGAGCACGATGCTCCTGTCGGGAATATCTTGCCGGGGTTGAACATATTGTTGGTGGCGAATGATGGCCTGAGTTCGGCCATGACCGCCATATCCTCCTCAGTGAACATGAGCGGCATGTGTTCCTGCTTCTCAAGACCGATGCCGTGTTCGCCGGACAGTACGCCGCCAACTTCCACGCAGAGTTCGAGGATCTCCCCGGCTATATTGAGCGCGTTCTCGGTGTCGCCCGGCTTTCTTTCGTCGAACAGGATCGAGGGGTGGAGATTGCCGTCTCCGGCGTGCAGCAGGTTGGCAATCGGGTATCCTGTGCGGTCGGATATGTCCTTGATGCTGGAGAGGACTTCGACGAGCCGGGTTCTTGGAACGGTCCCGTCAACCAGAATGTAGTTGGGGGCGAGCCGTCCGAGCGCTCCGAGAACGCCCTTCCTGCCGGACCATAGCTTTTCGCGCGCGACAGGATCAGTGGCGGTCCTTATCTCCAAGGGGTTGTAGGAACTGCACACCTCCTCGATGGCGGCGACCTCCTCCTCTACGGATTCGTCGAGGCCGTCAACCTCGACCAGTAGGACCGCTCCCGCGCCTTCGGGGTAGCCAGCGTTGACGGCGGGTTCGACGGCGCGGATGCAGATGTCGTCCATCATCTCGATGGCGGCTGGCACAATGCCGGCGCCGATGATACCGGAGACGGCCGCGCTGGCGTCGTCAAGTTCCTCGAAGATCGCGAGCAGGGTCTTAACCGATTCGGGCTGCCTGAGCAGGCGGACGGCAATCTTGGTGACCATCGCGAGTGTGCCCTCGGAGCCGACGAGGATGCCTCGCAGGTCGAAGCCCGGGTAATCTCTGCCGAGCCCTCCTAGCCACTCTATGCTGCCGTCGGCATAGACTACTTCCAGTCCGAGGACGTGGTTCGTGGTTACGCCGTAGGCGAGGCAGTGCGGCCCGCCGGAGTTCTCGGCAACGTTGCCGCCTATTGTGCAGGCACGCTGGCTGGAGGGGTCGGGGGCGTAGTAGAGGCCGTATTGAGATACATATTCGGTCAGGTGCAGGTTTATGACGCCGGGTTCGATGATGGCGACGCGGTTTTCCACGTCCACGTCCAAGATGCGGGTCATTCGGGTGAGCGCGAGAACGAGGCCTCCGTGTTCGGCGACGGCGCCTCCACTGAGTCCGGTTCCGGCTCCGCGAGCGACGACGGGAATGTCATGCTTGGCGGCGACCTTGACGCAGCGCGCGACTTCGTCGGCGCTGTCGGGCAGGGCGACTACGGTTGGGAGAGCGCGGTCAACCGAGCCGTCATATTCGAAGACGATGAGGTCTTCGGGCTTGTGGAGAACGTAGTCCGTTCCGACGATTGCCTGAAGTTCTTCGACTACTGCTCTGAAGTCCACGGGTTCGCCCTCCCTTCTGAGGCCAATGATAGTTTATTGGCGCGGGGATAGGCAACTTAGTAGGCAGGGGAGTCACCCCCTTTCTAGCCTTCCCCCGTCGAGGGCTGCGTGGGGGTAGGTATTTCACCCTCACCCTAGCCCTCTCCCTGAGGGAGAGGGGATCCGTTGATCGCATTTCGTAGGTGACTGGACGTTTGCCTATCCTTGTAAACCCATCGAGGGGGAAGGGACTTTTCTCGCCACAGGCGGCGCGGATATTCTGTTTTCCAGCCTGTGCGGTCAGGGGTCTTCTAGGATGTGGTCAGTTTCTTCTTCGAGTTCGCGCATGGTCTCCATGAAGAATTCGACTTCATCGCACTCGTCGCAGTCCTCGCAGAGGCAGTAGTAGAAGTCGTCCCTGTCCAGATCGTAGTAGTCGGCAGGGTCGAACAGGTAGGTTTCAGGCGCCTCCATTCGCTGGGTGAGAGATCTTGCGAGGAGATCGGCGGGGACGACGACGGTTCTGTGCTGCGGGTTTCGGTTTGCGGCGTAGCTATTGAACTCTGCTATGAGCCTCTGGCCCTCGCGGCAGGCTGAGTCAAGGTCCGGCCGGTCAGCGGCCCGTCGAATGATGGAGCGGTAGATGGATTCTTCTTCCTCAGCGCAGTGTTCCCTGACGTAGTCGTGGTGGGGTCGGGGGGCTGGGGCTGAATTTTCAATCGGCAATTTGGAATTATCAATTGGGTCGGCGGCGGCGGCGCTATCGTCAGAATCAGGATTTACGGGATGAGTCTGTTCGGTGTTCGGATCTTTGTCAGAATCAGGATTTACGGGATGTGTGGGATTTACAGGATTGGTTGGCTGTGAGTCGGAGTTGGACTCATCGGTGTCGGTGGGTTTTGGGTGATGGGCGTCCACAAGGGACGCCCCTACGGGTTCTGATACAGGCTCGGAGGCGGGTGGCTCGGCTGAGCCGTCGTCGTAGTCGAATTCTATCTGGCGGATCAGTTCTTTGGCTGCGGCCATGCGCAGGTGGGGCTTGTACTCGGGGTAGTAGCCCTTCATTATGCCGACGAAACGGATGATGATGTCCGCGCCGCCGTTGGTCTCTTTCTTGACCAGGCGGTACAGTTCGGCGGTGGATGCGGCCATCTCACGCTTAGGGCCGTCTTCGTCTTCGGGATGAACTCTCCTGAAGGGAGTGCGGACGTAGTTTCTCCTGAGGTATCGCTTGCCTTCTTCAAGCCCGATTCTTGCGAGGATGCGGGCTGCCGCTATCTTGTGTGTACGGGCGTAGTCTTTATGTCTGAGTCCAAAGAGGCTCACGCCGTCTTCGACCTGCATGAAGGTGCTCTTGAGGTAACGTATGACGTCTCGTCCGTCGTTGGTCTCTTCGAGGACGATCTGTTTGAGTCGTGGGTTTGGTTTTATTCTGGGTTTGGGCATGGTGGTTAATTTTCAATTGGCAATTATGAATTCTCGGTCATTGGCTTCTTAGCGCACAATAGTTCTGTGATTGAGCATAGAGTACAGACGTTCTGGCATGGTTGTCAAGGGAGGATTTTTCAGAAGTCCCCTCTCGACAGAAGAAGGTGACGACTTCTCCGTTCGGTCTTCCTCAAGACAAGGGGGAGGGCGACGAGTAGCCGGGTCTATAACTCAACGCAATGGGAGCGTCCAACCAAGTGACGGACGCTCCCATTGCGTTACCTCCCGGTGGTTGACCGCGGTGGACGCTCTACACAGGCACCATCAGTCCATTCTGGAACTTACGGTCAGGACCTTTTTGGAATGCTGCCAGTAACTCACTGCCGAGTTCCAAGCCCTTCACCTTGTTAATATTCGCATTGGACATGTCCCATGACTTGGCGGGCTCGATGCAGTTCTGACATCCAGTCTGACAGCCGCAATTAGCGGCGACTTCCATTCCCTTTTCCAGTGCGACATTCCAAACACTGAACAGCTTCTTGGCCACCCCGATCCCGCCCGGGTAATTCTCGTACCAGAACGCTGACGACTCGCTTGCTGTCTTGGAATATGTACTGGTATCGAATCGGTCCGCTGGGATGACAAACATTGCCCCCACACGGATCATGTGCTCAACAGCACCGATCCCGTTCATGGCTCTGCTATTCTGTGGTAAATCAATCCAAAGCGAGTGCAATTTGTTCAAGAAAAGAGCGTCAGCGTCTCCGCCTTCCCGGATGACTGCCCCGGACGACTCATCTATCAGACTGTAACCAGTGAAATTCATCACTATTGAGAGCGAGCCGTGATAGACACTGATGTCTCCGTAACTATATCCGTCAAGAAACTCCGACTTATTGATCACCGTGTAAAACTTGGGGTCGGTCCTCAGGTGCTGTTCGGATTCTTCCAGTACGACTGCCTGCTCTTCATGGGACCTGACATGATACCGCTGTCCGAAGAAGGGCAATACTGCGCCAATGTAAGCCTCCCGGAACCGGCGCATAGCTGAGACTTGCCCCAGTTCCTCATTCCCCCTTTTTAAGGCAAATGACTGCCCAACCCCGCCACGCAGATTCAGATATGGCTGTGGTTTGTAACCAGGGGGTATCGTTCCCCCTGTGTGTCTTGCAACATCGTAGAACGGAGTACCTAGAAACCGCTCTTCTTGCGGCTGAACACTTCCCGCCTCCTCCATGAGAGCAGGTAGATGTTTATGGATCAATTCCTCGTTTCCCGCATCAACGACCAGTTCGTCAAACGGCTTCCGTAGGAAGGCAGGTAGATTCCCCACAAAAAAACGATCAATCGGATCATTCATCGCGTAGAACAGGACAAATGCATCCTTGTCCCAGCCCCTGCCCGCTCGTCCGATCTGCTGCCATGCGGACATGATGTTGGACGGGAATCCAGCCAGTATGACTCCGTCTAGTCCACCGACATCCAGCCCGATCTCAAGTGCGTTGGTCGTGAATACGACTCGGATGTCGCCGGACTTGATCTTCTCCTGAATTTTCTGTCGCCGCTCTGCGGTCAGGTCAGCATGGAAAGCCGACAATTGGTCTGGATTCAGCCCGCGATCTGTCGCGGCGCGCTTACTGGCACTGAAAGCCGCCTCGAGGAAACGTTTCGTAGGACAAAAGACAAGAACCTGCAATCCCTCCGCCAGGGCCGCTAACGCGGAGTTCTGGACACGCAGCCTTAAGATGTCGTAATGCCGAAAATCAGGCAACTCCGGGTCCACGAAGAGGAAGTGTCGCTTGGGACGTAATACGTCCCTCGCTGATACCAGTTCTACGTCACGACCAGTTAGAGACTTGGCGTGTTCCTGCGGGTTCGCGCATGTTGCAGTGGACAAGAATACTTGGGGATTCGCCCCGATGCGATTCAGGTGTCGAAAGAAACGTCGTAACAACAGGGCCATATTGCTACCGAAAAAGCCGCGATATATGTGCATTTCGTCAATCACCACATATCGCAAGTTCAGAAGGAATTTGTGCCCTCCTTGGGTCTTGTCCCAGGCTTCTCGCTGTCCCAGGAACGACATATTCAAGTATTCGGGATTAGTCAGCAGAATGTGCGGCGGCCACTGCCGCATAGCCCTCTTCTCCTCGTCTCCAGTATCACCGTCATATGGCCATGACTCAATTCCAAGGGGTTTGCAAAGCTGTCTAATCTGCTCCCTCTGGTCGAAAGCCAAGGCTTTCATAGGATAGATCATCATCGCATGGGACCCAGGACTCTCTTTCAGCGCGTGTAGCATGGGCACAGAGAACGCCAGCGTTTTGCCGCTGGCGGTTGGGGATTCCATTACCACATCGGCCCCGCTAAGAGCCTTCGTAATTGCGTCAGCCTGATGCTGATATGGCTGGGCTATTCCAACACTAACTAGGGCACGGCGAACGTGCGGATGCAACTGTGACGGCCACTCGTCAGCGTGTGCAGGCTGTATCCTGTCCAGTACATTTCGCTCAATCCTGTCTGCTGGGCGCAAGGCATCAAATTCTGTCAGCCGAGCCTCAAAGTCGTTAATGTTGAAAAAGCTGGACATCGACATACGTAATCACCTCCTGATGTTCGGTCTCAGCTGGCCGAATGTATCAGGCGCGTCGTCGTATCGCAAGGGATGCACACGCCTGTCGCAGAGGTTGTCAAGGGGGATCTGATTGAAAGACGATCGAAGTGGGGGATGAGCACACCCTGGAGGTGCATAACTCTTCTCGAACGTTATCTAAGAACCTGGGACATCATGGTATCGGGGTCGGTTGTGGGGAGCTGGCAGGCGTAGTTTTGGCAGATGTAGGCGGTGGGTTTGTCGTCTATGGTGGAGCGGCCCTGGAAGACAGGCCACGGGCTGGCGTCAGCGGCGTCCTGGGGGGCGGATATGACGATTGCGCTCGTCTGATAAGTGGAGGTGAGGCGTTGAAGCATCTCGCCGGGGCTACCCGATCCGGGAGCGGTAACTATGACAGCTTCCTTGTGGTCGGAGAGGTAGAAGTCGAGGACGGACAGCCAGTGTCCGGCGCCGGTGGGGAACTGGATCATGATGTCGCGGACAGCCCGAAGGGAATCGGAGGCCATAGTCCTTAGTTCACTATCTCCTGTGATGATGGAGAGTCGGATAAGGACGCCGGTCATCATGGAGTGGCCTGAGGGCAGGGCGTTGTCGGTGACGTCGCGGGGGCGGATTATCAGGTTCTCCTGGTCGGAGCCGGTGTCGTAGAAACGGCTGGCAAGCGGGTCCCAGAAAAGGGCGACCGCCTGGCGGGTGAGCTTCTCGGCCTCGATGAGCCAGCGTAGGTCGCCGTCGGACGAGTGCAGAGCGAGAAGACCGTCAATAAGGTGGGTGTAGTCGTCGAGGAAGCCCTGCGCGCCGTTCTGTGAGTCGCCGTCTGTTCTCCTGAGTCGGTCGTCGCGTACCATGTGTTCGAGTATGAAAACGGCGTTGTCTCGGGCTGCCTGGAGATAATCTTCCCGGCCAAATGCGGCTCCCGCTTCGGCCATCGCAGCCATCATCAGACCATTCCAGGAGGTGATTATCTTGGTGTCGGTGAGCGGCGGGATCCTCTGGGAACGCTCCTCGAGCAACCTCGAGCTTGCAGATTCGATGAGAGTGTCAAGTTCGCCGAGAGAAATGGAGTGGCGGGACGCGACCTCGGCGGGAGGGTTGGGCACGTTCAGGACGGTCATGCCCTCGAAATTGCCCTCGTTGGTGACGCCGAAGTAGTCGGCTACGACCTCAGCGTCATCCCTGCCGAGGACCTGGACAAGCTGCTCGGGTCGCCAGACGAAGAACTTGCCTTCCACGCCCTCGCTGTCGGCGTCCTGTGCCGCGTAGAATCCGCCATCGGGGTGGCGCATCTCGCGCAGGACATAGTCCAGTATCCCCTGAGCGACCTTTGCATAGGTCGGATTCCGGGTGGACTGATAGGCGTGGGTGTAGAGGCGCGCGAGAAGCGCGTTGTCGTAGAGCATCTTCTCGAAGTGCGGAACCAGCCAGAAAGCGTCGGTGGAGTACCTGTGAAATCCGCCGCCGATCTGGTCATACATGCCGCCATCGGCCATCTTGTCGAGGGTCAGTTCGAGCATCTCGAGGGCGAGGGGTGTACCAGTCCTGTGATAGAAGCGGAGCAGGAATTCGAGGGTCTGTGGCTGGGGGAACTTGGGCTGAAGTCCGAAGCCGCCGGACCTGCCGTCGAACTGGTTGGACAACTGATCGAACGCGGCCCGCAGAATCACGTCGGTGAGAGGTTCGACACTCCTGCCCGCAGCGAAACTCTGGTTAATCCTGTCAACAAGCTGCCTGCCGCTGGTCAGCACATCGGCGCGGCGATTCCTGAAGACATCCGCCATTGTTTCCAGGACGCGGGGGAAGGAAGGCAGCCCGCCCCTGTCTTCGGGCGGGAAGTAGGTGCCGCCGTAGAAAGGCGAGCCGTCCGCCGTGAGGAAGACGGTCATAGGCCAGCCGCCGTGTCCTGTCATCGCCTGGATAGCGGTCATGTACACGGAATCCACGTCGGGGCGTTCTTCGCGGTCCACCTTGATGCTGATAAACGATTCATTCATCATGGCGGCGATCTGGGGATTCTCGAAAGACTCGCGCTCCATGACGTGGCACCAGTGGCATGATGAGTAACCAACGCTGAGAAGGACGGGGGCATCGCGCTCGCGGGCGGCGTCAAAAGCCTCTTCACCCCAGGGGTACCAGTCAACCGGGTTATCTTTGTGCTGGAGGAGGTAGAGGCTTGTTTCTTTGGACAGGCGATTGGGCATTGTGTGGCCTCAGTCTCCGCGAATTTGGAGGGTCGTGACTCTTCTGGATTCGAAGTCGGCGACACGGATGGCGTGGTTGTTGGTGTCGGCGATGTAGAGCTTGCCGTCGTAGGCGCTGACGCCGCCGGGTTCGTAGAATTCGGCCTGTTCCGCAGAGCCGTCGGCACTGCCCACATTGCCCGAACCGACAGCGGTCCTGCACAGCCTGGAAGCGGGGTCGAGCGACTTTATCTTGTTGTTGTACGAGTCAACTATCCAGAGAGAGCCGTCGTAAAGGTCGAGGCCTATTGGGTGCTGAAGTCGCACGTCGTCCCCGATACCGTCAACGTCTCCGAAGGTGAACAGGCCCTCGCCGACGAGGGTGTTTACCGAGCCCATCGGTGAAACGGAGGCGGACCGAACCGAGCTTGTCTCGCTGTCGGCAAAGTAGATAGTCTCGCCGTCAGACACAATTCCGCTGGGCTGGGCGAGTTCGGCGTGCTGGAGAGGGCCGTCAATGATTCTCTCGCGTCCGTTGCCAGCGTGAGGACGCAGGTCCCGGCTGTCGAGGTCCAGCTTCCACAATTGGTGGAATCCCGCCATTGCTATATATAGGATATTTTCGACTTTCACCACGTCCCAGGGGGAGGCCAGGGAGACGAAACGTCCGTTGCCGCCGGCGTGGCGTCCGACAGACTGTTCGCCAGTCCCTGCGATGGTCCTGACCTCGAGGCTTTCGAGGTCTATCATCCGTATGGCGTGGTTCTTGGTATCAGCGACGTACAGGCGAGGCCAGTCAAGGGCCGCGCCCTGCGGATCGTGGAAAGCCGCCTCAGATGCGTTGCCGTCCTTCAGACCGCGCTCACCGTTTCCGATGACAGCCTTAACATCGCCGTTTAGACCGGTCCAGACTATCCTGTTGTGATTGGAGTCGGAGATGAACAGTCCATGATCCGATGCCAGGACCTTGCCGGGGAAGGAGAGGGGACGCTCCCACTCCAATTCGCTCTCGAGTCTGAAAGAGAGCGGCTTGCGGTCCATTTCGCCCGTCTCGTCAAACTCGCCGATCATCTCGGACAGAACATTGTCTAGCGCCTCTATCGGGAACTCGCCCTCGTGCTTGCCTATCACCTTGCCCGACGGACTGATGAACATGAGAGTGGGCCAGGCGCGGCAGGCATACTGCTGCCAGACCATGAAATCCGCATCGTTTATGACGGGGTGCTCGATTTCGTAGCGCAGGATAGCGCGTCGAACACCGTCGGTTGCCTTTTCCGCGTTGAATTTAGCCGAATGGACTCCAACTACCGCGAGTTCACCGGCGTATTTCTCCTCCAATTTCCGCAACTGCGGAAACACGTGCATACAGTTAATTCAACAGTAGGTCCAGAAATCGAGGACGAGGACCTTACCGCGAAAGTCTGCCACCGTCAGGGGTCGGTCGGTATTCAACCAGTCCAGGCCTACTGGAAAATCCGGGGCATTGACAGTTCCTGTGAATCTACGCGGCATGGTATCGCTCCTTGCTTCAATTGCATGGTCAGAGACAGAATCGATGTGAAAATGTCCAGGCTCCGGTTCTACGCGGGCCACTCTTCGAGATTATACGCCATTGTCCAGAACATGTACTCATAGCGCGAACTGGTAAGATAGGCTTCTTCCATCAAGGCGCGAATATCCGGACCGGCATCCTCAGCGAGTTCGTCCACGAACTCCGACCAAGCTGCGACGCTGGCTTCAAGCAAGCCCTCGGCGTAGGTTGACTGCCATATCTTGTAAATGGGATGCGAGGGCTCTTCCAGTATCTTCCCGACCTCGTGGTATATGCGAGGGCAGGGAAGTAGAGCGGCGACTCCGCAGGCGAGTCCGCCCATGTCCATCGAGACCTCGATGTGGTTCATATACGCAAGGTTCGTTGGAGAGGGAGACGAGGCCTCCGCCTCCTCTTCGGATACGCCGAGCGCATCAAAGAGCGCTCCGTGCAGCGGTCTTTCCACCGGGGTCGTAACCCGCTTCAGCAACCTTACGGCAGATTCAGTGTCAGGGGCCTGGGCGAGAGCGGCGGCAGCCGCGCGTCCGAACGCTCCAAGGTACAGATAGTCCTGAAGTATGTAATAGCGAAACTTTTCTACCGGGAGGTTACCGTCCTGCAACTCCGAGAGAAAGTGGTGCATAGAAACTGCTTCCCACACAGGGGAAGCCTGATTCCAAAGATAAGTACTAAACGGTTGACTTGGCATATATTTTGATATCTTTCACTGATTTAGGATGGCTCATGCGAACTATTATTGTAGTATATGGATATATGTTTAAAAGTGCCGGATTCCACATTAACATGGTCGCGCTTCATCATTACGTCTTTGCGGCGCAGATATGTCACAATGGGAATATGATCAATATCTTCAGCCCATGCAGCCGCATGAAATAGAGTAGAGCAATCTTTGCGAGCGAGGGGAGCGTCCCTGGCAGGATTCGAACCCGCGACCCGCTGCTTAGAAGGCAGCCGCTCTATCCAGCTGAGCTACAGGGACACGATCTAGCGATAAATCCAGTTTAGCAACGGCTCATATTCGGGTCAAGCAAATCAGCTTTTCAGGGAGTATCGCATGAGTGCTTCGTCAACCTCAGCCATCGAGAGAGCGGGGATTCTTGCGATTGTCTTTCTCCAGAGTCAGGGGTTGTGCAACGTCAGCGCGTAACGGTTTCCAGAGGCTATCTTGGTGATTATCGCTGACTCTTACTAAGGACAAGCCTCCGAAATGAGAGGGCATCGGAGCCAGGAATCTATACCAGAAATGTTGTACAGAATGACTTCTCTGGGACTTCAGAGCAAAATGGACACCAGGGAAGTAATCTCCAACAGGAGGTGACCGGAGCCAACAGATCGGATGCGTCAGCTCATCTGCGGCGAACAACATGGCGGATTCAACTTGGGATGACGACGGAGCAGGACAATCGTTTCAGTCAGGCCAGGTAGTCGTGCTGACCCAGACGACAGTCACCGGATTCTTAAAAAGTTCCCGAATTTCAACCAATTCTACTCCCGCCACATTCGGTAGGGTAGTGAAGTGGCGCTGGATCAGCCTTCCGAGTGGCCTTCCCAGAATCGCCGCGGCTACCAAAGCGGCGACTGCCCCTCGAACTACGGACCAGAAGTTCTTCTTTGAGCCTGCGAAAATCCTGGCGGCGAGCGCGCCAACAACTGTGTAAGTGACGATGTTGGTTCCGCAGTAGGGCGAAATAGCAAGGTCGGACTCGCCCGCGTTGAGCAGGTCCAGGGCATCGCGGGCGGCAAGCGCCACCTCTTCCAGCGAAGCGCGCGACCAGATCACGAATCCGGGTGAGATGGAATAGCCTCCCATCGGAGCCCGAGCTCCGCGCTCAAGCAGCAAAGTAACAGTGGCGTGTTCGATAGCGTGGTTCCTTCGAACATTGTCCAGCAAGGCAATCTTCAATTCGGGACTCCCGGCTCTGTGACGTTGAGGACAGAGTATCACATAAGCCGTGTTCCAGCGGACTACGTCGGCCCGGAGGAAGCATCGCAAAAGTGGTTCGGCTTCCATAACTCTCTACCGAGTACGAGCAAGTCCATCATTACGGGATCCCGAATGCATGCCCCCAACGGAAAGCGCTCCCGCACACTTACGCTTTTGGTCAGTCATTCTTAAACACAAAACCACCGTCTAACAGAAACTGCTTCGCCGCAAACCACCTTTTCTACTGTGTTTCCCGCAGTTTCAAAAGCCTAGTAAATAATCGAAAAAGTATTGAAAAGTACATTGACACAGTGCCTCTTGAATACTAGAATGCTTATAACATCAAAGAGTGGAGGAGCAGGAAATGACCCGCAAGACCAAGAAGATGATCGCTGTCGAAGAGAAGTTTCACCAGCCACTGGAGAAGATTTTGCCGGAGATGGTAACCGCCGAAGGACTTTCTTCAACCGCCGACCGGCTCGGTGTCAGCAAGGCGACGCTGGGGTACTGGCTGCTCAAGCTGGGCATCAACGTGCGGCGCGTCGCGCTGGCCCCCGGAGAGACCATCGAAATAAAGAGAGTTAGCTAAGATGGTCCATTCTCCCGGGCAGCGGGAGTGGCACTGTCCAATGGCAAATGAAATGGCCGCCGATGTCGCATCCGGCGGCCATTTTTGTTTCCTCGATCTGTTCTCTGTTTGCGCGAACAGATAGTTCGCATCCGATTATGGGGTGAAGTCCTATACACTACGCAGTCGGGTAGGGCATAGTCTTAGTACCTTCTCGCGCCTATTGCGGCCCGGGCCTCGCGCTCGCGCTCACGTTCGATGAGAGCACGTCTCTTGTCGAATCTCTTCTTACCGCGAGCGACGGCCAGTTCCAGCTTGGCCTTGTGGTTCCTGATGTAGAGCCGGAGGGGGACCAAAGTCAGACCACGCTGGTCAACCTGTCGGGTGAGTTGATGTATCTGGTCGCGGTGGAGCAGCAGCTTACGCGGCCTCTTGGGATCGTGATTATTCCTATGGGCGGGTGCGTACTCGTCAATGTGGAGATTGTGAAGCCACATCTCGCCGTCTGCAGGACGCGCGTAGGAGTCGCTGAGGCTAACTTTCCGGTCGCGGATGGACTTGATCTCCGTCCCGGTGAGCACCAGCCCCGCTTCAATCGTGTCCACGATGTCGTAGTCGTAACGCGCACGGCGATTTCGGGTAATCGTGGAATTTCCGCCTTCACTCATTTGACATCCTCCGAGCGCAGTCACACTAGTCTAAGCGCCACCCACGAGCTCTTCCATGACTTCAACCGCCTTCTCGAACTGGGACGTATCGGCCTTCTGCTTGTCCCTGGAGGTCACCTCGTGGTCGGGCTCGACGCCGTTGCCCTCGATCAGCCTACCACTTGGCGTGTACCACTTGGCAATGGTCATGTACAGGCCGCCGCCGTTGCTCAGGCGGCGCAGGATGTTCACGCTACCTTTGCCGAAGGTGGTCGAGCCGACAACCTGGGCGCGACCATGATCCTGAATAGCGCCGACTACGATCTCGGACGCGCTGGCGCTGTATCCGTTCGCCAAAACGACAAGAGGAATATCCGAGAATTCACCCGCGTTTCGGGCCATGTGATTATCTCGGTCGCCCTCGCCATCGAGTTCGTAGAGAATCAGGCTGCCGTCTTCGAGGAACATACTCGTCACGTCTATGACGCTGCTGAGCAAACCTCCGGGATTATCCCGGACATCGAGAATGAGACCCTCGGCGCCGTTGGCCTGCGCTTCACGAATAGCTTCGGCCAACTCTTCGGCTGTATTGGCGTAGAAGGTGCTAAGCCTGATGTGGGCGAACCTGTCCTCCGGCCGGCTCCGTACCAAGACGCTATCGAGGGGGATCGTGTCGCGCACGACGACAATCTCGACCTCGCTGGCTTCGGTGAGATGCTTGACGAGCAGGCGGACCTCCGAACCCTTGGGACCCCGAATCTTGTTGACCGCCTCGAGCAAGCTCAGGCCGACGATGCTTTCTCCATTCACTTCAAGAACCAGATCGCCGGGCTTGAGTCCGGCGGCCTCGGCAGGGCTGCCCTTGATGGGCGCTACAATCAGGAGTTTGCCATCGGGCCGCATCTCGACCCTTGCGCCAATGCCCTCGAACGAGCCGTAGAGGTCCTGGTTCTCGATCTCGAACGCCTCAGGCGGCACATAACCGGAATGCGGGTCACCCGTACCTTCTACCAGCCCCCTGATGGCAGCTTCGTTGAAAGTATCGTTATCAAAGTCGTTCCGGTCCACGTGCTGTTCGTTGAGGAGCGCCCAGACCTCCCACACCGTCGCCAGATCCTCGGGCACACCTTGCGGAATCTGGAAGTTGTCGGGAGCGGGAATAGCGGTGGGGAGGACCATTGGGTCCTGCGCGCGGGTGGCGGGTGGGGCAGTGGGCTCCGGCTGCGCTTCGGACGCACTTGGCTCCTGGGTAGCGACCGTCTCAGCGACGTCAGCGGCCGGAACTGCCGAGTCGGGATCGTTCTGGCACCCAACGACCAGGAAGGCCACAACCAGCATGACAGCCGGGAACCACATCCTGGCGCGCAGCCTGATTGACTGTCCTGCAAGAGCGTCTGTCGTGTGGAGATATGTTTGAGAAGGCATGACTTTATTCTATCACCTAGTTGGTTCTTAAAGGATAGCCGCTGCCGGGCCGCGGCCAAATTTCACCTTAGGAGAGTAGTGTAGAAGAGAATCTCTCTGCATCCAAACTTACGACGCCTTAAAGAGACATGGATTGTAGTATTTACTAAAGTAAACCGGCAGGACAGCCATGAAACAAATTTTTCAGAAATAGGCGAAATATGGTACATTATCAATGTTGGAGCTCAAATACCTAGCCATTCATAGTATGCAGACACTTCAACTGTCCGAAGACCTTTTTCTGAAATATAGCACTACCCGAGAAAACACATGGCAAAGAGAACCAGAATTACCCGACCATACCCGACCCATTCATTTCAGGACGCACTTCCCGTTTCGGAGACGATCCAGCGAGTGAATGGCGGGCAGCCGGTGGAAACCGAACTCCTAGCGGAAGCCCTCGGCACTTCAGCGAAAAGCAGCACTTTCGTACAGAAGCTGAACGCATCGTCCAAGTATGGGATGACAACAGGCTCCTATTCAGACCACTTCATAGAGCTTACGGAACTTGGAGAGTCCATAACCGCTCCAGGAAGCCCGCAAGAGCGATACGAAGCAGTCGTAGAGGCGGTCACAAAGCCAGAGATATTCAGGGAATTCTATCGAATCTACTCAGGCAAAAGAATGCCGGAGGATATCTACGCGTCGAACACGCTGGTGCGCGAGCTGGGGGTGCCCCGGGAGCTGACCGAGGAATGCCTGGGAATAATCAGACGAAACGGGCTGGTTTCGGGGCTTGTGTCGGACCAGTCGGGGGTGTTGATGGTTGGAGCGGTCGCCGAAAGCGAAGCAGCGGGATATTACGGAGCAGAGCCGTCAAATGCGCCAGGACCAGAGTACGCATTCGATGATGGAGCACGCGAGAGCGTGAGGAGTCCCTCTGAAAACAGCGCGGAGATCCTCGTAGTCTCGGGGCCGGACGATCCAATACGAGGCAACGTGAGCGGACTAGTCGAGGGCCTCTCGGTTCCATGCAGGTCGGTTGAGTTGGAGGACGTGTCGGGTAGAAGAGTAATCTCACAGGAGTTGTCGGAAGCGCTGGACTCGGCGGGCGGGTGTATCTTTGTGTGGCCTCGGGACTCCGGGCTTGGTAATGATGATGGCGCACCAAGACCGATAGTCTGGGCAGCATTCGGGGCCTTGTCGTACAAACTTGGGGATAGGTTGATAGTCCTGGTTAGTGATGACGGAGACGAAACAGCCTTCGGCCTGGTGTCTGGAGATCCGGTGACGTCAGTAGTCTGCGTGACACGGGGCGAGAGCGTCTATCCGAAACTCATGGCCGCTCTGGTACAAACTGGAATCGTTAGGATTTCGGTGGGATGACAGGGATAACTTCAGAATTGGTAATTGTCAGTTCTAGAGTATCTGTTATGTCAAGTGTGGAGTGTTTGAGCTTCAGCATTCCATGCGACACTTTACATAACATTTATAGTGCGAACCAACGGTTTTCTTGCACCGCCTGTCCCCTCTTCTTCATTTCATCGCTGCCTGACTCTCATTGAATGCCACTCCCGCATTCCATCAGTCGCCGGCTGACGCGAGATAGGTTTCGGCCAAGAAAGCGTCGCTCTGGGTGATCTGGGACTCGATCATCTCGAGCAAGTCGCCGATGCCGGCGCCGGTGAGAGCTGAGATGAGGACGGCCTCGTTCGGTCCGGCGCCCACCTGGTCAAGATACTCCATGCGGTCATCTTCGGGCCTGGGAAGCAAATCGGCCTTGTTGAGTGCCATGACTGTCGGGACGCCGTTCATGTCCATGTCCTCGAGGATTGACTCGACGACGGTGACCTGCTCGGGGGCGTTGCGGTGAGTGACGTCCACGACGTGCAGGACGAGGGACGATTCGGATATCTCTTCCAGCGTGGCACGGAAGGCCGCTATGAGCGACGTCGGGAGCTTGTGGATGAATCCGACGGTATCGGTGACCAGCACGGGCTGGCCGGACGGAAGCTCAATACGGCGCGTGACGGGATCCAGGGTCGAGAACATCAGATTTTCGGCCATGACGCCGGCGTGGGTCATCCTGTTCAGCAGCGTGCTCTTGCCGGCATTGGTGTACCCGACCAAGGAGACTACGGGAATGCCGTTGCTGGCCCTCTTGGAGCGGTGAAGCCGGCGGTGCCGGCGGACATTCTCCAAGTCTTTCTTGAGTTTCTGGATGCTGCCCCGTACCAGGCGTCTGTCAGTCTCGATCTGGGTCTCGCCCGGGCCACGGGTGCCGATGCCTCCGCCCGCGCCACCACCGGAGCCGCCGCGCAGCCTGTCGAGGTGCGACCACTGACCGGCGAGGCGTGGCAGAAGATATTCCTGCTGGGCGAGTTCGACCTGGAGGCGACCCTCGCGGGTGCGCGCCCTGGACGCGAAGACATCCAGAATAAGCGCGGTTCGATCTATCACCTTTCGTTCGGCATGGCCGCCGGTGTAAGCAAGCGCGCTTTCGAGGTTGCGCTGCTGGGTGGGCGTGAGCTCGTCGTCGCATATGACGGTGTCCACGTCGAGTTCGTCGCAAAGACGCTTGATCTCTTCGAGCTTACCCTTTCCGACGTATTCCTGTGTGGGCTTTGGCACGCGCTGGGAGACACGGTCCAGCACCTTCGCCCCGGCGGTCCTGGCGAGTTCTGCGAGTTCGTCGAGCGAGTCCTGGGGATTCCAGAGCAAGCGTCCACGCTTGGGAGTCGCGCTTACGAGTATGGCGCGCTCCTGCCTGGGCCTGGTGGTCTTCATTCTCTTTCTAGCCAATTACTCCTCCCTTTCCATGCCCTAGTAGGGATGGACGTTCACCCTCACCCCAGCCCTCTCCCTGAGGGAGAGGGGGTTTGTTGATTGAAATTCATAGCTGACCGCGCACTTGCTTACCTTCTCAGACAGTCTAGGGCGGAAGGAGTTTTCACCCCCATCCTAACCTTCCCCCATCAAGGGGGAAGGGACTTTTCCCTAGCGGGAGCCGGTGTAGGTGGCGAGGCGTCTCAGTCCTTCTTCCAGCAGGTCGTCGGCAATCGTGAGCGAGAAGCGGATATAGCCTTCGCCGTAGTCGCCGTAGCTGGCACCGGGGGTGACAACTATATCGCAATTCTCAAGCAGTTGCTCGGCGAACTCGCCGCTGGTGAAGCCTTCAGGCGTCCTCGCCCATACGTAGAGGCTGGCCTTGGGCGGGTCAACCTCGAGGCCGATCTCGTCCAGGACGGCGAGGACCTTGTCGCGGCGGCGCTGGTAAACCGCGTTTCGCTCGTCTATCCAGTCGTCCGAGGTGTTGAGAGCCTCGATCCCCATGTGCTGAATCGCCTGGGGGACGCCGGAATCCAGGTTCGACTTCACGATGAGCAACGCGTTGATCATATCGGCATTGCCGACCGCCATGCCAAGCCGCCAGCCGGTCATGTTGTAGGTCTTCGAGAGCGAGTGGAACTCCATACCGACATCCATAGCGCCTCGCGCCTCCAGGAAAGACGGATGGCGGTAGCCGTCGAAAGTCACGTCTGTGTAGCAGGCGTCGTGCATGACGGCAATGTCGTATGACCTGGCGAACTCGATCACCTTGTCGAAGTAGTCAATGCTCGCTATGGCACCCGTGGGATTGTTCGGGTAGTTGAGCCACATAACCTTCGCCCGTCGCGCGACATCCTCCGGGATGTCCTCAAGCGCGGGGAGCCAGCCGTTTTCCTCCTTGAGCGGCATCCAGTGGCACTCGCCGCCCGCGAACCAGGTGCCGACCGAGTAAACCGGATAGCCGGGATCGGGGACGAGGGCGATGTCGCCGGTCTCGATGAAACAGAGGGCGGCGTGTCCTATGCCCTCCTTCGCGCCAATCAGGGAGATGACCTCCTTTTCAGGGTCGAGGGAGATACCGAACCTTCGCTGGTACCAGTCGGCGGTCGCCTTCCTGAATTCGGGTAGGCCCTCCGACTCAGGATAGCGATGATTGGGAAGGTCTCCGGCGGTGTCGCGCAAGACGTCGATCACTGGTGCGGGCGTTTCCAAGTCGGGGTCTCCGATTCCGAAGGATATGACCTCGATGCCCTCGGCGCGCTTCCGGGCTATCTTGCGGCTGATTTCGACGAACAGGTATGGGGGTATCTTCTCGACTCGGCTGGCGAAATTCATGCTGACTCCGTGTTCTTCAGTTGTTAGTCGTTAGTTCTTAGTTCTTAGTTATCGGTTGCGTATTTTAACATGGGGTGAAACATGATGGACATGGACAGCGGCAATCTTGTCCAGTTCTCAGCGGTCTCATATATCTCCGTTTATGATTCAACAGGTGGGAACAGGTGGCTTAACTGGTGACCAACAGGTGAAAAGGTCACCTGAGTTTCACCTGAGATCGCCTGAGCTTAGCTATGGGAAAACTTTTCTGTCCTTCCAGAATTGGCTCGGTATAACTGGACATTTATGTGTGTCGAGGTTCAGAATCATGGTCGGACGCGCTCCACAATTAGTTTGTATGTTCGGATTATAGCGCATCTGGGACGTGAAAGTGTAGTCCTGTAAGAAACTGAGGAAGGCCTTACAGGGCCTTGGTCACGAGTAGGATTTACAGGATGGGGAGGATGTTCAGGATGGGCGAGTTGGCGAGTGTCGGCCCTTCGGCGTTCCTTGTTTCGATGGGGTGACTGAATTGTAGTTCACCCTAGCCCTCTCCCTCAGGGCTGAGAGGGGTAGGTATTTGCCCTCACCCAAACCCTCTCCCAGAGGGAGAGGGGACATTCTGCTGGCACTCATAGCTGCTTTGCTCATTTACCCACCCTTGTGAGCTCCCTCAGGGAGAGGGAATATGTTGATCGGATATCGTAGGTGATTGGATATTCACCCACGCTTGTGAGCCCATCAACGGGGAAGGGACTTTGTATCTTGATTTTGACATGAGGCGATCACTTGTACAGGATACATCTTGGCGTG
>VXRN01000069.1 GCA_009838465.1 Dehalococcoidia bacterium
GTGGGCGCGGGATCGCAGCGCTGCGAGCGGCGGGGATTGAGGTTTTTCTGGGCGAGTGTCTCGAAGATGCCGAAGATCTGATTGCTCCCCATGCCGTGTACATCACAACCGGAATGCCGCTGGTTACTCTAAAGTTCGCTATGAGCCTGGACGGCAAGATTGCTACGCGCACGGGTGATTCCAAGTGGATTACGTGCGAGGAGTCGCGCAGGTACGTACATGAACTCAGGGCACAGAGCGACGTGATAATGGCAGGGATAGGCACCGTGCTCGCGGATGATCCGCAGTTGACGGCGCGGGACTCAGATGACGCGCCGCTCAGCCGACAGCCGCTCCGGGTGGTCGTGGACAGCCGCGGCAATATGCCTCTGGATGCGAAGATGTTGAGTCAGCCGGGCAAGACACTGGTTGCGGTGTCGGAGGTCGGTGAGGAGGCCAAGGAGGCTCTCGAGTCCGCGGGCGCGGAGGTGTTCATCGCTCCCACAGGCAATGGACGAGTAAACCTGGTGGCGTTGCTTACCGAACTCGGACGGCGCGAGGTGACGAGCGTGTTGGTGGAGGGCGGCGGCGTGCTATCCGGCTCGCTTCTGGATGCGCGCCTGGTGCATAGGGTGGTGGCGTTCGTCGCGCCGACGATCATAGGTGGAGACAGAGCACCTTCCCCGGTGGGTGGACAGGGGGCTGCGCTGATGTCGGACGCGATACGCCTGAGCGGAGTGAAGATAGAGCGGTTCGGTTCGGACGTGGCGGTCATTGGCCGTTGTGTGTAGTCTTTGGTCCCTGGCGGTTATCTCAAAACGGATAGGTTGTTCACCCTCATCTCAATCCTATTCCTGAGGAAGCCGACAGGGGTAGACATTGAACTTGGATTAGCGGAGTCACCCCCATCCTAACCTTCCCCCATCAAGGGGGAAGGGACTCTTGCCTACCCTTGTGAGCCCTGAGGGAGAGGGAGCTGTTGACTGGTCTATTTCCTGAAAACGCAAAAACCCTGAGACCAGTCCTACGCTTGTCGCCCGATGGTCGGAATTCCTGATACGGTATTCACAATTGCCTTCTGTTTCGCTAATATCTGTTCAGCCGTTGAGAGGGGGCGCCAGATGTTTACCGGGATTGTCGAGGAAGTCGGGAGCGTGGTGGATGTGTCCGAGACCGGGCTGGGGATACGCGCGTCGGTCGTCATGGAGGACGTCGCGGTTTCGGACAGCATAAGCGTGAATGGCGCGTGCCTGACGGTTACCCAAATCGAGGGTGACGTGTTCTGGGTGGATACTGTCCCGGAAACGCGACGCAGGACGAACCTGGGCGGGCTGAACGCGGGTTCCCCTGTGAACCTAGAACGCCCGCTGAGGGCGGACGGACGATTCGGCGGTCACGTCGTGCAGGGACACGTTGACGCTACCGGGACCGTGCTCTCGATCACCCCGGAAGGCAACTCACACTTGTTCGAGTTTGAGGCCCCGGACATCGTGATGCGTTGCATCGTGGAGAAGGGATTCATCGCTGTGGACGGGGTGAGTCTAACAGTTGTAAACTGTACGAATCACACATTCGTCGTGGCCATCATTCCCTACACTCTCGAACACACTCTGTTTGCGGGATTGAGAGTCGGAGACGCGGTAAATCTGGAAGCGGATATCATGGCGAAATACGTTCTGAAGGGAAGTGAGCTTTCTGTGCATGGTGAAGGAATCGAGTTGTGAGAGGATGCCCCCTTTCTGACCGAGAGGATCCATCAATGAGCATAGCAACAGTCGAAGATGCAATTGCTGATATACGGGCGGGGAAGATGGTCATCATCGTGGACGATGAAGACCGTGAGAATGAGGGCGACCTGGCCATGGCGGCGGAGAAGATCAGCCCGGACGCCATTAACTTCATGGCGATGCACGGACGCGGCCTGATCTGTGTTCCGATGCTCGGGAATCGGCTCGAAGAGCTCAGGCTGCCGATGATGACGCAGGACAACACCGCCAGGCTTGGTACGGCGTTCACGGTATCAGTGGATGTACTCAAGGGTGCGACGACCGGAATATCCGCGTATGACAGGGCGGCAACCATCAGGGCGCTGATAGATCCCGGCACTCTTCCTGAAGACCTGGGCAAGCCGGGGCACATATTCCCCCTCAGATACATGGAGGGCGGCGTGCTCAAGCGCGCGGGTCAGACGGAGGCGTCCGTTGATCTGACGAAGCTGGCGGGTCTTTATCCTGCAGCGGTGATATGCGAGGTGATGGCCAAGGACGGCACGATGGCGCGTATGCCCGCGCTCACCGAATTCTCTCGCACTCACAATGTGAAGATCGTTACGGTCGCGGACATCATCACCTACCGGCGTGAACACGAGAAGCTGATAGAGAGGGTCGCCGAGGCCCGGGTTCCGACCGAGCACGGTGAATTCAGGGCCGTATCGTACAGGAGCATCACGGACCCGAACGAGCATATTGCCCTCGTGAAGGGAGACATAGATTCGGAGAAGCCCGTGCTGGTCAGGGTCCACTCGGAATGCCTGACCGGAGATGTGTTCGGAAGCATTCGCTGCGACTGCGGCGGTCAGATGAAACTTGCGCTGAAGGCAATCGAGAAAGCGGGTGAGGGCGTCTTTCTGTATATGCGCCAAGAGGGACGCGGCATAGGTATTCACAACAAACTGAGGGCCTACGCTCTCCAGGATGACGGTATGGACACCGTGGACGCGAACATCGCGCTGGGCTTCGCGCCCGATCCCAGGCAGTACGGTGTCGGCGCGCAGATACTCATAGATCTGGGCGTTAGGAAGATGCGTCTGCTGACGAATAATCCTCAGAAGCGCGTGGGTCTGGAGGGGTTCGGACTGGAGATAGTGGGCCAGGATCCCATCATAGCCAGTGTAACGCCTGAGAACCGTCGCTACCTGGAGACCAAGCGCACTCGGATGGGGCATATACTGGATCCGCTACCGGAGGTTGCCGAGTGATGCGTGAAATACGCGGTTCGCTGAATGGGGAAGGCCTTCGGGTCGGCATAGTCGTCGCATCTTTCAATGACTTCATAACGTCCCGACTTCTGGACGGCGCGAAGGCGGCTCTGGTCAGCCACGGTGTTCGGGACGAAGACGTCACGGTCGTTACGGTTCCCGGGTCGTTCGAGATTCCGCTGGTGGCTAAGAAGCTATCGGAGGCGGGCCAGTACGACGCGGTCATTTGCCTGGGCGCTGTCATTCGAGGCGAGACGGACCACTACCACCATGTCGCGGGTGAGGCGGCGAAGGGCATCGCCAACGCCTCCATATCGAGCGGTGTGCCGGTGATATTCGGCGTGCTGACTACGGACACCGTCGAGCAGGCGATCAACCGGGCGGGCGGCAAGCAGGGCAATAACGGGTACAGCGCGGGCGTCGCTGCGGTCCAGATGGCTAACGTGGTGCGCGAGTTGGACGTGAACTAGCGGACAGGTCTAGCTGATAGTGAAATTGTCGCCGTCGGTGTATTGTCGCCAGGCGCCGCTTCGATAGACCGTTACGTTTCCGGGTCCCAGCGCCGTCCAGCCATCCGGCCCGCTCAGCGCGCCGCAGCGTCCATCCACTCCGAGAACGGCGTTTAGTTCGTCGGGGGCGGATGTGTCGAGTTCGAGCAGGGTTGAGTCGGGGTCGGCGCGTTCGTGGTGGGGCAGCGTGGCGATTCGGTCCACTATGCCGAGCGCGCGTCGCCACTCCCGGAACCGCATCCAGCTTCCCATGACCATAGCTCCGGCGCTCGATCCTGCGAGCACTGCACCGCGTTCCAGTGCGGACGCTATGTTGTTGAGCAGAGCGGACTCTGAGATAGCCTCAAGCAGATGGGCCGGATTGCCGCCGGTCAGATATACAAGATCGGCTGAAGCGATTTCGGAGGCGAGGCCAGCGTCCATAGCGTCATCTCGGTCGAGCGCCATCAGGGTGTGCGCGTCCGCTCCCAGTGAGGAGAAATGTCGCACTCCGTTCTGAGCCGCGAGATCCGGCCTCTCGAAGGCCGCCGCGGTCGGGACTATGAGTGTGACGGGAGCCGACTTGCCGGTCGCGGCCAGTATGGCCTCGTCCATGGGCTCGCAGCCGTCTCTAAATTCGTCTCCGCCTACCAGGGCGATCCTGCCTGCCATGTTGGTTGCCTCCGCGTCATGAGATTATGGGCATTGTAGCAGGGGAATATGGATTTCTCAGGGTGGCGATGACGGCATGAGTTCGGGAATACATTGCGCTGACTCTTGAATGTAATTTAGGCTTTGGCAGCTTGCGACAGGTTGAGGACCTGCGCGCTTTGAGTGTACCGGGTCGGAGACTGAACTGACATGAACTTCCTGCGACGCAGACCGGCATCCCTGCAACTGCTGGCGGAGCGTGATTTCAGGAACTACTTCATCGCGGATGCGATGTTCGACTTTGCAGCACAGCTTCGCCAGGTGGTGATGGGATGGGCGGCGTTAATGCTGACCAATTCGCAGTTCTGGGTGGGGCTTGTGATAGGGATACCTGGACTGACGATGGTGATGTTCGCGCCGCTCGCAGGGTTGGCGGTTGACCGCTACGACAGGCGGAATACGTTGGTGTGGGTGCGTCTGTCGTTCGTGGCTTTCGCGCTTCCGCTTGGCATCCTGGCGGCGCTGGATATGCTCGAACTGTGGCACCTGGTTGCCGCATCTCTGGCGGTAGGAGCGGCTCGGGCTTTCTCATTTCCTGCGCTCAGGGCGTTCATTACGGACCTGGTCGGAAGGGAGCGGGTGTTGACGGCGAACGCACTCACCGGATCGTCGAGTTCGGCGGGCGAACTCGCGGGGCCGGTTGTGGCCGGAATCCTGATAGCTTCACTGGGGATAGGCTCGATCTTCATGGGAGTCGCGCTGGTATTTGGCGTGTGCGGCCTGCTCATACTTCGAGTCCGCTCGATTCCGATGCGGGAGCGTTCGGATGAGGCGCTGGTCTCGCAGATCAGGCAGGGAATCAGCTATGTGGCCCGAACGCCTCCGCTGCCCGCCCTGCTGGTGATAACACTTACGCAGCTTCCGGCCGCCGCCGCTATTCCGCTTCTGCCCACCTACGCGGAGAACGTACTGAATATCGGCGCGTCCGGATACGGGATAATGTCGGGCGCCCTGGGCGCGGGCTTTCTGTTCGGGTCTCTGGCTACGACCACGATCTTAGACTTTCCTAAGAAGGGGCTTGCACTGATACTTACCGCGCTGCTGTGGGACATATCTTCCATTGTATTTGGCTTTTCGCGTTCGTATCCGCTGTCGCTCGTGATGCTGTTCCTGATGGGAGTGGGTGGAGCGGTACACGTTATCTTCCTGCTAACGCTCTTTCAGACTGTTGCGCAGGCCCGGATGCTGGGACGGGTGATGAGCATGTACGGAGTTCTGACCGCGTCATTTCCCCTGGGTCTGATACTTGGAGGAGCGCTCGCGTCCGCTTTCGGAAACGAGCAGGCGATAATAATAGGCGCCCTCGGAAGCACGCCGGTCGTACTGCTCGCGTATGTCCTATCCCCTGAATTGAGGAGGAGGTGAGCCGGCGGAGGATCGCTGCGAAGGATTCATTGGTCAGAGACGAAATTCTGCGATATACTGGAATTATATCGAAAACCCAACAATCCCTGACCTAAATTCGCCAAGCATATATTGTGTAAAGGAATTAATGTAGAGTTTGCGGGGCAGCAACTAATATCCTTAGCGAGGATAAAGAATTGAACACTGAGTTCGATAATGCCCGCACTCAGGTCTTGGTGGGCGATAAACCTGAAACGGTTTCGGTGGCTTCTATGTCTGCCGAAGCGTTGGCTGGGGACGAAATGGAATCGTCCACAGTCAGCCTGCATTCCCATGGTCGCACTCCGACGGACAGCGAGTCTTCATCCTTGTCGTCCCTCATCATCAAGCCGTCCCTGGGGATGGTCCTTCAATTGGGATTCATGGTGGCGGCTTCCATCGGGCTCGCGTTTCTTCTCATCAAGTACATAACTCATCTCGAGTCGCTCGGTAATTGGGGTTATCTGGGAGTGGCGGCGGTGGAGTTCGGCAACAGCGCTATGCTGGCGATTCCTACGCCATCTTATGCCTACACGTTCGCGATGGGCTCCATACTCAACCCGTTTGCCATTGGGGCGATAGGTGGAGTGTTCGCGATGTTGGGAGAGTTGATAGGTTACTACCTCGGACACCGGGGCAGTGCCATACTGCCGGACAGTCCGCGTGTAGAGAGATTCAAGTCATGGACGAGCAGATGGGGAACGGTCTCCTTATTCTGGTTCGCGCTCCTACCGGTGCCCTTTGACATTGCGGGCATCTGGGCGGGCGCCGCGCAATACCCACTTGTCAGATTTATTCCGGTCGTCGCGCTTGGCAAGGCGATTAAGATAACGATGATCGCCCTGGCCGGTTATTTTGGAATGGACGCCCTCATAGATATGGCCGTGGGATTCGGCGTATAGTCCTTAGCCCCCGGCTTTCACAGGTTCAGGAGGAGGAAGTTGAGGGTTAAAGATGCTGTACCAACTTGGTCGGTAGATGGAATCACCCTCACCCTAGCCCTCTCCCAGAGGGAGAGGGAACAAATCGGAATCTGAATGAGGACGTTGATGGTTGAATGTATGCTTTACTTGGGCGAAGGTGTTCGTATAGCATTTACGCCATATTGTCCCGGATTCTCTTCCGGCACATTTGAAGAACGGGTTGATTAGTGTCCCAGTACGATTTGCTTGTAAGCCGAATCACCAACTGCACAAGCTGCGGGCTCTCCGATGGGCGCACCAACGCGGTGCCGGGATCAGGTTCGCTGGACGCGGACATCATGTTCATAGGCGAAGGCCCCGGCTTCCACGAAGACAGGCAGGGTGTGCCTTTCGTGGGTCAGGCGGGCAACCTGCTGAATCATATGCTTTCGGTGATCGGGCTGTCGCGCGAAGACGTCTATATCACTAACATGGTGAAGTGCCGCCCTCCCAACAACCGCGACCCGTTCCCGGGCGAACTCGAAGCCTGCGCTCCGTATCTTGACGAGCAGCTCGAACTCATCAACCCCAAAGTGATAGTCACCTTGGGGCGATTCTCTTTTACGAGGTTCTTTCCGGGGCAGTCTATCGGCAGGTCCAGGGGCAAGCCCAGAAAGTGGAGGGAGTACATGGTATTTCCGATGTATCATCCCGCCGCCGCGCTGCATAATCCGGGTCTGCGTCCGGTCTTGGAGGACGACTTCGCCGCCCTGCCCGGTGTCATCGAGCAGGTGATCGAGCAGCGGACAGGCGAGCCTGAGCCGGAGGAACAACCGGCACAGCAGCTAAGCATGTTCGAATAGCAGCCGATGTCAGAACAACCTCTTCGCGTAATCCCTCTTGGCGGACTCGGCGAGATAGGGCGCAACATGATGGCGCTGGAGTTCGGTGGCGAGATTGTCGTCATTGACGCGGGCGTGATGTTCCCGGAAGAGGATATGCCCGGCATTGATTTCGCCATCCCCGACTTTACGTATCTCAGGGAAAATCGCGAGAAGATACAGGCTGTTCTGATAACGCATGGTCACGAGGACCATATCGGCGCGCTGCCATACCTGCTGGCGGAGTTCAACGTTCCAGTGTACTCATCGAGGCTCACGCACGGACTGATTACGGTCAAGTTGCGCGAGCGCAAGATGTTGGACGAAGCCCGCCTGAATGTAGTAGAGCCTCACACCTCATTCAGGGTGGGAGATTCCTTCCGGGTCGAGTTCTTCAGAGTCTGCCACTCGATACCGGACGCGATGGGTATCGTGATCACCACGCCGCTGGGGGTGGTCGTTCATACCGGCGACTTCAAGATAGACCACACGCCTGTGGACGGCAACCCGACCGACTTCACGACGCTTAGCCGCATAGTGGGCGACGGGGCTCTGCTGCTCTGTTCCGACTCCACATACGCTGAGGTGGAAGGGTACACAGCGTCGGAGCAGGTTGTCGGGGACGCGCTGGACCGGGTCATCGGGGAAGCGCCGGGCAGAGTCATGATCGCCACGTTCGCGTCGCTCATTTCACGAATACAGCAGGTTGTAAATGCGGCTGTAAGATACAACAGAAAGGTGACGGTGGTCGGCAGGAGCATGATGAACAACGTCAATATGGCGTTGAACATGGGGTACCTGGAAGCGCCGGAAGGCACCATCGTTCCACTGTCTGCGGCCAGGCAGCTTCCGCATGAAGAAGTGGTCATCGTGGCGACGGGGAGCCAGGGGGAGCCGACGTCGGCGCTGGTGCGGATCGCCAACGGGAGACACAGGGACATCGAGGTAGTGCCCGGGGATACGGTCGTAATATCGGCTTCACCGATTCCGGGCAACGAGACCCTCGTGGCCAAGACTATAGACAACCTATTGAAGCAGGGCGCAGATGTCCGATACAGCCGCATATCCCTGGTGCATGTGCATGGTCATGCGGCGAGAGAAGAGCTGAAGATGATGCTCAGCATAGTGAAGCCTCGATACTTCGTGCCGGTTCACGGCGAGTACAGGCACCTGGTGCAGCACGCGGCGATTGCTTCCGACATGGGGATGCCTGGCTCGCGCATATTCGTGCTGGAGGATGGCGACGTGCTGGAGCTGGACGAGTCCAGCGGCGACGTGGTGGATACGGTCCGGGCGAACCATATCTATATAGACGGCAATCGTGTGTGGGATATGGACAGCGCAGTATTCGGCGAACGGATGCGGCTGTCCAGGAACGGCGTGGTTACAGTAGCGGTTGCGCTGAGTTCCCGCACGGGGCTTCTGTTGTCGGAACCCAGTATCACGTCATCGGGGTTCATAGTGTCGGACGATTCTAGTATTTTTCCCGAAAAAATTTCTAAAAAGGTTTCATCAACACTAGAAGACCTGGATGGCGAGAGCTTAGATTTAGAAGAGGTGAAGTCTCGGCTGACAAAGTCGGTCAGAGATTTCATCTACGGTGAGACTAGGCAGCGCCCCACGGTACTCACGGTAATCGAACACATCTGATTGCCGTTGTATATGCTTCCGGTGGCGCGGGCTGAACGAAGCCCGACAGTCCCGGACACGGACCTTGCCAGGTCTGAGGTGTAGTCTCGCCCTCGAAGTTGTAACTCGACAACGTATCGAAAGGGTATCGCCAGATGATGAGGCTATTACGCCGGAGCAGTTCGGAGACCGAATCCACTTCCACACGCCGCGAGATAAAGAGGCTTTTGCTGTTTCTGCTCGTCGCGGGCCTTGTGGCTTCCATAGCGTGGGCCGCGCTCATGGTATTCGGGACAGCATTCAACTCGCTGGGAAGTTTCCGCGAGGGATTGCTGCGTGCGGTCGGTTTTGGTTCGGTCCTTATAGCGGGCTGGGTCATCGCCTTCATAGTCGCGCTGGCTTTCAGGCGTGAATGGCTGAGGCGATACAACGTCTGGCTGGCGTCCGCCGCGCTCGTGGTGGCCGGCATAGGAGCCCTGTCATTCTTGAGTCCTTCAGAGGGACTGCTGGGATGGTTCGCTCTTGGTGGCCAGGTGACGCCGGGCGGTCAAGTCGGGGAGATGATCATAGGGAGCGGAGGTGTAGCGGGGTGGCTGCGAGTGGTAGCGGCCCTCGCGGTGGCCGGAGCGCTGTTCGCGCTGCCCGCATTTGGGATGATTGGCGATGCGATGCCGTCGCTGTCCAGCCGGCGCAGAGAAGCCGGGCCGGAGCCTTTTGTGGTGGGCCCGCAGTTTTCCGAAGGCGAAGACCAGGAAGACGACACGGGAATCGTACCAGTTCCTTCTGTTGGAATGTCGAGTAACCCCGCGGGATTTGGCCGCGAACCGAGTTCCTGGTACACAAACTCTGAACCGATCTGGACAAGGGAGGCTTCCAGGGTTTCGCCTAACGCCGGACCGGATGCTTCAGGCACAGGCCGCTCTCAATCCAGCATCTTCGATTCAGGGAATATGCCGATACACTCGGCGCCCGTGCCGTCGCTCGCGAACTATCTCCACGGCATGAAAGGAAGCGATTCGATGGAGGCCGGAATAAAGAGCGCGCTTGCCGCTCCACCCGAGCCTGAGCCAGCGACCATTGAAACCCTGCCATCTGACGATGGCGACCCGTTCAAGCCTCTCGGCTTGAGTAAACTGCCGGAGCCGGTATTCGCGTTCACGACCGAACCCGTACAGACTGCTGAACTTGCGGAAGAAGATGGGCCCGATGTCGAAGATGCGTCAGAGTTGGAAACGCCTGAGATGGAAAAGTCGGGCGCTCCACTGTCTGAATTGGCGGACCTGGAAGAGTTCGACCATCAGGAGGAGGACGCCGACGGCGAGTACATAGACGACAACGATTTCGACTTCGACGGCGATCCCCATGCCGGGATGACTAACGGATCTCAAAACGTCCCTGAAGCGGTGGAAAGCGACTCTGTAATCATGTCGGAAGGGTCTGATTCCGGGAGCGTCGTAGTAGGCGATTCGGGACAGGACGACTTCTTCATGTCGCAACTGGACTCTGATCCTATGGTCGTGGAAGCCAGTGAACAGGCGTCTTTAGAGTCTAATGGCTCCAACAGCGACGACCCACTGATAGCCGCTCTCGATTCGCCTTTCGCGGGTGAGTTGTCAAGCCCGCTTCTCGAATACAGTGATTCGGACCGTGGCGATACGCTAATGCCGGACTTCGACGATGAACCGGCGGAATTTACAAGAGATGAGGATGGCTCGGATGACGGGGACTCTCTGGCCAACCTGGATTCGTCGGCTACGTTCGTGGATGTCAACGATCAGGCCTCGTTCGACGGTTCTATCATGGAAACGACTTCTATGTCCGACAACGAGCCGGAAACCGTCGTGGTGGAGGAATTCGATCTCGATCTGGACGATCCGGACTCTGGCAGTCCGGAGCCTGTGAGGCCGCCGTCCGGGGGTACTTTCAAAGCGAACAAATACTGGGGAGCGCCTGACTCGGATTTAGCGTCGGCCCCCGGGCGTGAAGCGGGGGCTTTTGAGAGCGATCCTACTCAGTCCGTTACCCTGGTTGAAGAGCCGGTGATAGCGTCATGGCGCAAGCCGAGCATAAGGATGTTGAATACCGCGCCGAGCAACTCGATAACCCAAGAGGAGCAGCGGACGACCGCAGACGCTATTACCAGGACACTGGGTGAGTACGGTATAGAGGTGGGAGTCGAGCAGATTCGGCCAGGCCCGACGGTCACCATGTATGGACTTACCCCCGGCTGGGTTCGCAGGCAGAAGACGGTCAAGCAGTTCGACGATGATGGACTGCCCCTGAAAGATGAAAGGGGACGGCTGGTAACCAAGCGAGTCGAAGAGAAGACGCGCGTGAAGGTGGACAGCATCCTGGCGCGTGAGAAGGACCTGTCTCTGGCGCTCAAGACTCCCTCGATACGCCTGGAGACGCCCGCTATGGGCAAGTCGCTGATCGGCATAGAGGTCCCGAACCCGAATCCCAGCCTGGTAACGATTCGCAGCATAATGGAGAGCTCGGAATTCCAGAGCCTGCGGGACGACGGCGCGCATCTTCCGGTCGCGCTCGGGCAGGGCAGCGGCGGCGAGCCGGTCGTATTCGACCTGGCGAAGATGCCCCACCTGCTGGTTGCGGGAGCGACGGGTAGCGGCAAGAGCGTGTGTCTGAACGCGATTGTGTCCTGCCTCATCACCGAAAAGACGCCCGCCGAGATGCGTATGCTCCTGGTGGACCCCAAGCGTGTAGAGTTGACGCCATACAACGGGACTCCGCACCTCCTGGCGCCCGTAGTAGTCGAAACAGATACGGTGGTTGGCTACCTGAAAGGTCTGATACGAGAGATGTTCGAACGCTACCGCCGCATGGAGGAAGTGGGCGTGCGGAACATCGAGGCTTACAACAGCCGCATACAGGACAAGATGCCGTTCCTATGCGTCGTCATAGATGAACTCGCCGATCTGATGATGACCGCCGCGGTGGACGTTGAGCAGTCAATATGCAGGCTTGCGCAGCTCGGCAGGGCCACCGGCATACACATGATAATCGCAACCCAACGGCCTTCGGTGGACGTGCTGACGGGACTTATCAAGGCGAATTTCCCGAGCCGAATCAGTTTCGGTGTAACCTCGCAGGTGGACTCGCGTACGATTCTGGATACGGGGGGTGCGGACAAGCTGCTCGGACGCGGGGACATGCTCTATCTACCGCTCGACGCATCGAAGCCGTCGAGAGTACAGAGTGTTTTCATCGGCGATTCGGAGATCGAAAAACTCGTGAACTTCTGGCAAGCCACTCCGGGGCTGCCGCTACAGGAAATTGATCTGCTTGGCGGCGGCGAAGCGGAGGAGAGCGACGGGCCGGATATAGATGATCCGGACCGGGACGAGATGATAGACAAGGCGATAGATATAGCGCTCAGCCACCGCAAACTATCTACTTCGCTGCTCCAGCGCAGGCTTAGAATCGGCTACCCGCGCGCGGCCCGACTGATGGACCAGCTAGAGGAAGAGGGAATCGTCGGTCCCGGTGACGGCTCTAAGTCCAGAGATGTTATAATGAACCAGAACTAGCTTCGTTGTTCTTTACTATGGGCGGGAGATTGTGGCGAATAATCTGCCAAACATATTCGGCTTCAGCCCGCTGAAGGGCGGCAGCGCTACTCAGGAAGAGCCTGAAGGGGAGAGGACTGAGTGCCTGGTGTGCGCGCTCGACTTGCGAGAAGACGATACGTACCTCGGCTACAAGATCTGCCCCCGCTGTCGCTTCCATTACAGCATGAGTGCAGGGGAACGCATCGAGTCTCTCGTTGATTCGAACAGCTTCAGGGAGATAAACCGGTCCCTGATATCACTTGACCCGCTGTCATTCGCGTCGGCCAAGCCCTACAACAGCCGCATCTTCCAGGACCAGCAGAGAACCGGTCTGACCGAGGCGGCCCTCACAGGTACCGCCTCTATTGCCGGGACGCGCGTAATGCTGATCGTTCTGGACTTTGGCTTCATGGGCGGCACGATGGGGTGCGCGGTCGGCGAGAAGATAGCTCTCACATTCGAACGCGCTACGAAGATGGGACTGCCCACCGTGGCCATCATCACCAGCGGAGGGACACGCATCCAGGAGGGGGCGCTGTCTCTTATGCAGATGGCCAAGACGACGGTCGCGGCAAACCGGCTCAACCAGGCGGGGATTCCGCTTATCACGGTACTCGCCAATCCCGCCACCGGACAGGCATACGGAAGTTTCGCGAACCTGGCCGACATCATCCTGGCCGAGCCGGGCGCGATAGTCGGGTTCTCTTCGCTCCGAGTCATAGAGAGGGCCAGCGATCTACCTCTTCCCCTTGAGTCCCATACCGCCGAGTCTCACCTGAGGCATGGGATGCTCGATGCAGTAGTCCAACGGACCGAGTTGCGCGCAGTCCTGGGTGTTCTTCTCGATCTCCTCGAAACAAGGTACAAGCTGTCGAACTTCGACGAGGGAATCGGATATGTGACAGGCATTCCCAGGCCGCAGGCATGGGAATCCGTGCAGTTGTCCCGGCACCAGTCCCGTCCGACGGCGGCGGACTATATGTCCAGGATATTCGGTCAGTTCGTGGAACTGCACGGAGACCGCTCCTACGGAGACGATCCGACGGTTATATCCGGGCTGGGCCAGATAGCGGGCCAGACCGTGGCAGTCATAGGGCAGCAGAGGGTATCGCTTTCCACTGGCGACGCCGGAAGCGAGAGCCGAACGGCGCCGGAGGGTTTCCGAAAGGCGCAGCGGGCGATGAACCTGGCCGCCAAATTCTCGTTGCCGCTCGTGACATTTGTGGATACGACCGGGCCGGACCTGAGCGAAGCTGCGGAGGAGAGGGGTCTGGGCAATACCGTCGCTAATACGATGGCGCTGATGTCCGGCCTGGAAAGTCCCACCATATCGGTGGTGATAGGGCAGGCGGGCAGTGGGGGCGCGCTCGCCTTTGGAGTGGCGGACCGGGTTCTGATGCTCGAGCACGCGATCTACACTTCCGTCTCGCCGGAGGAGGCCGCGGAGGTCATATTCCAGGACGCATCTCGCGCCGAGGAAGCGGCGACCTCGATGCGACTAACCGCGCGGGACTGCCTGGATCTGGGCATAATAGACCAGGTGGTAGCCGAGCCGCCGAACGGAGCCCACTCCGACCCTGACGAGGCCGCGAGGCTGCTCCATCGGGCGATGGTGTCCGAGCTGTCCGCGCTACAGTCAATGACGCAAAAGAAGCTGGAAAGAGACCGTTACAAGAAGTACCGCAGCATGGGCGAGTACAGTTCCCGGATCAGGGTGAAGATAGCCAAAGAGGTCAACTCTCTCCAGAACCTGGTGCGGGCGGGTTGGGAGAGACTGCCCCGGAAGAGACGTTCTCAGCCAGCACCGGAATATACGATTGAGCAGATTATGAAGAACGGCAGCCTCTATGGGGTGGACGACTGACGCGCCCGTCTAAGCGCGTCGGCTATTCGGGTTGCGTCATCCTCTGAAACAGGCATTAGCGGAGAGCGCGGGATCATACCTTCGAATCCCATTATATTCAGGGCGCATTTCACCCCGGCGACTTCGTACCTATTGATAACCGTGTCCAGCATGGTAGCGGTGCGCTGTAACGGCCTGGCGTCCATGAAGCTGCCGTCCAGACCGCTTGCCATTATCCCACGACACAGTCCGGGTGCGATGTTGCCGAGCCACATACACGCTCCATTCGCTCCCATCACCGCTCCCGCAAGCAGAAGGCCACCGTTACAGATCCAGAAGCGCTTATCACGCGGGAAGGTCAGCGCTACCCTGCCCTCGAAGCGTATGTCGTGGTCGGTGATGTATCCGAAGACATTGTCATGTGAGCATATTTGGGAGATGACTTCGGGAGACGCGGCGGGTATGCCCGTGAAGGTCTGGTGAATCACCACCACAGGCAGCGGGCTGCGTGAACAAACCTCGCTGAAGTATCGCAGGACAGCCTCGTCGCCCCCCTGCCGGGGTATCCTGATGCGAACCATGTCCGCGCCCGCGTCCGCATACCGGGCGGCAAGGTCGAGGGTGTATGTGGTTGACGGCGTATCAATCCCGGCTATTACCATGCGGTCCGGAGTTCGCGTCTCAGCGACGACTCGGACTATCAGCGTCTTGTCGTCGTCGCTCAGCGAAAGCTCCTCGCCGTTGGCCGTGCCCAGTACGAAGCCAGACAGCGGTGTCCGGTTCCAGCGCTCGATGTTCCGGGCAAGCGCGTCTGCGTCCACCCGGTCTTCCGCGTCGAACGGGGTGGGAGTAGGGGCTACGATCAGCGGGTCCGCCAGACCGTCAATATCAGCCCGCATACTAGAAAGTGAGGACGCCGCCATTGGAGCTGCGGCTCGACTCGAACGCGGATATGTCGTCCTCAGCCTCAAGCGTCAGTCCGATGTCGTCGAGGCCGTTCAGAAGACAGTATCGGCGGAAAGGCTCGACGCTGAAGTCCGCTACTACGTCTTCGTTGTCGTCCCAGACGCGCTCGGCTTCCAGGTCAACGTTCAGACGGTAACCCGGGTCGTTCTCAGCGTTCTCGATGATCTGCTGGACGGTCTCCTCAGGCAGGACGACCGGAAGCAGTCCATTCTGGAAGCAGTTGTTGTGGAAGATGTCGGCGAAGCTGGGCGCTATGACTACCTTGAAGCCGTACTGTCCGAGGGCCCAGGGGGCGTGTTCCCTGGAGGAGCCGGAACCGAAGTTCCTGCCCGCGACGATGATCTCGGCGTCCTGGTAGCCTGGCTTATTGAGAATGAAGTCCGAATTGGGCGAGCCGTCTTCGTTGAATCGCCAGTTGAAGAAGAGGAACTCTCCGAAGCCGGTTCGCTCGACGCGCTTGAGGAACTGCTTGGGTATGATCTGATCGGTGTCCACGTTGACGCGGTTCATGGGAAGTACGACGCCGTTCATCTTGTTGAATGGATCCATGTTTAGTTTACTCCTGGGTGGTCTGTGATTGGGGCCGACCGAGCGGCGAGTTGTTGGTTACATAGTATCTGTTATGAAGGAGCGTCATCCAGCGATGTCCGCCTCGAAATCTATGTCCGCTTCAGATGGAATGCGAAATGAGAACTGTGTCTGTTCATTTGGATGCGTAACAGCAAAATCTCCTTGGCTAATGATGTCCATGCCTATCAGAACGTCAGCGTCATCTTCCTCCAAGTCGCTGCTTGTGACCAAAATATTGTGAAACTCGAGGTCGTTGGGCAACATGATTCTTACCAAGTAGGTATTTGCCACGAAAGGGGGGCCATTGACTTGGAAGACTTCCGTAAGACCTGTCGGAATCAGCTCACACCTATCAACGGCGCGATTGGAGATGACACTGTTTGTTGCTCCGGTATCCCATACGGCCCTGAATGACGACCAATCCGAAGAGCGGTCATTCATCGAGGATATCGAGCAATCAGTCTGTATCTCGTTTACTAGATGTTCGTAGTATATGGTAAAACTGCTTGAGGATGGATTTCGCATCATGGAAGTGGCGCACGTGAACGGATGGTTATGGTGTAATCCTTGTTGCCCTCTGAGACCTTCTGTACGAGAAATGTCCCGAGTTCGTGGGTTTTCTGAGTTTCGTTCAACGCCATGCCCAGGCTGTCATACGCGCCAAGCACCTCACCGCCCTTGATCGCAACGACCCTTCCGTCGTATTTCTCAACCATCTCATCCTGGTTGTCGCGGTAGAACTGAAATTCCTTTCGCAACGCATCCGTAACTGAGGCTGCCACTTTCTACCCTCCACGATTCCGTTAGTTCCTTCATCATAGCTGTATTATAGCGGGTGGAACCGGAATCTGGACAAGCGACGATCCCTTCCCTATCCTAATGGTCGTAAAATGTGAGTTTCGTCATATGTTTCGAAAGGAGTTTCAGATTGGCTAGATTCAAGGTGGCTATCCAGAGGCCGACCAACGTCACATTCGCATTGGGCGGCGGTGGATACGATTACGAAATGGAATACCTGTCCACGGTGGACGCGGAGATCGTAGAGTTCGATGCCGCCAGCGAGGGCGAGTTCATAGAGCAGGTGAAGGACTGCGACGCGCTGATTGCCAGGGGCGACAGGGTTACGGCGAACATCATCGAGAATTTGCAGAATTGCAAGATCATCGCGCTGGGGAGCGTGGGCGCGGACACGGTGGACGTTGGTGCGGCGACGGCGCGGAACATACCGGTGACGAATGTGCCGGACACGTTCATCGAAGAGGTGGCGGACCATACAATGATGCTGATCCTGGCTACCTTCCGGCGGCTGACGCTCATGGATGCGTACACGCGCGATGAGAGGTGGAGCCAGGGCAGGCCGTACTTGAACCAGTTCCCGCGACTGTTCGGTCAGACGCTGGGGTTCGTGTCGTTCGGTCACGTGGCGCGCGCTACGGCAATCCGGGCGCAACCGTTCGGACTCCGAATGATCGCCTTCGACCCGTACATCGAGGAACTCACGATGACCAGCTACGGGGTTGAGCCTGTGAGCCTGGATGAGCTGATGCAGCGCTCGGACATCGTTTCGATGCACGCGCCCTCGACGTCCGAAGTTCACCACCTGCTGACTGAGCGGCACTTCAGGATGATGAAGCCGACCGCGCTGTTCATCAACAATGGGCGAGGCCCGACGGTTGACGAGGCCGCTCTCATCAAGGCCCTGGAAGAGGGCTGGATCGCGGGCGCCGGACTGGATGTTACGGAGATAGAGCCTCCTGAGCCGGACAACCCGCTTCTGAAGATGGACAACGTAATCCTCACGCCGCACGTGGCATCGGCGTCGTCGCGGATGTCGCCGGAGGCGCGGCGCAGGGTTGGGCAGGAGATTTCGCTTGTGCTGAGCGGACGCTGGCCCAGGACCTGTGTGAATCCGACCGTGCTGAACAAGACTGACCTGATTCGGTGGCAGCCGTATTCGATGGAGCGTGGGCCCGGAAGCGGGTAGGAATTAAGAATTGAGGGCTCAGAGCAGGTCGAGGCGCGCTGTCGGTAGATAGAATTACCGTCCCCCTCCCCCGTATCACTGTGCGGGGCAGGCTCTCTAGCCCTCTCCCCCTGGGAGCTAAGAGAGGTAGGTATTTGGCCCTCACCCCCGTATCGGAGTACGGGGCAGGCTCTAGCCCTCTCCCAGAGGGAGAGGGGACTTTCTACCTACATTCATAGCCGAATTGCTCGTTTACCTACCCCTGTGAGTCCTCTGGGAGAGGGGATTTGCGGGGCGGTACTGCCATCAGGATGATGAGCGTGGTGAACAGTCCCAGCGCGGCGAACGCACCGAACGCGGGGAGATAGCTCTCCTCGCCCGGCGTCGTGAGATAGTCGAACACGACGCCAGGCACGAGTACGCCTATAGCCTGTCCGAAAGTGGTGAAGGGTTCCGTTATCCCCCTGATGGCGCCGAGCGACTGCCGCCCGAAGTAGTCCGCGTAGGCGACAGGCGGTATCGTCAACATTCCTCCTAGTCCGAACCCGAATAGGGCCGAATACGCCAGCGCCTCGATTGTGGTGTCGGTGGTTATGAACAGGGCGGAGCCCACGGCCATGACGAGTCCGACGGCGGCCATGACATATCGGGCGGGTATGTTCTCTACTATTCGTCCCCATACGATTCCCCCGATGCCCAGAAAAGCGGCGTTGAGGCTGATTCCGAGTCCGGCAGTGGTCGCAGTGAGTCCCTGGTCGCGGAAGAAGGCCGCAGCGTGGGTGTTGGTGCCCGCCTGAATCAGGAACAGCAGTCCGGTGCCCACGGCGAGAATCCACAGCGCGGGTGTCTTCATGGCTTCCTTCAGGGTCCACGCAGGCTCCTCTTCCTGCTGGGACGATTCGTAGGCTACCGCTTCGCTCTCATCGCCGTCCGGGTGAAGACCCACGTCCTCTGGCCTCTGCGCCATGAGAAGGGACACCGGAAGCAGCGCGATTACCCACACCATAACTCCCAGCACGAACCAGGCGTCTCTCCAACCGCTCTGAGCGATTACCAAGGACGCTATGAGCGGGAACAGCACCATGCCGACCGAGTGGGTCAGGGAGAGGATCCCGTTGACGCGGCCCCTCATCCTTATGAACCATCGGGATACGACGACGGACGCGCCTATCTGTATGGGGCTGGAGAATATGACGCGGCCCATGCCGTAAGCGAGATAGAAGGCCCAGGGGATCGCGGCTCCGAATATGGAGATGGTGGACGTGGCCCAGGCGAGCGAAATAGTGGAAAATCCAAGAATCAGGACGCTGGACGTCAGGACCATGCGCGCGCCGAAGCGGTCCACCAGCCAGCCGATTATGGGCGACGTGAACGTGGCGGCAAGGCCTCCCAGACTCGCCGCGCCCGCAATCATGGTGCGGCTCCAGCCGAGTTCGTCGGAGAGGGGATAGACGAAGACGGCTATGGTCAGGCTGGCCGCGGCGTTTCGGACGAAGATGGAGGCGCCGGCTGAAAAGAGGATGGCCCATCCGTAGAAGAACGGTGTCCGGTGGGCCAGACGTGGGGCCAGGTTCACTAAGCTGCCACCTTGTGGGATTGTCGCTGTCTCGGAGCGGACAGCGGGATGCTAACATCTTCAGAAATGGCGGTCAAACGGGGGGAGGTATGGAACAGGTCGCCTGTCTGGTACAATCGGGAAGCCCCATCCGAAAATACAGCCGCAGGCAGGTAGTATGGCTCAAGACATAGACATTCGCGGGTTTGAATGGGAAGACCTCGATTCGGTCGCGGATCTTTTCAACCGCATTAGCGGAGCCAAAGGGACCGAGAAGGAGCTGGACCGCGAAGTCGTGAGCCAGAACCTGTCGGTACCTTCAGTTTCACCCGAATCGAATCTGCGTCTTGCGGTGAAGGGGACGGACATCATCGGGTACCACCTGACCTCACCCGAGCCTCTCATAGGGAGGGCTGTGGTCGCGGGTGGAGCGCTCCCCGAATTTCGCGACAGCGGGATACTTCGACGATTGCTGGGCGACTCCATCCGGCGCGCGAGAAAGCTCGGCGCGGGCGTGGTTCACGTCCAAACCGCCCTGGATGCGCAGGACGACCACCGCCTGCTGGAGTCCGAAGGCTTCGTGAAGATCAAGGAATTCTGGCAGATGCGCTGGGAAGGATCGGAGCTTCCGCCCCTGCGGCTCAGACCCGGCTTTTGCCTCAAGTCATTCGAACCGGACAAAGACGAAGCTATGCTAACCGAGATACAAAACACCGCATTCGGCGAGAACTGGGGCTTCTGTCCGAACACAGTCGAGCAGATAGCGGCGCGGGTGCGCACCAAGATCAGCCCGCCCGAGGGAATTATCTTCATTATGGACGGCGAGAATGCCGCGGCCTACAACTGGACGCAGCGGATACAGAATGCCCACGGACACGTAGGGTTCGTCGCCATGACGGGCGTCCACCCGTCGTATCGCGGCAGCGGACTCGGCACCGCTATCGTCGTCAGTGGAATGAAACACCTGGTATCCGAGGGCGTGAACGCGATCGAACTCGAAGTTGACGCCGAGAACACGCCAGCCAGGGAACTGTACCTGAAGCTCGGATACCGCAGGGTCCACCACAGCGTCTGGTACGAACGGAGACTCGATCAACCAGGCTAACGATTCGGAGTTACACGCTGGAATACGATGCCCATTTCGCCATTTGCATGTTGAAGGTCCCTTCCCCCTTTGACGGGGGAAGGTTAGGATGGGGGTGAAACCTCAACCCCTCCCTACTCAACGGCGATAATTCATAAAGGTTTGGAGACTACCAATGTCCTTCAGTTTCGTTCAGATGTCAGACCCTCAGTTCGGTATGTTCGCTTCCGTCAGCAACTATACCGAGGAGGAAATAGCGGAACGGAGGCAAAGAGGCGTTTTGATGCGCAAAGCCCCGGGACCGATAACGGGGTTCGCCGACGAAACTCGCCTATACACCAGGGCCATAGAAAAGACGAACAGCCTCGGGCCGGACTTCGTGGTCGTATGCGGCGACATGATTCACGATACCGGCGACGAAGCCGAGATTGCCGAGCTATTCCGCATCACAGAGAATCTGGACGTCGGTATCCCCGTACACTGGGTATCCGGCAACCACGACGTCGGCGAGGCCCCCACCTCCGAGTCCATAGCCCTGTACCGCGAGAAGTTCGGCGATGACAACTACTCATTCGACCACGCCGACTGCCACTTCACCGTCATAAACAGTTCGGTCGCCTCCGACCCGTCCAATGTTCCGCGCGAGTGGAACAGGATGATCCAATTTTTGGGAGACGACATGAGTGCCGCGCGCCGCGCGGGCGCGGAGCATTTGATTCTACTGCTGCACCATCCGCTGTTCTTGGAGCGCCCCGACGAGGACGAAGACTACTTTACGATTCCTTTCGAAAGACGCGAAGCAATAGTGAGTATACTCAAGGGCAACGACGCCTCCGCCGTATTCGCCGGACACATGCACAGGAACAACTACGCGCGAGACGGCGACCTGCTCATGATAACCACCGGCGCGGTTGGCTACCCGCTCGGCCCCGACCCCTCCGGCATCAGGCTGGTCACAATGGACGAAGCCTCGATATCGCACCGCTACTACCCGCTGGCAGATCCGCCGGAATAGCAGGATTCACATCCAATTCTCCTAATGTCATGGCGCTACTGAAAAGAAGGGAAACATGACCTCCGAAAACAAAGTCCAGTGGGCGTACGCTTCCGAAAACAACAGGCAACTTGAGGAGCGCTACGACGAGTGGGCGAAGGACTACGACGAAGACCTGGAGTCCGACTTCGGTTACGTCATTCCGCACGTAGCGGCAGAGACGTTCTCAGAATTCGTCTCCAAGGAAGCGAGAGTGCTGGACGCGGGCGCAGGCACCGGACTGGTCGGTGTGGAGTTGAACCGGCTGGGCTACAAGAACATCGAGGCCATGGACCTGTCGCGCGGGATGCTGGAGGAGGCGCGTCGCAAGGGAGTGTACTCCGGCTTTCACCAGATGATTATGGGTGAGCGTCTCGACTTCGACACGGGCAGTTTCGACGCCGCTATCGGCGTTGGCGTCTTCACTCTGGGACACGCCCCCGCGAGTTCGTTCGATGAACTTGCCCGCATCGTCCGGCCCGGCGGCTTCGTTGTCTTCACGTTACGCCCCGACGTTTACGAGCAGAACGGCTTCCGTGAGAAGCAGCGGCAGCTTGAATCCGACGGAACTTGGGAGCTCGCGTGCGCCACCGAAGAGTTCCAGGGTATGCCCAAGGGCGAACCCGACGTATTCTTCCAGGTTTGGATATACCGCATCAGCGAGCGCTGACCAGGGTCTTTTCGTTTTCAGGAAACAGGATGTGCAAACGCCACGCAAAAGTCCCTTCCCCCGTCAAGGGGGAAGGTTAGGATGGGGGTGACTCCTCTACCGACCAGACTGACACAGGTTCTGACCAACTCAGACGAAGACGCGACGACGGGAGGAAAGAGAATGGATCACGAACAGTTCATGAGGGTAGCGCTGGAAGAGGCGCAGAGGGCCGCCGACGAGGGGAACGTCGGTGTCGGCTCGGTGGTAGTCCGGGATGGAGATGTGGTGGCGTGTGGCCGCAATCTGGTGCCGGTGACACACGACCCCACGGCCCACGCCGAGACGGTCGCGCTGAGAAACGCCTCGGAGGTCCTGGGCACAGACGATATGAACGGATACAGCCTCTACACCACGTTCGAGCCGTGCCCCATGTGCTGCGGCGCGCTTATGAACGCGAACATCGGCTCGGTCATACTCGGCGGCAGGCCGGACCCGGACCAGACACGCTGGGACGGCTATACGATGGAATGTCTTCTGGAAATGTGCGGCTGGTCGGACCGCATGGAAGTCGTCACCGACGTGCTGTTCGAGGAGTGCATGAGCATACGGCAACCGTAAGCGAGGGGACTAAACTTGAGAGCGACACATTTTCTTGACTAGCTCTTCCAACTTGTCAAGAAAATGCGGGTCGTAGGAATTCTCAACGTCGTCGCTGTTCCAAAGTCCCGAACGGCGGATCTTTCCATTTGGGCTATGGAGACCAAGCCAGTTAGGGGACTGCGGAACCAAAGTAGGCTTGCCATAGTTGCTCAGGAGCGCAATGCAGTTTCGCTCAATGTACTTCAAGTCGCTCCTATCTACCTCAAGCCACAGAAACGGCATGGCCCGGACTACAATGTTTACTCGCTCTTTTCTACCGCCTTCTACCCCATCCCTACTTTCTAGGGCCTCATGAATAGCTCTTCGGAAAGACGAGCCACGAATATTACTACTCTTATGAAGTTGTAACCTCCCCATCAGGGGAGTTTTGCCTGTACCACCTATTCCGACTCTTACCACCCGCATCCCACTCCCGCTGTCGCTTCTACACTCATTTGGTTCGAGGAACAGGTACACGCCAGTGTGAGGGAAAATCCCTTTTGCGCAACGTCTCTCCAAGAGTCTTCATGCCTATCTGACTCTCCAGCTGACTTAGTATCGCGTAGAATCGTTTCAAATCATCCAGACGATTCGAGTATGTCATTAGTCCCTCCCCGTAACTGTCTAGGTATCAGATATAATGACAAACAAAAAAGGCGGCGAGCACTCAGCTCGTCGCCAAACCATAGACCGCTCAGGACGCACCTGAACTTGAATTCAGAATATACTGATCCTAGGGAATTCTCAAGTCGTCGTTGTCGCCGCTCGCAGTCCATGGAATTTGCTACTGCCTACCGCAATCACACCCGTGCGATCCTGTCCTTGCCCCAGGGTCTTCCGATTATTGTATTGCCGAAGACATCACAGATACTTGTCATTCCCGCTTTCTCGGGAATCCAAAGGGCTCGCCCCTCGGCAATCCTGCCCATCACCAAAATCAGATAAATCACAGTTCAGAAGTTGCCCTTGACGCCACAGAACAATCTTGCTATTCTATACCTCACAACATTGAAAATATAATACCCGGGAAGAGGAGGAGGGGATCATGTGCAGCAACGCAGACCCGCGCGGCGCGCTCGCCGATTACATCCGCCACAAGACGGACAACGGCAACAAGGTCGTGGACTACCTGCACGACGTCCTCGAAGACAGGCTCGACGGCGTTAAGCACCTCCACCGCGAGCGTGCCGCCGCTATACTCACCGAATACGGCGACCTCACCGCCATTCGCTTCCAGGAAAAGAACAAGGAAGAAAAGAAGGCCAAGCCCTCTGCCAAGCCACGCAAGTGCGAAGAGCGTGAGGACCCCAAGTTCGACACCGCCCTCGCTCGCGTCATAAGAGACAAGACCAACGACACCGAGGACGTCGCCGACTACCTCATAGACACCATGAACGGCATAGACTCGGCCATCGAGTCTGGGCTGGGCAAGATTCGTCACCAGCAAAGGGTGTCAGCCGCCGTCGAACTACTCAGGCGCGCCTTCGACAACGACCCCGCCTACGCAACTTCCACCATCGGACACGCAACCCCCACCGTCGTTCCCGCGAAGGCGGGAACCCAGAAAGTCCCAGGCCCCGCCACGCCCGAAGTGCGCTCCGAACCCAACTCTATCGAAAGCGCCCAATTGATAACTGATAATTCTGAAATGAAAATTGACGAAGAACCCGTTGACCTCGTGGCCATCGCAAAGGAAATAGCGGAAAACCTCGATCCCTCCGAACTGGAGGAAGAGCCTCCGACTCCCTACAAGCCCAGCTACGCCATGTGGGACATCATCAACAAACAGCCCAGGCCGGTAATCACCGAAGAACACGCCAGGATAGGCTCAGCGAGATTCAACGCGAGGATTGAGCAACAGATCGCATGGAGAGAGTCCGGCGTCAAGATCCCAACCAGGAAAGACTATGACAACTACGACGACGGCTAGGCCACGTTGACAATTTATCATCATTTCAGGCGATTTTTCTCGCAGATTGGGGCTTTTGACCAGTTCCGTCTGTTGGGATATGATTGGCCCTGCCAGCCGCCAAGCGAGACGTTTGGCAGCCCTGGACGGATGTATATTGCGATGGGAGGGTAGCTATGGTGGTCACGGAATCGCCTCCGGAGCGCGCGGTCATGGAGACGGCGGACGAAGCCCTGCCCGTGTATAGGCCGGATAGGGAAGTCCGCGCCAGGCGACCGCTGGAACTGGCCTGGAGGACATTCGCCCATATCTTCAGGCAGAAGTTCATCCGTCGCCGCGAACGCTTTCCGCTGGTTACGATGCTCGAACCCCTGGAGGCGTGTAATCTGGACTGCTACGGGTGCGGTCGCATACGCGAGTACCTGCCCGTTCTCGACAAGACCCTCACCCTCGATCAGTGCCTCAGGGCCGTTGAGGACTCCGGCGCGCCCATCGTGTCAATTGCGGGCGGCGAACCGACCATGTACAAACAACTCCCCGAACTCATCGAGGAGTTGGTGAGACGGAAGATATTCGTCTATTGCTGCACCAACGGCCTGCTGCTGGAGCGCATGATGAAGCGCGTTCCGCCCTCCAAGTACCTCGCTTGGGTCATCCACCTCGACGGAATGGAAACCCAGCACGACATTGCGGTCAATCGCAAGGGCGTGTGGAAGAAGGCGATGAGAGCGTCCAGGCTGGCCCTCGAAGCCGGATACAGGGTCTGCTCCAACACCACCCTGTTCAGAGGCTCCAACGCCGAAGACCTCCACCAACTCTTCGCGCTGGTGACCGACATGGGATTCGAGGGCGTCATGGTATCCGCCGGGTACGACTTCGTAGATGGGCCTGTCCAGGAGATGTTCCTGTCGCGCGAGGAGTCCATAAAGGTCTTCAGGCGGGTGCTCACGGACGAGGCGATAGACCGCATCCGCTTCTACAACAACCCGCTCTACCTGAGCTTTCTGCGGGGAGAGCGGGACTACCAATGCACCGCCTGGTCGAATCCCACCTACACTGTCCAGGGCTGGCGGGAGCCGTGCTACCCGCTGGCGGACAGGCATACCGACGACGTCAACGACCTGTTCGACGCCTCGCTCTGGGAGAACTACGGCGTTGGCGTGAACAGCAAGTGCGCCAACTGCATGATGCACTGCGGATTCGAGTCGGCGATCATCTACGACGCCTTCAGTAGTCCCAGGAGCGCAGCGGACTTGGCGAAGGGCATGGTCGGCAAGCGCGCCGGCGTCGGAGCCAGCTAGAGAAGTGGGGGGAGACCTGGCGCTGATGGTGGCTCTGCCTGAGGAGGCGCGAGGTATCCTCAAGGCTGGCTGTTGGAGCAGGGCCGCGTCGTCCGGTTCTCATGAAATCTATGAGTGTCGCGCCGGAGGCGGGAAGGCGGTCCTTGTCGTAAGCGGTGTGGGCAGAGCCCGCGCGGAGGCGGCGACTCGCACTGTCCTGGATGAGCGCAGTCCGAGCGCTGTTCTCTCCCTCGGCTTCGCCGGGGGACTGGTCGCAGGCCAGCTTGCGGGAGACCTGGTAGTCGCCCAAGGCTTGATACTCGCCGAAGATATCGTTAGCGGAGGTCCGAAGCCCAGAATCAGCGAGGCCCTCGGTGCCGACCAAACGCTAACCGACAAGGCGACCGGTGTCCTGGGGACACTGGGACTGCGCTACCGTACCGGAGCCTGTGTGACCGCTTCCCAGCTAGTATCGCGCCCTGAGGCGAAGGTGCGGCTCGGTTCGGACACCGATGCACTGGCAGTCGAGATGGAGAGTTTCTGGGTAGCGCTGGCCTGTCATGAGCGAAACGTGCCTTTTCTGGCGGTCCGCGCCGTAGTGGATACTGCGGAGCGTCCGCTGCCGGACTTCCTTGCCGCGTCCGAACTTGACGCAGGTTCCGGGAACAGGTGGCGACTAGGATTGCCCTTCATATTTCGTCCGTGGTCGCTCCCGGCCCTGATTCGGCTGGGCAGCGCGGCCTCAAAGGCGCGAAATTCGCTGACGGCCTTCACATCGGGTTTCCTGAGTGCCTGGTCGTGTCCGGCCGGCGAGTGAACTCTGGCCTTCCTCAAAGTGCATGAGCAGAGCCAGGAAAGCGCAATGACCACAAGAGAAACGCCAGAGTCGAGTGTTTCGCCGGGGTTGCTGAACGCGGTCTCGAAAGCTGTGTCCCGGTCCCAGGACTACTTCGCGCGTACCCAGTCCCCCGAGGGCTTCTGGTGGGGCGAGTTGGAATCCAACTCCACCATGGAAGCCGAGTATCTGATGCTGACTCACTTCCTGGGGATAGGAGATGAGGATACGTGGCGGAAGCTGACGAATCATCTGCTCGAAACCCAGCGCGAGGATGGGACATGGGGGCAATACTACGGATCTCCCGGTGACCTCAGCACATCGGTGGAGTGCTACTTCGCTCTGAAGCTGGCGGGCCTCTCTATGGACGACCCTCGCATGATCAAGGCGCGGGAGTTCATTCTGTCAAAGGGGGGCGTCCCCCAAGCCCGCGTCTTCACAAAGATATGGCTGGCCCTCTTCGGACAGTGGGATTGGAAGCGTGTACCCGCAATCCCGCCGGAGATGGCGCTGCTCCCGTCCTGGGTTCCCATGAACCTCTATGACTTCTCTAGCTGGGCCAGGGCTACCATGCTGCCTCTCAGTATCGTGATGACCCATCGTCCGTCGTGCCGGATCCCGGACAGTGCCGCCATCTCCGAACTCTTTCCGAATGAGCAGGGGAAATCCCCCAGACCCGGGTCCATGGAGGGGGTGGCTGGGATATTCCACATAGCCGACCGGATATTCCGGTGGTACAACTCCTTTCCCTTGCATCCGGTGCGACGCATTGCCATTCGCAGAGCCGTCAAATGGATTGTGGACCACCAGGATGAGGACGGCTCATGGGGCGGCATACAGCCTCCCTGGGTGTACTCGCTCATCTCACTGAAAGTCCTGGGATATGATCTCAACCATCCCGTCATGCGCAAAGGCATTGAGGGATTCAGAGCATTCACGATAGAAGAGAATGGCGCTATGCGGGTTCAGGCCTGCGTATCTCCTGTCTGGGACACGTGCCTGGCGATGGTTGCGCTCGAGGATTCCGGTCTGCCACCCGACAGCCCTATCCTGAGTCGGGCGGGCGAATGGCTCATCAGGGCGCAGGTCGCCGATGGAGGCGACTGGCAGGTCAGGGTCAAGAACACGACACCCGGCGGCTGGGCTTTTGAGTTCGCCAACAGCGCGTATCCAGATATTGACGACACTGCGGAGGCGCTCATAGCCCTGAAGAGTGTGGACACAGAAGACCCGGAAAGGCATCGGAAGGCGATACGGCGCGGCGCAGAGTGGATGCTCGGAATGCAGAGCAAGAATGGCGGTTGGGCAGCCTTCGACAAGGACAACACCCGCCGGGCCGTTGCCGCGATACCCTTCGCCGACTTTGGAGAAATGATAGATCCTCCCAGCGCGGATGTGACCGCCCACGTGGTCGAGGCGCTGGTTCGCGTCGGTTACCAGGCGGACATGGCCCCTTTGCGAAAGGCAGCGCGGTATCTATGGAATGAGCAGGAAGAGGACGGCCCATGGTTTGGACGCTGGGGAGTCAACTACATCTACGGAACGGGGGCCGTCCTGCCGGCGCTGAAAGCTATGGGTGAGGACATGAGCGCCGGAGCAGTGCGCCGAGCTGTTGCGTGGCTCGTGGCCCACCAGAACGAAGATGGCGGTTGGGGAGAAAGCTGTGCCAGCTATGCAGACCTCGCTTTGGCCGGACACGGTCCCAGCTCCGCCTCGCAGACCTCATGGGCTCTGCTCGCTCTTTTGGCATCCGGGGAGTCAGACAGCCATGCCGTCCGGCGTGGCATCGAGTACCTGGTCGCCACCCAGCGGGAGGACGGCACTTGGGAGGAACCCTGGTTCACCGGCGCCGGCTTTCCCGGCTATGGCGTTGGCAGTCGTTCCAAGAGGGCTCGGAGCCAGGGCATGGAACTCCCCTCCGGTTTCATGATCAAGTACCACCTATATAGAAACTACTGGCCCCTCATGGCCCTGGGACGCTTCCGTCGGTGCTCCGAGCGTTGCCCTAACCGAGGCTGTCTCATACAATAGGCCCAGCCGAACATTGCAGTCGAACGGAGGTATAACTTCAATGACTCAGCAGGAATACAGGAAAATAATACCGGACCCTACACCGGAGACAGCCTTCTTCTGGAAGAAGTGCAAGGAACATGAACTCTGGATACAGCGCTGCGTCGGGTGCGTCAACAAGTCGTTCTTCTATCCCCGTCTGCATTGCCCGGGATGTATGACTGACAAGGTGGAGTGGTTCCAGGCGTCCGGCAGGGGAACGCTGTACAGCTATATGATCAACCACAGGCCCGCGCCCGGATTCGAGGACGAGGCCCCTTATGCGATAGCGATCATACAGCTCGAGGAAGGTCCGCGCATGATGGGCAACATCCACGGCATCGAGAACACGCCCGAAAACCTCGTGCTCGACATGCCGCTCAAGGTCGTGTTCGTGGACGTCAACGACGAAATCGCCATCCCGAACTGGGAACCGGCCTAGTCGCCGTCCAAATCCCGCGATTTCATCCAATCCTCTCGAATCCTCAGGAGAACCACAGCCATGTCACTTCGATACAAGACTGCCATAGTCGGAGCGTCCGAGACCAGCCAGCTTGGCGTCATACCCGATATGTCCGAAACTCAACTTCATATAGACGCCGCGATGAACGCCATTGCCGACGCCGGCATTGACGCCAGCCAGATAGACGGCATCTCTGCCACCATGAATCCCGCGATTCTCGCCCACTACATGGGCATCGTCCCCAAGTGGGTGGACAACACCCAAGTGGGCGGGACATCGTTCCTGATACACATGAGACACGCCGCAGCCGCGATAGCCTCCGGCCTGGCCACGACGATTCTCTGCACGATGGGACAGAGCGGGCGCAGCCGCGTCGGAGTCGGCGGTGTTCGAATCGGAACGGCGGGCGCCTCATCCGGCCCAAGGTACGACGGTTCATACCCTGGCCAGTTCGAGTCCATTTACGGCGTGCTCGGACCGACCACTATGTTTGGCCTTGGCGTGCTGCGATATATGAAGGAGACCGGCACTACCATCGAGCAACTAGCCTCGGTAGCCGTCGCCCAGCGCAAGTGGTCCAACAAAGTGCCCCGCGCTATGTTCAAGGACCTCGTTACGGTCGAGGACGTTCTTAACAGCCGGATGATCTGCTACCCATACCGCCTGTTCATGTGCTGCCCGGTTACCGACGGCGGTGGCGCGTTCATTCTGACCAGCGCGGACAGGGTGGATGACTATCCCACCAAGCCAGTATATGTCCTGGGAACGGGCGAGTCGGTGGAGACTGCGGCCGTCAGCCAGATGTATGACATGACGACCTCGGCTGCGTTCAAGACCTCCAGTGCGAAGGCGTTCGAGGAGGCGCAGGTTTCCCACGACGACATTGATCACGTCCAGATATACGACGCATTCGCCCACCTGCCCATCTACGGGCTGGAAGACCTGGGATTCGTCGGACGCGGCGAAGCCGGAGCCTTCATAGAGGAGGGCAACACCTCACCCGGCGGCAAGCTGCCCCTGAACACCAACGGCGGCGGCCTGTCTTACACCCACACCGGCATGTACGGAATGTTCGCCATGCAGGAGTCGGTGCGCCAGGTCAGAGGAGAGGCCGCCCACCAGGTGGAAGGCGTAAAGACATCCTTCTGTCAGGGAGTCGGCGGAATGTTCATGGCCGCCGGCAGCCTCATCTTCACCAACGAACCGCCTCACAGCTAGGGCTGACAGCTATCGGGGCGGCTCATAAGTAGAAAGTCGCCCCTTTGAGTTACATCTTTGAACTCTGAAAGGCTGTCCAAGCAATCGAGATTTACAGAGACTATGAAGGAAATCAAATAAGGCTTACGGATGAAAGGATCCGGCACATAAGGCGACGTCACAGTCGAGTATTCCGAACGCCATCGAACTAACTTTGACCGCCCCCGACTTCACTGAGCCTTCATATCGTGGACTGGCAATGATCTATTACAGGTATTTCGAGGATGTGGAACGATGGGTTAAAGTTGTTGTAGCTATGAGTATGAGCGACGCCTTCGTGTTGACTGTGTACACGGAGAAGAGCATATGACAGAGGAGAACATGAAAGCCAAAGATAAGGTTTACGTTTGGTTCGACCCAGAGGGTGACTTCCTTGAAGTAACCCTAGACGCCTCAAAAGAGGGCGATATGAAAGAGACCGCTGACCGTCGAATAGCCGTAAAAATTGACGACGGCGGCAGCATCATCGGGTTTCACATCCTGCACGTCAGCAGCCTGATGGACGAAAAGGGACTCCCATTCGAGGTTGACTTAAGTTCCAGGAGCCATGTTGGTGCATCAGCTACAAGGTGAAGGTGGGTGAATATATGACCGACATACTCTGCTACCAGGACAGCTACCTCCAAGGATTCGACGCGACGGTCACCGCCGTCACCGGCAAGGGCGTCGTCCTAGACCGCACAGCGTTTTACCCGGGCGGCGGCGGGCAGCCCGCCGATAGCGGCACCCTCACAGCGGGCGACACCGAGTATCGCGTCAAGCGCGTCGCTCGCGACAAGGGCGCGTATATCCACGAGATAGAGGGCCCCGATTCACCTGAAGTCGGGAGCAATATACACGGCGCTGTCGACTGGGAACGCCGCTACCAACTCATGCGGACTCATACCGCGCTCCACATTCTCTGCGGCGTCGTCTGGCGCGACTACGGAGCGCAGGTCACGGGCGGCAACATGACCCCTCTGAGGGCTCGCATGGACTTCGAGTTGGAGAGTATGTCTGCTGACTTCGCCGAGCGTGTCGAGGAACTCATCAACGCCGAAGTCGCCGCTTCACGCGACGTACATATCTCCGTGCTTCCTCGTGAGGAAGCGTTCCAGATCCCCGACCTGATACGCACCAAGATAAATCTGCTCCCGCCCCAGATAACGGAAGTGCGGATAGTTGACATTGAGGGCCTTGATCTCCAGGCCGACGGCGGCACCCACGTCGCCAACACCAGCGAAGTGGGCCGAATCCGCGTAACCGGACACGAGTCCAAGGGCCGCATCAATAAGCGGCTCAGGATAGAAGTAAACTCGTGAATCTGAAAGGAGTCCCGATGGCGGAACGACCGATAGAAAAATGCTACTGGGTAGTGCCCGGAGAGCTGCTTGCAGGTGAACATCCTCAGAATTCAGACTCGATCAAGAAGATCGAAGACGCTGGAATAGTCTCTTTCATTGACCTGACCGAAGAAGATAAACACGCCCCATACGACAGATGGCTAGAAGTTGCTGAGTACCAGCGATTCCCAATTAGAGACTACGACATCCCAGAATCGGATGAACATACAATTGCCATACTCAACCTGATTGATGACAACCTTAGAAACAATCGCCCTACTTATGTTCACTGCTATGGTGGTAGAGGACGTACTGGTACCGTTATCGGGTGCTGGCTGGCAAGGCACGGACACCAAGGGGAAGATGCCCTGAAAAAACTGAGAGAACTGTGGGCACAGAACCCTAAATCAAAGAGGGGACTACAAACCCCCGAGACGCCGGAGCAAGAACAGTACATAGTGGAATGGAAGGAATAGACACCAATGACAAAAGTCCTGCTGACCGGAGCCGCCGGATATATAGCGGACCAATTGCTGCCCACGTTCAAGGAACGCTATGAGACAGTCCTCGTGGACGTGAACGACACCAATCGCAGGGGTGAGAAGGTGGAAGGGGTCGTTATACAAGACCTGATTGACCCGGACCGCGCCGCCTACTCCGCGTTGTTCGAGGGGGTGGACGCGGTCGTTCACCTCGGCTACAAGCGGCGGTCCGGAAACCCGCTCGACCACTTCTTCGACGAGAAAGAGAACGTCGAGATGGCGTACAACGTCTTCCGCTCCGCCTACGACGCCGGAGCCGCGCGTGTCGTTATGGCCAGCTCCAACCATGCTGCTGACTGGTATGAACACAACCTGATACACGCTCGCAAGATGGAGTCGCTCGACCCCTATCTTCTGCCGCTGTCCGATAACTTCTACGGCTGGGCGAAGGCCACCTACGAGCACATGGGCTTCCTGTTCGCCTGCGGCGCGATGGATTTCCGAACGGCGAGCGGCGGGCAGGACCACACTGGTTCCTCACAGACCCAGCAGCGAAAGCTCGAAGTCGTGATGGTCAGAATCGGAGCTCCGCGCGACCTGGATCTCACGACCTACGAAGGCGACCCCTCTAACTACAAGCGTGACTTGGGAGCGTACATAAGTCCACGCGACCTTACCCAGCTATTCACCCGCGCTATCGAAACTTCCAGCATAGACAACGAACACGGCATCCCATGGCAGGTAGTGTACGGCATCAGTAACAACACCCGCGCATTCTGGTCGCTCTCCAACGCCCGCGAGATCTTGGGTTACGCGCCCGAAGATGACTCCGAAGTCAAGTACGCCGACGATATTCGAGGCTTCCTCTCTGGCCCGGGCGCCACCGGAGGCGTCGGCAGAGTCGGATTGGATTGAGACGAGAATAGCGTATAATCGGGCAAAACCCGATTACACCACCCAGCAAGGAGTTAATTCATGGAGAACGCAGTCATCGTAAGCGGAGCCAGGACGCCCATGGGCAGGTTCGGCGGATCGTTCAAAGATGTCGCCGCACCCGACCTGGGAGCGACCGCTATCAAGGCCGCGCTGGAGCGCGCCAACATCTCGCCCGACATGGTCGAGGAAGTAGTCATGGGCAACGCGCTTCAGGCCGCCGAGGCCGGATATGCCGCTCGGCTCTCCTCACTCAACGCCGGAATACCAGAAGAGACGCCCACCATAGCGGTAAACCGCCAGTGTTCCTCCGGCCTGGAGGCCATCAACATGGCCGCCATGCTTGTGCGCTCGGGCGAGGTGGACATAGCCGTCGCAGGAGGGACCGAGAATATGAGTCAGGCACCCTTCATGCTCGAATACCATGTCCGCTTCGATGGACTGCGCATGGGAGACGGCAATCTAAGGGACGGCCTTATCGAAGGGCTGGGCTGTCCGGTCAACCGCTACCACATGGGGGTTACCGCCGAGAACGTAGCTGAGAGATTCGGCGTGAGCCGAGAGGACCAGGATGAACTCGCGCTCATCAGCCACCAGCGAGCAGTGTCCGCCATCGAAGACGGACGGTTCGATGGCCAGATAACGCCCGTATCAGTACCCCAGCGGCGCGGAGACCCTGTCGTGGTCAGCGCCGATGAAGGACCCAGGGCGGACACCAGCCTCGAAAGGCTCTCCACTCTGCGTCCCGTGTTCAAGAAGGACGGCACTGTTACGGCGGGCAATGCGTCGAGTATCAACGACGGGGCCGCCGCTGTCGTTCTCATGTCCGAGCGCAAGGCCGCCGAACTGGGCCTCACTCCCAAGCTGCGCTGGCGCACCAGGGGTGTCGCCGGGGTCGAACCCGCAGTCATGGGCATCGGGCCGGTGCCCGCCGTCCAGAAGGCGCTTGGCAAGGCGGGCATGGAAGTCGAGGACATTGACCTCGTCGAACTGAACGAGGCGTTCGCCGCCCAGGCTCTCTACTGCATGAGAGAGCTAGACTTCGACCTCGACAAGACCAACGTCAACGGAAGCGGCATCAGCCTCGGCCATCCGGTCGGAGCCACCGGCGCAGTCATGACCGTCAAGCTGCTGGAGGAAATCGAACTCCGCGACCAGAACCTCGGCCTCGTGACCATGTGCGTAGGCGGCGGCCAGGGAGTAGCCACCATATTCGAGCGTGTCGGCTAGAGACCTGCGTACTGAAACCTGACGATACATCGCCACGCTTCAAACTGCTACAATTGAGCGCGACGAGCGGCGCGAGCGTAGTTGGCGTTCGCTTCTATGAGTAAACATACCCTTCGAGGAGGAAACATAATGGCAGAAGTAAGAACCGCAAGGTCGGTATGGACAGGCAGTGTTACGGAGGGGGGTGGAAAGGTGACCGCCGTTACTTCCGGCACCTTCACCGACCTCGACGTGACTCTTCCCACGCGCAGCGGCGCTGCGGAAGGCAACACCAGCCCCGAAGAGCTGATCGCGGCCGCGCACGCGTCCTGCTACAGCATGGCTCTGTCGGCCGGACTCACCAGGGCCGGCACTCCCCCTGACAGCCTCGACGTGAGCGCAAGCGTGACGTTCGACATGGTAGATGGCGCTCCGACCGTAACCACCAGCGTGCTCAGCGTCTCCGGGAGCGTTCCCGGCGTCACCGCCGACCAGTTCGCAGAGGCCGCAGAGACCGCCAAGAACGGCTGCCCAATCTCACGCGCACTGGCGGGCGTTGAGATAAGCCTGGAATCGGTGTCCTTGGCTTAATACCTCAATATAACAAGGAATAAGGGTGAAGGCTCAGCCTTCTCAGCCCTCCTTGACAGCGATAAACCAGCTTGACTAAGCTGATATGACTCGATAGAGAACATACGCACGGCAACGACGGAGACGAGTAGGAGAGCACTCCCCGGCACAGAGAGCCTGGTAAGCTGAGAGCAGGCGCCGGAAAGCATTCCGAATATCCCTCCCGAGCTTCGGACCGAACACCGCCGCAAGCGGCAAGTAGATTCCGACGATATCGTCCAACGTTAAAAGGGCGGCCCGGTCGCCTTGTGGCCGCCGGGACTGAGAGCCGCCTGTTGGCGGAAATCCGGGTGGTACCGCGGGAATCCGGCTATTCTGAGAAATATGCTCCCGTCCCTGAATCAAGGGACGGGAGTTTTTGTTTTGGGAACCGAAGGACCTATATGAGAGAGATGGCGAAACAGCCGGAAGTCCACTGGACGCATAAACTCTTCGTGCAGAACGCCGACCTGTACCTGCCCTTTCTGGAACGGGAAAAGGATCGCGCTCGACAGGAGGTCGAAGTCCTGGCACAGTTATTTGCAGACTTCGGGGTGCCGAGTTGCGGGCGCATTCTCGATATCGCCTGCGGTATCGGGAGGCATAGCGTAATTCTGTCCAAAATGGGCTTCGATGTGACCGGGATAGATATATCGCCCCTCTTCGTGAAGAAGGCACAAGAGTATGCGGCGTCAGAGAATGCGGACGCCAGGTTTATAGTCGGCGACGCTCTCGATACCGCTGAACTGCTGTCGGAAGATCCCCCTTTCGATGCGTGCGTCAATATGTTCACGTCGCACAGCTACTATGGACGGGAGGGCGATCTGAAGATGTTTAGCGGTGTGGCCGACCTGTCAGTGGAAGGTGCAATCCTTGTTGTGATGACGGTCAATCGCGACTTCCTGGTAAGACATTTCGAGGCGGAAGATTCGCACAGTGCAGGGAACGTCACTATCCACTCGACACGTTGGCTGGACCTGGAGACCTCCTGGATGATGAATACCTGGGACTTCTACGAAGACACATCGGAAGACATGCCGTGCCTATCGGTGGAACTGAACAACCGGGTGTATAGCCTTCACGAGATGCGGGAATTAGTGGAAGAGAGCAGCTGGAACTACAAGGCCGGATTCGGGTCCGAGTCAACTGGCGAAATCAACCTTGCCCCGTTGGATATGGACTCGAGTCGTATGTGGGTTGTGGCCCAGAAGTAGATTATTGAGTATGTCAAAGATTAGATGTAGGAGGTAGATGCAATGTTTGACCCCGTTAGTTCCAGAGTGGATTTCGTCGCCCTGGAGCAGGACACTATCGAGAGTTGGAACGAGCGTGATATTCCGCTCAAGTACCGCAATCGTAATGAGAACGCGGAAAAGACCTACTCGTTCATAGACGGCCCGATCACCGCGAACAACCCGATGGGCGTGCATCACGCCTGGGGCCGCAGCTACAAGGACCTGTTTCTGCGCTTCCGCAACATGCAGGGCTACCGTCAGAGGTTCCAGAATGGCTATGACGGGCAGGGTCTCTGGATCGAAGTCGAGGTCGAAAAGGAACTCGGCTTCAAGTCCAAGAAGGACATCGAGGAGTTCGGCGTAGGCGAGTTCGTGGATCTGTGCAAGGCGCGTGTTGACCGCTTCGCCGACGTCATCACCGAGCAGTCCAAGCGGCTCGGCTACTGGATGGACTGGGACAACTCGTACCACACCAAGTCGGATGAGAACAACTACACAATCTGGCGCTTCCTCAAGACGTGCCACGAAAAGGGCCTAGTGTACGAGGGCACGGACGTCATGCCCTGGTGTCCGCGATGCAGCACAGGGCTGTCCGAGCACGAGATAGTGACCGAGGGCTACGTCGAGATAGTTCACCCGGGCCTGTTCGTCAAATTCCCACTGGTCGGCAGGGAAAACGAATATCTTCTCGTGTGGACGACCACGCCGTGGACGCTGTCTTCCAACGTCGCGGCCGCAGTTCATCCCGAACTCACATACGTTAAGGTCAGGAACGGTGATGATCTGTTCTACCTTGTGAAGGGGCGGCTGTCCGTCCTGCGGGGCGAGTACGAAGTGCTGGAAGAGATGACAGGCAGCCAACTCGCAGGACTCGAGTACACAGGCCCATTCGACGAACTGCCTGCACAGGAAGGAGTCCGGCACTTCGTTCTGGAGTGGGACGAGGTTTCGGAGAGCGAGGGTACAGGCATCGTTCACACCGCGCCTGGCGCGGGTAAAGAAGACTTCGCGCTGGGTAAAGATCACGATCTAGCGGTGATAGCGCCGCTCGATGAGGAAGGCGTATTCGTCGAGGGCTTCGACTGGCTGACCGGAATGAGTGTGTTCGACGTGAACGAACCCATCTACGATAGCCTCCGCGAGAAGGGAATGTTCTACTACGTGGAGCAATACCCGCACCGCTACCCAGTCTGCTGGCGATGCGGGACCGAGTTGGTGTTCCGGCTTGTGGACGAATGGTTCATAAGGATGGACCCCATCCGTGACCTGCTCATGCGCGTTACCGAGAACATCCGCTGGGTACCCGAATTCGGAAAGGCGCGCGAACTCGACTGGCTGCGTAACATGGACGACTGGATGATTTCCAAGAAACGCTACTATGGACTCGCGCTGCCCATATACAAGTGCGACGACTGCGACACATTCGAGATAATGGGTTCCGAGGACGAACTGCGCGAGCGCGCCGTGGAGGGCTGGGACGAATTCGAGGGCCATTCCCCTCACCGCCCGTGGATTGACGCCGTGAAGATCCAGTGCGGCTGCGGCGACTGCGACCAGAAGTTATCTCGCATACGTGACGTTGGCAACCCCTGGCTGGACGCCGGAATCGTGTCGTTCTCCACGCTCGAATTCAGAAACAACCCAGACTACTGGAAGGAGTGGTTCCCGGCGGACTGGATATCCGAGAGCTTCCCGGGACAATTCAGGAACTGGTTCTACAGCCTGTTGACGATGGGAGCGGTGATGCAGGAGACCGAGCCGTTCAAGCTGGTGTTCAGCTACGCGCTGATGCGCGACGAGAACGGCGAGGAGATGCACAAGTCCCAGGGCAACGCAATCTGGTTCGAGGACGCGGCGGAGAGCATGGGCGTTGACGCGATGCGCTGGACGTTCGCGAGGCACCATCCCGCGAACAACATCAACTTCGGCTTCGGCACGGCGGACGAGGTTCGACGGCAATTCATCATACCGCTCTGGAACGTGTACAGCTTCTTCGTCACTTACGCCAACATCGACCGCTTCGATCCGGCAGCCATCGATCCACCGCCAGTATCCGAACGTCCCGATCTGGACAGGTGGATACTCTCGGAATTGCACCAACTGATCGCGGACGTAACCCACAGCCTGGAGAACTTCGATCCCGACGGCGCAGCGCGACGGGCGGAGGAGTTCGTCGAGTCGCTGTCCAACTGGTACGTGCGCCGCAGCCGACGCCGCTTCTGGAAGAGCGGTCTGCTGGACGGTCAAAACGGTTCTGCGGCGGGCGAGGACGTCACCGACAAGATTTCAGCTTACGCGACGCTCTACGATGTTCTACTCACGCTGACGAAGTTGCTGGCCCCGATAATACCGTTCGTGACGGACGCTATGTACCGAAACCTGGTGAACTACTCGCGCGAGAGCGTCCACCTCGAGAACTACCCGGTCGTCGATCTGTCGCTGGTGGACGACCGGCTGAACGAGGTGACCCGACTGGCGCAACGGGTGTCGTCTATGGGACGCGCCGCGAGAAGCAGGGCGCAGATCAAGGTCAGGCAGCCGCTCGAAAAGGTCCTAGTGAAGACACGCTCGACCATAGAGCACGAACTGCTGTCAGTCGCAGAGCCGCAGATATTGGACGAACTCAACGTGCGAACGCTGGAAGTCGCCGAAGAGACTGATCTGGTCGAGTACGTCGTTCAGCCGAACCTCTCGCTGCTTGGCCCACTATACGGCAGAAGGGTTGGCGAAGTGCGACAGTCCCTCTCAGACGCGGACTCGACTGCGGTAGCCGCTTCAGTCAGCGCGGGACAGCCAATCACGCTCGGCGAGTTCGTGCTTGAACCTGATCACGTCCTGGTATCAACTGAGGACAAGCCCTGGCTGAGCGTATCCGCCGACGCCGGGTACACTGTGGGGGTGACCACCGAGGTCACTTCCGACCTTTTGCTGGAAGGGCAGGCGCGAGAACTTGTCCACCGCATCCAGAATATGCGAAGGGATGCCGGGTTCGACATAGCTGACCATATCGTCACCTACTACACCGGCGGTGATTTGGACGAACTTCTCGCTCATCACAGCGACTACGTGAGCCAGGAAACGCTGAGTACCGAGCTCCTCAACGATCCGCCACCTGATGAGGCTTACGCTGAGGTCCAGAGTTTCGACGGCCTGAACGCTCGTATCGGGATAGTAGTGAATAGAGACTGAAGCCTGATAAGGGCTGGAAACGGTTCGATCCAGGCGTGAACTTCCCCATAGTCGTCCCTCCATCGCACCAGTATGGAGGGACGACTTGTACTTTGACGCACAATGTTGACAGATCGGAATTATCCCTCTATTCTCTTATCCAGATAAATATTGTATTTGGAAATAAGGACATTCGGAATCGTGATAGAAACGATATTTCCGCTTAGAGACTGTGAACTGCTCAGAGATCTGGATGACGAAGAGCTATCGAGAATAGCCATCATATGCTCAAGAATCAGTGTGGCAGAAGGCGACCGACTGTTCCTGGAAGGCCAATCAGCCGACCATATCTACATAGTTACCAATGGAAGGATCGCGTTGCACAAGAGCCTCGGAGACCGTGCCAAGCTATCTCAACGTGGGTGGGCGACGATAGCATTCTGCCGGACAGATGAGATCGTGGGATGGTCGGCGCTGGTAGATCCTTTCCGATATACGCTGTCGGCCACCGCGTGGGAGCCAACCCAACTGCTGGCAATCAGGGCGTCACTGCTCAGACGGGCAATGGAGTTGAACCCGGATGTGGGATTCCGAATCATGCGGTCGCTGTCCGAGGTGATGGCGCGCCGCCTTCAGCAGATATCCCACGCCCTGACCGAAGCGCGGGAGAGTTCAGTAAAGGACCGAATGTCATCGTAACGACGCACTATCAATCGCAGAAAGACTGGATTGCAGCAGTCTAAGCAGACTGGAGGAGGTTGAGGTCATGTTGCCGATAGTCCAACTGAGACAAGTGACGAGAGACGACATAAGGAGGATCGCAGACTGGCTGGGTGATGAGGAAGTAGCATCGAGCTGGTTTGGACACTATGCGTGCGGCGACCCGGTCCACCGCGGATACGAGCCTCTACTAATGCTCAACTCAAGCAGTGAAGACTGGGTTCGAGTGTTCAGTCATAACAGGGGCCACCTGATATTCTCGATCTACGCCCAGGAAGAAGGACACATTGGCGAGTGTCAGGCAGTGTTCGATGAGCATGGCGACGTGGAGATGTCGCTGCTCATCGGTCGCCGGGACCTGTGGCAGCGAGGCTACGGCGCGTCGGCCGCGATACAGTTGCTCGACCGGATCTTCTACGACTACAACGTGGAACAGGCATGGGTAAGCGTGCCACAGGACAACACCGCCGCGCTGCGCTTGTTCACTAGGCTCGGTTTTGCGCCCATAAGCGAAGCATACATGTGTACGGCGATGAACGGCGGCAGACTTCGCGCAACGACGCTCGTTCTGCAATCTGCGGAATACCAGAGCCGGCAACTGCAGCCGTTGGTGGGCCAAGAAACGCTGTCTCCTATCGTGACCGTAACGGGAATGCCGGGTAGCGGATCGGAGGTCGTGGCGGCGGAGGTTGCCAGGCTCATCAAGGCGAAGTTCGTGGACAGGGACCTTATCGAGGCCCTTTCTATAAAACTGGGCCGTTCGGTGGGCGAGATTCAAGGGCTGGAAGCTGCTTTCACTTCGATATGGGCCCGAATGCTGAGGGCGATGCTGGCTCCCTGGGAGCGTTATGGCGCTATGGATCACTCGGCCGAGTTGATGGGGGTGATCCCAACCGAACTCTACCTTGATTCGGAACCGCTCGACTACCTGACCAAAGAGGAGTACCTGGTGGGACTGAGTTCTGTGATACGGGAATCGGTAGCAAACGCGCCCGTAGTGCTACACGAGTATGGCGCGCCACATTTCCTTCCCGAAGACCGACCGACATTCCACGTATTCGTGGATATGCCGATGGAACTTCGCGCTCAGAAAGCTCAACTTGAAGAAGGCTTCTCGATGGAGGATGCACGGAGGATTCTGAGACGGACGGACCGGGAGTTCATCTCTATGCACAAGAACCTGCTGGGAGCGCATCCGCTGAGCAATACACGATACGACATGACGGTCAACATGAACCGGCTGTCGGTGGAGAGCGCGGCGCGAATGGTGTCGGGAGCGATGGCTCGCTCGGCGAGAGTTCGGCGCGCAGCTCAGAGAACGCTCCAGCCCGCGTAATCAAGCATCAATTTCAGCCTCTCCTCATCGAGGGCGCGCGGTCACGAGGTCGTCGAGGAACCATCGCACGGTTATCTCGAAGGCCTCGGGGAAGTCCTGGTAGAACCAGTGGCCGCCGCCCTCGAGCTCTGCCAGGCGAATCTGCGAGCTTGGCAGGGATGCTCTCATCTTGACCGCGGTCTCGTGGGTGAGAAGTGTACTCTGGCGGCCTCGCACAAGTAGAACGGGACATGATATGCGACCCCAGGACTCCCACAGGTCTGGCCGTTCGTACTCTGTCACTATCCTTATGTCGGCCTTCCAGACGTAGTTGCCTTCCGGGGTTCGTCTGGATATGGCGGGTACCTGTTTTCTGAGGACGTCTTCGGGGGTGTGGATCCGGCGTGTCTTGAGGTACGCGAGGAATTGGTCTTGGGTGGGCCAGGATGAGGGTTCGGCTACGCTGGCGCGGAGGTCGCTGGCGGTCTGGGGGTTGTAGGCGTCCGGGTCTATGTCAACTATGACGAGGGCGCGAACGCGGTCGGAGTGTCGGACGGCGTAGCTCCAGGCGTATCTGCCGCCGGCGGAGTGACCGACGATTATCATGTCGGTGAGGTCGAGGTGGTCGGCGAGGGCTTCGATGTCGGAGATGTAGCGGTCGAAGCGGTAGCCGTTGGGGCCCGCGCGGTCGCTGTCGCCGTGTCCGCGGCTATCGAGGGAGAGGACTCTGTACTCGTCGGACATGGCGCGGGCGAAGATGTCCCAACTCAGGGCGGAGTCGCGCATCCCGTGGAGCAGGAGCATGGGAGGCAGGTCGGCGCGTCCGTAGTCGAGGTAGTGGAGGCGGAGACCGTTGTTGTCGAGATATTGGTCGGCTGGCGGCATCTACCGTCCTCCTGAGAGCGACGAAGATACGCTGATCGCAATGCCTTCGTCTTCCGGTTCATCAGCGTCGGGAAGCCTATGAATGAGCAGAGTATTGAAATTCGAGTCGTCGTAGTTCCAGTGTTCGATACGATTTGGGTCCTTATCGTTGTCGCAGAAGAGGCCAGCAGCCAATCCGTCAACGACCGGCTTGACGAAGTTCTCAACGTCTAGTTCACATTGCCCATCACGCCGTCGACGATATCCATGGTCTGCGGCAAAGAAACTGAAACTGATTGCGATTGCATACTGAGCTTGAGTATTCCAAGCCTTTCCGCCACGCTCAGATTTAACTTTGGATGATACCGCTACTTTCCAACTCTGAAGTCTATCTTTCCTTTCGGTAATCGAGTTCACTATCAGTCCATGAACGTTTAAACACAATGGAGGAATTGTAGCATTAGCAAACCTTAATGTCGGGACTGTCCATTGACCGATGTCGCGGTATCGAAATTCGAGATTGTCACTTTGGGAGGTCATAACCCCTCCGATGATAAGATGACGACAATATAGCAGATGCCCGCCAACGACATAGCGGGCATCTGTGGTTTGCTCGGTAGCGAGAGTAGGACTCAAACCTACGCTTTTTAGGCTATGAGTCCAATAGATTCTCGCTATGAGAACAGGACTCTCTCGATTGTGTCCCTGACTTTGCCACCGCTTCTACTCCAGTGCTGATGTGATGGATGGTCGCATTTCAGCACTTCAACATTTGCAGGAGCATTCCAATGACCTCTAGCTACCGCTTCACGTACCGGTCTCCCGCACAGAAGGACGAGTCTCGGTTGGCAAAGCTCTACCAGGAAATCAAGTAATCCACCCTTCTTGACTGCACGTAAATTGGCACGGAGATCTACTTCCCCGGGACGTCCATGTTTTGGATTCAGGCAGGTTGTCATCACTTGGCTCCAAGGATTGTTGAGCCTAGAAAAGGCAGGCTCCATGTATCGGTGCATTGACCGGTAAGTTGGGCTTCCGTTGTATCTAGGATCCCACCAGAACGCATTATGAGCGTGAGGAATTCCGCCAAGCACCGGCAGTTCGGGGGAAATGAAGGTGTCCTCCTCAAGCCTAGCCTCTGTGCCCCCGGGCCTGTGCAGTACAACAAGGCATGAAGCGTTTGCGGTTCCGAACGTGTACTCCGGCCACTTGCGGGTTCTCAAGAGGCTTAGCACGCTATCAGGCCAATCTAGGCCTGTGTTCACCTTCCTGCCTCCTAATAGATCGTCCCATTCTTTTCGCCACTTCGGTGGAATAGGTAAGTCCTTGTGAAATACGCGGTATTTTGCCGCTTCTTGTTCTCTTACGATTGGGTTGTCTGAATATAGTCGGCTCATGCGCGCCATTGCAGTCTCCTTCTCTGTCTCAAATCGTTTCTTTGAATGTACTTTCCTTCTCTTCGCCAATTTGAACCTCCTTATGTACTAACAATGCCGAATTCCGTTTACATACTGCTCATGTTTTCTCCTTTCTTTTATTTCTGTAAGCCATACAGGATTAGTCCTATATCTCCATTGGCAATAATGCTTTGTTGTAAAAGTGAGAAATGCCAGATGGTTAAACCATCTGGCATTTTGTTTGTCTGGTAGCGGGGGCAGGACTCGAACCTGCGACCTTTGGGTTATGAGCCCAACGAGCTGCCGCTGCTCCACCCCGCGACGCTTATTGCATTGCCATCAGCTACCGGGGTTCAGGTGTGGAAACATCACCCTGATAGCTGACGACTGTGATCTTGCTGAATCCTTTGGTTGTTCTCTTAGCATAGCTTTAATGTCAGATAAGCCCAAATGTGGGCCAAGTCCTCGGTCGATTAGTACCGCTCAGCTGAGGCGGTTGCCCGCCTTACACCTGCGGCCTATCTACCCGGTAGTCTCCCGGGGACCTTACTCACACCCGAAGGTGATATTTGGGAAATCTTATCTTGGAGTTGGCTTCGCGCTTAGATGCCTTCAGCGCTTATCGCATCCAGACATGGCTACCCGGCGGTGCTTCTGGCGAAACAACCGGTACACCAGAGGTCTGTCCCTCCCGGTCCTCTCGTACTAGGGAGAGCTCTCCTCAAATTTCCTGCGCCCATGGCGGATAGAGACCGAACTGTCTCACGACGTTCTGAACCCAGCTCGCGTGCCGCTTT
>VXRN01000011.1 GCA_009838465.1 Dehalococcoidia bacterium
CCCAAAGAGGTCGTCGTCGAGAAAGAGGTCGTCAAGGAGATCGTCGTAGTGGCGACCGCCGTGCCGGCAGCCCCTGAGGCTGCACCGGCCCCGGTGAAAGTGACCTACCCCGTGCCCGGAAGCGTTCTTCGGATTGCCGCCAGGGACGTCGCAAGTCCGGGCTGGTGGATACCTGTCTCGGTGACCGGACGCAGCTGGGGCAACCACTTGGGTGTGTTGGAGCACCTGGCAAACTACGGTCACGACGCGATTCTGTCGCCCGAAATAGCCCGCGACTGGGTGATAGACGACACCGGCATCACCTGGACCATCAACCACGGCGTGAAGTGGCAGGACCCCGAGTACGGCACGGTTAACGCGCACGACGTTCACTTTACGTTCGAACAGGGGTCTCGCGAGGGAACTGAGAGCCACTTCGTCGGCTGGTACGCCGCCGACTTCCAGAACCAGGAAGTGATAGACAACAACACGCTCAGATGGGACTGGGGCGAAGGCGGTCCGACGATGCGGTACATCATGTCGGTGCGCGACAACTGCTGCGGCGCCGGCATATACAGCAAGAAGTACTATGAAGCCGTGGGCGAAGAAGAGTTCAACCTCAACACGATGGGTTCGGGGAAATACAAGGTCGTCCAGCACACGGCGGACGACATAATCGAAGCCGAAGCGGTGCCGAACCACTGGAAGGAAAATGGAGAGTGGGAGATTGTGCGGGCATTGGAGGTCCCTGAGCAGCTCACGCGCGTAGCGCTCGTGAAGGCCAATCAGGCCGATGTCAGCGACATGTCCATGGCCCTGCTCGACCAGGTGACCGACGATCCGTCTCTGAGGCTGGTACAGGGGTCGCAGGGAGAGAGCAGCGCCGTCCAGATACTCCTGGGTGGCAACTGGCAGATCACGTACTGGAAGAACTCGGATATGCCGGCCGAATCCCCGCCGGCCCTCGAAAACCCGTGGGTGGGCAACCCTGAAGACGAGGAAGATCTGGAAAGGGCCAAGAACATCCGCCGCGCCATCTCGTTCGCGATAGACCGCGACACGATAAACGAAGAGATACTGCTGGGCAACGGCTGCGCACAGTACGTCTATCTGATAGATGAGTGCAGTCCGTTCTTCCAGGAGAAGTGGAAGCACCCCTACGACGTGGAGAAGGCCAAGGAATACATGGCTCTGGGCGGATACCCGGACGGCTTCACCGCAAATCTGTGGATACCTTCTGAATCGCCCCCGCAGGCGTTCCAGGAAATCGGAGAGGCGCTGATTCCGATGCTCAATGAAATCGGGATCGAGGTGGTCGTGGACAAGAGCTCGTGGGCGGCTCGCAAAGCCGAACTGTACAGGGAGGAGCCCCTGCTGAGGGACCTGATGTTCTTCCCCTGGGGCGGCAACCTCCCGCTCGTGAACTTCACCGACTATCTGGCAGACCTGATTGATGGCGAAACGCTGTGGAACAGCGGATACGACCACCCGATAGGCTACGAGATCTACGACAACTTCAAGGCCGCGTACGCGGACCCTGAGGCGGCATGGGCATCGCTCGAACAGTACTGGCACCACCACTCCTGGCTCGAGGATATGTCCGTAGTGTCCGTCATCAACTGGCTCGATCCGATTCTGGTTGGGCCGAACGTTGGAGAAGTGGACCTGATCTGGCACACGACGGCGTCCGTAGAAGGCTTCCACGTCAATACCGACCAGTAGATACCCGGCCTGAAACCAACGCTGTTTTATCCAGAGACGATTGAATAAGTTCCCTCTCCCTCGATGGGAGAGGGCTAGGCAAAAGTCCCTTCCCCCTTGACGGGCTCACAAGGGTATGTAAATGTCCAGTCAGCTACGAACTCCAGTCAATAGATCCCCTCTCCCTGAGGGAGAGGGCTAAGGTGAGGGTCAAATACCTACCCTTCTCAGCCCTTGACGGGGGAAGGTTAGGATGGGGATGAAATTCCTTCCGATTGGATTTTGAGATAGTCCCTAAGGCTAATGCAATTTTCTCTCGGGATCCGCTGAATCCAGACGGCGTCCCCAAAACCAATTCACAGGAGCCGCGATTACGGAATGGTAACGTTCTTGCTGAGACGCCTTGCGTTCATGGCGGTGACGCTGTTCGCGGTCAGCATTCTGGTGTTTGGGGTGTCCCGGGCCAGCGGCGACCCCAGGTACACGGCGATGTTCCAGTTCTCCAAGGGGATCACCAAAGAGAACTGGGATGCCTTGGGTGAATTGTATGGGCTGGACAAGCCCCTTGTGGTCCAGTACCTCATCTGGGCCGGGAATGCTCTGCGAGGTGATCTGGGCATCAGCTTCGCCGGGAAGCGTCCCGTTTCAACTGTCATCCTCGAAAAAGTGCAGGCGACGGCCGAACTCGCTATTCTGGCGACCGCTTTCGCGGTGGCGGTCGGCATCCCGCTGGGGGTGTTATCCGCGGTCCGAAGGGGCACGATATTCGACTACCTGGGACGTTACTACGCGGTCGCGGGGCAGGCAGTTCCGCCCTTCTGGTTCGCGCTGGTATTGATCCTGATCTTCACCGTATGGCTGGGGTGGCTTCCGGGGGCCAAGCGAGAGGGCTGGGACTCCTACATCATGCCGGTACTGACCCTGGGCTCGGGATTGATCGCGGGCATACTGCGGCTGGTGCGCTCCAGTATGCTGGAGGTCCTGGACAGCGAGTATGTCAAGCTCGCGAGAGCTAAGGGTGCGTCCGCCAGGGCGGTCGTGTGGAAACACGCATTGAAGAACGCGGTTGCCGCGCCGCTGACGTATGGCGGCCTGCTCATATCGCTTCTCTTCATGGGAACGGTGATAACGGAGTCCGTTTTCGGGTGGCCCGGACTCGGTCGAATGACCATACAGGCTACGCTGAACAACGATACTCCGGTGCTGTCGGGCGTCGTCATGTTTGCGACGTTATGCGCAATTGTTGGAAACACGACGGTGGACATCATTCACGCTCTCATAGATCCGCGGGTCAGGTACACCTGATGGCTGGCGCCAGCGTAAATGTACCGCCGTCGCTGGAGTTGCTCCAGCCTGCCGACGGCCCGTTGAGGAGAGCGTTGCGCTCGTTCAACCGATGGCCCATAATGCAGGTGGCGGTGATCGCGCTGCTCGTGATTTGCGCGTTGTTCGCCGACATAATCGCGCCGTATGATCCCATCGACGCAAATCTCAAGGACAGACGGGAACCTCCGATCTGGTCCTCCGAAGGAAACGGCAAGTACATACTGGGCGCCGACCTCCAGGGGCGAGACCTTCTCAGTCGCATCATCCACGGCACCAGGGTCTCGCTCAGCATAGCGGGCATCTCCATTGGCTTGGGAATGCTGGTCGGCACGGGATACGGGCTTATAAGCGGTTACGTCGGCGGGTGGATAGACGAGGTGCTGATGCGCATCGTGGATGTGTTTCTGGCGTTCCCGCTGATAATGGCGGCTCTCTTTCTGCTGGTGCTGTTCGGGTCAGGCTACGGAACGGTCATCGGCGTGCTGGTACTGTTCAGCTGGGTGGCGTTCGCCCGCCAGGTGCGCGCCGAGACGCTGGCGCTGAAGAGGTCTGACTACGTCGCGCTTGCTGAGGTCGCGGGCGCCTCCACATTTCGCGTGCTCTTCAAACACATCCTGCCGGGCGTCGTCAACACGGTGATGGTGATAGCTACCCTTAACATCGGCGGGCTTATCCTGACCGAATCCGTACTCAGCTATCTCGGCGTCGGAATACCGCCTCCGACCCCGGCATGGGGCGCGATGGTGGCCGACGGAAAGGACTACCTGTCCATATCGTGGCAGATATCCTTCTTCCCGGGAATGGCGATCTTCCTTACCGTTATGGCGTTCAACTTCCTGGGAGACTGGACCAGGGATTTCCTGGACCCGCGACTGAGACAGGTAATTTAAGCCCGCCCTTCGAGTTCCACAATTCATGCAGGCTCACAATAAGATACGAGACAGGGAGCAGACAGACATGGCAACCACGCTAACCGGAGAGCAGCTGGAAATCGTAAAGCAGCAGGCGTCGGAACACTTCTGGCCCCACGCCCGGCAGGCGGGTGACGTCTCTGAGGAGACGGGACTGAAGGTAGTCACCGGCGCGGAGGGCGTGTGGGTCGAGGACGCTGCGGGCGAGCCATGGTTCGACCTGATTTCGGGCATGTTCCTCAAGAACATCGGACATGGAAGAAAAGAGATCGCGGACGCGGTGTACGAGCAGATGCAGGGCATCAGCTACTCCCCCGGGGGTACCGTGACCCCCGCGACCGCGCAGTTGGCCGCCAGGGTCGCCGGGCTCGCGCCTGACAAGGAGTCCAGGGTCTATTTCGTCAGCGGCGGCTCGGAAGCCGTCGAGACCGCGCTCAAGATGGCCAAGCAGTACCACAACAACAACGGCGAATCCGGGAGGTGGAAGGTCCTCAGCAGAAAAGGCTCATACCACGGCGCGACACACGCCTGTATGTCCCTCG
>VXRN01000068.1 GCA_009838465.1 Dehalococcoidia bacterium
GGATACGGTTTACGCTTCATGATGGGATGATTTTAACACTTCTCAGACACCCTCTGAGGTGTTAATCTCTGCGCCTGCTGTCCGTGAGAGGGCGAACGGATACGAGGGCTTCCACCGCCCAAAGGCCTTCCGCGTGGAGTCCGTTCAGGGTCAGGGAAAATGAGCAGGGGGTGCTCGGCCATAATCAGGGATTCTCCTTATGATCTGCCGTAGCATCGACCGTGAATCTGTTCTTCCAGTGTCGCAGGCGCCCTTCAGTAATTTTCTTGGCGTCTGCACCTGGTTGATCAAGAACCATCCGCCGGGTCACGTCGAATCCAAAGTCTTCAATTTCGGCGAAGCTGAGCCCTCTTAGTCTCGTGGCTAAGCTGCGCGGCGACAGTCCCAATTCGCAATCGATCTTTTCTTGAAATTCACGGAACCAACTCTCGATCTGACCCTGTCTGGGCATGGGCAGTTCCAATCGTATCTGAAATCGTCGCCAGACCGCACGGTCAAGGAGTTCAGGGTGATTGCTTGCGGTCACGACCACTACATAACTTGGCAGTGAATCAATTTGGAGTAGCAGAGAACTCACCACACGTTTGATTTCCCCCGTTTCCTGGCGGTCCCCTCTTTCCTTGCCTATGGCGTCAAACTCATCAAAGAACAGTACACATTGTCTGGAACGGACGTGTTCGAAGACCCGGTTGATGCGCTGTGCAGTCTCTCCGAGGTAGCTGCCAATGACCGCCTCATAACGTACGACGAGGAACGGAACATGAAGGGCGTCGGCTATGGCCTCCGCCAAAGTTGTTTTTCCGTTGCCGGGTGGGCCTGCCAATAGAACGCGGTTGCGAGGTTCCATGTTGTGAGAACGCAGCAGGTCGGCTCTATGCTGTTCTTCAACAAATTCGTGAATTACTTCCGACACCTCATCAGGCAATATGAGGTCTTCGAGGCTACGTCGTGGTACGACTTCAACTACCAGCGGACCACCAGATGACCTTGTCGACAGTGAAGACACGGCACCGAATCGGCCATTCGTGTTTTGCTCAAGCTGAGAGAGTAGCCTGTCAGCCAAGAGATTGTGGTTCTTCCTACGCTCATCGGCAGCCAGGGCCTCTACCGTCTTCTGAAACTGAGCCTGGTCGCCCTGCGCGCCAGATTTTACGAGGTTTAGGATCAAATCCGCGCGTGCCATTCTCAGCCTCGTTTCTCAATTCCATGTCTTGTGTCAAGCGACGCTGGCCACCATCCGCCGCTATTATATCAGCGTGAATCTGTTCGACGCTTGGGACTGACCTGAACATACAGGGCAATCGCATTTAAGATCACTATTGAGTTCTGTGATGATTCTGTTATTCAAATCGGGCCGTTCACATATGAAGTGCAGACGGATTTGCAGGGCACAGTCAGAGCCGCGCCACGAACTGAGACAGCTAGGCCACGGCGTGCGGTCGGCAAGTATGAGGACGACATGGTGCCTCGCCAGCCCGAACCCTCCAAGCGCTGCGGGATGTAACAGCCGCCGCCTCATTGCCCTCAAGACATCTGCCTTAGTATTCGCTACTGAGAGTCACCCGGCCAGTCTCTCCATCGTAGATCATCCGGTAGTTACCCAGGAAATCGCGTCCCATGAGCGCGTGATAAGGTTGACCACCTGCCTCAAGATGCACGCCCGCAAACCTGCCGTCCAGAGCCCAGTCAAGCTGCGGCAGAAAAATCTGTACCGCGTTGTATGTCCACTTCGAACCTCCCGCCAGCTCCCGAGTGAACCTGACGGTCAACAACTGGCAGATGCAGTGCGGCAGCCAGGTTCGATTCAATGCAACTGACAGCCGCGCCAGTATCCACCAGCGCCCTATACTCCCGCTCCGGCAGATCCAGAGGAACATCACTTCCAAGCACGTAGTTCGGGTCCAATCCGATGCGGACGGCAATCGTCGGGCCGAACGTCCTCAGAAGGTCAGAGCCTCGCGCCGTCCCTGAATCGGCATAACCGCACTCGGCTGTCCTCATTGTTTATTACCTGTAGATGACCAACGCCAGGGGCGGAACGGGCTTAACCCCAATCTGTCTAATCAGATATGGACCACGACCGAACTTGTCTATGGCAGTCCCGACGGCCTCACGGTCCGTATCGTATGTCCCCACAAACTCCTCGTCGTAGAACAGAGCCCACTTCCCAAAATAATCCGTCTCGAGGTCCGACTGCATCCCCTCATACGCCACGATCTGCCTACTGAGCTCAAGCAAAGTGCATCTCTCCTGACATCGGATATAGCGATTATATATGAGAGTGGAATCGAGGATGTACTAAAAAGCATACCTCCGCTGAAAAGTCGGCCGTTCAGACGAGCGTTCCAAACATAATTGCCCGATGGAGTTTTGCACAGAATCGGCTTTCTATGCGGAACGAACCACTGAATGTGCAAACCCGGCTTGTTGTACAAAGCCGATTTCGGGCAGATGACTTAATGTGTGAGATGACATACCTTATGTGCAATCGCCACTATATGTGCAAAGGCGTATCGACTTCACTCTCGAGACCTCACCCGGAGTCTAGATCTGCCGCATCGTCGACTGCGGCCATGCGGCTTCGCCGAGGTAGTCGGCCCACTCCTGCATCAGTTTGCGCCTCTGTTCATACAGGTCCGACCTGAAGTAAGCCTGCTCAACCGTTGACCCGACCTTATGCGCCAGCGACAACTCCATCGCCGCATGAGAAGCGGAGGTCTGTTCGGCTGCCCAGTCTCGGAATGATGACCTGAAGCCGTGGGGCACGGCCTCGATCCCACGTTTCCTGAGCATCAAGGACAAGGCGTTCTCAGACAGCATCTTGCTGTTGTCGTGAAAGGATGGGAATACCAATTCACTCTTGGTAAGCGGCAACGCTTCGCTCAGAACGGCAGCTGCCTGGTCTGAAAGCGGCACTCGATGCTCTTCATTGTCTTTCATCCGGATCCCGGGTATGCGCCACTCCCGCGCTTCCGGGTCAATCTCTGGACAGAGCGCGCCCCTTACCTCTATCGAACGGGCAGCGGTCAGTACCAGGAACTTGAAGGCCAGCTTCGTAACGACATTGGACGGCCCGCCATCCACGATCCTGAGGGCATCGGCGACCTGCTGATAGGGGAGCGCCCGCATGTGGTTCTTCACCTTGGGCATTGGCGGCAGTGCGCCGTCAACCACCTCCCCCGCAGGATTGTAGTCGAGGCTGGTATGGGCCATTGCCCACTTGAACACCGTTCGCATTCTTTGGCGGACACGGCGGGCATTCTCAGGAATCTCGGTCCATATCGGAGTCAAAACACTAAGTACGTCCCGGTGGCCTATCTGATCAACAGCTTTGTCTCCAATGACCGGGAATGCGTGTCGCTGGAGGGTCTGTATCCACGACTTGGTATGTTTGGCGTTCTTCCAGCGCGGGACGTTCAGTTCGTGGACGATCACGGCGGCTTCTCGGAACGTCGGAGCAAGCTGGACTTCTGGCTCCCATGGATCAAGGCCGTTGGCAAGGGCGGACCTGATAGCTTCCTTCTTTCGTCTGGCCTGATAAAGTGAGACCGCGGGATATCCACCAAGTCCTTTGTCGGTGCGCTTGCCCTTTATGACGATTCTCAGTATCCAACTCTTGGAGCCCGTCTTTGTAATCCGCAGGTACAGACCGTCGCCGTCGCCGTATCTTCCGGGTACTTTGAGGGACTTTATCTTTCTATCTGAGAGTTTCGCCATACTGTGTACCACATCCTGTACCACATTGATGCTGGGATGTTATAGGACATTAGTGGAAGTTGCAAGACAACAGATGAGGTAGCTAGCTACGAATTCTGAGGGAAAAGGGTCCTTATGGGACGTTATGGGGAAGTGTGCAAGTGGAGCTGGGGGGACTCGAACCCCCTACCTCTTCAATGCCATTGAAGCGCTCTCCCAGATGAGCTACAGCCCCACAGTTTTGGTGTGGAATACGCCGCTAAATATAGCAAACAGACGTATTGTCGCGCAATGCGGTCGGCCGCATCCTCTTAGCCGCCGCGCTCCTGCCTGACTCTTGCCCATTCGGCCATGAGGTCGTCGTTGGGTGGGTAGTATTTGCCGGGGGCTACGCCCTCGGCGCGGACTTTCTCTTTGATGTAGTTCTCGGCGCCCTCGTGGTCAATGGCCCACTCCAGCGCGGCCTCGGCCATCCAAGACGGGACTACCAGCACGCCGTCGTTGTCGCCTACCAGGACGTCTCCAGGGCGAACCAGTGCGCCGCCGCACTGTATTTGCACGTTCTCCTCGGCTGGTATCGCCGTCGGATTGCCATGGAAACTTCGGGCCTTGGCGTACACGCGCAGCCCGTAATCCTCATCAAGCATCACATCCAGGTCGCGGATCGCACCATCTATGACCACGCCGTCAGCGTTGTTCATCGCCAGCTGGAGCAACTTCACGTCCCCGGCTACCACATCTTCCCTGGATCCCATGATGTCCGCTACCAGTACGTCGCCCGGACCGCATCGTCCCATCGCCACGTACTCGACGGAATCCTCTCCCGGAGCGCGTTCGCTGGCGATGTCGGGGCGCGTTGGCAGGAACCTGAGCGTCCGTGCCCTCGCCGCAAACCTCTCTTTGCAAGGGGTGAAGTTCACCAGTCCCTCGCACACCATCTGCGGAGACCCCATAGAGCGCACAGCGTTATACACCGTCGCGGTTGGGATGCTCTTCAGTCCCTCGAGAACATCCTGCGACACTTCCACAGGCTTCATGTCACTCATTTTACCACATTCTCCTTGAATTCCATCCTGTATCTCCACTCCGATCAGCGTTGATGATATGAACCCACGCCTTCACTGTCAAATTGCGATGCCTCTCACCAAAATCGCAGTCTGGACAATTCAAATACCCCGGTATCTCCCGGGTCATTTTCAGAGTCTTACAAGGTTTCGTCTGTTATCTCACTCTATGCTATAATCACGGCACGGATTCAGAACCTATGTATAAGCCGTTATTTATAGAGAGGGCCTACAGGTGGCGAGAGAACCCATCTCGTAGCTTCAACGCTGGGAAAACTCTGGGCAACGCTGGATGAAAACCGTCCCAGCCCGACCCAGTGACCCTCCCAGTTAGTGCCCAGCACTTTTCTGTGTATCTATAAATCCTGATATATGTCGCATCGTCTTTCGACTCGCAAAGACCCTGCGTTATTTCCAGTCCCACTTGCCCAAACTCAAATCCTGCTCTATCATTCGCCCATAATGGGTATGTGCATCGCTCACAGGGAGGGCAGAGATGATTACCAAGTTCGACAGCCTCTACGCCGGCCACGTTGACATGGACAACGTGGGCTATGCCGGCACGGCGGTGAACGACCGCTACTTCGGCAACGACCACCTGGTTACGGCCTATGACAAGGCCGAGAATATAGCCAAGACGATGGACAGGCTGGGCTATGACACCTTCTGGATGGCCGAGCACCACTTTCAGCCGGAGGGCTACGAGTGCATTCCGAACTTGCTGATGATAGCCGTCCATCTCGCTCACCTGACCAAGAACCTCAAGATCGGATGCGGCTTCAACATCGCCCCGATGTGGCACCCGCTGCGGCTGGCCGAGGACTACGCGACTGCCGACATTCTTACGAACGGGCGCACGATTTTCGGCGTCGGACGCGGCTACCACACTCGCGAGGTTGATACGTTCGGCTCACCCCTTCTCGACCAGGAAGCCAACCGCAACCTGTTTGAGGAACAAGTTGACATCATCTTCCAGTCGTTCAACGAAGAGTCGTTCTCGCACAAAGGGGAATACTACACCATCCCGCCCGAAGTGCCGTACAGGGGCTACACGCTGAAGGAAATTAGCCTGGTTCCGCGTCCGGTGAACCTTCCGGTAGAGTGCTGGCAGCCGATCCAGAGCGCGACGCCGCGCGGCCTCGACTTCATGGCGAAGCACGGCATCAAGGGCATGATAGGCGGCGGAGTGGCCGAAGGCGGCGCGATGCACAGGGTAATGGAAGCCTATCGAGACGCCAACGCGCGCAGGGGCCGCGACCTCGCGCTGGGCGAGAACCTATCCATCGGTTTCCACTTCTACATAGCGGACACGCAGGAAGAGGCGATAGAGGCCGCCGCCGGATACTACGAGGAAAACCTGAAGATGTTCGGACCCCTGCGCCTGGTTCGCGCTTTGAGCGACGAGCAGATAGACGCGATGTCCGACCCTTCCCGCGCCCCGACTTTCGACCTGCCTCGCATCGAGGACGCCGTAAGCGCCGGAGGATTCCTGGCCGGCCCGCCCGAACTGATCATCGAGCAACTCAAAAAGCTGGAGGAGGCCTATCCGGGGCTGGACAGGGTTGGTGTGAGCCACCCGGTCGGCACGCCGGAGTCAGTGATCGTGGAGCAGCTAGAGCAGTTCGCCGAAGAAGTAATGCCGGCCTTCTCCGGCGCAGAGGTCGAGGCGGCGGCGGGCAACTAAGAAGAAGAGTAAACGGGGCGGCTGTGAGTCGCCCCGCTATTTCCTCATATAAGCATATCCACTCTGCTCAAACCGCCTTTGACCGGATCGACCGTGAAGCCCAAAACCTCAAGGGCGGTGACTCCCAGTATCGGAGGGTCGTCTTCATCTCCGAAGACCACGGTCACGCCAGCGACTTCATCAGCATAACGCACATCCGCGGTGCCGACCTCGCGTATTATCGGGCCTCCGAACCCCTGGAACCTGCGTCTGCCCTTCCTTTCGACTCCCAGACTCTCCAGCATACTTGCGGGCAACACGCTCAGCGTAGCGCCTGTGTCCACCATTACCCGAACCCTTTCGCTCTTCTCTGAGTTCGCCGGATTCAGCACATCTACATCTACGTGGATGAACCCCATTTGCTTCCCTCCAAGTTACGGCAGCCGCGTCGCGTGCCAGGAAGTCATCTGCCAGTTATCGTCGTTGTTGACGTACACGACTGTGTACTCTAGCGAGAAGTGATTGCCATTCACATGGACATGCGCCCCACCCCGCACTATGGCGGAATCGCCGTATGTTCTTACCACCCGCTCCGCCGTCGGCGTGATAGACTCATAGTTCAGTCTGCCGGACGCCAGGCCGCTGGTCAGGCTCTCCTTGGTGTCTATCGCGGCGGTGGTGTGAACATAGCTCAGGTCGTCCGCCAGTATCCTGTCGAGTGAGTCAACGTCGGCAGCCACCATTGCGGCCAGGCGTTCCTCTTCCAGTCCTACGATTGTCGCTTCCAGATTTTGCGTCGCTACCATGTTCACTCCTTTTCGGGTGTATCCGTATTCGGAACTGACAAGTTCTGCCGATAACTGTAAACTAACCGCTGGAAACTGACAACGGAGGATACCAATGGCTAACAAGAAGGGCACGGGCCTGCTGATGGTCTGGTGTGAGGTTCCGGCGAACATCGAGGACGAGTTCAACCGCTGGTACAACGAAGAGCATATCGAGGAGAGGCTGTCTATACCGGGCATACTGAGCGCGGCGCGCTACGAGGCTGTGGTCAGCGGCCCGAAGCACCTGGCGGTCTATGAGCTGGCGAGTTCCGCCGTCATGGAATCGGATGAGTACCTGAAGGTTCGCTCCAACCCCACAGAGTGGTCGAAGCGAATGTCGCCCGAGTACACCGCTACCACCTACATACGCAACGTGTACGAGATGATTCACCCCACTGGACTAACCGACGAGATAGCGAGCAGCCCCATGGCCCCCGCGCTCCAGATAGGGCGCATGGGCATACCTGCCGAGGTCGAGGATGATTGGAATCACTGGTACGACACGGTTTACGTGCCGAACTATGAGACCGTCGAGGGCGTGAGGCGTGGACGGCGCTACACCGCAGTCGCCGGGGAGCCAAAGTACCTGACGATGTACGAGTTCGACCACACTGAGGTGTCTAAGGGCGACGAGTGGCTCAGACAGCAGACCGCACACCCGGACAATGCGCGGATGCGCGAGGCGATGATCCACCTACCCGAATCGCCCGGAGTATGGCGCAAGACATTCGAACTAACCTGAGCTTTCACCCTTATTCGGGCAGAATGGCTATGCATTAACCAGGACTGAGCCCGCTCTGACTCATTTCTCATAGAATCAAGAAAGAGGAGTGATATGCCGACTGTATCGCCCTATGGGTCTTGGAAGTCGCCGATAACCTCGGACATGGTGATCCAGAATTCTGTTCGCCTCGGCTCAATTGCATTGGACGGCGACAATATCTACTGGGCGGAAGAGAGGCCGCACGAAGGCGGCAGAAACGTGATCGTCAGACGGACGCCCGACGGAGTCGCTGAAGACGTCACTCCTGACCCGTACAATGTCCGAACCCGTGTCCACGAATACGGCGGCCTGTGCTTCTGGGTGTCGGACGGGACGCTTCTCTTTTCTAACTTCGCGGATGGGCGCGTGTTTAGGCAGGATGCGGGCGGCGATCCCACACCTATCACGCCGGAGGGCGTTGACCTGCGCTACGCAGACGGCATGATAGACCGCAATCACAGCCGGCTGGTCTGCGTTCAAGAGGACCATAGGGAGTCCGACCAGGACTGCGCAAACGAGATCGTCGCGCTCGACCTGGACGGATGCGGCGAGGGTGAGGTCTTGGTCTCGGGCAGCGACTTCTACGGCTACCCCTCCGTCAGTCCCGATGGTTCGACGATGGCTTGGCTTCGCTGGGATCACCCGAATATGCCCTGGGACAGCACGGAACTGTGGACGGCGGACATTCTCGACGACGGTTCACTCGGCGATCCGCGCAAAGTAGCCGGAATGATGGGCGAGTCCATCTTCCAGCCTGAGTGGTCGCCGGACGGGATTCTCTACTTCGTGTCCGACCGCACCGGATGGTGGAACCTGTATCGCTGGCGCGAGGGAAATATCGAGGCGATTGCTCCTATGACGGTGGAGTTCGGCGCGCCTGCTTGGGCGCTTGGCTCCCACACATACGCATTCGAGTCGGCTGAGCGTATAGTGTGCGAGTACGCTGAGAACGGATTCTGGAAGCTGGCAACGATCAACACTCGTACCACCGAACTCGAACCCATAGAGACGCCCTACACCGAGATGTCTCGCGGCGACATTAGGGCGTCCGCAGGCCGCGTTCTCCTCGAGGCGGGATCGCCGAGCCTGCCGGACGCGCTGCTCTCGCTGGACCCGGACACCGGAGAGATAAGCGTTATCAGGGAGTCTCGCTCCATTCCGGTGGACGACGGTTACATCTCTACTCCCCAGCCCATAGAGTTTGAGACGGATGGTGACCTAACCGCCCACGCCTTCTACTACCCTGCCAAGAACGCCGACTTCGTTGGCGAGGAGGGAGAGAAGCCGCCGCTCATGGTCATCAGCCATGGCGGACCTACTGGCGCGGCCATGACCTCGTTCAGCCTTTCCTACCAGTATTGGACGAGCCGAGGCATCGCGATAGTGGACGTGAACTACGGCGGCAGCACGGGCTACGGCACACAGTATAGACGACGCCTGAACGGAGAGTGGGGAATCGTTGACATCGTGGACTGCGTGAATGCGGCGCTGCACCTGGTCGAGGCGGGCGAGGTGGACGGCGAGCGACTGATGATCCGGGGCGGGAGCGCGGGCGGCTATACCACGCTCGCCGCGCTGGCGTTCAGGGACGTTTTCAGGGTCGGCGCAAGCCATTACGGGGTGAGCGATCTGGGCGCGCTCGCCGAGCATACGCACAAGTTCGAGTCGCGCTATCTGGACTCGATGGTCGGACCCTACCCAGAACGCCGCGACCTGTACGAAGAACGCTCGCCGATTCACCATACGGAGGGGCTTTCCTGCCCGATCATCCTGTTCCAAGGGACCGAGGACAGGGTAGTGCCGCCGCAGCAGTCGGAGATGATGCTGGAAGCGCTGCGGGAGAAAGGGCTGCCAGTGGCGTACCTGTCATTCGAGGGAGAGGGACATGGCTTCAGGGATTCGACCAACGTGAAGCGCGCGCTAGAGGCTGAGCTCTACTTCTACTCGCGGATTCTGGGCTTCAGTCTCGCCGACGATATAAAGTCAGTGGAGATAGAGAACCTCGACTAACCGCATCGCTCAATTCCCCAGAGTCCATGACCGCGAAGAAAAGACTGTAATCGAAGTGGTGGCGTCCTGAACGTTCTGGCTGGTAGTCTTCCAGACGTTCATAGCCGTCGAACATCCACCTCAGCCATAGCGTCCCCTCATGATCCCAGGCCCAGTGATACGTCCAGCCGTGCTCAGATTCCACCCTGACCTGTTCCGAGGTCAGGTAGCCTCCGAACGACAGGTGAACCGCGTCCCAGTCGTGGGCTACCTTCGACCAATCGGGGACCAGCTTGCCCGCGTCGCGTGAAAAGTCCGGTTCATTTCCGGCGTGGCGTCCGCTGTTGCCCTCCGCCGGGTATTCTATGCACAACCGGTGCCAGTCGCTTGGGCTGTGTATCTCGAATATCCGCGCCGATTCGTCAACGTTCATCCTCCACACCGCATATGGAGGTTTCTTGTTCCCCATTCGCAAGTCTCCGACTCCGAAGTCTATTGCGGCGGCCATCGGCGAAATGTCGCCAATCTGCGTGGACGTGAACAGCCATCTCGTCGGCTTGAGCGCGTAGCGTTCCCAACGTGTGGGCGGTTCGGACGGTGCGACTAGCGAATCTGCGGACGGCGGACTTCCGTCCCTTGATACCCAAACCTGCCGTTCCCTATCCATCGGCTCGAACCACCACGACACCGACGGCTGCGCTAGGATTTCGTGGAGGAAGCCCTCATGTTTGGGAGCCTCGCGTTCTAGAAAGGTGCGTATCTCATCTCTAACTGCATTCCACACCTCTATGTCGTCGGAAGCCTCTACACACAGCCATATGCTCGTTTCGGGTACGGCGAGTTCCCGCGCGCTCATTCTTGATCCCGCCGCAATGGTCGCCACAGCGCGGCCCAAAGGCGACCGCATCATCGCGGCGGCCTTCTCCTCCGGGTCAATCCTCTGTAGTCTGGCGATATTCATTGAATCAACCCAGCAGGTCCCGCTCACCGTCCTTAGTCCGGCGGAATGAGCCTATACAGAATTCGTTGCCCTCAGGGTCGGCCATAGTGACTCCGCCGCCCTGCCGGGGTTCGGTAACCGGACTTCCTCCGAGTTCCACGATCCGCCGGACTGCCTCATCAACATCGGGGACGACGAAGCACATGTGGCACCGGTTCTTGACCACCTTCGACTCCGGGACCCTTTGCAATATGAGTGCCGTCGTGGAATCGAGTGATCCCACCGTAAGCCATCCACCGCAACCCCTGAGCGGCCCAGGAGTCTCTCCGAGCATAGCGCCCCAGAACAGAGCTTCCCGTTCTATGTCCCCTACGTCCAGTACGATGGAGGCAGTCTCCAAGACAATACCTTTGTTCATCATGCTCACTCCGAGAGCACCCGGACCGGGTTCCCAGCCAGGAATGCCGAAATGTCCTCAACCGCGTCCCCGTAGAAAATCCGGTACGTCTCCGCTGTCACATAGCCCATATGCGGCGTGAGGACGGTGTTGGGCAGCGACCTCAGCTTGTGATCAAGGGGCAGCGGCTCGATGTCGAACACGTCCAGGCCCGCGCCTGCTATCGCACCGGACTCCAGAGCCCTGATGAGCGCGGACTCCTCCACTATCGGCCCGCGAGAGGAGTTGACCAGATATGCCGACTCCTTCATCAGCGAAAGTTCGCGTTCACCCAAGAGTCCGCGTGTCCTGTCGCTAAGGACAAGGTGTATGGTTATGATGTCGGATTCGCCGAGAAGTTCGTCTTTGGATACGAGTCGCGCGCCGAACTCAGCGGCGCGCTCAGCGGTGAGATTCTGGCTCCAGGCCAGCAGATTCATGCCGATAGCCGCGCCTATCCGCGCCACCTGTGACCCGAGCCTGCCGAGCCCAATTACTCCCAGCGTCTTGCCCTGGAGTCCTTCGCCCATCGTCACCTGCCACTGCCCGCTGCGCGTGGCTGCGTCCTCGGTGGGGACTTTACGGGCGAGCGCGAGAATAAGCGCCCATGTGAGTTCGGCGGTGGGATACGGCAGCCCGTCGGTGCCACAGACGGTGACGTCATGCTCAGCCGCCGCGACCATATCTATAGAGGCGTTTCTCATTCCGGTGGTGACCAGCAGCTTCAGGTTGGGAAGGCGAGAGAAAAGAGTCCTCTGAAACGGCGTCCGCTCACGCATTGCAACCACGACTTCGTAAGGCTCCAATCGCCGCGCGACATCATCCTCAGCCGACAAGTGATCCTGGAAGAAATCGACGCTCACGTCCGGCGGAAGCGAGCCCCAGTCGGCCATGTTCCGGGCGACATTCTGATAGTCGTCGAGTACTGCTACCCTCGGCATTCGACAGTTCTCCTTTATATCTAATGCCCTCTCTAAGACATGATGGTACAATATACAGCAAGTTGGGACCCTCAAGATAATTAGCACGAGGAAGGTCCGTGGCGATAAGAGAGATACTGGCGATTCCACACCCTATCCTCAGGCAGCGCGCCAGAAAGGTGAGGCGCGTTGACAAGAGGCTGCTCCGGCTTGCCCACGACATGGTGGAGACGATGCGGGAGGCAGGCGGCGTCGGACTGGCGGCGAACCAGGTTGGGGAGTTGAGGCGGCTGGTGGTCATCCAGATACCGGAGGAAGAAGAGGCGCGCATATACATCAACCCCGAGATATTGAAGCGCGGGGGCGAGCGCGAGGTGGAGGAAGGATGCCTGAGCCACGCAGGATACCGCGCGATGGTGAACCGCTCGGAGTGGATCAGGTTCGGCGCGCTGGACCACACTGAGAAAGTTGTGAAGATGAAGGCGGAAGATCTTCTGGCGCAGGCGATGGAACACGAGATTGACCATCTGAACGGGATACTATACCTGGACCACCTGGTAGAACACTCCAAGCCCTACCGGGTTGACGAGAATGGCGAGCCGCTGGACCAGGAACACGAAGCGGGTGAAGAGGGAGCCGCCGCATCATCCGAACTGCTGGTTCCGGAAGACGTTCCGGCGTCGCTGAAGATAAGGTAGAGCCTCAATCTCTGCCCGACAGGTAGTCAGCGTCACCTGTGAAGGTGGCGCGTTTATATATAAGGAAGATTGACCCCACAGCAATGAACCCATTCGACGAAAGAACCCAGGCAATTGTCAACCAAACCGCCCAGGTTATGGAGGGATTGGGGATAACATCGTACCTGGTCGGAGGTTCGGTGCGCGACGCCATGCTGGGCAAGACTACGCGGGACGTGGACATCGTTGTATGCGGCTCCGCGAACCGGGTCGGAGATACTCTGGCCGAATCTCTGGACGGCCATAAAATCCGAATAGACTTCGAGCGCGATGCCGCCAGGGTGATAGCAGCCAGCCAGGATCACGCCGTAGTTATTGATCTTCTGAGTCTCGCCGGCGCCGGTATTCTCCCGGACCTGAGACGACGCGACTTCACGATAAACGCGATAGCGACTCCCCTGGAATCAGCCGTACTCGGAACCTGGAACCTGATTGACCCGCTTGGCGGCGCTCAGGACATGGATTCCAAGACTATCCGAGCCGTCTCCGGCAAGGTATTCACAGAAGATCCGGTTCGCCTTCTCCGGGCTGTGCGGCTTTCGGCTGAGACCGGCTTCGCCATCGAGCCTGAAACGGAGTCGCTGATTCGCGGCTTCGCGCCGAGACTCACAGACTCATCTCCGGAGCGAATCAGGTCGGAACTGTTGAGAATTCTGGCGGCGCGCGGCGCGGCGAAGTGGGTACGGCTTATGGATAGCCTGGGCCTGCTGTCCATAGTTATTCCTGAACTCGACCTCGCCAGGGATGTGAGCCAGCCCAGAGAACACTACTACGATGTGTTCGGGCACCTGGTGGCTGCCCTGGATTACGCAGACCAGATAGTATCGAACCGCTACGAGCGCGACTTTGTGCGCGAAATGATGCCCACATTCGACCGAATGGATGCCTACTTCGGACAGGGTGCGGCGGACGGACATACCAGGGGCACGTTCCTGAAGCTGACAGCGCTTCTGCACGACATCGCCAAGCCCCAGACCAAGACGGTCGAACCCTCAGGCAGGGTCAGATTCTTCGGCCATTCAGAGATGGGAGAGGAGATAGCAGGCGAGGTTCTGGCTCGCCTGCGTGTGGGGCGCAGAGGCATCGGCATGGTCAGGAGCATGGTTCGCCACCACCTCAGACCTCGGCAAATGGGCAACAAAGGGGAACTTCCCACCAACCGCGCCATTCACAGGTATTATCGCGACTTGGGTGATGTTGCACTGGACACGCTGTACCTGAACATGGCAGACTTTCTTGCGGCGCGTGGCCCACTAATCACTCCCGCGGAAATGCGTAACCAGGTGAGAGTCATAAATCATATTCTTACGGTGGGTCCTCAGAACCAAACGGTCGTGGCATCTCGTAAGGGACTACTAACCGGTCACGATATTATGAGTGAACTCCAGATCGAACCCGGCCCGCTTATCGGACGGCTACTGAAGTCTGTCGCAGAGGCGGAGGCGCGAGGCCGGATAAGAAACAGAGAAGAGGCATTGAAATTGGCCAGAGCAAATATCGAGACAGGAGCGGTCGGTGGGTAGATACGGGCGCACTGTAATCATCATCGCCGTTGTGGTCATCGCGGCCGGGCTTATACTCGGCTTCCAGACATTCTCGGTCGGCGGTTTCCAGAGAGGTTCGGACAACACCTTGCTCGGGTTGAGCCTGGGCCTGGACCTTCAGGGCGGAAGTCACCTTGTCTATCAAACAAATCTGGTGGATCCGAATACGGGCGCCCGTGTGGAAGTTACCCAGGACCAGCTGGACGCGCTTAAACTCAACATAGAGCGGCGTGTGAACAGTTCCGGCCTCGGCGAGCCGATAATTCAGATTCTTGGCACCGACAGGCTTCTGGTCCAGATGCCGGGTCTGGACGACCCGGCGCGCGCCAAGAGGATCATTGGGGAGACGGCGCGGCTTGAATTCAAGCGGCGCACGTTCAACGTGTCGCGCGACCTGACGGAGATCTCGGCGGCGGATATCGCCGGCGTCACAGTGGACTACCTGCCTGATCCCTCGCCCGCCACATCGACGGACCAACTGGCTACTTCCACTCAGGACGCCCAGGCTGGGACTCAACTCGTGACACTGATGGTGGAATTCACTGAGGAGGGCGCAGCAAAGTTCCTGCCGGTGTTTGTGAAGATGAATGAGAGCTTCTTCAGATACCAAATCGCGCAGCAGGAATTTTTCCAACGGTTGCAGCAGGACCCTAACGCGGTTCCGTCCGTGGACATCGTTCCGGACACTCTGGACATATCCGTAGAAGGGAATATGTCCCAGCGATTTACGGCATCCGCGGCCTCGACAAGCCGACTGGATACTACAACCTACGCCTTCGTCGTTCCCGCAGAAGAGGACACGGGTGAACAACCCACTCTCCAAGTGGCTATGGACAGGGTGGGAAACAACGCGCAACTACTTTTCACCGAGATAACCGGCACAGTTGACGAACCCATCGGTCTGACGGGGGACAACCTTTCTCGCGCGTTCCCGGGCCAGCATACCCAGTCCGGCATACCCATCGTCAACCTGGAATTCGACAGCGAAGGAACTCGCATATTCGGAGAACTGACCCTGGACATCGTTCGCAAGCAGGAGACCGAGGGAGTAAGAGACCAGATAGCCATCTTCCTGGATGACCAGGAACTGATCTCCCCCACCGTCCAGACCGCTATTACCGCGGGAACGGCTATCATACAGGGCAGAGACTTCACCGTGGAGAGGGTTCGCGACATCTCTCTCCAGCTAGAGGCCGGACGTCTGCCTGTACCAATCGAGTTGATCCAAGAGCGGGATGTTGACGCGATACTGGGCGCGGACTCACTTGCGAAGAGTGTCGTGGCGGGTCTCGTCGGACTGAGCCTGGTGCTTCTCTTCATGACCATGTACTACCGGCTGCCAGGGCTTGTCGCATCCATTGCGCTGATGATATACGCGACACTGGTGCTGGCGCTCTTCAAGGCACTTCCGGTTACGCTGACGCTCAGCGGGGTCGCGGCGGTGATACTGTCCATAGGTATGGCGGTGGACGCTAATATCCTGATATTCGAGCGTATGAAGGACGAACTGCGCGCAGGGAGAACGCTCCTGTCTTCTATCAATATAGGATTCGACAGGGCATGGCCGGCCATCAGGGACGGCAACATCTCCACTCTGATTACTTGCGGAATCCTGTTCTGGTTCGCAGACCAGCTAGGCGCCAGCATAGTCCAGGGCTTTGCGGTGACCCTGGCGATTGGCGTGGTGGTCAGCATGTTCACCGCGATAACGGTCAGCCGAACGCTTCTGCGATTCATGGGAACGACGAGGCTGACCAGATCAATGAGGATCTGGCTACCGTCAGGCGGTAGTGAAGTTCCCCAGCAGTTTCTGACAGATACCGCCGATTAGAGGAGCGTGAATTGAACTTTGTAGGCAAGAGGGGATGGTTCTACCTGTTTTCCCTGGCAGTGATACTGCCGGGCGTGGTGTTCCTCATCATCACCCCGGGATTGAATCCTGGAATAGACTTCACCGGAGGCTCTACTCTCACTCTCGAGTTCCAGAACAATGTCGGCCAGACTGATCTCAGGCAGAGCCTAACTTCCCAGGGATACGCCGACGCGACGGTGCAGAAACTAGGCGACCGCACTTTCTTCATAAGAACGAAGGAGTTGTCGGACGATTCCAAGGCCGCGCTAATCGGCGCGCTCGAAGCCAACTTATCTCCCGACGGACTGACTGAGTTGTCATTCGACCTGGTGTCGCCGGTGGTGGCGTCCGAGACGGTGGTGAATGCGCTGTACGCGGTACTGGCAGCGGCGGTGGGCATCTTCATATATATCTGGTGGGCTTTCAGAAACGTGCCCAGCCCCTTCAGGTACGGGGCGGCGGCGATAGTAGCGCTGCTACATGACACTATCATCGTCATAGGGATATTCTCGATACTCGGCGCGGTACTGGACATGGAGGTGGGAACCATGTTCCTGATAGCCATCCTGACCGTCATCGGGTACAGCGTGAACGACACCATCGTCGTATTCGACAGGATACGCGAGAATGTAGGCAATCACCCCAACCGAGAACTGTCCGAGGTGGTCAACCTGAGCATCTCCGAGACAATCGGCAGGTCTCTGAACACGAGCATAACGCTGCTGATTACGCTGCTGGCGCTATACTTGTTCGGCGGAGCGACCATCCGGGAGTTCCTGCTAGTGCTGCTCATCGGCGTCGTGGCCGGCACATACAGTTCCATAGCCATCGCGAGCCAGGTGCTCATCTCCTGGGAATACGGGGACATCGGTCGCCTATTCAGACGCGGCAGGCAACCGCAAGGCGCGACTGCTTAACAGAAACGGATGTGATGTGGAAGAGCGACCACAAGGACTGCTCCTACGGTCCGGTCGGAGCACTCAGGGCGTGAGGACGACCCGGCCCAGCGCTTCCCTGCTTGTGACCATGCGAACGGCCTCAGCCGCTTCTTCGATGGGCAGGGTGGCGTAAACTACTGGCTCCACCTGCCCGGACTCCACAAGTTCTATGGCCCCTTGTATATCCCCCAGGCTTGCGCCTGTGGAGCCGCGAATAGCGGCGTCTCTGAACATGATATCGGTCAGGCCGACACGGGCTCGTCCGCCCGCGACTTCGCCCAGCAATACCATGCGCCCGTACTGGGCGAGGCTTCGCAAGGAACTCGCGAACGTGGCCGAGCCGACGGTATCTATCACCACGTCGGCGCCTTCGTCCTCGGTGAAGGCGAGGACCAGTTCAGAGAAGTCCAGTTCGCCGCCAAGAATCACGCTACCCGGCGCGAAGCGTTCGAGGGCGTCAAGTTTCTCCGGCGAAGAGGTAGCCGCGAAGACCTGCGATCCCATGGCCGAGACCACCTGGAGCGCATGAACGCCAAGACCGCCTCCAGCCCCAGATACCAGTCCCACCTCTCCAGATTGGATATTAGCGATGGATACAGCGCGGACGCATACGCCAATGGGGCAAGCCAGGAGAGCCGCGCCCGCCATATCAATCCCCTGGGGAATCCGCGTGACGCTTCTCGAAGGTAGCCGAACGTACTCAGCGAACCCGCCGTTTAGGCCGTGTCCCACCCCGCGACCGAAGCGACAGCGGTAGTCCAGGCCCGCCCCGCACCTGTCACATTCACCGCAGAATGCGGTCAGCGACGTCACAACCGGGTCGCCGACTGAAAGGCCGTCAACACCCTCACCCGCCTGGGCAATACGACCTGATATCTCGTGTCCCAAGATGATGTCAAGGTCAACGCCCCGGCGCAGAAGGCCGGTCATTATGGCGATGTCATGCCCGCACAGCCCCGCCGCCTCGACTCTGACGACCACCTGGCCCGCTCGCGCCGACGGTTCTGGGACATCTCGAATCTCAAACTCGGGCGGAGTCCCGGGTTCTCTAACGAAGAGCGCTTTCAAGTGACTCGCCTCAGGGTCTTTTGGTTACTCCGAATCGCTAGCAGTGGCGATGTGTGGATTGCCGAGCGGCTAGCCCTTCGGGGTTCTCGCTTTCGCGGCAATGACGATAAATGTCAATACCGCCTAGTCAGCCGACTGCATCAGGCTTGGAAGATACTCGGAGGTGACCCGTATGGTCTCTTCCAAAGACCTGTCTCTGTCAATGGTTTCGGGGCTTTCGTCGGCGAACGGAGTGGAGGCGAGAAGCCTGAATATCTCGGCGGCTCCCTGATGGAAGTGAGGCGTTACGCCAGCGGCATCGAACGTGGCGGCTATCTCCTCCATCTCGCCTATCCAGCGACCAGCGTTTGCCGGAAGCCCGGGAACACCGGACTCCATAGCGGACAGAGGCCCCTGCTGGCTGAATGAGAGCTCGGCAACCAGTTCGTCGTAAAGTCCGAGCGACTGCGCCGTAGTCAGCATGGCGACCCGAAGCGCGGACGTGCCCTTGGTCATCGAGGCGTAACACATCTTGATGCCTGACGCGCGCCCTATCTCAGGCCCCAGGTTTCGGACCGATATTCCCTTCCCGTCCAGTTCGTCCATGATGCCTGCGCCCGGTCCGGAGGTGTAGATGCGAGGAGTCGCGCCCCTGGCGGGGGAGCCCCCGATGATACCGCCGTCAATGTACTCGCCGCCCGCGTCGTCTATCGCGGATTCCATCCGCCGCGCGGTCTGGGGCGAGACTGCGTTGCAGTCCGCGAATGTGCGCGAGAGTCCGGTGGCCCGCAGCGCATCGGCGACATCTTCGGCGACGCCCATAGCCTCTGCGGGGACGAGTATGGACATGATGAGGTCGGCCTGGGAGACCATTTCGTCGAGTGACTCAGTATCCCGGAAGCCACCCGCGGCGGCCAGGTCTTTGGTTCGCTGGCTGCGGCCCGCGAGACAGGTAATCACGTCGTATCCGTGTTCGGACAGCGCCTTTCCGACGCCGTGTCCCATGTCGCCGGGGCTGAGGATTGCTATCGTTCTGAGGGTCATTTCTATCTCCTTGCCGTTATGGGCAATGTGATTGGCATTATATGGCAGTCGTGGGAGGGGGGCAATGTGATCTGGATGAATTAGACGATTACGCATATAGGAGCACGCCTAGAATTGGAGTGCGGAGCGTGAATAGAATGAATACGCAGTTAACTTATAAGGAGAAAGACTATGAAACTAGGGGCCCACGTTTCTACGGCCGGCGGGCTTCACACGGCTTTCAGAAGGGCGGCGAATATGGAGGCGGAGACGATACAGATCTTCGCTTCGTCTCCGAGGGCCTGGAAGTTCAGGGAGCTGAAACCGGAGGTCGCGCTCAAGTTCAGGGAGGAATCGGAGAGTACAGGGATCACGCCGGTGTTCATTCATGGCAGCTACCTGGTGAACATAGGCGGCAATCCCGACCAGTTGGACAAGTCGGTCGCCTGCCTGGTCCAGAACATGGAAGTGGCGGCGGAGATTGGCGCGGAGGGGGTGGTATTTCACGCGGGCAGTCACAAGGGCAAGGGTTTCGACGCGGTTATCGGCTCGGCGGCGGAATCTCTGAAACGCGTCCTCGAATCCAGTCCTGAAGGTCCTTACCTGATACTCGAGAACAGCGCGGGCATGGGCGCGCATCTTGGAGCTTCCTTCGAAGAAATGGGACGTATGATAGAGGAAGTATCCAGTGACAGGATGAAGGTGTGTCTCGATACCGAACACTGCTTCGCCGCCGGGTATAACCTGGCAGAGCCCGACGGCATCAACTCGGCTATGGAACAGTTCGAAGAGCACATAGGTCTCGACCGCCTGATCGTCGTTCACGCCAACGACGCCAAGGTCGAGTTGGGCTCAGGGGTTGATCGCCACGAGAATATAGGCGAAGGCTATATCGGGATCGAGGGGTTCGAGGTGATAATGGGCCACGAAGCTTTCAGAGATATACCATTCGTCCTGGAAGTGCCCGGACCTGATAAGAAAGGCCCTGATAAGGATAACCTCGACAGGCTGAAAGCCATACGCGAGCGTCTCTCTGTACCCGCCTGATGGTCAGGACTTATACTAAAGTAGGTCACTCCGAACAGTTACAGGACACGGGTGGCTTCACTTTGAACAAGGCAAGAGACTGAATGGCTTCGAATGGGTCCGACGACCGACCGCGCAGAATTCTGGACGCGGGCATACTTGGGGACGGCAATCTGCGTGCGGCGATACTTGGCGTAAACGACGGGCTGGTATCGAACTTCAGCCTGGTAATGGGTGTCGCGGGCGGCATTGACGATCCGAAGTGGGTGCTGCTGGCAGGGATTGCAGGTCTGTTGGCGGGCGCGTTCTCTATGGCGGCGGGCGAGTATGTTTCGGTAGCCGGTCAGCGGGATGTTTACCGGAACAGGATTAGAACCCTCGCGGCTTCGCTTAGAGCATCGAAGTATGAAGAGATACTCAGGATTGCGGCAATCTATGAATCCAAAGGGCTGACGACGCTGGAGTCCATGGAAGTAGCGAAACGGCTCATGGAGAACCCCGACGCAGCCCTGGACACCGTCGTGAGGGAGGAACTTGGCCTATCCGAAGACACCCTAGGATCTCCACTCGGCGCGGCTTCCAGTTCATTTGTAGCCTTCATCATCGGCGCGATTGTGCCAATACTCCCCTACCTGCTGGGCGCCGGGTCGCTCGCATTCACGCTCAGCGCAGCGCTTAGCGCGCTGGCTCTCGTGATAGTCGGCGCCTTAGTAGCAGCAGGATCAGGCAGGAATCTGGCTTGGGGTGGGGCAAAGATGTTGATGGCGGGCGGTGGAGCAGCCGCGGTCACCTTTGGCATAGGGAACCTCGTCGGGATTGCAATTGCCGGATAACCTTTGCAGGCCACGTCGTCGCCACAGTATATTCTTAACACTCACCATTGAAAGTAGGAGGAACCATAATGGGACTTAGAGGAAAAGTGTGCATCATCACCGGAGGCGGCAGCGGCATCGGAAGGGCCTCAGCCCTGATGATGGCTGAGGAAGGGGCCGTTGTGGTCACTGTGGGGCGCACTTACTCGAAAGTGGAACAGGTCAGGGACGAGATAGCAGCCTCCGGTGGGACCGCGGAGGCTTACAGCGTTGACGTCGGCGACAAGGACGCGGTTGTCAACATGGTGAACGAGGTTCTGTCCAAATACGGCAAGGTGGACGTACTGGTGAACAACGCGGGGCATAGTTCACCCCATCGTATGCTTATGACCACAACTCCGGAGGACATCAGGAGCGTAATGGACTCGAACCTGTCGGGGAGCGTGTTCTGTTCACAGGCGGTCGTTCCGGCTATGAAGGAGGCGGGCGAAGGTACGATCATCAACGTGTCTTCCATGGCCGGGGTGAGCGCCAGCCCACTCGCGGGCATGAGTTACAGCGCGGCTAAGTCCGCGGTCATCAATTTCACCGCGTTTCTGAATGCCGAGCTGAGAAACACGGGCATACGCGCGAGCGTGGTGATCCCGGGCGAGGTGGACACGCCTATCCTGGACAATAGGCCGGTGGTGCCCTCGGAGGAGGCGCGCGAGACGATGGTGACTGCCGAAGATACCGCCGAGGCGATTACGCTGATAGCGCGGCTTCCCCAGCGCGCCGCGATTCCTGAACTGATAATCAGGCCGACCTGGCTGCGTGACACGAGCGCGGAGGTCAATATAGCGTAGTAGTTCTCAGTTGTTAGTGATTAGTGGGGGCGTCCTGGTGGACGCCCCTTTGGGTTTGGTCATTCGAATTGGAGGCTGCCGGAGAGGCCGAACTCCTCAGCGAGTTGTTTGAGGCTATCCCAGGTAGCGTCCTCCACGAATATGCCTTCGGCCAGAAGTTGCTGTTCCCTCTTGTGTTCCAGTTCGCCCGGATAGAAGACCTCATCGAATCCGGAGGCGGGCGGCGAGCTCTTCAGGTATTGAGCGAACTCGGTTACCTCGGCCTTGAACTCGTCCGCGTCCCGGAACGCGCCCACGTCGAAGGCGGCCATGAAGCAGCCGTCGTTGTGCCGACCAGACGGGTCGTGTCCGAACCCTAGGCCGGTGAGTATGCCGGACAGAATCTCGACCATGACGGACAGGCCATAGCCCTTGTGTCCCTCGGGGCCTCCGAGGGGAAGGATCGCACCGCCGCTTCTCAGATCGTTGGGGTCGGTAGTCTGGTTGCCGTCCTTGTCCAGAATCCAGCCTTCAGGGATGTCGTAACCCCTCGCCACCGCGACGCCTAGTTTGCCCGCGGCGACCGCGCTGGTGGCCATGTCTATGAACATCGTGGCTTCGAGGTTGGAGGGCATGGCGATGCAGATAGGATTGGTGCCGAGTCTCGGCTCCCGTCCGCCAAAAGGGACGACGGACTTGGATGAACGACCGGAGTCGGCGGTCATCATGCCAATAAGCCCGTTCTCGGCGGCCATGATGGGATAATCCGCGACACGTCCGACGTGGCTCTGCCGGAAGACAGTCGCCGCGGCGACGCCGCTAATCTTGGCCTTCTCGATAGTCATATTCATTAGACGCTCGGAGACGACGTAGCCGAAGCCCCAGTGTCCGTCGACGACAGTCGTGGTTGGGGTGTCCTTGATTATTTCGAACGGCGCTCCGGGTACGATGTGGCCGCGCTTGGCTCTGTCTATGTACGTAGGTATCTGGATGATGCCGTGCGAGTCGTGCCCGGCGAGGTTTGCGCCGATGGAGTGTCGGGATATTATCTCGGCTTCCTCCTCACTGGCGCCCACGCCCTTGAGAAGCTCGGCGGCTATAAATGTCAGTCTGTCCGCTTGTACTGTTGGCACGGTGTTCCCCCTAGAGTTTGTAGAATCTTGCGGCATTGCCGCCCATGAATCCGGCAAGTTCCTCGGCGGTCATGGGGCCGATAGCCTCTATTGCGGCATCCACCACTTGCTTGTACGACGCGGCTAACAGGCACACCGGCCAGTCGCTGCCGAACATCAATCGTTCCATTCCGAATACATCCCTGACGTGAGAGACATACGGGACGAGGTCGGCGATCTCCCAGTCGGAGTGGTCGGCTTCGGTAACCATTCCCGATACCTTGCAGTAAATATCCGGTACGTCTGCTATTTCTTTCATCAGGGCGTCCCAGGGTCCGACGATGCCCTGCGATATGAGAGGCTTAGCTATGTGGTCAATGACCATGCGCAAACCGGGAACCCTCTCGGCGACGACCGGTACGTGTTTCATATGGCGCGGCCTGACGAGCATATCGTAGGCGAGTTCGCGCGAGGCTATCTCCCGCAGTCCGCGGATGGTGGAGTCTTGGATGAGCCAGTCGTCGTCGGGGTCGTCCTCAACCTGGTGGCGGATGCCGACCAGCTTGTCGCGCTTCATCAGAGCGTCGAGGTCGTCGCCGACGCTGGACGACTGGACATCCACCCAGGCGACGACGCCAGCCACGAAGTCGTTGGATTCGGCTATGTCCAGCAGAAAGTTGGCTTCTTCCAATGACTGTTGCGCCTGCACGAGGACTGTCTTTTGTATCCCCACCTCGTCAATCAGAGGCATGATGTCATTTGGCAGGTAGTTCCGGCGGACTACACTGGGACCGGGCGGCATCCACGGATATTCAAGCCTGGATATATCCCAGAAGTGGTGGTGGCTGTCAACGGTCTGGAATTGTTCTGTCATAGCTCTAAAACCAGTCTATGTCGAAGACTTCTTCCATACCAGCCCACCACTCGCCCTCTTTGGCTTCAGGCGCCTGGGACTGGAAGTTTCGCATCAGTTCGTCCCACTCTTTGGCCCTGGGCGACGAGTCGGTGTATGCCTGGAAGTCGGTGGCGAGGTCGAACTCATCGGGAACTTCGAGGTACATGAACATCCGCGTACCGAGCAGGAATATCTTCATCCTTGCGACGCCGATAGAGTGGAGGCCGGATATGACCTCCGGCCAGACTTCACGGTGGTACGCCTTGTACTTGGCTATCACCTCCGGGTCGTCCACGAGGTCCAGGGTCATAGCGAGAGATTTCATGGCAGTCTCCGATCCGGTTCAGACTACAATTCGGGTGGTGGTTCGTCGAAAGGCTCGCCCTTCTTCTGGGCCTCCTTGAGTTTGTTGTACCATACCAGCCATGCTGCGCGCTCTCTTGCAGCGCCTTCAGCCCTGTCTTGAGCGCGCTGTTCTTCCTCCACTTTCTCTCTAAGCCATCGCGTGATAGTCACTTTGAGGTGCTCCTTTCCGTCCACAACCAACACGAAGATGATCGCAAGCATCACCACTGCGGGCAATAGAAGCATCAAATATCTGGTGCGCGTCTATAAGAGGTCCGTCGGAATCGGTAGCGCAACAGTCCCCTCTCCCTCTGGGAGAGGGCTAGGGTGAGGGTGACGAACCGCTTTTATGATGCTTCCGCGGGCAATGTGTATGTTGCATAGTCCTTTAAGAATACCAGCGCAACTGCGAGCGGCGCTTCCTGCTTGAACGGCGTTACGCTTGCGTCAGCGCTGGGGTATGTTTACACGCGTCTTGGCAGATCATGCATCGCACTGTCGAAATCGTATGACAGGGCAAACGCGGTTGTCCAGATGATCAGGAATATGAGGAGTATCCAGATGAACGAGTTCCAATACTTGCTCAGAACGCTCCACAGGGATACTCGCTCTGTCCGTCTTTCGCCCAGCATATCATAACCCCATTCAGGCGGGCGTCGGGGCTTCGGCGGGTATCAGCGCTTCAGATTTGAGCTCAGCCCAAAGGTCGGCAGGGATATCGAGTGAGGCCATCGCTACGTTCTCGGACACCTCTTCGGGGACCCTGGGGCCTGGGATTGTGGCGGCTACCGCGGGGTGCGCGAGCCCGAACTGGAGGGCCGCGGCCTTGAGCGGGACTTCGTGCCTGTCGCAGACGGCCTTGATGCGTCTGGCCGTCTCCAGTACTTCAGGGGGCGTGCGCTCGTAGAAGTAAGTGGTATCCGGGCCGAGATCAGAAGCGAGAACGCCGCTGTTATACGGGCCGCCAAGGATTATGCTGACGCTCTTTTCTTCACACAGTGGGAGCAGTTCTTCGAGGCCGGAGTGGTCGAGCAGGGTGTAGCGACCAGCGAGCAGGAAGCAGTCGAAGTCCCCCTCCCTTGCAAAGCGAGCGGGCATCTCCCACTGGTTCATTCCAGCGCCTATCGCGCCGACGACGCCCTGGGAGCGGAGTTCGGCTAGCGTCGGATACGCCTCGGTGATGGCCTGTTCCCAGTGGTCGTCCGGGTCGTGGATCAGGGCTATATCGAGGCGGTCAAGGCCAAGGCGTTCCAAGCTATCTTCTATCGAGCGGAGAACGCCGTCCCTGCTGAAGTCGAACACGACGTCATAGGGCGGAAGTTCGACGTAGATGTCGTCTTCATCGGTGGCCGCGTCATTGGGGTCCAGCACGCGCCCTACTTTGGACGACAGGATGTAGCTGTCCCTGTCGAACTCGGACAACGCCCGTCCGTAGAAGCGTTCACTCTTACCACGCCCGTAGAGGGGGGCGGTGTCGAAAAAGCGGATACCGAGTTCGTAGCCATGCCGGACGGTGGCGACCGCGTTCTCCGCGCCGACCGGGGTGAAGAGGCCGCCGAGCGGCGCGCCTCCGAAACCCATTGGAGTTACTTGGATGTCGGTGGTTCCGATCTGCCGGGGTTCGAGTGGGTTCATGGGAGCGCCTCTTCAGGAATATGTCTGTCGGACGGCGCAATTATATGAACGGCCAATGCGGGCGTCAATTCAAGGGGCATAGATACAGGTTCTTTTCATTATGAACCGTCACTAGAGCAATCCGTTCGTGGTGCCCCTTCGACAAGCTCAGGACGAACCATGAACGGACTACCCTTCGACAGGCTAAGGGCGAACGAGAGATCACAGACGAGGCGAAAACGAAAAGACTCTCGATATAGATAAGGGCCGCGCTGACTTTACTCAGGCGGCCCTTATCGTTGAATACTATTCGGAATCTACTGCCTAGGCGCCTGCGGCGGGGCGGGATTTACCATGTCCATGCCGATGGTGCCGGGGAACATGGCGGCTATCTCCTCGACCGTCCAGCGGCCCTGCTTGGAGAGCGTCCGGACCGATTCGGGATTGTTCATCAGCGAAATCTCGCCGCCAGTGACGTGGAAGATGTAGCCGTTGACGTCCTTGGCCTCGTCGGAGGCGAGCCAGGTTACGAAAGGAGCTATGTCTTCGGGTTCGCGCCTGAGGTCGAGCGGGCGAGCGGCGGCGGCGCCCTGTATGCCTGAAGCGGCTCGAATCTGGCGGGCGGAGTCGGGAACGGTGGCGGTCATACGCGAGTTCGCGCCCGGCGATATGCCGTTCACGCGCGCGCCGTAGCGTCCCATGTCCCTGGCGACGGCTCGAGTGAATCCGGCTATGCCGTCCTTCGCCGCGCCGTAGTTGGACTGGCCGGTGTTTCCGTAAAGGCCAGAGGTGGATGAGAACGTGATGATGCAGCCGCTTCTCTGCTGTCGGAACAGGATTGAGGCGAACTTGCACACGGTGAAGGTGCCTTTGAGATGGACAGCAATAACGGCGTCCCATTCGTCCTCTGTCATGTTGAATACCATGCGGTCGCGCAGGATTCCGGCGGGCGTTACGACGATGTCGAGCCTGCCGTAATTGTCGAGCGCGGTCTTGACGATGTTCTCGCCGCCCTCCATGGTTGCGACGGAATCGTAGTTGGCGACGGCCTCGCCGCCGGCGTCCTTTATCTCGTTAACTACCTCGTCAGCGGGCGAGTTGGACACTCCGGTGCCGTCAACTGCGCCGCCTAGGTCATTGACGACGACCTTCGCGCCTTCAGCGGCGAACAGCTTGGCTATGCCGCTTCCTATGCCTCGCCCGGAGCCGGTAACGATGGCAACCTTGTCTTTGAGCATATCTCCCATGAGTTCTTGGTCTCCCGTCTAAGTTCTACCGCATCCAGCCGGTCTCACCTGTAGCTGCGACCGCTGGATTCCCGCTTTCGCGGGAATGACGGATAGTGTTCGATTTCTGTCATATTGAAGTCGGCGCGTCACTGGCGCGGAGGCTGCGGAGGTGAAGGGTTGGGCAGCCCATGCGTAATGCGCTGCGGCACGAGTTCCTTCAGTTCGTCCAGCGTCCACTGGTCGGTCTTGAATATGGTCCGCACCCGGCGCGGGAGCGACAGCAGTTCTATGTTCCCGCCGTAAATCAGGAAAGTCTGGCCATTCACTTCGGCGGCCATGTCGCTGGCCAGATAGCAAACGAACGGCGCTATGTCGTCCGGGTCCATCGGGCCCTGAGGCGCGGGGGCGCGGTCTTCCGGCCTGTCCGATCTCATCTGGCGCGCGACGTCGGGAACGGTAGCGGTCATTCTGGAGGCCGCCCTGGGGCAAATCGAGTTGGCGGTAGCGCCATAGCGTCCCAGCTCTTTGGCGACGACCTTGGTGAACCCGGCGATACCGGACTTGGCGGCGGCGTAGTTAGCCTGGCCGGTGTTGCCGAACAGACCGGACTCGGACGCGAAGGTGATTATCCGTCCACCGTCGCGCTGCTGCCGGAACACGATAGAGGCGAACTTGCACACTGTGAACGTTCCTTTGAGATGAACGTCGAGTACGTCGTCCCACTCCTCTTCGGTCATGTTGAAGACCATTCGGTCGCGCAGTATGCCCGCGACAGTAACCACGATGTCCAGCCTTCCGGTGAAGCTGTCGAGCGCGGTCTTGACGATGTTCTCGCCACCCTCCATGGTGGCGACGGAATCGTAGTTGGCGACGGCCTCTCCGCCAGCAGCCTTTATCTCAGCCACGACGTCATCGGCAGGGCTGGTGGACGCGCCCGTGCCGTCAACCGCGCCACCGAGGTCGTTGACGACGACCTTCGCGCCTTCAGCCGCCAGAGCCATAGCGATGCCCCTGCCGATTCCGCGGCCGGCGCCTGTCACTATGGCGACTTTTCCTGTTAGGGTATCTGCCATCAATCTCTCCAATCTCCCGCCGTTGGAGACGCGACCTGAGCGCACCATAGGGCGGGATAAATCAAATCATAGAACCGCTAAGTTCAAAACGCTCACAGTATATACAAATTCGGGCCCTCGTCAACAGAGCGAGGCGTCCGCGACACCCGTGGATTCGGTGAAGTCTATGGCGCGGATGCCGAGCGCTCGCACATCCTCGGGCGGGGCTTCGGGAGGCCCCCCATTCCTCACCAGGTCGGAAGCGGTTTCAAGAGCGCGCCTGGAAACCCATAGCCAGCCTTCGGGCAGGCCGATTTCGCCCGTCGGACGGCAGAAGTAGATCATGTCTATGTGCTTGTGGAAGCCCTGCACCGGATCGTGGATGTCCTCGACCATTATGGTATATGGCGAGATGACTTCTTCCGGGTACGGGAGTCGGAGTTCCGCACCCGTATTGAGGACTTCTACTTCGAGGCCGGCTTCCTCCAGGACCTCGCGTTTGACGGCCTGGACGGGATCTTCGTTGGGCTCGATATGCCCACCGGGCGAGAGCCATGCCTTCACCTTTGGATGCCAATGAAGGGCAATACAGCCGCTATGGACAACGAACCCGGTCGCGGTGAAGTGGCGGACCAAGGGCGATTCAGTATTCATTGTGTTCTCATCTCCGTTCATATTTCTTATGCACAATAGCCAGCGCAGGTCCTCTCGCTGGTCAGCTTAATCCCGGGCCGGGTTCGTCCTGCGGCACCGGAGGGCTGGGATTGCCTGTTGGGTTTTGTGCCCTGAATCGCCGGCTTTTGCGGACCAGGAAGACGATCAACACGGCCAGAGGCACCCAGATAAAGGCGAAGACGCCGAACCAGATGATCGCGGTGGTCAGCCCGGATACCACCAATGTGAGCGTCCTGACGGCAGTCTTGCCGGTGTCGCCGACATCGAAGCCTCCGGCTACCAAGCCGAGTTCCTCGTCCACGAACACGTATATGTCCTGGGACGAACTGACTTCTCCGACTGCGCTGTCCGCGATGATGGTAAGCCTGGCGCGGTACGGGTCAGGCCTATAATCGGAGTAGGAATGGGTCGTAGCGACGCGAGTGCCCTCCGAGACTTCTCCCTCGAATATGGGGCTGCCGTCCCCGAAGTCCCATTCGTAGCGCACGTCGGTCAGTCCGGCCGGCCTGGTGAATGAGGCGGTGAACACGACTTCCTCGTCCTGGACCGCGTTTATGTCGTTGCCCGCGTACACCTCTATGACCGGAATCTCGGACACCGAGACTATGAGAGTGTCCTCGCCCTCTGCCACGCCGCTTTCGCCAAAGCTGCTGATCGTGACCTGGACGATGAAGGGCGAGTCTTTCGGGTCGTTGTAGGTATGGGTTACTGTGGCGGTGACGCGCTCACCCTCAGTGGTCGTAGGCGCGGTGCGACCAATGTACACGGGTTCGGAGCCGTCTCCGAAGTCCCAGGTTATACTGTGCTGGTCCATGCCTTCGGGTGGAGTGAAGGTGGCCCTGAACCTGGTGGGAGAGTGGACAGCGACGGACTGGTCGGGGCCGGCGTCAATCGCCATGTCCAGCGGGGCAAGCCTGAGTCTGACGGTTATCAGCGAGAAGGCGGAGGTCTCTTCGAGCAGCTTGATGCGTCCGAGAAGACGCTCGACGTTCTCCTGGACGTTGCTGAGTTCGCGCTGGACCGCGAGTGCGTGTTCTACATTCTCGGCCCTGTCGAGCAGCCTGATGAGTGCAGCCTCGGTGGCCTGCTGGTTCTTGAGACGCGACTGGAGGTCGTAGTATTCGTCGGTGACGTCCTGGCTGGTGGTGATTTCGGTTTCGACGTCCTTCGCCAACTCGCGCAGCTCCTCTATGGCGAGATCGAGGCTGACGGCAGGAACGCGAATGCTAACGCTGCCGTCGTGCTTGCGGCTGCGGTCGGTGGAGACCACCCAGCCGCCCATGCTGTCGGCCATCCGTGAGATGTCGTCTATGGCGGCCTGAATGTCGTCAACGACGATAACCATGTCGGCGGTGCGGACGATGATTCTGCGCTGGGTGACCAGTTGTGCCGGGGCCTGTGTCGAGGCGTCGGAGCCGGATAGGGCCAGCGGAACAGATTGGGCGCGTTCGGCTATCTTCTCTACCTCTACTTCCCGCACTACTTCTTTCTCGACCACAACTGCCGCGGCGGGGGCCGCTGGAGCAAGCGCACCGGGATTGCCAGGATTGCCGGGAAGTCCCGGAAGACTTGGAGACCCGGGCGGACCGGCTGGGCCAGGCGCGCCCGAGGGGCCTGGGGCGAGGTCTGAGGCAGCTTGCATAGCCGTTTCTTCAACTAACCGCCATCCCCCGTCCTGCCTCGCCCACTGCTCACTCTCGTCCGAGCCGCCGCAGGCGGAGGCGAGTGAGGCGACGAGCAGTACGCTCAGGGAAACCGCTATTAGAATCGTAGTCTTGGCTTTCATGTCAGAATCTCCTCCTCTCTAGGATGGAGACAGTATGTAGCCGGAATGCGCCCAAACCCAACATCATTAGTGACTCATTCGGTGAATTTCGTGAGTCACATCTGTAACACTCAGTTCAACAGGCGGCAGTAGGCAATGTATGACTTCGATTATACATATACTGCAAGCAGCGGTTCACAGTTTATCAATGCAGGTTCTCAAGGTCTCTTCGCTATTAAGCGTCACTAGCGTAGTCCGTTCGTGGTGCCCCTTCGACGGGCTCCCTTCGACGGGCTCAGGGCGAACCATGAACGGACGGACCTTCGACAAGCTTCCTTCGACAGGCTCAGGGTGAACGAGAGATCGAAGACGAGGCGAAAACGAAACGACCCCGGCTTCTCGATTCGATTGACTTTTGTGGGGGCGTCCTCTATTCTGAACCGTACAGATGGGTAGCGGGAGCTTGGGAAAACCGGGCTGAGAGGGCGGCTTTAGAAATCGCCGCCGACCGCGATCACCTGATCTGGGTAATGCCAGCGCAGGGACATTATAGAAGTCTATGATACACCGCTGGCATATGTACCAGCGGTGTTTTGTGTTTGATGGAGGAAACGATGGACGACAAGTTGGTGATAGCGGGCAAGGAGTTCAATTCGCGCCTGATGGTTGGCACCGGGAGACACCGAACCAACGAGGAGATGGTCGAATCGGTCGAGGCGTCCGGCGCGGAGATAATTACCGTGGCGATTCGGAGGCTCGACCTGGACAACCTGGAAGAGAAGAACATCCTGGACTACTTCGACTGGGACGAATACACGATTCTCCCGAATACCGCAGGCTGCAAGACGGCTGAGGAAGCTGTGTTTACGGCGCGGTTGGCGCGCGAGGTGACAGGGACCGACTGGATAAAGCTGGAAGTCATTCCCTATCCGGAGTACCTTCTGCCCGACCCTCGCGGCACATACGACGCCGCGAAGCAACTCATTGAGGAAGGGTTCGTGGTTCTGCCGTACATACACGCCGACCCGGTGCTCGCCAAGGACCTGGAAGACCTGGGATGCGCGACGGTCATGCCGTTGGGCTCAGCGATAGGCTCCGGCCAGGGCGTCCAGACGATTGACGAGATCAGGCTGATAATCAGGCAGTCGAACGTGCCGGTGGTGGTGGACGCGGGCCTCGCGGTCCCGTCCGACGCATCCGTCGCGCTGGAAGCGGGCGCGGACGCCGTGCTTGTGAATACGGCAATCGCGCAGGCCGAAGACCCCGCTGGCATGGGAGAGGCGTTCAAGCTCGGCGTGCAGGCGGGGCGGATGGCATATCAGGCCGGACGGATAGTGCGCAGAGAAACGGGCGTCCCATCAAGCCCGGTTGAAGGGGTCGCGGCGGCCACCGCGTAGGTTCTATGGGTTGCCAATCAGCGAGACCTCTGGATTCCCGCTTTCGCGGGAATGACAGGTAGAACACATGAAACCGAAACTACCCCTGCTGTGCCTGGTGACCGACAGGGGGCGCACGGCGTCCGGGGATATGGTGGATACGGCGCGCGGGGCTGTGGCCGGAGGCGTTGGGATGGTCCAGCTTCGGGAGAAGGACTGTCCAGCCGGAGAACTTCTTTCGTTGGCGCGGGAGTTGAGACGGGTCACTGAGGGCCGGGCGCTGTTGATAGTGAACGACAGGGTGGACATAGCGCTTCTGTGTGGCGCGGACGGGGTTCAGCTTGGGGAGAACGGGCTGGACGCGGCGTCGGCGCGACGGCTGGTTGGTTCGGAAATGCTGATAGGTCGCTCGGTTCACTCCGTGGAGGGGGCTGTGAAGGCCGAATCGAGCGGAGCGGACTTCCTGGTGCTTGGCACCATATTCGAAACGGCCTCGCATCCCGGAGCGGACACGGGCGGACTGAGTCTTGTGAGGGATGTGACCGACAGGGTCGGAATCCCGGTCATTGGCATAGGGGGCATTTCGGAGTCCAATGTCGCCGGGCTTGTAGAGTCAGGAGCGGCGGGAGCGGCGGTCATCACGGCTGTTTCGATGGCCGCGGATCCAAAGGCCGCGTCTTTGAAGATTCGGGAGACTATGAGACATGCATATTCCTGTGTTGCGGAGTTGAGATTATGATAACTCTTACTGTAAACGGCAAGCCTAGTGAGGCGAGCGGCCCGGTGTCCATAGAGCGATATCTGCTGGATATAGGCGTTACTCAGAAGGCAATTGCAGTGGCGCATAACGGCGAGGTGATTCCTCGCACCGAACTGGGAGGCATCACACTCAAGGACGGCGACCAACTTGAGATCGTCAGGGCGGTGGGCGGAGGATAGGCCGTCATCAGTTGATGTTCCAATAGCAGTAACTTCATCTGCTACAATTGGCGCTGGAGCAAATATTGAAAGCGCCCTCCGCATCAATCACAGGAACCAACGACATCCTTCGGTCAGACGAAAGCCGGTCACTGGAAGATCTCCGTGAATCCGCCCTGAAACTGCTCGATTTCGACGAGATACGTCAGCGTCTCGCGGACCAGACCACCTTCTACGAAGCCCGGCGACTCGCTCTTGAGATACGGCCATCATTCGATCCGGACGAGGTCGAGATACTTCAGCGTGAAACGGCGGACGCCAGGGCGCTGATCGAAGAGATTGGCGACCTCACCCTCCAGTCGGAAACCGACACCTCGGAATCGGTTACACGCGCCGCCCTCGGGGGCGTCCTGACCGGAAATGAATTGCTTGCCGTCGCCCAGTCCCTGGAAGTCCACCGGAGCGCCAGTTCAACCGTCCGGCGCGCGGTCAATGTCGCGCCGTTGATGGCAGAACTGGCAGAGTTAATTCCTGACTTACAGGAAATTCAGCGCCAAGTTCGATCAAAGATTACACGTCGTGGAGAGGTCTCAGAGAACGCGACTCCATCGCTGCGCGCGCTCAGATCCCAGGTCCGCCGGGCATACGAGCGGGTAAACGATTCACTCCAGGAATTCATACAGTCAACTAACGTCCGCGAGGCGCTTCAGGACCCCATTATAGCCGTCCGGGGTGACCGCCTAGTAGTGCCTGTCAAGGCGGAGCGGCGGCACAGGATTTCAGGCATCGTTCACGACGCCTCAAACACAGGCGCGACCGTCTTCGTCGAACCGTTCTCCACTGTGGAATTGTGCAACCAGTGGCGGGAACTCGTGCTGGAAGAAGAGCGCGAAGTGCTCAGGGTTCTGAGAGACCTCTCATCCCTGGTAGGCGCGGTCGCAGACGATATTCGAATCGCGAATCGCACCACCGCGAAGCTCGACTTCGCCCTGGCCCGCGCCAGGTACGCGCGTCGTCTTGAATCCGTCAGGCCTGAAATGGTCGCCGATTCACAAGACCTGCGACTGGTGAACCTGAGACATCCGTTGCTCGGACCCGACGGCGTGCCTCTGACCGTCTCCATCGGGCCCGACTGGTCCGCGCTGGTCATCACGGGTCCAAATACGGGCGGTAAGACAGTCGCCATGAAGAACGTGGGACTAGCGGCGCTGATGCACCAATCCGGCCTTCAGATATCCGCCGAAGAAGGAAGCGCCCTGCCGGTGTTCGAGGGCGTCTTCGCCGACATCGGCGACAGCCAGAGCATAGCCGATTCGGTTTCGACCTTCGGCTCGCATATGCGCAGCGTCATCAGGATACTCAGGCACGCCGGACCGGACTCTCTCGTGTTGCTCGATGAGCTTGGAACCAGCACCGACCCCGAGGAAGGCTCGGCTCTGGCAAAGGCGATAATCGCTCATCTCGCCCGCAAACGGGCCATGACGATTGTCACCACCCACCACAGGAATGTCGCCGCGTTCGCGGAAGCCTCCCAAGACATGATGAACGCCAGCTTCCAGCTCGACCCGCATACACTGGAACCCACCTACCGGATGACCGTTGGAGTGCCCGGTCGCAGCTATGCCATGGCAGTTGCCGAACGTCTTGGGCTGCCAATCGAGATTCTTGGGGAATCACGTGAGCTCATGGAGCCTCAACACCTACTGTTCGAGGACTGGCTGAATGAACTCCAGAGAGAGCGACATCAACTTCAGACTAATCTTGAAGACACCTCCAGGATGAGAGCCGAGGCGGAATCGCTGCGTCGCCAACTCGAAGAGCAGGTCGAATACCTGGTTGGGCGCCGCGACGATATGCTCGACTCCGCCCGCGCCTCTATCATGGGCCGATTTCAGGAGATTAATCGCCGACTGGAGGGAGCGGAGGCTTCTCTGAAGTGGGCGGTTCCTGAACAAATCGGCACAGCGACTGCTGTACCAGCCAGAGACCGAGTCGAGCGCATCCGACGAGATTTGGCCGCCGTCGAGCCGCCCGCCCCCGCACCCGTCCGCCGCAGAAGACTTTCTGACAGGCCGCTTGCCGAAGGCGACACAGTCTTCATTAGAGGTATGAATCTCCAAGGTAGGATTACCTCAATCAGTGAAAGTAGCGAGGACGCGGAGGTCTCGATAGGCCGCGTCCGCGTGAACGTTGACCTGCACAGGCTGTCCCGCATCGAAGCTGAAGAGGCCGATACTGAGAGCCCAGAACCCGAAACTCCAAACGTACAGAAGTTTCTCGCCCCCTCGCTGGAAAGCCTTGAACTCGACCTACGCGGTCTGCGAGTTGACGATGCGCAGATTAGACTCGACGACTTTCTCGACCATGCCGTTCGCGACAGCTTGAGCAAGATCAGGGTGATACACGGCAGGGGAACGGGTGCGCTCAGAAACGTAGTCCGTGAACACCTGCGCCACCACCGCGCCGTCAGGAATTTCGGCCCCGAGCCCAGAGAGCGCGGCGGCAACGGCGCCACGTGGGTCGAACTTGCTTAGCCGAAAGTTGCTCTTGCGCGGGATTCCCAAGATTCTTTCAAACAGACGGAAGATGCGCCTGATCAGAAATATCCAAACGCTTGGTGTATCCTTGCTCGTCTCAATGGCCGCGGTCGCGTGCTCGGTTGAACAGGATTCCGAACCCGTGACCAGCGCGACCCCCATTCAGACCGAGGCGCCAACGATGCTCCCGACGTCAACGTTCACGCCCGTGCCTACGCCGACACACGCGCCAACACCCTGGCCATCCCGGACTCACACTGCGACACCGACTCATACACCCCTGCCCACTCCTACGCTCGGACCTACTCACACGCCTATGCCTGAAGCGACAGCGACCAACACTCCGCGGTCCTCTCCCACACCGACTCCATTTCCCACACACACGCCCAGTCCGACGTTCACGCCTGAACCTACTACTACACCCATACCAGAGGCCAGCCCGACTCCCGAACCGTTCATATACTTGCGACCGGACGAAGGCCCTCCGCGAGTAACCGTGGGCAATGCGGTATTCGACGCGGAACTCGCATTCACTCCTGAAGACAGAACACAAGGCTTGTCCGACCGCGAAAGCCTCCCACAAATGACAGGGATGCTCTTCATATTCGAGGAGGCCCGAACCCCCACGTTCTGGATGTATCACATGAGATTCGACCTGGATTTCGTCTGGATAGGCGAGGACTGCATCGTAGCCGACATTCACCACAACGTGCCTCGCCAGGCCGACGGCCAGCAGCCGAGCGATCTGCCGCGTTACAGCCCCAACGTGGATGTACTGTACAATCTGGAGATAAACGCTGGCCGGGCGGAGGAACTCGGCATTGAGATAGGCGACAAAGTGACCTTCAGTGGATTCTCGGGCACCGGAGCAGTATGCCGATGACAACAAACCCTCTCCGTCTAGTGTTCATGGGCACTCCAAATTTCGCGGTTCCCGCGCTAGGCGCACTGCTCGACGCCAGACATGACGTCGTTGGAGTGTTTACCCAGCCAGACCGGCGTTCCGGCCGGGGCAGAAGGCTTTCCGCCCCACCCGTCAAGGAGTTCGCCGAGAGTCGAGACCTGGCCATGTTTCAACCCGCATCTCTTAGAGAAGACGCGGAGGCGCGGGGGCGCATCTCGGACCTGGCGCCGGACGCTATCGTCGTTGCCGCATATGGCCTCTTCCTTCCCGAAGAAACTCTGGCCGTGCCTCAGCTCGGCTGCCTGAACATCCACCCGTCTCTCCTGCCCCGGCATCGTGGACCTTCGCCCGTTGCCACGTCCATCCTGGAGGGCGATGAGACCACCGGGGTAACAATCATGCTGCTAGACGAGGGCATGGACACAGGCCCTATCCTCAGCCAGAGGGAAACTCCCATCGGCGCCGATGAGACCTGCGATCAACTCACCGCAAGACTGTTCGACGTTGGAGCGAACCTACTGACCGAAACCCTCGACCTGTGGAGTAATGGCAGCATCATACCGACGCTCCAGGACGACGCCAGCGCAACCGTCACAAGGCGTCTGCACCGATCAGACGGACGTATCGACTGGAATGATACGGCGGAGTCCATAGCCCGGCGCGTGAGGGCCTTCACACCCTGGCCCGGAACGTTCACCACCTGGGACCGCAGGACATTCAAAGTGATACGGGCCGAATCTGTAGCCGCAACTTTCGATGTCCCCGCTGGTAATGTAGTAACCCTGAGTTGCCCTGATGACATCGGAGTGACGACAGGGTGCGGCGCCCTGCATCTTCTAGAAGTCCAGGTAGAAGGCCGCCGAGCCTCCGCCATCAAGGATTTTGTACGAGGATATCCCGATTTCGTAGGATCCAGGCTGGACGACTGACTGACTGCGCAGCACATCATATATATGCCGCTGCAGCTACGCCCCTACGGATACCCGCTCCCTCATGCCGTTCAACACCGATACCGTCTCGGTGACCAGGTCGGCCATTATGTCCGCCGCAGGTCTGGCCTCGCTAACCATTCCCGCGCCCTGACCGGCGGGATTGAATACCAGGTCGTAACGCTTCGACCGTTCCGCCGACGCGTTGAAACCCGACATGAGTATCCCCTGGAGAGGCATCGGCAGAGTGTCCAGTCCCGAGTTCTCCCACGCCTGTACGATCGGTCCCTGATACTGGCGCGCGGTCTTCCCCGTATAGGACCGCGAGATAATGAAGTCTTCGGAACGTCCATTGATGATAGTTTCCTGCTGGGCGTCGTAGATTCCGCACTCTTTGGCCGCGAGGAACGCTGTACCCATCCACGCTCCCTCCGCCCCCAGGGCGAGCGAAGCTGCTATGCCGCGACCATTCGCGATTCCACCTGCAGCTACTACTGGCAAAGGCGACACCGCATCTACGACCTGCGGCACCAGCGGCATCGTCGCTATGCGTCCGGTATGGCCTCCGGCCTCCGTCCCCTGGGCCACGATGATGTCCACACCGGCCGCCACTTGTCTGTGCGCGTTGCGAACGCTGCCCACCAGTCCCATCACCTTGACGCCCTTCTCCCGCGCCATCGGGACGACCCAGGCGGGATCGCCAAGAGCGGCGGCGAACACCGCCACGTCTTCTTCGAGAATCATCTCCACTTGCTTGCGCGCCAGCGCGAGACCCGTTTCGCCAAGTTCGGGCGGATCGGCCTTCTCCAATCCGAATTCGTCTATGAGCGTATCCACGAACGCTGCGTGCCTCGGGTACTGCCGCCTTACGGCCTCGAACTGCGATTCCGGCCTGGCGCGGTCTCCTCCGGTCTCGACGCTTCCCGTGACCACAGGCAGAAGCAGGTCCACGCCGAAGGGCTTGTCGGTCAATTCTCTGACCCTTCGTATGCGCTTGCGAAGCGCCTCCACCTCCATGCCGGTGCCTCCCATCACACCCAGCCCGCCCGCTTCGGACACTGCTGCCACCAGTTCAGGGGGAGTCCATCTGCCGCCCATGCCTGCCAGGCAGATCGGATACTCGACTTCGAGAATGTCACAGAGCCTCGTGCTCAATTTTAGTGCAGACATGATTCGCCCCTCTATCGTGAAATTGTGCAACGCGGATTTTAGATTCGACACCCATCAGTGTCAATTCGGGCCACAGCCAGCCCACGTCTTTCGCTTTCGCCTCGTCTTCGATCTCTCGTTCGCCCTGAGCCTGTCGAAGGGCCGTCCGTTCATGGTTCGACAAGCTCACCACGAACGGACTACTCTAGTGACGCTTACTAATGAAAAGACCATGACGGCCAGCCAACTAACTTGTGCTTTCGACATACTCCAGCAACTTATCGGGGAAATTGATCGTCATACCGCTTGCGCCGCTGTCCACCACACGCCTCATCAATTCCTCACTATAGACGCCATGGCAGCGGACGAAGAAACCACTCCGACGTAGCTTACTAACCAGTTCTGCCGTTGTGATGTCGGCGCGAGGGTACACTTGGTCGAGTCCTAATTCCAACGCCTGTTCGATGATCGAATCGTCCCACTGACTGCCCCTTTCAAGAGGTACCAGCCATCCCGTCGTGAGTTCGGGAGCGTACTCCCTGGTCTCTTCGAGCCAGGGCTTCCAGAACGACGTGAATGTGACATCCTCAGTCAAGCCATGCGCGCGGACCATGTCCGCTGTCCTGCTTGCCAGACCTTCAGCATGGGCCTTTATCTCGATATGGAAGTATAGTCTGCCCTTGTACTCCTCGAATATCTCGGCGAGCGAGCGGATGCGTTCGCCTGCATATTCGGGGCCGAACCAGGAGCCCGCGTCCAGCCTCCGCAGTTCTGAAAGCGTTCTGTCCGCCACAGCGCCCACAGCGTCTGTCGTACGGTCCAGAGTGTCATCGTGGATTACCACGATATGGCCGTCGCGCGAAAAGTGAACGTCGAGCTCCACGTGATTCACTCCAAGTTCCAGGGCGCGGTCGAACGCTGCGAAAGTGTTCTCAGGAGCGTATGAAGACGCCCCTCGGTGCGCGATGCACAGTAAATCTCGCTCGGCCATTTGCAGCCTCCTGGTCCGATTTCAGAATATGTCGCTGAGGCTGACCGTGAAGCCCCTGATGGTGGTAGCGGTCACCGTTTCGCCTTCCCAATATGTACCCGCAAGTTCAAGGTATCCGTCCTTATGCCTCCCGCTGTTTTGGCGTGCCTATTCGAATCCGAGTATAGTCTATCACCCCAAGCCCGCGCCTTCAGTCTATAATGCGGAAAGAAATACAGAAACAGTCATTCCCCAAGGAGGACACCATGGGTAGGCTAGACGGCAAGGTAGCGATCATTAGCGGCGGCGCAAAGGGACAAGGTGCGGTTGAAACCGAACTCTTCGCCATGGAAGGGGCAAAGGTGATTTTCGGCGACATCCTGGACGACGAAGGGAAGAAGGTGGAAGCCAAGATCGCCGAATTAGGCGGGGACGTCGAGTACATCCATCTTGACGTGACCAGCGAGGACGACTGGCAGCATGCGGTCGACAGGGCCGAGAGCAAGTACGGCAAGCTCGACATCCTGGTAAACAACGCGGGCATCTCTATGAGGCACTCCGACATGGACGTGTCCTCGGACGACTGGGACACGATGATGGACGTCAACGCCAAGGGAGTGTTCCTTGGCGTGAAGTATGCCATCCCCGCGATGCAGAGGGCTGGCGGCGGCTCGATAGTCAATGTGTCCTCGATTGCCGGCATCTTGGGCAGGCCGCTTGCCTCGCCCGCCTACAGCGCATCCAAGGGCGCGGTGCGCGTGTTTACCAAGTCAACGGCGGGCCGGTTTGCCGGTGAGGGAATCAGGTCCAATTCGATTCACCCGGGGCCAATTGATACCGACATGATACGCTCGGCGACCAACTCGGTCCGTCCCGAAACCCGTGTCGGCGAGATACCCATAGGGAGGCTCGGACAGCCCGAGGACATTGCCTACGGCGCCCTCTACCTGGCCTCGGACGAGTCCTCCTTCGTAACCGGCTCGGAACTGGTGATAGACGGCGGTGTCTCGAACATCAGGCCGTAGGACAAGTCTCTAAATGCCATACAGGGCCTCGGTGTTCTTCGAGAACAGTGAGGCCAGCTCTTCCGGCGTGAATTCGGCGGTTATCTCGTCATACGCGCTTACTATCGTGTCGTAATCGCTGAAGAGGCTATCTACCGGCCAGTTCGTCGCGAACAGGCTGCGCTCTATCCCGAGCGTCTCTATATGCGAGATAAGAGACCCTACCTAACAAGATCAAGCCGACGCATATCTTCATACTCCCATCGCGCGTCCGTTATCATGCCGCTGAGTGTCTTTATCGGAAAAGTATCCCCAAGTCGGTGGTAGGCGACCACTACCCTACGACCGTCTGAATGGCGATAGATACGATGGCTTCCTCTGGTTCTTTGCCGGTGGAAGCCATCTCGCTCTAATGCCCTGACAAATCTGCGAGCCGTTACCCCTCTTGGAATGGGGCCTGTCACAGAATGACCGCCACAGAAGTTAGAGGAATATCCCCGTCCGCCAAGACACCATCCTTAGGAACCTCGTCCCCCGCCTCGATCATATCCTCGACATACAGCGACACAGCCTCTCTGATATTCGCCTCCGCTTCCTTATATGTATGCCCCCAGGTACGACATCCCGGAAGAGCCGGGCAATATGCGTGAAACGCCTGCCTTCCGTCCTCGAACTCATCCTCTTCGATCACCACCTCGAAAGTGTATGTACTCATCCAATTCACCTCTCCCGTCCACAGTTCTTCCAATCCACCGACAGGTCTCCGTTCCGTCCAATCCCTATATCCCGTATATTCCCTCCGCATTCTCCGAAAACAGCGCCTGCCGCTCACCAGCCGTGAAGTCTCCCGTTATCTCGTCATACGCGCTTACTATCGTGTCGTAATCGCTAAACAGGCTGTCCACAGGCCAGTTTGTGGCGAACAGGCTGCGTTCGACTCCAAACGCCTCGATGCAGTGCAGGACGTAGGGACGAATGCTGTCCACCGTCCAGTCGTGGTCGGCCATGCCGAGGCCCGAAATCTTGCAGATGATGTTCTCCGCTGTTGCGGCGGTCCTCATTCCCTTCTTCCAATTCTCGAAGTACTCCGGTGTTCGCTCTTCCGGTACTCCCGCGTGGTCCATGACAATTGGGATATTGGGAAACTTCACGGCCAGCGCGACCAGCTTCTTCATGTCCTGCCACTGCGCCGCTATGCTGGCTACAAGATCGAATTTCTCCAACAGCGCATAGCCCCTATGGAAATCGGGCTCCACTAGGTAGTCTCCGTAAGAAAAGTCCCGGATCCCTCCCATGTTTTCGTACTCGCAGTGGCGTTCCAGGGTCGCTTCGACGTCAGGGGCTCTCAGGTCGGCGTATGCGACTATCGCCTGCGGAAATCCCGTGCGCTCAGCGGCTGCTTGCAGCCATTCCGTCTCCTTCACCGGATCGTCCGAACCTATGGCCGCCTGCACGTGAACGGCCTTGGTCACGTTCGATGATCGCGAGACTTCGATGAAGTCCTCAGCCAGCCAGTTCCGTTTCGCCAGCTTTCTGGGAAGGGTGCCAAGAGAAGGATGTACGACGTCGGGCTGCCAGTGAGCGTAGAACAGCTCCGGGTGCTGCATGTCATAGAAGTGTACGTGGGCGTCAACGAACTCCGGCTTATCCATTCTCTTCTCCTATGATGGGCTCACAAGGGTAATACGAAATCCAATTAACATATCCCCTCTCCCTCGGGGAGAGGGTTAGGACGAGGGTAGAAAAACATCATTACAAATATGTTGGGCCACTAGTACTGTGTCCAGTTGGTTCTGACATATGCAGGGCTGCCCCCAACCCCTGGATTCCCGCTTTCGCGGGAATGACGATTGGGCGCTTGAGTATGTCATATTCACATGGTTTTGGTACTAGTACGGTGTCCAGTTGGTTTTGACGTATCCAAGCCGCCCCCAGTCCCTGGGTTCCCGCCTTCGGAGACCTTTGCGTAACTGGTCAAGCGGGCTTTTTGGGCGGTTCTTGGCAAG
>VXRN01000071.1 GCA_009838465.1 Dehalococcoidia bacterium
ACAAAAAACGAAACGATAACTAAATACTTAATAAATATATAAATATTAATTTTATGTGATGGAAGTGACTCACAAACCCGATCCGAGGCGGCGTTGAGATGAGAAGGGGTGCTAAGGAGCGAAGGGGGCTCTGTCGTCCTGGGAGAGGTTGCTGACCTGCTGGTCCGATTCCCGTATAATTGCCCCGACTTTGACCTGAGGTATTTTAATATACGGCCTCCGAACTTATCTCGGATGCTGTTCCTGAGAAGAAGCTACGGGGAATGGTTGCATGGACTCTGAACTGACACTCTCACTAAGCATTGATATAGGCGGCACGTTCACGGACTTCACGCTTCACGATACCGCCACGGGCGAACTCAAGGTTCACAAGGCGTTGACCTCACCGGACGATCCGTCCCGCGCGCTCATCCAGGGGTTGCGGGAGATGCTGGAGGAGGTCGGCGTGAGTCCAGAACAGCTCCGGCTCGTGGTGCACAGCACGACTCTGGCCACCAACTCGATAATCGAGCGTAAGGGGGCGAAGACCGCTCTGCTGACTACGAAAGGGTTCAGAGACATCCTGGAGTTCGGCAGGGAGCGAATCTACGACATGCACGATCTGCACGCGCGCTTCCCGGACCCGATTGTGCCAAGACATCTCAGAATAGAGGTGTCCGAGCGCATAGACAGGGACGGATTGACGCTCAGTCCGCTCGACCTCGATGAGGCCGCCACCGCTGTTGAGGCCCTGGCTGAACAGGGAGTCGAATCAATCGCGGTATCACTGCTCCACGCATATCGCAGTCCCGACCATGAACGGGCGTTGAAGGGGGTCATCGACTCGAGGCAGCCCAGTCTCAGCGTGTCCCTGTCATCTGAGGCCGCGCCGGTCATCAACGAGTACGAACGGACGTCAACGGTGGCAGCCGACGCCTATATCAAGCCCGCCGTCTCTCGATACATCCAGGGAGTGGAGCGGGACCTGAGCGAACTTGGCTACGGTGGACAACTCCTGGTGATGCACTCGGCGGGCGGCGTACTGAGCGCAGACGCGGCGAGCGAGCGTCCGATAAGGCTGCTGGAATCGGGCCCTGCGGCGGGCGCGCTGGCGGCAGGCTTCTATAGCGAAATGCTGGGAGAGCCGGACCTTATTTCGCTGGATATGGGAGGCACGACCGCTAAGACGTGCGTAATCGAGGGCGGCCAGCCGAGCCAGAGTAACGGCATCGAGGTGGCGCGAGTCCACAGGTTCAAGTCGGGCAGCGGTCTTCCGATTCTGATTCCGGTGCTCGACCTGATAGAAATAGGTTCAGGCGGCGGGAGCATCGCCCATTTGGACAACCTGGGACTGCTGCGCGTCGGGCCTCAGAGTGCGGGAGCGAGTCCGGGGCCTGCCTGCTACGCGCTGGGCGGAACGCAGCCAACGGTCACTGACGCTAATCTGCTTCTAGGCTATCTCAATCCCGCCTACTTCCTGGGCGGTCGCATGACGCTGGACACTAACGCGGCGCAGAGTGCGCTCGACACGCTTGGCTCGGAGATGGGGATGGACGCGGTGGGAGCGGCGTGGGGAGTGTATAGCGTGGTGACCGAGAACATGGCGGCGGCGGCGCGCATTCACATCATCGGGCGGAACAAGGACCCGCGCAACTACTCGATAGTGGCGTTCGGAGGAGCCGGGCCTGCACATGCCTGCGAAGTGGCGAGGATACTGGGTGCGACGAATGTCGTCGTGCCTCTGGGGGCGGGCGTGACGGCAGCGTTGGGATGTTTGGCCGCGCCGTTGTCTTTCGAGAATATCCGCTCGATGCCCGGCTTGCTGGAACAGTCGGACTGGGACGCGGTGAACCGGGCGTTCGCCGAAATGGAATCGCTGGGGCGCGGGATGCTCACGAACGCGGGTGTATCAGACTCCGACGTGACGCTCACAGCCTCCGCGGATATGCGACTTCAGGGTCAGATACACGAGATAAACGTGCCGGTTCCCTTTGGGCCGCTGTCGGGTTCGGACGTGGAGGGCATAAGCGCGGACTTCCACGAGATATACCAGGAACTGTACAGCAGGCGGAACCTGAGTCTGCCCATCGAGGTGCAGAACTGGCGTCTGCTGGTCAGCGGGCCGCAGCCGTCGTTGGAACTTCAGCAGCAGGAAGCGGCCGGCTCAACCGGCGTGAACGCCGCCCTCAAGGGAACGCGCAGGGCGTACTTCGCCAACGCTCACGGGCCGAACCAGGGTGGATTCGTGGACTGCCCGATTTACGACCGCTATACGCTTCCGGTTGGGGTGTCTCTTGAAGGACCTGCGATTGTGGAGGAAGCGGAAGCGACTACAATCATTCGACCGGGAGACAGCGCGTCGGTGGATGGGTGGCTGAATTTGAGGATCAGAGTTTCGGGGGGATAGACGGGACAGATAGGGACGGAAGTCGGACTTGAGAGCGGGGTATCTGCCCCTTGAGTCTAAAGTCGGACAAGGGCGACTTTGCAGGTAGCTCGCATCCCAAACTACGAGAGGGTACTTGATGTACGATAACTCGCGTGAACCAGAACGATTCCCTATAAGACGTCCAAGAGGCGGCGGAATGCCGACCTACATGAAATTTTTGGTAGGCATAATTGGCTTCTTCGTAGTTATCTTCCTTCTATTTATCATCGCTGCTCTTCTTATTCCAGAACCACCGCCAAGTACAGCCATATCTGAAAGGAAAGCATTCAGTATAGACCAGTGCTTGAGCAAAGACGGAGACCATTTAGGCTTAGTTTGGGGGGTGCGTTCTCGCCTTGTCCAACCTGACACCATGAGGGTTCTCGGTACTTCTATTGGCCCCCCAGAGCCAATGCCTGCAAAGGGCGGGAAGGAATATCATCCAATTGTAATGACAGTCACAAACGAGAATGTGGTGGGGCAAAGGGTTTCTAATGTGGCTTGGGCCATTGGCGACACGGACTCATGCGACTATGAACTTCTGGCATTGGAGTAAATGATGGTGGAACTGATAGTACTCCTGGTCATCATATAGGCAATCTACGGATGGATACATGAGTTCATCCCACATGGTTCTGAAGCGCCCGCGCAACCCAGCTGTTCACGCTCATGCCTTCCGCAGCAGCCGATACCGTTATCCGATGATGAAGTTCAGGCCCGATGTGAACGTTCAGGTCACCTGAGAACGGCTTTTGCGGTTCAACCCCATCCTCTGCGCACGACGCAAGATAATCGTCTATGGATATGCGGAACTCTTCCCGCAGTGTATGGACATCTTCCGCCTCGCAGTTCGCTATTGGATACGGACCGCTGTTCACCACGCTCGCGTGAAGCAGCCCGACCGAATCGTCATACTCAACCCTGGCGATATAGCCCTTGTACCCTAACATGGCCTTTCTCCAATCTGTTGGTCACAATACCGTCCTACACATTCGCCTTGCAATCCGAGCAACCCGATGACTTGTGGATAATGTTTCTGCTATCTCGAACCCAAACGTTCTATTTCCTCCACACATACGCCTGCCGATGCGCTACAATGCGAATGATTTATCAAACCCCCGAATTTGGGAGATGGCTGAAATGACGCAGAAAAAGGAGGCCGAGTCCATGACCATAGACAACTCCCAGATAGGCCCACTCGGGCAAGCTATCTACGAAGAGAAGATACGCGATGCCCTGGGACCCGAGGACCACGGCAAACTGGTAGTCATAGACGTCGTCAGCGGCGACTATGAGGTTGACTCTGACCACATCGCCGCGCTGATGCGTATCCGTGAGAGACATCCCGACGCTCGCACGTTGACTAAGCGGGCGGGCTTCCGAGGGGCATACCACATGGGCAGCGGGAACCCCACCTAACTCGTATGATGCGCGGAGAGGTTCGGCAGAACCTAGCCAATGGACTGGAAGCTCGGCTTGAGATCCGAGTTGAGGGCGCCGATGGCATATTCTATCTATCGGAAGCGGTGGTTGATACTGGTTTCACCGGGGATCTGATGTTGCCCGATTCGATGATTCAGCGATTAGGTTTGACTGCGGCTGATCAAACTGAGGTGGTTTTGGCTACCGGCGAAGTGAGGCGTATCAACTACTACTTCACCAGAATTTTCTGGCAAGGAGAGGTCCTGCCTGTGACGGTATTTCAATCGCAAGATCAGTCATTGCTGGGGATGCAACTGCTGAGAGACAATATCATCACGATACACGCTAGGGATGGTGGGGAATTGACCATTACTAAATCAACGCCCGAAAGTTGAAACAAATACCAGACCCTCACGGAGATAGCCATGACCAATCCCAACAACGATTTCGACCCAGTATCGCTGGAGATAATGTGGAGCAGGATGCTCAATGTCGCGGAGGAGATGTGGTCAACGGTCCTGCGGACGGCGGTTTCGACGATCATAGCGTCGGCCAACGACTTCGGCTGCGAGGTACTGGACGCCGAGGGCAGGTCCATCGCGCACGCCTATCGCTCGATGCCAGTGTTCAACATGACAATGCCGAACGTGACCAAGGAGATACTGAAGAAGTATCCAGTGGAAACGATGCACCCGGACGACGTGTACATGACGAATGACCCGTGGATGTGCGCCGGACACCTGCCCGACATCGCTATCGTGTCGCCGGTGTTCTACCAGGGACGATTCGTCGGATTCGTTGGGAACATAGCAAACACCTCGGACATCGGCGGTACACTCGACCTTAAGCGGGTGACCGACTCGTATGAAGAGGGTCTCTTCTTCCCGCTTTGCAAGCTCTATGACAAGGGTGAGCCGAACGAACTGGCCTTCGATATGTACAGGTGGAACGTGCGTGGACCGGAGATGGTGCTGACGGACATCGAGGCGCAGGTGGCAGCCAATCAGGTGGGCGCGCGGCGCATCAACGACTTCCTGGACGAGTACGGGCTGGAAGATCTGGCCGCGCTGTCCGCCGCGATCAGGGGACGCTCGGAGGCGGCGATGCGCCGCGCTATCGAGGAACTGCCTGACGGGGTGTACGAAAACCACGTCTATACGGACGGTATGGGCGACCCGCTGAAGATACAAGCGCGCATCGAGATACGCGGAGACGAGATGCTGGTGGACTATACCGGCTCATCTCCCCAGATAGACCGCGGCGGTCTGAACTGCACGATGATATACAGCCGGGGTCATACCTACTATCCGCTCGCGTGCCTGCTAACGCCGGACGTGCCGGTGAACGAGGGCTGCTTCGAGGCGATAAAGGTCACCGCGCCGGAAGGGACGATAATCAACTGTACCTTCCCGGTCTCGGTCGGGTCGCGCACGAACACCGGCTGGTATATACACGGCTGCATATTCGGGGCTCTGGCGAAGGCCGTGCCGGATAGGATACAGGCGGGCAATGGATTGATGTCCTCCATTCGCACATACGGGGTTGAAGACGACGGACGGCTGTTCAACGCGCACCTTTTCTGCGGTGGCGGACGGGGAGCCACCAGCCGAGACGACGGCATGGGGCTGAATATGTTCCCGTCGAGCGCGTCGAACGTGCCTGTGGAGGTGTTCGAGGTGAGCAGTCCGGCGCTGATCGAGGCGAAAGAGCTGATACCGGACTCGGCGGGCGCGGGTAAATACAGGGGAAGTCCAGGCCAGCGCGTGGTAGTCGGGAAACTGCCCTCGCACTCCGCGCCTCTGAATGTGTACATCCATCCCAACCGGCTCACCTTCGCGCCGCAGGGCGCGTTCGGCGGCGGGACGGGCGCAAAGACGGAGGTCATCATAAATGGCGACAGGGTAAGCGACGATCCGCGATCCATGACGTCCGGCGCAGTGGCCCTGGAGACCGATGACGACCGCCTTGTGCTTGAGTTCCCGAGCGGCGCGGGTGTGGGGGACCCGTCTGAGCGTCCCAGTGAATTGCTGCAGACCGACGTGCGAAACGGGCTGGTGTCCGAGGACGGAAAGCGGGATGATTATGGCGTAGGTTGAGGAGGCGCGCGAATGACTGAGTTTGAAATGAGCGTCGGCGACGCGAGCATCGTCGCGCTGACCGATATGAACTGCGCCTACCCGACACCTCTGCCGGAGCTTTGGCCGAATGTGCCATACGACGCATGGGAACCATTCCGAGAGATGTATTCTGATACGTTCGAGGGAGACAAGATGAGGCTGGAGATCGGATGCTATTTAGTACGATCTTCGGGCAAGACCATCCTGATAGACACAGGATACGGGCCGGGGCCGATAGATTACATCGGAGGAATGAGAGGCGAGCTCATGGCGGACCTCGCTTCGAACCGCGTCAGCCCAGAAGAGGTTGACATCGTCTTCCTATCGCACTTGCATCTGGACCATGTGGGCTGGAACACCCAGGAACGCGACGGGCGACACGTTCCAGTGTTTCCCAACGCGCGCTACGTGGTTCACGAGGATGACCTCACCCACTTCCGAAAGCCGGAAGTGCAGGCCGCGGGCCGTTATCCTTACATGGAGAGCCTGGTTGATCCGTTGGATGAACTGGGAATCCTGGATACGCTTTTGGGCGACTCCGACCTGACGCCGGAAGTCCGCGCGCTGCATACTCCAGGTCATACCCCGGGCCACATGAGCGTGATGGTCGCGTCCGGCGGGGCGCGCGCGCTGATTCAGGGGGATGTGCTTATCCATCCGGCCCAGATAACGGAGCCGTCCTGGACGCCGCTGTTCGACGGAGACGTGGAGACGGCAGAGGCCACGAGGCGAGGGATGCTGGACAGGCTGGAAGCCAGCGGCGATACGGTGATCTCATGCCACTTCACTAAGCCGGGTTTTGGGCAGATAGTGAGGGTGGAGGGTCGGCGGTACTGGCAGGCGGGGTAAGTCGGCGCTAGACGACCTATCGGAGGACTATACGCTGGTGAAGTTCAGGCCGGCGTAGCGAGTTTTACTGTATCTTCACTATGCGGTTCACGTAAATTCCGGGCGTGTGGACCGAGCCCGGGTCAATGTCGCCGGGTTCCACCACTTGGTCAACCTCCATGATTACGAAGTCCGCGGAGGTTGCCATTACGCCGTTGAAGTTGCGGGAGGTCCCTCGATACTGGGTGTTGCCCATTGTGTCGGATATGTGTGCCCTGAGCAGGGCGAAGTCGGCCTTGAGCGAGTGCTCCAGTAGGTACTCCCGACCATCGAACACGCGGGATTCCTTGCCCTCGGACATGAGTGTGCCTACTCCGGTCGGGGTGTAGAATGCGGGTATGCCAGCGCCGCCAGCCCTGATGCGTTCGGCAAGGGTGCCCTGCGGCACTACTTCGAGGTCTATCTTGCCCTCGCGGTAGGCGGTCTCGAAAGCGGTGGGCCTGGATGGCGACGGGGAGACGGGGAAAGAGGCGATAACCTTCTTGACCTGCTCGTTCTCGACCAGGATGCCTATGTCTATGGGGCGGTCGCCGGGAATCGTTCCGAACCCTATCACCGAGGCCAAGCCGGCGGTGTTGGAAATGATGGTCAGGTCTGACGCGCCGTGATCGCGCAGAGCTCGGATCAGGTTTTGTGGGGTGCCGCCCGGTCCCGCGAAACCGTCTATCATCAAAATGGCGCCGTCGGGAATGTCCGCGACTGCCTGGTCAAAACTGGGCACAATCTTGCTCAATGCTGTCTTCTACCTCACTCAGAAATGCGCTCCAATTCTAATACAATCCGGGCGCTGTTGACAGGTCACAGCGCTGAAGAGTCACCAATGTGCTCCGCGCTGTCACTTGGGAATTCTGATAGTATGCCCGTTGGTATGAACGGAGAGCCCAAGTTCGGAGAAGAGGAAATTGGCAGATTCTCAAGTCAACGTGCGTCGGGCCGAGCCGCGCGACGCCATCCATATAGTCAGATTTCAGCAGAGTATGGCTCTCGAGACCGAGGGCAAGAGGCTCGACCAATCTCTGATAAGCGCCGGGGTGGATGCCGTGTTCGACGATCCCGACAAGGGCTTCTACATCGTGGCCGAAGTAGGCGGGACGGTAGTGGGCAGCCTGCTCATTACTTACGAGTGGAGCGAATGGCGGAACGCGACATTCTGGTGGATTCAGAGCGTGTTTGTTGACGCCGACCACCGCAGACGCGGCGTCTATACAGAGTTGCACGACCACATTATGAAGCAGGCTCGTGAGAGCGAAGACATCTGCGGAGTGAGGCTGTACGTGGAGCGGGATAATCACATTGCTCAGCAGACCTACAAAAGCCTGGGGATGGACCACTCTCATTACGATCTTTATGAGATAGATTTCGTGTTGTGAACAGGGGGAGAAGAAATGCTTAGCGCCAATGTCAAGGAATTTGTGTCCGACAATCATCAGGCCGTGCTGACGACGTTCAGGAAGAATGGCGCTGCTCAGATGAGCATCGTAACCGTCGGGGCGTATGGGGACGGAGTGGGGTTCACGACCACTGAGGACAGGGCAAAGCTCCACAATCTGGTTCGAGACTCTCGATGTTCGTTGTTGGTATCCAAGAGCGACTGGTGGGGTTACGTTGTTCTGGAGGGGCGGGCCAAAGTTCTGCGACGTGGAGAGTCAGATGATGACGAACTGCGTGACGCGCTGAGAGGGATATACCGCGCTGCCTCCGGGCAGGAACACCCGGACTGGGAGGAATACGACCGGGCGATGGTCGAGGATCGCAGGGCTGCCATCATCGTGGTTCCTGACCACGTGTATGGGACTACTGCCGTATAACCCCACATTCCCAACTCACCAGGAGAGACCGCACTATGCCGGACCAGCCGAACATCCTTGTAATCATGTCGGACGAACACGGGCCAATGTGGTCGAGCGCGTATGGGCACCCTTTCGTGCAGACTCCGAACATGGAGCGAATCGCAGAATCGGGCGCGACGTTCGATGCGGCGTACTGCAACTCGCCTCTGTGCGTACCGTCTCGCCTGTCGTTTATGACCGGTCGCTACGTGTCGAATTGCGAGGGTTGGGACAACGCGAAGCCGCTGCCGTCGGATGTTCCGACGTGGCCGTATATGCTGCGATCCCTAGGATACGACAGCGCTCTCTCAGGGAAGATGCACCTGATAGGCCCGGACAGGCTTCATGGATTCCAGTCCCAGCTTGCTTACGACCCGCACGGGGGCGGTAGCGCGGAGGACGAGACGGCAAGGCGTCTGGGTCTGTCCACCGGGGGAAGACATCCGATCTATCTTTGGGAAGACGGGATACCGACCACCGACGAACCCTGGCCGAGCGTGAAGGAAGCGAGGGCGGGCAGCGGCCCGATGATCGAAGCGGACGACGCGATAGAGGCGGAGGCGCTGCGCTATCTGAGGGATCCGGCTCGGCTTGAACGCCCGTGGGCGCTTTGCGTCGGGTTCGTCGCTCCCCACTTTCCGTTCATCGTGCCTGAGCCGTACTTCTCGATGTACTATCCCGAACACGCTGATCTGCCGTCCAATCCGCCGGGACACATCGAGAATCTGCCTGCCGCGGCCCGCAGGCTTCGGCAGTCGTTCAATTTCGATGGATACACGGAAGGGGAGATAAGAAAGGCCAGGGCGGCCTATTACGGACTGATAACCTACCTGGACGACAAGATCGGGCGGCTGCTGGACACGCTCGACGATCTCGGTATGGAGGAGAACACTGTGATCGTGCATTCGTCGGACCATGGCGAGTCGCTCGGGGAACATGGCCTATGGCGCAAGATGAACTTCTACGAACACTCGGCAAGGGTCCCTCTCCAGATTGCATGGCCTGGCGTGATACGGGGCGGCCAGCGGTTCGGTGGGGCCGTCTCACTGGTGGATGCTACGGCCACTATCCTGGATATGGCGGGGATGGATGAGGAATCGGCCTCTATCATGAGTATGGATGGAGTGTCGCTTCTGCCACAGATGACAGGCGGCGCGAGCGTGGAGCGGGACGAGGCTTTCTCGGAACATCTGGCGCACGGTACGGACCGTCCAAGGGCCATGGCGCGCGAAGGCAACTGGAAATTGTGTTACAGCCACGGCGATCCGCCGGACATCGAGCTATATAATCTGGATACCGATCCCGGGGAATTCGACAATCTGGCCTCGGATGCTGAATACGACCCGGTACGCGAGCGGCTTATGGCCAAGGTGATGGATGTGTGGGGTGATGCGGATGAACTTGAACTCAGAATAAAGGTCAGCCAACGCTCGCGCCTGATGATCCGCGATGTACTTGGCGAAGAGGCTATCTTCTAGGCAGTGGATATGCTCACGGACCACATTGCCGTAAAAGTGTTGCTCAGATGAGTTGGGTGTTTCTGGCCTTGGGCAGTGCGCTGGCCTTCGCGGTCGTGTCTGCGCTGGACAAGATCCTCATTCAGAGATTCGTGCCCAACCCGAGGGCATTCATCGTTCTGGTTGGGCTGATCCAGTTTGGATTGGCAGCCATCGTTTTGCCTTTCGCAAAATTCAGCGGGTACGGCCTGGACACCGCGCTGATCTCCTGCGCCTCCGGCTTTCTTGCAGGGATATATCTGGTCCTGATGTTCTGGGTAATGCGGATGCAGGACGTATCCAGGGTAGTCCCGATTACTTCGACTCACCCTATCTTCGTGGCGATACTCGCGCAGGTGTTCCTGGGCGAGATCATCGGTGCTCTGGCCTGGGTTGGGATACTAATTACGGTCGGTGGGGCAGCGCTCATGTCCTTTGGGCCAACGACGCGTCAGTCCGAGCGAGAACAGAGACAATGGGTCCCCTTCGCGCTTTTGATGGTGTCCAGCCTTGCCTTCGGCCTCAGCCAGTATCTGACCAAGGTGGTGGCTGATGATATAGACGTCTGGTCCATGTTTGTGTGGCGCGGATTAGGGCTGGGCATAGCGTGCGTCGGAATAATGGTCCGCAGGAGTATGTTCCCTGACCTTGTGAGGGCGATTCGCGACCCCGTGTCTATCAGCCTTGCGGTTTTCACCGAGGGGCTGCTGGTGCTGGTCGCGGTCATATTGCAGCTGCTGGCGATCTACTCCGGCCCGGTGTCGCTGGCCGTGACGGTCATGGCCATCAGGCCGTTGTTCGTCTTCATCCTGGGAATACTGCTCAGCCTGGGAGTGTCCAGGGTTCTGGACGAACCCCTGGAGGGCCGGATTCTGGCTACGAAGATGGCCGCGATTGGGATGACGGTCGGTGGAATCATTGCGGTGACGCTCGCCTAAGTATTTTGCGAGAGCGTTGACATAAGCGAAGACTTAGCCTACACTTAGTCATGCTTTAAGTGTGCTGTAAACATACCGTTCAGCATATCCTGACGGTTTCGCTGATGACACATGAATTCTTGGAATTCGGACATACTCACCGGCAGTATCGGGACGCAGATAACGAGAGGTTTCAGGGAGTTCGGGAATGCAGACAGCGGTATCCGATCCCAAACTCAGATCCGGGTCAGACGAGCAAATTGACGAGTCATTAACCTCGCCACGGGTCAGTTCACGCGCTGCCCTTCAGCCTGCTTTCACCCACAAGAGGGGCAGGAAGCGCCTTGACCTGCCTTGGAAATTGAAACTCGCCGTCGCCGTTTCGGTCAGTGCCCTGGTCGCAGTATCGCTCTTGATACAGGCCTGATACGACAGTTACCTGGTCTCCTCGCATTCGCCGCATAAGGTGAATATCTCGATTCTGTGCCCTATTATGTCACCCGGGAGTTCGCGCTCCAGCGCCCTGAGCAGTCGTTCTATGGTGGCGTGCCTGAATTCGCCGATTCTGAAGCACTTGACGCAGATCGTGTGGTGGTGGTGGTGGACAAGAGCGGCGCTGTACATTGGCGTACCGTCGGGCAAAGTGAGCTTGCATATTACGTCCGCATCGAGCAACAGTTTGATTGTGCGAAAGACGGTGGCTCTACCTACGCCGGGTAGCTCGTCGCAGATATCGTCGGCTTTGAACCCGCCTTTCTTCCGACTGAGCCGGTCTATAACGCTCAACCTCGGCTTGGTGATCCTGTGCCCACCGTCTTCGAGGGCGGCGAGAAGGTCGGGTCGAATGATCGGTCTTTGGGCGGACTCTGCGTTGGTTGTCATCTTACGTGCTCACTCGCTGAGATAGCCACTCTTTTCTATGAGGATCAGCGACTTGGAAGTTGTATTGTGCGACCTAGATGGAATAAAGCTACCAACTACGGGGCCATTCGTCAATGAAGCGTCCGTATTTTTCTGATACAGTGCCCTTCAGAATCAACAAGAGGAGAATGAGTGATGAGACTGGTAATCGCCGGATGCGAGTATTCCGGCACCTCGACCCTGACATTCGCAATAGATGACTGGATGCACGAGACAATCGGAGTCAGGTTTCCACTTATTCACGACCACTGGAAGCTGCCCGATACGTCGGGACATCCCCAGGCGGACATGACCGAGGACGAAAGACGGCAGGTCCTTGCCCTTAGCTCTGAATTGAAGGAGATGACACAGCGACACAGCCTGTATTATCACGTTCAGGCCAACTCGTGGAATGGGCCGGACTGGATGTCAATAGGTCTGCATATAGACGATGGTGTTTATGGTCCGATGTATTATGGCTATGGCGACGACGGTAAGCCGCATGATCGCAAGGTTGTGGGACAGCAGGTAGAAAGCTCGGTCCTCAGGTTCGCGCCGGACGTAATACTGGTTCACGTCAAGGCGTCTGAGGATGTGATCAAGAGGCGCATGGAAGAGAACCCCCATCCCAACAGCCCGGTGAAAGCGGAGGACATTTCAGAGTTACTCAGAAGGTACGAGGACGCGTGCGAGCGATCTCTTTTCAGGCATAAGATTACTCTGGACACGAGCGAGTCGTCGGTGGAAGAGTCAGTTGCGGAATTCGCCAAGAAAGTCGAGCCGTTCCTTACCGAGGCCGACAGGTCGAGGATCCTGACTCACAGGATCTGGTAGGGAAGAGTGGCTGAGAGGACAGGTATAGGAAATGTCCTCGCTTGGATTTGGGATTTCACCCCCATCCCCGTATCGAGTACGGGGCAGGCCTAGTCATTCCCCGTCGAGGGTGGAAGGGACCTTAGTTCGACGATCAGTACGAGCGCCAGCGGTTTGCGATGGGCATACGCCGGTCGCGACCGAAGTTCCGAGGGGTGATCTTGATGCCCGGGGCGGCCTGCCTGCGCTTATACTCGGAGCGGTCAACCAGTCCTATGACCTGCTTCACCAATGCGGCGTCATTGCCCATAGCGATTATTTCGTCGAAGCTCATGTCGTCCTCGACATAGGCTTTGAGGATTGGGTCCAGTTCCTCGTATGGCGGCAGACTGTCCTGGTCGAGCTGGTCGGGACGGAGTTCGGCGCTTGGTGGCTTGTCTATAACGGCCTGCGGGATAATGTCAGTCCCGGCCCTGGAGTTTCTGAACCTGGCCAAGTCGTAGCATATGACCTTGGGCACGTCCTTGATGACCGCGAATCCGCCGGACATGTCGCCGTAGATGGTGGCATAGCCTGTGGCCATTTCGCTCTTGTTGCCCGTTGTGAGAACAAGCCAACCGAACTTGTTTGAGAGGGCCATTATCAGGTTGCCGCGTATTCTGGACTGGATATTCTCCTCGGCTACGCCCCAGTCGGTGCCTTCGAACTGGGGCGCGAGGGATTTCATGATAGAGCCGAAGGTCTGCTCTATCGGAATGGTCCACAGTTCAATTCCGAGGTTGTCGGCCAGCAGCTTTGCGTCAACGATACTGCCATCTGACGAGAACTCGGACGGCATGGATACGCCAACCACGTTGTCGCTGCCGAGCGCGTCCACGCCTATCGCTGCAACCAGGCTGGAGTCTATTCCGCCCGACAACGCTATGAGCGCCTTGCTGCTATACCCACACTTTCTCACGTAGTCTCGAGTTCCCAGTACAAGGGCCTCGTATATCTCCTCCACGCCGTCATAGACTTTCCCAAAACTCCCGGTCGCGGCCTCATCCGCCGGTCGGTGAGTGTCGTCCCATTCCGAAACACGGACCAGCTTGGGACTTCCGACGTCTTTCAGAGATTCGGGGTCCTCTTTGCGCGGTCTGGGTTCGCGCAGACGAGACCGGAAGACGGACTGCACGTCAAGGTCTGCGATAAGCAAGTCCTCCACGAACTGCCGGGATGAGGCCACTGTCTCTCCCAGAGGATCCAGGACCATGCTTGCGCCATCGAATACAAGCTCATCCTGGCCGCCAACCATGTTCACGTATGCGAGGAAGAGTTCGTTGTCCGCCGCTCGCGTAGCCAGCATCTTTTCTCTGAAGCTGCGCTTGCCCGCGTGAAATGGGGACCCATTGATGTTGACGATGACCTCGGCGCCCGCGGCGCGCTGGACGACGGTGGGTCCAACCGGATACCAGATGTCCTCACAGATGTTGACGCCGACGAACGTGCCGTTGATCAAGTAAACCGGGCATGTTTCTCCCGCGCGAAAGTAGCGGTCCTCGTCGAAGACACCATAGTTGGGCAGGAACATCTTGTGATAGGCGTCTATGAGCCGACCGTCGTATGCGATGGCCGCCGCGTTGTACACTTCAGCGTCTGCCGCGTCTGCGAAGCCTACGATGACTGCGATCCCCTCGGAATGTGCAACGACGCTTTCCATGAAGCGGCGATTTTCTTCCAGGAACTGTGGCTTTAGAAGCAGGTCCTCGGGAGGGTAGCCTGGTATAGCGAGTTCGGGGAAAGCGATCAGATCGGCCTGGGACTCTCTTGCCCGCTCGATGTATTCGATGACCTTTCGACTATTGCCTTCGAGGTCACCAACTGTGGGGTTTATCTGTGCAAGCGCGATTCTGAAATTACGCATTGTTCCGGCGCATGTGAATGTCGCTAAAGCGTATAGTGGCGGCGAGCGGCTACGTGCCTGGGATCATTGAGTCTGAAGACATCGGGGTTGCATTTGAGTTCCAGAGCCAGCCAGTAGGTAAGCAGTTGCAGGGGCGCTAGGTAAACAATCGGCGAATAGATTCCGGGGCACTCGGGTACGCTGATGACGGTGTCAACGAGATTGGCCCTGTCGGAGTCGCCTTTCTGCAATACTGCTGCCGTTCGCGCTCGGACCTCAGTGGCAGCCCTCATAATGTCGAGTACCCTGTCTTCCGGATCATCTGACGGGGGCGCGATGAAAGTTACCAGACACCCTTCGTCGGTGGAGACGAACGGGCCGTGCAGGTACTGTTCAAGGTGAAGTCCCTCGGTAGTGGTGTAGTTGGCTTCCTTCATCTTGAGGGCGGCTTCGTATGCGGTGGATGCGTCTGTACCTGTACCCACGAAGTAGAAGCGCTGAACGTCTGTGGAGGACGCTGCCCAGTCCCTTACCGCGTCTTCCGTGGAGATTGCGCCCTGAACGGCATCCGGTAGGCCGGAGAGGGACTTAGCGGGGTCTTTGCCGGACAATGCGACAGCAAGCATGGTGAGGGCAGTCAGCGCGGACGTATGGCTGATCGTGAAAGCCGATGAAGGGTCCGGCTCGGATGTTTCCACGACCACGTTCGCGAGATCGCGGCGAGCATCGGAGCCTATACCGGTCAGCAGAGCAGTGGCCGCCCCTGATCTGTGCGCAAGTTCCAAGGCGCGGGCCGAGTAGGTCTTGGTGCCCCGGTGGCTGAGAACTATGACGATGTCATCCTCGGCAAGAGGCGGTGGGCGGTCGCAGAACTCATAGGAGTTCCATGCGCGCGCTTCGTGCCTCCCGGCGTGATTTCTGAGGAGGTCTTCGCCAATCAGGGCAGCGTGCCAGGATGTGCCAATACCGACGATATGCACCCTGGTGGCTCGCTGTACCAGTTCGGCTAGGTCACCGATATTGTTACGTTCTTCAGAGATCACGCGCGCTATCGCCTGCGGCTGACCCGTGATCGCGTCGTGCATATGGTAGGGGTGAGATGCCCGTTCCGGTGAAAGTGTCATGCGGTGGCCTTCTTAACAAAGTCCTCGATTCGGTCGAGCGCCTTTTCGATGTTCTGAGTGGAGTTGGCAAAAGAGAAGCGCACGAATCCGTCGCCGTACTGTCCGAACGACTCTCCGGGCAGACAGGCGACCCCCGCTTCAGTCAGCAGGTCGTCGGCAAACCGGCGGCTGCTCAGTCCTGTCTCTTCCACATTGGGAAAGGCGTAGAACGCGCCTTTTGGCAGCGGACAGCGAATGCCCTTGATGGAATTTAGTCCGTCCACGATGATCGAGCGGCGCTTCTTGAACTCGGCTACCATGGAATAGACGTCTTCCCTCGATCCGTTGAGGGCTTCCAGCGCGGCTACCTGGGTGAATCCGGCAGTGCAGGAAACGCTGTTGGTCACCAGCCGTGAAATCGGCTCGACGAGCTCCAGCGGCATCACGCCGTAGCCAATGCGCCAACCGGTCATCGCGTAGGACTTGGAAAAACCGTCCAGGATGATGGTTCTCTCTCTCATACCTGGGAAAGAAGATATCGAGTGATGCTCACCTTCATAGAGGAATCCACTATAGATCTCGTCGGACAGGACCGCGATGTCGTTATCCATGGCGAGTTGGGCCAGGCGTTCAAGGTCGTCTCTGGACATGACGGAGCCGCAGGGATTGTTGGGTGAGTTGACTATCATAAGCTTGGTGCGTTCGCTGATGCTCCGCTCCACCTCGTCTATGTCAATGTTGAAGTCCCTAGACTCATGAAGCTGCATTGGCGCAGGGACTCCGCCCACGAAGTTGATCATTGACTCGTAGATAGGAAAGCCCGGATTCGGGTAGAGTACCTCGTCGCCCTGGTCCACCAGCGCCATGATGAGGAAGAACATAATCGGCTTGCCGCCGGGCGTAACGACGACGTTGTCGCCGGCTACGTGAACTCCCCGGGTCTCCCTGATCTCCTGCGCAATCCTGTCCCTGAGATCGGGGAATCCGGGCGAAGGGCCGTAGTGGGTAAAGCCGTCGTCCAGCGCGCTCTTGCCAGCCTCGACGATATTGGATGGGGAGTCGAAGTCGGGTTCTCCGATTTCGAGGTGCACCACGTCCATGCCCTCGGCTTCGAGCAGGCGGGCCTTGGCCAGCACCTCAAAGGCCGTCTCGGTACCTAATCTGGTCATTCTCTGCGCCAGTCTCATCAGGATAATCCCCCTAGAATTGGAGAGTTGGGAAAACTCCTGAGTAGTATAACCATCAAACCACGCTTATGCTACAATCCGATGGCAGTGATTCGCAGGGAGGGTGTCAATGAAGGTATTTCTGGGTATTCCGAGAGGGTTCTGCGCGGGGGTGGTTCGCGCCATAGACATCGTGGAGCTGGCGCTCCAGAAATATCCTCATCCGGTGTACGTAAAGCACCAGATCGTTCACAACCCGTATGTGGTCAATTCGCTCGAGAGCAAGGGCGCGAGAACGGTTGAAGACGTTGACGAGATACCAGAGGGCGCGACGGTAGTCTTCTCCGCTCACGGTTCTCCGCCGGAGGATTTCCAGAAGGCTGAACGGCGCGGTCTGAACGTGATAGACGCCACCTGCCCGCTCGTGACGAAGGTTCACAACGAAGCGAAGCGGTACGCTCGTGAGGGCCGGAGGATGGTCCTGGTAGGCCACCGCGGCCACCAGGAAGTAAAGGGAACGATGGGACAGACCGATATGCACCTGGTTGACGACCGCGAGCGGGACAACATTCCAGAGTGGGGCAGTGGGACCCCTGTCGCAGTGCTTACCCAGACTACCCTATCAGTCAGAGACACCCAGCGGGCAATTGAACAGATCGAGGGGAACTTCTCCGACGTCATCGTGCGCAACGACCTTTGCTACGCCACTACCAACCGCCAGGAGGCTGTGGACAAGCTGTCCGACATAGTGGATATCGTTCTGGTGATTGGCGCTCACAACAGTTCTAACTGCAACCGGCTGCGGGAGGTGGCGGAGGCGAACGGGCTTCCGGCGTATCTGATCAACGGTCCGGAGGAACTGGACTTCGCCTGGCTCGAGGGCATGGAGAATGTCGGGATAACATCGGGCGCATCTACGCCGGAAGACCTGATCATGGATGTGATAAACGTCATCAAGCCGGAAGAAGTTACCACCATAGAAGGAGCCGAAGAAGACATCACCTTCGTTCTTCCCCACGAATTCAGGGAATAGATTCTTCCTCAAATTGTTCTAAAGGAAAGTCGCACAGTATGGAAATCAGGCTTGTAAGCCTACTGGAAGGCGCCCGCGCAGCAGCGGGCGTCGTGATTATCATTGACGTGTTCCGAGCCTACACGACCGCGGCCGTCGCTCTGTCCAGAGGGGTAGAGAAAATAGTCCTGGTGGCGGAGGTGGAGGAAGCTATCGCCTTGAGGGAGCGGGGAATAGGCGAGCTGTGTGTTGGAGAGGTTGGGGGCATGAGGCCGGAGGGCTTCGACTTCAACAATTCGCCGTCCCAGATGGCCCACGCCGACATAGAGGGCAAGACTATCATCCAGTCAACACGGGCGGGGACAGTCGGCATGACTGCGGCTACCCGGGCCGAGAAGCTGTACGGAGGGTCTTTCGCAGTGGCGTCGGCGACGGTGGAGGCTATCAGCCGCCAGCAGCCTGAGTTGCTCACCATTGTCGCGATGGGTTCGGAGGGTCGAATTCGTGTTGACGAGGACGAGCAGTGCGCGCTGTTCCTCAAGAACCTGTTCCAAGGACGAAGGCCAGACCATGAGGCGGTCAGGACGGTTGTGCTGGCGGGGGAAGAGTCGCAGAAGTACGACGACCCCACCAAGCCGCACTTTCCGCCGGAAGACAGGGAGATGGCGCTGGCGATTGACTCCCATAACTTCGCGATTAGGGTGGAGCGTGAGGATGGGCTGCTGGTTGCAAGACAGGAGTTAGTCTGAGGAAGGGAGCTAAGAATGGTTATGGACGTAAAGGCCAGGTTCTCGAACGGCGCGCTCAAACCGCTCGAGCCTCTCGAACTAGAAGAAGGCGCGGAGGTGACGCTGCGAATCATAGAGGTGGTGTCGGCGGAGATGGCGTCGCCCACTTCCCTGAAGACGGAGAAAGCGCCCACGTCCAACTCCGGGACGCACCCAGTCATCGCGATGATAGACCGACTGAGGGCGGAATTTCCCAACTTGGCGGACGATGATTGTTTGCCACCCGACGGGGCCAAGAATTACAAGCATTATCTTTATGGTCATCCGAAAGAGAATGACTGAGGAGAATCACTTTGCAGTACAGACAGTTAGGTTCCTCGGGGCTTCAAGTTTCGGCGATAGGGCTGGGGACGAATAACTTCGGGCGGAGGCTGGACGCGGCGGCGACCGAGACCGTGGTTCACGCGGCGCTGGACGCCGGGGTGAACATGATAGATACGTCGAACAGCTATGGAGGCGGCGACTCTGAGGAGTTCATCGGAAGAGCGCTGAAGGGAAGGCGACATGAGGCGGTCCTAGCGACCAAAGTATCCAGTCGTGTCTCAGAAGGGCCTAACAACGCGGGCAATTCCAGGAAGCATATCTACGACCAGGTGGATGTGAGCCTCCGAAAGCTGCGGACGGACTATATTGACCTTTATCAGATTCACTGGTGGGACCCCAATACACCCATCGAAGAGACTCTGAGAGCGCTGGACGAACTTATCCGAGCGGGCAAAGTGCGCTACGCAGGCTGCTCGAATTTCGCGGCGTGGCAAGTGTGCGAATCTCACTGGACGGCGAAGACGTTGGGGATAAATGGTTTCGTCAGTATGCAGCCGCACTACTCGATGCTATACAGACAGCCGGAAGAGGAGATGATTCCATTCTGCGAAAAGTATGGAATCGGGATTCTCCCGTACTACCCGCTGGAGAACGGATTCCTCACGGGCAAATACCGAAGGGGCCAGCCCGCGCCGGACGGAACGCGCCTGTCCGAGAACGACAGGGGGGCTCTAACCAGCCGCAACTTCGACATACTGGAAGGACTAGAGGGGTTCGCGTCGGAGCGCGGGCATACTATCCTGGAGTTGGCGTTCGCGTGGCTGCTCGCAAGTCCGATGGTGAGTTCGGTGATAGCCGGGGCGACGCGGGTTGAACAGGTGGAGGGCAATGCGGCCTCAGCCGCGTGGTCGCTGACAGCGGAGGAAGTTGAAGAGGTGAATGCGATATTGGGATAGAAGCTATCTCATAAGCATCAACCCTAGGTGGGAACCGTGTGTTTTCACCCTCACCCTAGCCCTCTCCCATCAAGGGAGAGGGAACTTATGCAGACAATGGGAAGACTGGTGAGACATGAAGTTTGGATATGTAACGCCGCAGAACTGGGGGGTCGAAGACCCGCAGGATGTCGTTGACCTGGCGGTCAGGGCAGAGGAACTGGGCTATGACTCGGTGTGGGTAAACCACCACATACTGAACGTGGGATACATCTACGACAGGCTCCAGGACAGGCCGTATTACGACGCGCTGACGTTTCTGACCTGGGTGGCTGCGCTCACGGAGCGCGTCCGTCTCGGCACGACCGTGCTGGTGCTTCCATACCTCAATCCCCTGGTTCTTGCCAAGTCGGTGGCGACGCTGGACGCGATGTCGGGCGGCCGGGTGACCTTGGGTGTGGGCGTCGGGATGCTGCGGGAGGAGAATGAGGCGCTTGGCAGCGATTTCACCACCAGAGGGGCTTACGCAGACGAGTCCATCGAGATTATGCGGGAGCTGTGGATGTCGGAAGACCCTGAGTACAGCGGCAGGTTCTTCGAGTTTGGCGGCAACTTCAAGTTCTCGCCCAAGCCGGCGCAGAATCCGCTGCCAATCCTGATAGGCGGGATGAGCCGGGCGGCGATGCGCCGGAGCGCGAGGCTGGGCGATGGCTGGCATCCGAACTCGGGGTCAATCGAGGACATGGCGGCACAGGCCGAATCGCTGCGGGAGATGTGGCGCGACGAAGGAAGGGACCCCGACGATATGCAGTTGGTCGTCCGGTGTGAACTGGACGTGCTGGACACGGCTTCCGACAATGCCGATACTCCCATGGTCGGGACGCCTGACCAGTTGGCGCAGGCAGTCTCGGAATACGCGAGGCTCGGCGTGTCGGAAATCGTGCTGGGGATAAGCACGAACGACGTGGACAGAATCCGCCGGATTCAGGAGTCGTTCGCAGAGAAGGTCATGCCGTTGGTGTCAGGGTAGGCGTTCGGCGTCGGGCGCTGGTTCGACCTCGAAGGTGTTGAGCGCGCAGGCGAGCATGGCGTAGTAGCCCATCGTGGCTGTCAGTTCGGTCACTCCCTTCACACCGAAACGGGCTTCGGCCTTGCCGAAGGTGTTGTCGGAGACACGTTTAGAGCCGAGCATCTCTCGTCCGTAGCCGATGACCAGGGCTTCGTCGTCGGTCAGTCCGTCGAGGGCGCCCCTGTTGGCCACGGCCTGTATTGCATCCTCCCGGACGCCCGAATCCCTGGCAAGGACGACGTGGGCCGACCACTCGTAATGGCAGTCGAACTCGCGGGCCGCCGTTATGATGGCTAGTTCTCGGATGTCGGCGGAAAGTACGGACTCAAACCGGATGTAGGAGCCGAGGTGCGCGGCGCGTCCCGCGATCTCGGGGCTGTTGAGCAGCATTGCGAAAGGCCCGCTAACACGGCCTCGGCTACTAGCAATGGCGTCAAAGTGGTGGGCCATGTCTTCGGGTACGTCGGAACGCTCCTGGATCTGGGGTATTCTGGGCATTGTGTTTCATCCTCCGGTTGGGTTGATCATATATTTGGGATTATAGTGTTCTGGTGGCTGTGCAGGTAGTCTGCAGATGCCCTGCTGGTGGGGTCTGGTACCAGCATTCGACCTGCATCCGACCTGCAAATACCTGTATTTACCAGTTCCGGGAGTTCTTCGGCCTCCGTTCGCTTCGTCAATAGACTCCGGTTAATGTGTCCGTACAATTGTTCTGCGCTGTATGGATTGTATCATAGAGCGGGTTGGACTGTATAGCTGAGACTAAGACGTGCCAGGGCCTTTGCAAAGTTGCCGTACATGGATCAAAATTGTGCATTCGTCATTCCCGCGAAGGCGGGAATCCAGGGGAGGGGAGGGGCCGAATCCTGGATATACTGGACTTTGGAAAGGCCCTGAAGGCGGGCTGTAGTTCGCTACGACGTATGTCAGGATCAGGATTTGTAGGATTAGAGGATATTCAAGATGCAGTCCGGCGTATGTGCGGTGCACTCCAACAAGGGAGTGTTGGAGGTATGAGTCCATTGAAGAAGGCGGTCGTTATACAACACCACCGATTTGAGACGCTGGGATCGAATTTCACTGCGATCCTGGAAGAGTTGGGCTACGAAATCGCGACAGTTCCGGTGTTCGAGGGGGGTCCGGAGTTCGCGGAGTACGACGCGCCCGACCTCGGCGATGTTGACCTGATCATCGCGCTGGGCGGGCCGATGTCGGCGAACGACGGCTATCCGGCGCTGCGGCGAGAAATGGAATATCTGAGGAGCGCGGCGGATGCAGGGAAGCCGGTCCTTGGAATCTGCCTTGGAGCGCAGCTTCTGTCGCGCGCGCTTGGCGGCATCGTGGAGCCGACGGGGGGATACCAATTCGGACTGAGGAAGCTGTGGGTGTCGGAGGAAGGACACGCTGACCCGGCATTCTCCAGTATCTCGATACCGCTCGTGCCGACGCTGCACGGAGAATGCTTCTCGATCCCGCCAGGCGCAGTCAGACACGCGGAAGGGTTCATGCTGCGCAGGGACGGCAGGTATCGCCGCATCAACATGGCTTTCAGGTACAGGAACGCTTATGGCGTCCAGTTCGAGCCTCAGCTAACACTGGAGGAACTGGAGGTGTGGAACCGTGAGTTGGCCGGGGACTACGATCTAATGGGGCCTGAGTTCGACCCGGCGGTGGAATCTCGGCGCAACCTGCGCGAGTTCACGGGGTTCGCGTCGGCGCACGAGGCGCAGATGGGGGCGTTTCTAATAAAAATGTTGAGTGACTGTCATGCCTAAGCGTCTGTCTCCGGAAACCCCAATGATCCTCTCGGTCATCGCCCAGTTTCTGGCAGTCCTTGCAGCAATATGGCTGATCTGGCCTCTGAGGGTCGGGCCTATCTACTACTCGGAGGTCAGCATCGTGGATATAGACGGACTGGGCGTCCTGCCGATGCTGTTCGCACCGTCCGCGCTGATACTTGCCGGGACTTTCTCCCTGTATTTGTGGGCTACGCGGGGAGCCAGGATAGCGAAGTGGGTGGCGTGGGCGGTCTGCGCGCTTCTGTTGCTCGCGTGTATCGTCGAGGCTATGAGCTTCGGCCTGTTCTTTCTTCCCGCTGCCTTGACTATGCTGGTGGCGACGGTCTTACAGAGCAGGATTTATAGGACGATTCACTCCTAATTCTACCTGACCGCCCGGCCCGGAAGCGCGCCCGTATGCTGTCCGCCGTCTATGACTGGGACGCCGTTGACTATTACGTACTCGATGCCGATGGGGAACTGCTTGGGGTTGGTGCGGGTGGCCGGAGCCTTGACGGAGTTGGGGTCGAAGACGGCGATGTCTGCGTTCATGCCGTCGCGCAGGACGCCGCGGTCCTGGAGTCCGAGACGCTGCGCCGGGAACGAGGTCATCTTGCGAATGGCGTTGGGGAGCGACATCTGACGCTCCTCCCTGACGTACTCGGCCAGGATGATAGGGAAGCAGCCGTAGGTGCGCGGGCTTGGAAAGTCGCCGAGCAGGACGGCGTCGCTGCCAACCATCGAGAGCGGGTGGGTTACGAACGCGGGGAGCGTCCTGGGGTTGAGACCCTCGGCGACGTAGCAGGTCTGGAGGTCTTCTTCGATGAGCAGGTCGCAGAGCGCGTCAACGGGATGCTGCTTACGCATCTCGGCTATCTCGGCTATGGAGCGTCCTTCGTAGGCGTGGTTTTCGGGCCGTTTGAAATAGGTGAGCCACATATCGTGCCAGGTCGGGGCGCGAGGAACTACCTCATCGCGCAGGCGAGCGCGGACATCATCGTCAGCGAGCGCCTCTTTTAGCCTGGCCGGGCCGCCCTCGTGTACCCAGTCGGGGAAAACTATGAGGATTCGGGTGCTGCCCAGGCTGTACGGGTAGCTGTCGAAGGTGACGTCCTGGCCGGATTCGGCGGCGTCCTCGACTAGTCCGAGTAGTTGGGGAGCTCCGCCCGGTGCGGGAGCCTTCTGGTAGAAGTGGGTGATATGAACAGGAACGCCGCTGCGCTCGCCTATCTCGATAGCCTCTTTGAACGGGTCCATGAACATGTCGCCGGACTTGTAGCGGACGTGGGTATGATAGATGCCACCAAGTTCGGCGACCTGCTCGGAGAGTGCGACCAGCTCGTCGGTGCTGGCGTAACCGCCGGGCGGGTAGTCGAGGCCGGTGGAAAGACCCAGCGCGCCCTCCTGCATAGACTCTCGTATCATCGCCTTCATGTTGGCGATGTCGCGGTCGGTGGCGGGCGTGGACTCCCAGCCGATGGCGTCAATGCGGACGGGGGAGTTGCCAAGAATGTAGGCGATGTTGACGGCGGACTTGCGGTCGAACATATTCAGGTATTGCTCGACGGTTGACCAAGAACCGGGCAAGGGAGGATCACCGTCCAAACCGGAGTTGATCTCGACGAACTTGCGGAAGTCTTCCTTGGACCTGAAGGGCGCGTAGGAGTTACCGTCCACGCCGATGAGCTCGGTGGTGACTCCCTGTCTAACTTTGGGCTCGTGTTCAGGCTCGGAGAGCAGAACCAAGCCGGAGTGGGCGTGCATGTCTATGAATCCCGGGCAGACGACCATGCCGGTGGCATCTATCGTGCGGGAAGCTTCGGCGCCTTGGACCGCGCCCCTGAATACGAGGATTTTGCCGTCTTCGACCCCTATTGAGCCGTAGTAGCCGGGGTTCCCGGTTCCATCAATTATCTGTCCGTTTTGGATTAGCAGGTCTAGCATGGGAGTTCCTTGCTGTATTCTTCGGTTGTGACGTACTTGGCCAGGGCGCTTGTATCAATGACGTAAATGTTCAACGATCCCGGTCTTCCCGGATTAACTGAGCGACGTCAATCTTATGTCCTCCCATCAATTGTTCTAGTTTCTTTCTGTGTTTCCGTGCCTCCCTGATGGATGGGTCGGCCTCAACCCGGGCGTCCAGCTCTTCTCGGGTTATGCCCAGCTCTGAGAGCAAGTCTGAGAGCGTAGTGCCGCGCCTGCGTTTCTGGGCTGGCTCATGGGTGTCGGCTTCGTCATTCCGGGCTTCTGCTATCTCAGCCGTGTCTTCCACGGGCGTGATGTCAACCTCCACGCGCTGGTCCATCGGGAGGCCAGGAAGAGTGTCCAGCAATATGGTCTGTCCCGATATTCTTCCACGTGTCTTCACGTTCTCGCCTCCTCGGTACAGATTTCCTGAGATTCATTATAATCATACTCAGGAACAACTCCAACACCGGCGACTGATGCCTCGAACAGGAAGAGAATCATCCCCCAGCTAACCCTCACCGACGTGTATCACAGGCTGCGGGAACGCCACGGGCCGCAGAAGTGGTGGCCGGCGGATACGCCGTTCGAGGTGATGGTGGGGGCTATCCTGGTCCAGAGGACCACGTGGACGAATACCAGTCGCGCGATTGAGAATCTGAAGTCCGCGGGCAAGCTGTCGCCGTGTGCTATCAGGGAGGCTGGCGACGAGGAACTTCAGGAGATCATCAGACCTGCGGGATTCTTCAGGACAAAGGCCCGGAAGTTAAGGGCGCTCTCCGAGTTCCTGGGGGAACGCTACAGCGACAGTTTGGAGGTGATGTCGGAGCTACCGGACGGGGAGTTGAGAGATCAGCTCCTGTCCATCTACGGGGTCGGTGATGAAACGGCAGACGACATAATGCTGTACGCTTTCGGGCGTCCATCGTTCGTGGTGGACGCCTATACTCGTCGTATATTCGCCAGGTTGGGATTGGTTGACCCAAAGTTGAGATACGCGGATATTCAGACTGTATTCCAAGACCGTATTCCGAGAGACGTTGCGCTGTATAACGAGTATCACGCGCTCATAGTCATGCACGGGAAAGACGTCTGCAAGACGCGCCCAATTTGCTCAGAGTGTCCGCTGGGCCCGGTGTGTCCGAAGATTGGTGTCTAGTCCGCATCCTGCGCGAAGGTGAGGATGCTGTTGGTCTTGATGACAAGGTGAACATCGCGTCCGCGAATCAAGCCCAGTTGGCGGGCGGAGCCAGGTGTGACCTCGGCGACTATCATCTCTCCGATGTCCAGGTACACGAGCGTCAGTCCTCCTGTCTCGCGCACGTCGCGCACTACTGCGGGGACGGCGTTGCGCGCGCTCGTGAGCGGCGGCGCTCCGAGGCTGAGGATGATGTCGCCGGAGCGTATGGAGACGGATACGGACTCGCCCGCCCTCGACTCTGTGGGAGGGCCGACCAGTACGGCATCTCCTATGGCCAGCCTGGAGGTGCCGTCCTCATTATCGGGTTCCAGTACCCTTGCGCGCAGAATGTTTTCCAGCGTTCCGTAGTCCGCGATGCGGGCGACTGAGGGGTGGGCCATGATTTCCGGGGTGCTGCCGTAGGCGGCCATCTCTCCGGAGTCGAGAGCGTACATCTTCGGGGCGAGCGCGAGGACTTCGGACAGCGAGTGAGAGACGAAGACCATGGGGACACCAAGCTGTTCGGAGATGCTCTTGAGGTGGGTGAGTATGGATGCCCTGTGCGCGGCGTCCAGGGATGCGAGTGGCTCATCCAGCAGAAGCAGCCTGGGAGACGAGGCGAGAGCGCGGACGAGAGCTACACGCTGTCTCTCTCCACCGGATAGGTTGCTCACTCCGCGCTCCATGAGGTGGCTTATACCCAGCAGATATGCCAGGTCGTCCGGATCGAACTGACGCTCGGAGCGCGGAGTGAGCTTGTAGCCGTACTCCACATTTTGGCGCACGCTCATGTGCGGAAAGAGCGCGCCCTGCTGGAACACGTAGCCGAAGCGACGCCTTTCGGGAGGTATGTTGATTCCGGAGGACGATGAGTAAACGACCGATCCTTCCACTTCGATGTCGCCATCTCCGGGCGACAGCATACCGGAGACGCAATTGAGTAGCGTAGTCTTACCGCTGCCGGATGGTCCGAAGACGGCGGTGATACCTCGGTCGAACTGTCCGGCGCAGTCGAGGGTAAATCCCTCGTATGCCTTGCGCACGCTGAATTGCAGGAAGAAGTCAGATTCAGCCATAGTTAAACTACGCTCTCCTTCCGCGCGAGCGTTTCAAGAGCCAATTGTGAACGGCGAGCGTCGCCAAGGCCAGTGCCAGGGCCACCAGTACGAAGGACATCGTGTCTTCGCCTCGTCCCAGTTGGATGTTGTCGTAGATTGCGAGCGGGATGGTCTGTGTCTTGCCCGGGATGTTGCCGGCCACGATGATGGTTGCGCCGAACTCGCTCAGGGCGCGTATGAATCCAAGCAGAACACCAGCCAGTATTCCTCTGTAAGCGAGCGGCAAGGTTATCGTGAGGGCCACCCGGACCGTCCCGGCTCCGAGGGTTCGCGCCGACCTCTCCAGTCTCTCGTCAACCTCCTCCATCGCAGTCATCACGGCACGGGCCACCAGCGGGAACGAGACGACGGCGGATGCGAGAACGGCTGCAATCCACGTGAACGCGATTTCCAGTCCGAGGGAGCTTTCTATGAGGGAGCCTATCGGTCCCCGGCGTCCCATGAGCAGCAAGAGCATATATCCGACCACCACAGGGGGAACAGCCAACGGCAGCGAGGCGAGAACCTCTAGAATGAATGCTCCTCGGACTCGCTTCTTGACGACCAGCCAACTGAGAGCCAGGGCGAGCGGCAGGTTCAGAAGCGTCGCAACTATTGCGACACGCAGGGTGAGGACAACAGTCTCGAACAACAAGGCCGCTTTACTCCAAGGGTGGCTAAAATCCGATTCTTCGGAACATGGTCTCAGAGAAACCGAATCGTCGGAAGACTGAGATGGATTCCTCGGAAGATATGAATTCGAGGTACCCTGAAGCGTCGCCTGTACTGGAAGACCCGTTCACCGAGACGGCGGGGTATATGATCGTGGAGTGCAGCTCGGGATCAATCGAGTGCGCCACCTCCAGCGAGTCCGAACTGAGCGCGTCGGTGCGATAAATGATGCCCGCGTCGGCATTTCCTACTTCGACGTAAGTCATTGCCGCCCTGACGTCCTTTCCGAGCAGGAGTTTGCCTTGCAAGCCGTCCCAGACTCCCGCCGACCTGAGCGCCTCCTCCGCGTATGTCCCGGCGGGCGCGAGGGCCGGGTCGGCGAGCGCGATTCTCTCGATGCCGCCCGAGGTCAGTGACTTCAGGGAATCAATATCGCCGCTCTTGTCCCGGGTGACCACGACAAGTTCGTTGCTCAACAGTCTGAGGGAATGTGAGCCAGGGACCGAGGCCAAGCCCCTCTCTTCCAGAAAGTCAACCGGTCCGCTGCCGGCGGATATGAACACATCTGCCGGCGCACCGCTGGCTATCTGCTGCGCCAGCGACTGGGAGCCGCCGAAGCTCAGATTTACATTCACGCCGCTTTCACTCTCGTATATTTCGCTAACCTGGGTGAGCGGGTCGCGCAGGCTGGTAGCGGCGAATACCAGCAGGTCACGCTCGCCGCCGCAGGCGATGAGCGCGAGGCAGGTAGCGACTGCCAGCGCCACCCATATACTCTGTGTCGCCATCCTGGGCAGAAAGCGACGATTGAAGCCCGCGCTTGAATTCATGCCCAGGGTTATGTCCATACGTATTGAGAATGCTGAGGGCTTATGTCCCTGTGTCATCTTTTCCGTGCGACCCAGATCATCTCAGTGCTGTCCGCATTAAACTCTGAGCGGTCGAAGTCGCCCAGCAGATCGTCTATCTCGAAGCCGCGCATTACAAGAAGATGGTGCATCTCCCAGCGATGACAGTATCTCAGAGTGTAGTCGCGATATGTCTTTCGGGCGACCGAGTTATCGTCGTCGAGTTCCTCTATCATCATCCGTATGCCGACCGTCTGGTCGTGAGTGTCATACCGACTCTGCTGGTTGAGGACGTAGCTCTTGCCTGTAACCGGGTCGGTAACGTCGTTCAGGTGACGGGCTACGTCGCTCTGTTCGAAGGCCATGTTCGGGTCCGGCACGAAGATGTTGAACGCAAGCCTGCCGCCCGGGCTCAGATGGCGTCGGACGCTATCGAGAGCGCTGATCTGGTCCTCCACTGTCATCAGCGCGAGAAATCCCCTGAAGGGGATGGTCACGAGGGGAAATTGACGCTGTGCGCCATTGGCATCCCGAAGGTCGAAGTCGCGCATATCGGCATGGACCAACTCAACCGAGCCCGCGCCCTCTCGAAGCGATCGCAGCTTTTCCCTTGCTTTTGAGAGCATCGCCGAGGACGAGTCTATTCCTACCACATCTATGCCAAGTTGGGCTGTCGGAATTGCTATGCGTCCGGTTCCCACGCCGAGCTCCAGCACAGGACCGCCGGATTCCATGGCCTGCTGAGCGTAGAAGGGTATGTCCGACCTGACGTATGAGTAAACGGCGTCGTAGATTTCGGCCCATGGATCGTAGGGAGAGTATTCCATCACTCGCCTGCCAGGTACTCGAGGGCGGCGCGGATCCGGTCTTCTTCGGACTGGCCGTTGGAAGCCGTTCGAGACAGCGCCTCTCGCGCCTCGTTGTCCCCGTATCCCAGCGCGGTCAGAGCGTCCACCAATTCCGAGTCGGGGGCGGAGCCGCGTCCGTCAGCAAAGTCGAGGTCCAGCTTGCCCTTGAGTTCCAGGACTATCCTGCTGGCGGTGCGCCGGCCTATGCCCGGCACTGCGGACAGGGTCTTTGTGTCGCCTTCTTCGACGGTTTGAACAAGGGACTGTGGGCTGAATCGGGCAAGCATGGCGAGCGCCAGTCGGGGGCCGATTCCGCTAATGTTCAACAGGGTGTCGAACGTCTGGCGTTCATCTTCTGTGAGAAACCCGTACAGAATCAGGCTGTCCTCCCTGACCTGTAGCGAAGTGTGCAGTCTCAGAGGTTCACCAACGCGCCCTATGGAGTTTACGGAAGTGTCCGGCACACTGATCCGAAACGTCACTCCCCCCACGGCGACGTCAACCCAGTCGGCTCCCACGCCCCTGAGTGTTCCAGATATGGATGAAATGAGTGTCGAAACCATGCTTCTATTCCCACACTTCGATGTCGTGGGCCTGGGTATTGTTGATGTGGCAGATTGCCACGGCGGCGGCATCGGCCCGGTCCGAGGGTTCCAGTGGGTTCGGCAGATCCAGGAGAAACTGGACCATGTCCTGTACCTGCTCCTTGGAACTCCCTCCGTTGTCCGTAACCGCCTTCTTGACCTCCCTGGGAGCGTACATGGATACAGGAATGCCGTGAGACGCGGCGGCAACCATTGCGACCGCCTGCGCCTGGCCTACGGAGATTGCCGCCTTGATATTTCGACCGACGAATGGCGACTCGACAGCCACGACGTCCGGCCTTAACTCGGCCACCAGCTCTTCCAGGCGGCCGTGGAGCCATCCGAGGCGCGCAGCCAGTTCAGCCTTCCTCGGGGGGCTGAGCGCGTCCGAAAGGCGCAGGGAATAGCTCTCGCCGTCCGATTCCACCAGCCCAATGCCCATTTTGTATGTACCGGGGTCAACGCCCAAGACCAGCAATCGGGGTTCCTCCACATTTCATGCCAGCGGACCGCAGGTCCAATGAGTGAATATAAATACAAGAGCCGCATTTACGCAATACGCCACAGGGCATTTCGCAGGGCCTTTCGATAATCAACCAACTAAACCAAGTACGTTCGTGGTGAGCTTGTCGAACCATGAACGGGCGGCCCTTCGACAGGCTCAGGGCGAACGACAGAAGTAGTTTCGGGAAATAACCGAAAAACCCCGGGATGTTTTGACGCCTGTATGTGATTCTATCGCCTTTAGACAGCAAAGGTCGTGTGCTAGGCTGAGATATATGAGCGCTGATACATGGACCCTCTATTGCCAACTCGCTCAGGATAAGGGGAAGCGAACATTTTCATGCAGTGGCTGGACTTTCTGATCTTATTCATCCTGGCCGTTTCACTTCTATGGGGCTTTAGGACCGGCGTCCTGGATGTCGTGTTTCTGTGTGTAGGAATAGTAGTCGGATGGTGGGTGTCCGGCAGGTATGCGGACGACGCGGGTGAACTGGTGAGTTTTTCGGCGGGCGCTGATGCCTTCGTTTCAGTTCTGGCCTACATTTTCATAATGTCGGCATGTACATTGATATTCGTTATGGTGGGCCGTGTGATCAAGACGGTCGCAAATGCCGGCACGCTCGGAGCGTCAGGAATGGCCGACCGCATGTCGGGTGTCGCCCTCGGGCTGGTCATCGGACTGACGGCCTCCCTCGCTCTCATCGTAGTCCTGGCTCGTCTCGCCTTCGCGTTTTCCCTGGCCGGGGCCGACCTGGACATCCCCGCGACGGGCGTGGCTGCCGTTGACAGCGTTGACACTGCCACAGTCGTCGAAGACAAGAAACACATCCTCGTAGATGGACTTGTTAATTCCAAGGCTGTTTCTTTGTTCCTGGACGTGTGGGGCAGCGTGCCGAGGACTTCACTGGGGCCGGTTGTCGGCGATTTCGCAATTGGACTGGACCTGCTGGTGGAAGAGGCGCATGGGAAAAATGTCGCATAATCGCATAATATAGAGATAGGGTTGCGGTTTGGGTTAAACTACATTCGAGCAATGATCGCTTCGAGGAGTTTCCGGCAGACAAGTCCACCGTAAGGCGTAGAATGAGCGCAATCAATTCGCCGGTTCTGGTGCTGAATCAGAATTACCAGCCACTCAACGTCTGCAATGTGCGGCGAGCCTTGGTCCTGGTAGGGCGAGGCAAGGCGGAGCTTGTCGTAAACGGACGCGGTCACATACAGAGTGTCTCGGAGTTGTTCCCCGCGCCATCGGTAATCCGCCTGATCTACATGGTGAAGAGACCCGTAATGCGCCGCCGTCTATCCAGGCAGGCAGTGTTCTATCGCGACGGGTTCACCTGTCAATATTGCGGCAAGCAGACCCGCCAACTCACGCTCGATCACATCATGCCTAGATGGCGGCACGGGCCACATTCCTGGGACAACATAGTGAGCGCCTGCATACCCTGTAACCATCACAAGGCGGGCAGGACTCCACGCGAAGCGAGGATGAAGCTGCTGCGCGAGCCGGGAGTACCAAAACCCAACCCCTACTATATGTTCCAGCACCGCGAAATCATGGAAGAGTGGCGTCCATTCATGCCGTGGCTGAACTGAACGCACGCTACTGCTTCACGGAATCTTTGGCGCTCTCTGTATGAGTTTCAGGACTCGCGGCAGCGGCGCGTTCAGGTCCGAATGCGCAACTTGTCCCGATCCAATGACGATGCTGGCCGCCTTGTCCCCGCACTCGGTCTGAACCATTACCCTGTCTGCGAATTCGACGCGGACTCCGTTATCGTCATAGAAATGCACCCTGCCGGAAGGGGAAAAACGGACTCCCACTATCATCTTCATCCCTCCGGGCGATGTTCAGGCATCGAGGGCAACTGCATCATCATCCCCTCGACGGCCAGACGCGGAGAAACGTTTCTCTCCAGCAGGAACGCCGTTCTACGAATAGCTTTCAGCGAGGATACTACCGATTCGGCAGAAATCCGCTCGGAAATGGAGAGCAGAGATTCCATGCGGGACTTGTTGACTACAAGCTCGTTTTTACTCTGTGCGATGAGAAGCGCGTCCCGCCACCAGGATTGCCACAGATTGAGTTCTTCCAGGACTCCTTGTCTGTCCGCGGAGAAGCGGCCTGAGAGTCGCTCGGCATAGTCGAATCTGTCCGACAGGGAACCGTTGACGGTGCCCTCAATGGAGTCCATCGTTTCCCATATCTCGTCTATTATCCTCGGACTCTCCGCTGCCTCGATGGCCCAGCCAATCCTGCCGCCGGACAGCCCGGCTATCTCGCCGGCCCTCTCCCGATTTACATCCTTATGTCCCACCAGGAATTCAGAAACGGCGCTTAGCGGAGCCGGACGGAGAGCGATACTTCGGCACCTTGAGACCAGGGTTGGCAGCACGGCGTTCAGGTCGGAAGCCACGAGTATGATAATGACATTTTCAGGCGGCTCTTCCAGCGTCTTGAGCAGGCTGTTGGCGGCTTCGCCACTCAGTTTCTCCGCGCTCTCGAATATGAAGACTCTGTTGCGACCTTCGTATGGCAGCAGGCTTGCGTCCCGCTGGATCTCCCGTACCTGCTCGATACTGATCTGTGTCCGCAGCCTGCCTGACCTGGCTGCCTCCAGGCCGATGATCCGCACGTCCGGATGCAATGCGGACGTAATGCGCTGGCACTGGCGGCAGGTCGCGCATGGAGTTCCGCCGGAGGAGCAATTCGCGGCGCGAGCAATGTCCAGGGCGAGAGTTGTCTTCCCTACTTTGGCTGGCCCGGTTATCAGGTATGAGTGCGCGATCCTGTCCGCCTCTATCGAGCGGCTCAGGGTTCTTATCGCCTTTTCATGTCCGAATGTTTGCCACATGAGTCGCTTTGGCTCTCATCTTGTCTGTCGCTGGAAGTATTGAATATCTGGTGAGCGTCAATAAGACGACCGCCCGAATCGGTAGCGCAAGAGTCCCTTCCCCCATCAAGGGAGAAGGCCAAGGGGGGTGAAGAACCACTTGTGCGATGATTTGCCGGCACTCCCCAGATTGACGCTGCTTGAGCATGTATGAAATCTATCAATGCCCCTGCCAGGGCGTCAATCAAGAATCTATCCTCCAAATCATGCACTCTATGAAACGGACCAGTGAAAATTACCCTTGACAGCAACGCCGCCAGTCAAATAGAATATTTCTCATAAATGATATATTGTATCATTAACGTCCATGAAAACCAACCACAGATAGCAAGTCTCACTTTAGTTGATGCTATTTCTCATTAACGGAGGTAGTCTCTTAACATGAATTACAGAAATATCCTGACTCTTGTCGCCGCGCTCATAATTGTCGCGGCGATTGCAGTCGCCTGTGGAGACGATGCCGAGGATAGCGCGTCTCCGACGACATCAGTGGCGCCCACTGTACAGAGCGCGCCGACAAGCGTTCCTCAGCCGGCTCCGCAACCCACGGCGGCGCCAGTGGCCCAGGCGACAACGCCCCCCGCGACGCCTACTGCTGTACCCCAAGTTTCTTCCCCATCCCCCCAGCCTGCCGACATGCCCAAGCTGCGTGTGGTCAGCACCAGCAACATCGTCGGAGACTGGGTCAAGCGGGTCGGCGGCGAAAGGGTGAGTTCCTTCTCCCTTCTACCTCCCGACGCCGACCCGCACACCTTCCAACCCGGCGCTAGGGACGTCGCCAACGTAGCGGACGCGGATGTCGTGTTCACCGTTGGGCTATCCCTGGAGGCTGGCTGGCTGGAAGAACTCATCGAAAACGCCGCACAGGATCATGAGTCTATCATATCGCTGGGCGAGTTGGTGGATCCTATCGAGTTCGTGGAGCTCTTCGGCGAAGATATGCATGGCCACGAAGATGAACACGGGCATGATGAACATGACGAGCATGAAGACGAACACGATGAGCATGTGACGGTAACCGGCCGCCTACTCGTCGCGTCCGCGAACGAGTCTCACCTCTCGATAGTGGACTTGATGGATGGCGGAGTCACCGAACATGCTTTCGAGGTCGCCGCAGCCGGCGCGAGCGTTTACTCAAGCCCGAATCACCGATTCGGTTTCGCTTTAGCCAGGGGGGACGGGGACGCCGATGATCGCGTTCACGTTTTCGATGGCGGCGTTTACCTTGTCGAACACGGCGACCACTATGATCGCGTCAGCAAACCGATTACCATGCTGGAACTAGGGACCAGCGACGAGCGTCCCATACACTTCGCGAACGGCGCGGGATGGACCGCAATCTTCCACGACGGCACCGGACGAGTCGCGCTCCTGAACGAGCACGAGATGGAAGAGTCCGGCGACGAATATGAAATTCCTTACCTGAATACGGGATTGCAGCACGGCGCGGTGGTGCCCATGCACGGAGATATGTTCGCCGTGTCCGTCGCCAATCCCGACTACCCGGACAAGACGGAGAGCAGCCTGCCAATAGGCGTTGAAGTGCGCGACCTGGATGACAACGTGGTCCATGACGGAAGTTCGGAGCTATGCCCCGGGCTCCATGGAGAAGCTCACAACCACCACGGTGTGGGATTCGGATGCGTGGGCGGAGTCTTGTTCATAGAAGAGCACGGCGATCACTTCGACCATTGGTTTATAGAAAATCCTTCTGAGATGAGAGCGGAAGCGCGAATAGGCACTCTATACGGGCATGATCATTCGGAAGTCCTGTTCGGCAAAGCGTCCTACCGGGGCGACAGCGGCTTCATGGATGACGGCATCTGGCTGATAGACCCTGAAGAGAATACGATGACACTCGCGCTCGCGGCTTCCGACGACAAGCGCTCTGTCGGGGCGACGTTCGGACATGAAGGAGAGCTTCTGTACGTGCTGACCTATGACGGAATGATAAATGTCCTGGACGCTCACGACGGGGAGGTAGTTGAAGAGTTCGCGGTTCTCGATTCAGTTGACCCTGACGCCCGACCTTCTTTCATCATCGTGGGTGAGATGCTGTATCTTGCGGACCCCGCGAGCGAACACGTGATAGAGTTCAGCCTCGAACACATGGAAGTGGAGCGTGAGTGGGAGGTTCACGGCGCTCCGAGCAGACTCGCGTTCCTGGGAATGGTCTCCGGAGGCGAGGACCATGACGAGCACGGGCATGACGAAGAAGAAGGCCACGACGAGGATGAACACGAGCATGAAGATGAGGAGGAGGGACACGACGAGCATGAAGGCCACCACGATCATGCGCACGGCGAGTTTGACCCACACTTCTGGTTCGACCCGCCGAGAGTGCAGAACGCGGTCAGCGAGATTGCGGTGCACCTCTCCGAGTTGGATCCTGACGGAGCGGAATACTACTCGGGTAACGCGGACGCCTATATCGGCGAGCTGGGCGAGCTGCATTCCTGGATCCAGGAGCAGGTCAAAGCGGTTCCCGAAGCCGACAGGCTGCTGGTGACGTCTCACGACGCCTTCCAGTATTTCGCGGGGCTCTACGGATTCAAGGTGGTTGGAGCTGTCATACCGTCTGTAACCACCGAAGCCGATCCGACTGCCCAGGAACTGGCGGCCCTGGTAGAGACTATTGAACACGAGGGAGCCAAGGTGGTCTTCGGTGAGAACACCCATTCCGACAGGCTCGTCAGGCGTATCGCGGAGGAGACCGGAGCCAGCGTCGTAGGCTCGCTCTACACCGGCTCGCTAGGTGAGCCTGGAGGCGAAGCGGGCAATTACTTAGACTACATGAGGTTCAATGTCAACACAATCGTGGATGCGCTGAAGTGAACGGTGCGTCAGCTACTGTCCAGCCGCTGGCGGCGGAAAATGTAACCGTCCGGTTCGGGGAGGCTACGATTCTCGACCGCGTGACTTTCAGCGCCGGGCCCGGCTGCCTCATGGGGGTGGTCGGTCCCAACGGGGCGGGCAAGAGTACGCTGTTCAACGCACTGGTGGGGCTGGTTCCCGTAGATGAAGGCCAAGTCCTCATTCACGGCAGGTCAATTGACGACTCGCGGGGTGTAGTCGCCTACGTACCGCAGTTCGAGATGATCAACTCCCGTATGCCGATGAAGGCGGAAGAAGTCGTAATGATGGGTAGAGTTCGCAGGATTGGATGGTTCCGTCGCCCCCGGCGGGTGGACCATGAGGCGGTCAGGAACGCGCTCGAACAGGTGGGAATGTGGGATCGTCGCTCCTATTTGGTGGACGAACTATCCGGCGGACAGCGGCAGCGCGTCTTCGTGGCGCGCGCACTGGCCCAGGGCGCGGACATTCTGCTGCTGGACGAGGCCTTCAGCGGCGTGGATTTAGCCTCCCAGGAATCCCTCGTAACTGTGCTGCATCAGCTCAGAGACGAAGGGCGCACCATACTGCTGTCCTCTCACGACATCAATCACGTTGCTCACTGCTGCGACGAGTGCTTGTGCATCAATAGCCATGTGTGCGCCTGTGGAGCTCCGCGCGACGTCCTCACAGCCGAGGTTCTGGAAGAACTGTACGGACCATACGGCTTGGCGCCGATTCACGGAGGGGTTCTGGATGGACACAATCGCTGAGGCGTTCGTCACTCCATTCCAGTACAGTTTCATGGTAAGGGCGCTGATCGTGTCCGTTATCGTCGGCATTATGTGTCCGGTAGTGGGGGCGTATGTAATTACCAGGGGGCTGGGCTTCATGGGAGACGCGCTTGCCCATGCGGTGATCCCCGGAATGGCTCTCGCGTTCATGCTGGGGTTCAGTCCATTTGTAGGGATAGTCCCCGCCGCAATCGCAGTCGCGCTCCTCATAGGCTACTTAACCATGAGGGCAGGAGTAAGCGAAGACACTTCTATCGGCATTCTGTTCGCCGGTCTCTTCGCTCTGGGCCTTGTCATGCTGACCATGGCTAGGGGGATACCTGTGAGCCTGGAAGATATTCTGCTGGGCCAGGTTCTGGGGACGTCCAGAGGTGATGTCCTGGTAACCCTCGGCCTTGCGACGGGCGTACTTGCGCTGGTATGGGCTTTGCATAAAGAGTTGGTGTTCACCAGTTTCGACCCAACAGGCGCGTCCGTAATAGGGATTCCCACACAGGCGCTCGACTACATTCTTCTGGTACTGCTTGCCCTAGTTATCGTGATCGCGCTCCAGGCAGTGGGCGTAGTGCTGGTCATTTCGATGCTGATCACGCCGGCGGCTGCCGCTCAGCTTCTGGTTAGGAACTTTACCCAGGCGATGCTGGTAGGCGCGGCTATTGGAGCCTTGTCCGCGATAATTGGGCTGTACCTGTCATTCCACTACAACCTGCCGTCCGGGCCAGCTATGGCGCTGGTGGCAATGGGTTTCTTCATCCTCGCGGCGGCATACGCCAAGGGAATCTCAGGGGCGCTGAGAAAGAAGGCCGCTTAGAATTCCGCGCTCCCACACAGGCTACATCGCCCGGTGGCCGAGGGTACGGAGCTGGAGCGGGAGCGGGGATTCATATTCACCGAAAAAAGGCAGACATACCTATTTCGTTACTGCGGAAGAAAGCGGCGCGAAACTATTAAGATTTGTTAGTAAACAACAGTACGATGACTTGCAAGCGCCTGAGAATGAGGGCTCCTGAGGAGGCATTATGTGGTGGTTCAAACGAGCGGTACTCCTTCGGACTTTCCCCGATGCCCAGGCGATGCACCCCTGGTTCCTCGACTATGAACATTTGGAACCAGGGATCAGGGAGTTGGTGTGGACGTTAAACCAGACTGACCTTGTAGAGACCCTCTCCTCCTGCGAGGGTCACCCGGAATTGCCGGACTGGTGGGAGACCACTGGTGGAACGGCTTACGTCCTGTGCCTGGTGAACAGTCCTAGCCAGTGGGACTGGGTGATGCATAGGTTACGAAAGTTGGCCCAGGACTGGGATGGGGTCCAATTGATAGTAAAAGATGACCGGGAGCGGTGGGAGCAGTGGCTGGGGTTTCAAGCCAACCGTGACCAACCAGAAACTGCCCGAAACGCCTTGGACCAAGCCATTAGCCAGGCTAACGAGTTAATTAAAGAGTACATGGACGATGACATCGTTGCACTAACTTCAGCCCGACATGGCCAGGAGAACCATGCCCTGCAAAGTGGTCCTCACGGCTTACTAGAGGGTGAAGGCCAAGGCCAACAGATCGACGGAGGTATCCCATGGAAGGAATAACTGCTTACTGCTTACCGCTGCGCAGGATGTGCGAGATTCAGGAACCCAGATTAGTAACCCTGAAAAATGGTCGTAAGGCAGTACGGGGCCGGGCGAAAGACGCTCCCCAGTACACCATCTTCCGAATTGTGAGCGACTCTGAAGCGAAGCAGGTGGAGTCCATACTCAGTAAACAAAGCGGGACTTAGGTTTGCGGCTAATCCTGGCGTTTGATCAGCTGCTGCACCGCAGAGGACACACCTGTCGAACCTGGGCAGCCACCTACGATGGGAATATCGCCGCGCGAAACCTGCAACCCATCCCAATAACAATTGAGCTGATCAATTCCTCAAAGTGAAGTGCAGGGAAGAGGAACCTCTTAGACTGGCTGCGCAACTAGTCTTGGAGCGGGAGAGGGGATTCGAACCCCCGACATCTTCCTTGGCAAGGAAGTGCTCTACCACTGAGCTACTCCCGCTCGGAGTAATACATGGTGCCGAGGGTCAGAATCGAACTGACGACACCAGCATTTTCAGTGCTGTGCTCTACCAACTGAGCTACCTCGGCGATTCGGTATCATTTATGTTAGGCTTTGCGCCTTTTCAGTGTCAAGTTTAGTCATCAGTCTTCAGTTGCGACCGGATGTTGGAATCAGAAAGGTTCGAGGGTAGTAGTCTTGGGCAGGCGCAACGGATGCCTGGGCGCGCCCTTCACAGTTAGTCCAAGACAGTAGGGTTGCTCGGCCTTACGGACCATCGCGGTTACCGCGGTAGCTCTTTTCTCATGGAGAAGTCCGTTGTTCCCCCAGGCCAACACGATCAAATCGGCGCTTTGCATGGCAGTACGAATCGCACCGTCATTTCCAGATCCGACGGGGTCCTCTGCCTCCAGCAAGACCTTGGGGTTCGTGGACATGAAAGCGAACAGATTCACGACCTCCAGAACCCCGAAACCCCAACCGCGCGCAAATCCGATACACCTGCGAATCGTGGGGTCGTTCCGCTCCTCATCCGCCTGCGACGGATTGAGCATGACGAACAGCACCCGCTTTTCTGAATCACCAACACGCCGACGCAGCAGGTAGCGGTAGCTATGGTCTTCGGAGAAGACGGCAGTATCGAATGCGCTCACCGCCCTTGGTATCTAGGCTGCCTCTTTTCCACAAACGCGCGGACACCTTCCTTGTGGTCCTGGGTGCGGCGAGCGATACTTTGCGCCGGACCTGCGAGACGTAGGCTTTCTGCAAAGTCAACATGCAGGGATCTCTGTACCAACTTCTTGATAAGGGCCATGGAGTATGTGGGGCCGTTCGCTATCTGGCTTGCCAGGCCAAGCGTGTGTTCCATCAGATCGCCATGCTCTACGACTTCGTTCACTATGCCAAGTCGCAGGCACTCTTCGGCGTCCATGACTTTTCCGGTGTACTGGAGCAGCATCGTGTTGCCCAGCCCTATCATTCTCGGCAACTGCCAGCATGATCCGTCCGCGGGTATGAGTCCACGTCGGATGAAGGTCTCGGACATACGCGCGTTCTCGGAAGCTATGCGTATGTCGCAGGACAGCGCGATTCCCATACCCAGCCCCATCGCGTACCCGTTGACGGCTGCTATGGATGGCTTCTGAAGTCTGTGCAGCCTGAGCGGGACGAATCTTACGCCGTCAATTTCCTCCGAACTGGCGGCATCGGCCTCTCCGAGTTCCTTCCACTCCTCATCGAGCACGTCCCACGCCGTTCTGTCGCCGGGCAATGGCGGCTCGTCGGCGCGGGCGCGGTTCGCGTCGTCCATCCGCTTCACGTTCGCCCCCGAGCAGAATGACGGGTCTCGTCCAGTGAGAACCACGGCGCGCAGGTCTGAAGACGCTTCCAGCCTGTCGAACTCCTGGTTTATCTCCTCGGCCATCTCATCGCCAATCGCGTTCCGCGTAGGAGGATCATCCATGGTGATAATCAGAACCCCGTCCAATTCCTGTGTATCTATGAACTGGTAAGCCATGTCGTAAGACCTCTGTGATTACGCTTGAGTGAGAGAGAAACAGATTGGGAGCGACATCAGCACTGGCCCATAACCATCCCGTCCTGATAAGGGTGAAGGCTCAACCTTCTTCTATTTTCGTCTTCAGGCAGTCGAAGAACTGGTTCATCATCATCCTGGACGCGCCGCCTAGCAATCGCTGACCGACGCGGGCTATGACACCCGTTACCTGGACGTCGCCCGCTATCTGAATGCTGGTCTGGCCCTCAGACTCGGAGAAGACTAGATCGCCCTCTCCTTTGACCGTTCCACCCCGACCACTCCCTTCGACTACCATCGTGTACGATTTCAGATAGTCAATGTTCTCCATCTTGACCTCGCCCTTGTACGAGCCGGTGATTGCGGAAACCCTCACCCGCATCTGGACGGTGTACCTGCCCTCGCCCGCAGGATCAAAGCTCTCGCAGCCCGGTATGCAGCCAGAGAGAACTTCGGGCGACTGCATGGCGTCCCAGACAGTCTGAACGTCGGTATCGAATTCGTAAGAGCCCTGAACTCTCAAAGTTGCTGAGTCCTTCCTTTGAATCATGGATGGCACGAGTCCGTCTGCGCGAATAATCTATCACAGGTTCGCGTGGGAAACCATTCCATACCTATGAAAATCGTAGGACACCCAACTGGTGCGGAAGCATCAAAATTCTGGTGGGTATCCAGCGCAGTATGGCCCTACCTAATACCTTAGTGCTCCTTCGTGTCCTTTGTGGATATACCGACGCCTACCACTTCTGCGATGCTTCCAACTGGTGCGAACAGCTTGAAGCCCCAAACTAGCCGATGCTATCATGTATCCGATGGTCGCGTCGTTTGATCATTTCCCTTCAACGCTCCGCAGTAGCTCAGTGGTAGAGCGGTCGGCTGTTAACCGATTGGTCGTAGGTTCGAATCCTACC
>VXRN01000043.1 GCA_009838465.1 Dehalococcoidia bacterium
ACTCCAACGACCCAGTGGAAACCGCCTACACAGCATTTTTCTGCAGCCTGCTAGAGGATAGGATCGCGTACATGAGCGAGCAGTCCGAGTCGCCGGAAGCGCAGGAGATATCGCTGCGGCTGCTGCGTCATTTCGCGTCCGCCGTGCATCACCGCAAGTACCAGGGGATAGATATAGTGACGGTCGAAGTGCCGCGCTAGCGTCAAGGGGAAGGGACTTCAGGAAGTTACTTTCGGTTATTTCCCGATACTGCTTCTGTCGTTCGCCCTGAGCTTGTCGAAGGGTCACCACGAACGGACTTGGTTTAATTGGTTGATAATCGAAAGACCCTGGACTTCAGGGACGAGGTTTTTGCGATCGGGTTAGATTCGGGTTAAATTGAAGTTTTAGAATTTGACATGCAACTTGCAGGTTGCTACCATTACTCACTGTCGCCAATTGTGGCGGCATGTGTGTTTGTGATTCAAATTTCCCTGAAGATTAACAAGGATTTGTAATGCCCACTGTTAACCAACTGGTGCGAAAACCGCGACGCTCGAAGGGCAAGAAGGATAAGGCTCCGGCCCTCCGGTATTCCTTTAACTCGCTGAAGAATCGTGTGAGCAGAGGATCGGGTTCGCCGCAGAAGCGGGGGGTGTGCGTCCAGGTGAGGACGCAGACGCCCAAGAAGCCGAACTCGGCGCTGCGGAAGGTCGCGAGGGTGCGGCTGACGAACCAGATGGAAGTAACGGCCTATATTCCGGGCGAGGGGCATAACCTTCAGGAGCACTCGGTGGTGCTGATAAGGGGCGGTCGCGTGAAGGACCTGCCCGGCGTTCGGTATCACGTGGTGCGCGGGACTCTGGACACTGATGGGGTGGAGGACCGGAAGCGCGGTCGCAGCAAGTACGGGGCGAAGCGGGATTCTGGGGTGCGGTAGCGGCAATTTGGAATTAGAAATTATGAATTAAGAATTGAGTGGAGGGGATCACCCTCACCCCCGTATCGGAGTACGGGGCAGGCTCTAGCCCTCTCCCGTCGAGGGAGAGGGGATTTTTGAGGAAGATGTAATGGCTCGAAGACGACGAGCGGAAAGGCGCAAGGTCACGCCGGACCCGAAGTACCGGAGCGTGGAACTGGCGCATTTCATAAATTATGTAATGTTGAACGGCAAGAAGACCGTGGCGCAGCGGATAGTCTATGACGCGCTGGAGCAAGCCTCGCAGGAGGTCCGGCGACCGGAGATGGAGGTCTTTGATCAGGCGATACGCAATGCGACTCCGATGGTAGAAGTCCGGTCTCGAAGGGTGGGAGGCGCGACGTACCAGGTTCCGGCGGAGGTCCGTCCGGAGCGAAGGCTCGCGCTGGCGATGCGCTGGATAGTCCAGGCGTCTCGCTCCCGTAAGGGGAGGCCGATGGCCCAGCGGCTCTCGGCAGAGCTGGTGGAAGCGGCCAGGGGTCAGGGCACCGCGGTAAAGCGACGTGAAGACCTGTATCGGATGGCGGAGGCCAACAGGGCATTCGCGCATTACAGGTGGTAGGGAATCACCCTCGCCCCAGCCATCTCCCAATCCAGGGAGATGGGGTCCATGGAATCTGCCCTTTAACTGAACAGCGGTAATCTGGCAGAATTAAGGGCTGAATTCAGACGACGCACAAATTTTTGGCAATACGCCTCAGTAGGGGCGGGTTCGCAAACCCGCCCCTACTACGGTTGACGGGGTAGGGTTGGATCACCCTCACCCTAACCCTCTCCCATCAGGGCAGAGGGAATTATGAAGGAAGACATGAATAACGGAGTGCTTGAAAACACCCGAAACATCGGGTTCATAGCCCATATTGACGCCGGTAAGACGACGGTCACCGAGCGTGTGCTCTACTTCGCCGGAAGGATCTACAAGATAGGCGGAGTTGACGAAGGCACCACGGCCATGGACTGGATGGCGCAGGAGCGAGAGCGAGGCATTACGATTACATCGGCTGCTACCACTTGTTCGTGGAAGCAGTATGCCGTAAATATCATTGACACTCCCGGGCACGTTGACTTCACCGCCGAGGTGGAGAGAAGCCTCCGCATACTAGACGGAGGCGTTGTTGTATTTGACGCGGTAGCGGGCGTGCAGCCGCAGTCCGAGACCGTATGGCGACAGGCAGACAAGTACGATGTCCCCCGCATTTGCTTCATCAACAAGATGGACAGAGTGGGGGCAAGTTTTTCCAGGGCGATTGACTCTATCGCGCACAGGCTGGACGCTAATCCGGTCGCCATACAGATACCCATCGGGGAAGAGGATGAGTTCCGGGGCGTGATTGACCTGGTGGACGAAAAGGCCATCTTCTATGACGAGGAAGGGCCGGTCGTGCCGCGTGAAGCGCCTGTTCCGGAAGAGATGATCGAGGAGTTCAGGGACTATCGCAATGCCCTGGTGGAAAAGGTCGCAGAGACCGACGACGACCTGATTATCAAGTACCTGGAAGACGATGAGATAACGAAGGATGAGATAAAGGGCGCTTTGCGAAAGGCCACGCTCGGTTATAAGATCGTGCCTGTACTTTGCGGCACCGCACTCAGGCATCGAGGCATCCAGCCCCTTCTCGACGCAATCGGCGACTATCTTCCCTCCCCCCTCGACGTTCCCCCCACCGAAGGCCACTCCTACCTCACTCAAGATCCCGCGACCAGGCATCCCGAAGACCCGGATTCTGGGTTCGCGGCGCTCGCGTTCAAGACGGTCTCGGACCCGTACATAGGCCGGTTGGTCTATTTCCGCGTATATTCGGGGAGCGCGAAGAGCGGCTCGATGGTGTTCAACGCGACAAAGGGGCGCAGGGAGCGGCTGGGCAGGCTGGTGCAGATGCACGCCAACCGCCGCGAGGAGATAGAAGAGGTCGCTGCCGGCCAGATCGTGGCGGCGGTGGGTTTGAAAGAGACGACTACGGGCGACACCATCTGCGGCAGCGCGGATGACGCGGTGGTATTGGAGACAATTACATTCCCCGATCCTGTGGTCTCGGTCGCAATCGAGCCGAGGTCCAGGGGCGACCAGGACAAGCTGTCGGACTCGCTGGTAAGCATGTCGGACGAGGACCCGACGTTCAAGGTGAACTACGATGGTGAGACCGGGCAGACGGTCATATCGGGCATGGGCGAACTGCACCTGGACATCATAGTGGACAGGATCAAGCGCGAGTTCAGCGTCGAGGCGAACGTGGGGAGGCCGAGGGTGTCGTACCGCGAGACGGTGGGCGCGCAGGCGAGAGCCGAGGGACGCTTCGTCAGGCAGACGGGCGGACACGGCCAGTACGGCCACGTTTGGATGGAGATCGAACCCCTCGAAAGAGGGAGCGGCATTCAGTTTGAGAACAGGACAAGCGGCGGCGTCATTCCGCAGGAGTTCATTTCCTCAGTAGAAGATGGAGCGCGTGACGCGCTGAAGACGGGCCCGTTGTCCGGCTTCCCGGTGGTTGACGCGAAGATGACGCTGATTGACGGAAGCTATCACGAGGTTGACTCGTCCAAGATGAGCTTCCAGATTGCGGGTTCGATGGCCGCGAAGTCTCTGGTGTCTCGCGGCAAGCCGATTATGCTCGAGCCGGTGATGAAGCTCGAGGTCGTAACTCCGGGCGAGTTCCTGGGCGACGTCCTTGGGGATCTGGGCCGCAGACGCGCGCAGATAACGAACATCGAGGGCGAGGGCGACATCCAGTCGGCGCGAGCGGTCATTCCGCTTGCGGAGAGTTTCGGATACGCGAACGCGCTGAGATCGCTTACGCAGGGTCGCGCCAGCTACACGATGGAATTCGACAACTACGTAGAGGTGGCGAAGGAACTGGTGGAGGCCTATTAGGGATGTGAGGGGTCGCCCTCACCCCCGTATCGGAATACGGGGCAGGCTCTAACCTTCTCCCATCAAGGGAGAGGGGATTTAACGGATATGAAGTTGTACCAAGCAGGTATGTGATGGTAACAGAGAGTCAACAGAAGATACGGATAATCCTGAAGGCGTTTGAGCACAGGATTCTGGACCAGTCCGCGGGCCAGATCGTCGAGGCGGCGGAGCGCACAGGTGCCAGGGTTTCCGGGCCGGTGCCGCTGCCCACGTCCAAGAAGCGGTTTTGCGTCATCAGGTCTCCGCACATAGATAAGGACTCCAGAGAGCATTTCGAGATAAGGACTCACAACCGTCTTATCGAGATTCTGGAGCCTACGTCCAAGACGATTGACCAGCTCACCAGGCTGAACGTACCGGCCGGAGTGGATATTCAGATAAAGCTATAGGCCATCCTCGCTCGCCGAGTGTGAGGGGTTTTGTATAGAGACAAGCGGCGGGTAGTAGGGGTTCACCCTCACCCTAGCCCTCTCCCATCAATGGAGAGGGGAGAAAATTTGAGTCAGAAACGGCAAGAGTTGAGATGCCAGTACACGGAATTATCGGAAAGAAGATAGGAACGACCCAGATGTTCCGAGAGGACGGAAGGGCGGATGCGGTCACGGTCATACAGGCCGGGCCCTGCACGGTAACGCAGGTAAAGACCGAAGATACGGACGGCTACGTCGGAGTGCAGCTCGGATACGAGGAAGCGAAGTCGCTGAACAGGCCGGAAGCCGGCCACTTGAAGGGCGTGGATAAGAATTTCCAGTTTCTTCGGGAGTTTGGCGTAGATGACGTGTCTGAAGTGGAGCTGGGCCAGGCGATAGATGTCAGCCTGTTCAGCGCTGGCGACCTGATTGACGCGACGGCGGACTCGAAAGGCCGGGGCTTCCAGGGCGGCGTGAAGCGGTACAACTTCCGCGGCGGCCCGAAGACGCACGGCCAGTCGGACAGGCATCGCGCTCCCGGTTCGGTGGGCGCGGGAAGCACGCCCGGCAAGGTTATCAAGGGCCTGCGAATGGCAGGACATATGGGCAGCCAGCGAGTGACGGTACGCAAGCTGGAAGTCATCGAGGCGGACACGGACCGCAATCTCATTTTCATTAAGGGCGCGGTACCCGGGTCCAGGAACTCGCTCGTGCTGTTGAAGCGGTCGGGATCCAGGAAGCGGAAGTTGCGATAGCAGTCTGTCGGAATTGATATGGATTGCCGAGCGGCGAGCCCTTCGGGGTTCCCGCTTTCGCGGGAATGACGAAATAGATTTGAAACGAGAACATCAAAGTGGAACTGCAACTTAGAAATATAAGCGGCGAAGTTACCGGCAGTATCGAAGTCCGGGACGACGTATTCGGCGCGAAACTGAACCCGGCGTTGATTCACCAGGCTCTGGTCGGTCAGTTGGCCAACCGGCGACAGGGTACGGCCAAGACGAAGACGCGCGCGGAGGTGTCGGGGGGCGGCGCGAAGCCGAGGCCCCAGAAGTACACGGGTCGTTCGCGGCAGGGGTCTATCCGTTCGCCGATATGGAAGGGCGGCGGCGTTACCTTCGGGCCGAGGCCAAGAAGCTATAAGCACCGCACTCCGAAGCGGATGCGCCGGAGCGCGCTGATAAGCGCGCTGTCGGGGAAGGCGAGAGAGGGCAGCCTGGTCGTGGTGAACAATTTCGACGTTCCCGAAGCCAGGACTAAGGCGGTCTCGGAAGCTCTCAGCAACTTGGGGGCAGGCGCCTCGGTGCTGCTGGTGGCGGACGGCGCGAGCGCTGAAGTCCTGCGGGCCGCCCGGAACATCCCGCGTCTCAAGATGGGGCCGAGTCACACTCTGAATACGATTGATCTGCTGAACCATCGCACCGTGATAATGACCGAGCAGGCGGTGAGGAACGCAGAAGATATCTGGGGCGGCAGGTTCGAGCGCAAGCGGGTCGCGGTATCCGCAGGGGTGGAGGAATAGGCGATGGACTTGCATCCGTTCGAGATTATTCGACGCCCAGTCGTAACCGAGAGCAGCACATTCCTGCAGGACAGCGGGCGTTATACGTTCGAGGTGGCGGTTTCGGCCACCAAGCACCAGGTCAAGGAGGCCGTCGAAGAAGCCTTCAACGTTGAGGTGCTGAAGGTAAACACCATGATGGTGAAGGGCAAGCGGAAGCGGATGGGGCCTCGCTTCGCAACCTCCAAGAACTGGAAGAAGGCTATCGTCCAGCTTGCTCCCGGCAACTCTATAACCATATTCGAGGGCGTGTAGATATGCCTCTTAAAGTACAAAAACCTATGACGCCGGGCCAGCGCGGCCAGATACGTCAGACAACCGACGATATTACCGCGTCGAAGCCCAAGAAATCTCTGCTGAAGCCGCTGAAGAAGCGTTCCGGCAGAAATCACCAGGGGCGCATTACGGTGCGACACAGGGGCGGCGGACACAAGCGTCGCTACAGGGTAATTGATTTCAAGCGGGACAAGCCGGGAGTTCCCGGGGAGGTCGCCTCGATAGAGTACGACCCCAATCGCTCTTCCCGCATCGCGCTGATCAAGTACCCTGACGGGGACTGGCGCTACATCCTTGCTCCGAACGGCCTGGAAGTGGGCGCGACCGTGGAGGCGGGAGAGCGGGCCGAGATAAGGGTCGGCAACGCGCTGCCTCTGAGGGCTATACCGGCAGGTACTCAGGTGCACAACGTAGAGCTGCATATCGGACAGGGCGGCCAGATTGTTCGCGGCGCGGGAACCAGCGCCCAGGTTCTGGCGAAAGAGGGCAGATACACTCTTCTGAGGCTCCCGTCCGGCGAAATGCGGAACGTCCTGAGCGACTGCATGGCGACCGTGGGGCAGCTCAGCGCGCTCGATCACAAGAACACGAAACTCGGCAAGGCGGGCCGCAAGAGGCATCTGGGGCGTCGCCCCGAGGTCCGAGGTGTGGTCATGTCGCCGAGAGACCATCCGCACGGCGGCGGCGAAGGCCGTTCGCCCATCGGGATGCCGAGTCCGAAGACGCCATGGGGCAAGCCCGCGCTCGGGTACAGGACTCGGAAGAACAAGCGCACGGACAGGTTCATCGTCCGGCGCAGGTACAACAGGTAAGATTGCGCGCGGCCTGGTGGGGGTCGCCGGAAATTCAGCGAGGAATGGAAGATGTCGAGGTCTATCAAAAAGGGCCCGTTCGTGGACGAAAAGCTGTCGAAGAAGGTGGATGCCGCGAGACGGAGCAGCGCTCAGCAGGTGATACGCACCTGGTCGAGGGCTTCCACCATCATGCCGGATATGCTCGGGCTGACAATAGCGGTGCACGACGGCAGACGTCACGTGCCGCTGTTCATCACGGAGAACATGGTGGGGCATAAGCTGGGCGAGTTCGCGCCGACACGCACGTTCCGCGGCCATTCATCCAAGTCCGAGCGCGCCTCGGCAGTGAGATAGGGGAGCGGAAATGCCTATCAGCGCAACAGCCAAGAATACCGGCATCTCCGTCAAGAAGTTGCTGCCCGTCGTTGACATGGTGCGCGGAATGAATGTCGAAGAAGCATTGGACGCGCTGACGTTCCAGCCCACCGTGGCGGCTTCGCACGTGGCGAAGGTGGTGAGGTCTGCGGCGGCCAACGCCGAGAACGAGATATTCGCCCGACCGGCGGACCTGGTGATAACCGAAATTTACGCGAACCAGGCGACCAGCCTGAAGAGATTCCGAGCCAGGGCGCGAGGTCGCGCCTCCAGAATACTGAAGCGCAGCAGCCACATTACGGTGGTAGTGGACGAGATCGAGGAGCTATAGCTTGGGCCAGAAAACTCACCCGATAGGATTCCGTCTGGGAATAGTCAAGGATTGGCAGGCGCGATGGTTCGCGCACAAGCAGGAGGACTACCGAAACCTGGTGTTCGAAGACCTCCAGATACGCAATCTGATTTCGGACAGCTACCCGGACGCGGGCATCTCGCGGGTGGACATCGAACGCAGCAACAACGACGTCACTATCACGATACATACGGCGCGCCCGGGTATCGTGATCGGACGCGGCGGACAGCGGGTCGAAGAGTTGCGCAAGGATGTCGTGGCCCTGATCAATCGGAGAGCGCGACTGAACGTGCAGGAGATCAGGCAGCCTGAACTGGACGCTTACCTGGTGGCGCGGAACGTGGCGGACCAGCTGGAGCGCAGGATCGCGTTCAGGCGGGCAATCCGACAGACGCTCACACGCACCATGCAGGCCGGAGCCGAGGGTATCAAAATTATATGCTCGGGCAGGCTGGGCGGAGCGGACATAGCGAGATCTGAAAAGGCTATGGACGGTCGTGTGCCGCTGCACACGCTGAGGGCGGACATTGACTACGGACTGGCTGAAGCGGCGACGGAGTTCGGGCGCATCGGCGTGAAGGTCTGGATATACAAGGGAGACATTCTTCCCGAGACCGCTCCTGAGCCGGAGCCGGAGGAAGAAGTGATTTCCCCAATCGAAGTAACACTGACGGCAAACCCTGAGCCTGTCGTCCAGACGGCGACGGTAGCGCAAGAGGTGGAAGGCGATGCTCCAACCCAACAGAGTTAAATTTCGGAATATGCACAGGGGCCGACGCAAGGGCGTGTCGGTCGCGGGCAGCAAGATCAGCTTCGGCGAGTTCGGACTGAAGGCTACCGAGTCGGCGTGGGTGAGTTCGCGCCAGATCGAGGCCGCGCGCCGCGCGATGACACGCTACGCCCGTCGCGGCGGCAAGATGTGGATCCGAATCTTCCCAGACAAGAGCGTGACGGCGCGCGCGGCGGAAACCCGAATGGGCAGCGGCAAGGGCGCGGTTGATCACTGGGTGGCGGTGGTGAAGCCGGGCCGTGTTCTCTTCGAGATAGCGGGTGTGCCTGAAGAGACGGCGAAAGAGGCTCTGAGGCTAGCGTCTTCGAAGATGCCGATGGGCACCAAGATAGTCACAAGACACACGTTTTAGGAATTGGAAATTTAGAATTGACGATTGGGAATTGCCATGGCGGTAGATGATCTCAGAGGAATGGCGGACCAGGAACTGGTTGATGAGTTGTACGACACGAGGCGCGAGCTTATGAACCTGCGTTTTCGCGCCGCGACCATGCAGCTATCGGATGTGAACCAAATCAAGAGTACCAAGAAGCGCGTCGCCCAGATACTTACGGTAATGCGACAGCGCGAACTTGAGAGCGTGGTGGAATGAGTTACGAGAGAAGAAAAGTCCGCGTAGGCCGTGTGGTCAGCGACAAGATGGATAAGACCGCCGTGGTCGTGTATGAGTGGAGCCAGCCGCACCCGATATATAAGAAGGCGGTGCGTCGCCAGACCAAGCTCTACGCTCACGATCCGGAAAACCGCTGCTCGCTTGGCGATACCGTGAGGATCGTCGAGTCGCGCCCGCGCTCGAAGACCAAGCGGTGGAAGGTCGCGGAGATACTGTCCAGCATCGAGATAGCCGAGGTACAGCCGGAGGAGATTTCGGTTGACGAGGACGTGCTGTCTTACGCGGCTTCCGCCAGCGCCGAGAGAGCGGAATCAGACGAAAGTTGAAGTGTGAGAAGCTATGATCCAGATATATTCCAGGCTGAAGGTAGCGGACAACTCGGGGGCCAAGACGATTAGCTGCATCGGCGTCCCGGGAGGCAGCGGAAGGCAGTACGCGCACGTCGGCGACATAATCGTCGCGTCGGTGAAGGAGTCCGCGCCCGCTGCCCAGGTACGCAAGGGTGAGGTCGTAAGAGCGGTGGTTGTGCGAACCAAGCATCCCACAAGACGAGTGGACGGGTCTCACATCAAGTTCGACGATAACGCCGCGGTGATAGTCAACGAGGACCGGATGCCCAGAGGCACCAGAATCTTCGGTCCCGTGGCTAGGGAACTTAGGGACAAGAACTTCATGCGAATCGTGTCCCTGGCCCCGGAGGTGCTTTAGATGCGTATCCGCACCAACGACATGGTGGTCGTGACCAAGGGGCGCGACAGAGGCAAGAACGGCCGCGTAATAAGCGTGGACAAGAAGCGCAACAGGGCGGTTGTCGAGGGAATAAATATAGTATCCCGCCACCAGAAGCCGACCGGCCCTTTCCGGCAGGGCGGAATCATAGAGAAGGAATCGGCTGTGCCGGTATCCAACCTGGCGTACTACGACGAGCAGTCGGAAACGTCCGGGAAGATCGGCTACAGGTTCCTGGCGGACGGCACGAAGGCCAGAGTTTTCAAGAAATCCGGTGAAGTGATCGAATGACGCAGCAAGAGCAACAATCTAATGGTACAGGGGCTAACAGCAATGGGGTGGCCCCGAGGCCGATGCCGCGCCTGCTGGAGCGGCTCAGGACCGAGATCGGCCCGCAGATGATGCGGGAGTTCGGTTACACGAGCCCGATGCAGATACCGAGACTTGAGAAGGTCGTTCTCAATATCGGCATGGGCGAGGCGCTCCAGAATGCCCGCGCAATGGAGGCGGCCACGGCGGACCTGACCGCGATCAGCGGCCAGAAACCGATAGTCACCAGGGCAAAGAAGTCCATCGCGCAGTTCAAGATACGCGACGGTATGCCGATTGGTCTGACCGTAACGCTCAGGGGCAGGCGGATGTACGAGTTCTACGACCGCCTGGTCAGCTCGGCCCTTCCCAGGATACGAGACTTCCAGGGAGTTTCCCGAAGTTCGTTCGACGGACGCGGCAACTACTCCCTCGGACTGAGGGAGCAGGTCATGTTCCCGGAGATTGACTATAACGCGGTGGACCGTATGCGTGGTCTTCAGATAGTCATCGTGAATACCGCGCCGAATGACGCGGAGGGCCTGCGCCTGCTGGAGCTGATGGGTATGCCGTTCGCTCGACCCGGACAGGTTCAGAGGGAATTCTGAGGACATGATCTCGGATTGAGGCAGAGGATATTTACTTGTGCATAGGAACTGAATGTATGGATTGCCGAGCGGCGAGCCCTTCGGGGTTCCCGCTTTCGCGGGAATGACGGAATCATTTGGAGAAGAGATAGTGGCCAAGAAGTCTGCGATAGCGAAGAACGAACGTCGCATAAGGACGGTTGCCAAGTATGCCGCGGTTAGGGCGGAGCTGAAGGCCATCGCCAACGACATGAACTTGCCCCAGGAGGAGCGGATGGAGGCGCGGCGCGGCCTTGCGCGCCTGCCCAGGGACGCCAACCCGAACCGGGTGCGCAATCGGGATTCGGCAACCGGCAGACCGCGCGGTTATATAAGGCATTTCGGTCTGTCGCGCATATCGTTCCGGGACATGGCTCTCAAGGGCATGCTTCCCGGAGTTCGCAAGGCCAGCTGGTAGAGGGACGAAAGAGAATGTCAGTAACAGATCCGATAGCGGATATGCTGACGCGCATCCGCAACGCGGTAAACGCGCGGCACGAGACGGTCAACATCCCGGCCTCCAAGATAAAGGGCGAGATGGCCAGAATCCTGACCGAGGAGGGCTTCATTGAAAGCTACGACCTCGTCAGGCAGGGAACGCCACAGGCGGCCATCCGAATACGGCTTCATTATAGAAGTCGGAGCGAGCCTTCGATAATGGGCCTCAAGAGAGTGAGCAAGCCCGGCTTGCGCGTGTATGTCGGCAAGGGCGAGATTCCCAGGTACTACGGTGGCATCGGAGTGGCGATGCTCTCGACTTCTCAGGGGGTAATGACCGGGCGGCAGGCCTGGCGTCTTGGTGTCGGCGGCGAGCTTCTGTGTTACGTCTGGTAAGGAGATTGGTATGTCCAGAGTAGGAAACCAGCCGATTGCGCTCCCCGCGGGAGTGGATGTGCAGATCGTCGGTCAGCAGGTCACGGTGAAGGGCCCGCGCGGCGAACTTAAGCAGACCTTCCATCCCGAAATGGCGCTGTCCAGGGACAACGGCACCGTCGTCGTCGGCAGGCCGAGCGACTCCAGCGAGCACAAGGCGCTGCACGGACTGACCCGCAGTCTCATAAACAACATGGTGTTGGGAACAAGCAACGGTTTCGAGAAGGTTCTCGACCTTGTTGGCGTCGGATACCGTGTGGCGCAGAACGGCAAGGGCATTACGCTGAGCGTGATGCTCAGCCACCAGGTTGACATAGATCCCCCGGACGGAATAACCCTCGAGGTCGAGGGCAACAACCGGATTCACGTTAGGGGAATAGACAAACAAGCGGTTGGGCAGTTGGCGGCTGAGATAAGAAAGGTCCGTCCTCCCAACGTATATACGGGCAAGGGGATTCGATACTCCGGCGAGATAGTGCATCTCAAGCCCGGCAAGAGCGCCAGGAGAGCATAGGGTGGCTAAGGCAAGAGTGCGAAAGATGCGCCGTCAGGTGCGCCATAAGCGGGTCCGCAGGAAGGTGTTCGGAAGCGGGGAGCGTCCGCGCATGGCGGTGTTCCGAAGCCTGAATAACATCTACGTCCAGATAATAGACGACGTGCAGGGCCATACCCTGGTGGCGGCGTCGAGCTTGGACCCGGACGTGAGAGGACAGGTAAACGGCGGCAAGCCCAAGTCCGAGGTGGCCGCGCTGGTGGGCAGCGTAATAGCGGAGCGCGCCCTGGATAAGGGAATCAAGAGCGTGGTCTTCGACCGGGGCGGCTTCAAGTATCACGGCAGGGCAAAAGCGCTGGCTGAGGCGGCGCGCAAGGGAGGACTGGTTTTCTAATGACTATGAATTTCTCGCAGAGGCGGGATCAGGAAGACCAGGAGGAGATGCCCCTCGTAGAGAGGGTCGTCCGAATATCCCGTGTCGCCAAGGTCGTCAAGGGCGGCCGTCATCTCAGGTTCAATGCGGTAGTCGTCGTTGGAGACGGCGAAGGGCATGTGGGCATAGGCATGGGCAAGGCGGACGCGGTTCCCGACGCCGTTAGGAAAGGGACCGTCAAGGCAAAGGCTAATATGATAACTGTCCCGCTCCAGGGCTCGACCATCCCGCACGAGGTAGTGTCCAAGTACGGCGGCTCACAGGTGATGCTCAAGCCCGCAGTGCCCGGCACCGGCGTCATAGCCGGCGGTTCGGTGCGCGCGGTGGTGGAACTCGCCGGCGTCCGCGACATACTTACCAAGTCCAGGCGCAGCAATAACCCGGTCAACGTGGTCAAGGCTACGTTCGAGGGCCTGAAGAAGATGAGACTCCCTGAAGAGGAAATCGCCAGAAGGCGACAGACGGTCGAGGAAGTCAAGGAGCGTCAGAGAATACAGGCCGAGCGCCGGGCTGCGCGACAAGCCGAGAGAGAGGCGGCGGCTGCTGCGGCAGCTGCCGAAGCGCCCCCGCAGCAGGAAAGTTCTTAAGGGTTCATACAAATGGCGAAAATAGCTATAACCTGGAAGAAGAGCGCGATTGGCTACGAGAGTTCGCAGAGGCGGGCCATCGAGGGCCTCGGGCTGAGGCGACTTCACCAGACGGTCGAGCATGAGGACACGCCTTCCATCATGGGGGTTGTACACAAGGTCCGGCACCTGGTCGAGGTGAGGCCCGTCGAGTCCGACGATTCGGACTGAATTTTAGAATTGGGATAGAAATGCAGCAGCATCTTATGACATCCCCGAAAGGGGCAAAGAAGAATAGAAGGCGCGTTGGCCGAGGCGACGGCAGCGGCAATGGCACGTATGCGGGACGCGGTCTGAAAGGGCAGAAGTCGCGCAGCGGCAAAGGCCCGATGACCAAGTTCCAGGGCGGACAGCTATCCCTGCTCAAGCGCCTTCCGAGCATACGCGGATTCAACAACATATTCCGGCAGGAATACAGCGTAGTGAACGTTGACCAGCTATCCCTGTTTCCGGGGGACAGCGAGGTCACGCCGGAAGTGCTGAAACAGGTCGGTTTCGTCAAGGACCTCAGGAATCCTGTCAAGATTCTTGGCAGGGGCGAGATAGACGTCGCCATAACTATTTCCGCGCAGCGATTCTCGGAATCCGCAAGGCAGAAGATCGAGGCCGCAGGCGGTACTGTAACGGTTTTGGAGTAGAGTAGCCCCTGATTCCCCACGCGGGGAGTATCTAGGAGTCCAGTTAATGCGCCAGGCGCAGGCAGCAAGAGCACAGCAGCAGTCTTCGAGGCCGCAGCTAATACAGTCCATGATAGACGCGATGCGGGTCCCCGACCTGCGCGCGAGGATACTGTTCACGCTGGCGATGCTCGTCGTGTTTCGATTCGTCGCTCAGATCCCGGTTCCGGGCGTGGACACCCAGGCTTTGTCCCAGGCGTTTCAACAGCAGGAACTTCTGGGATTTCTGAACCTGTTCAGCGGAGGCGCGCTGGCCAACCTGAGCGTGGCCGCTATCGGCGTGTATCCGTACATTACCGCTTCCATCATAATGCAGATCCTGGTTCCGGCGGTCCCCAGCCTGAAGGCGCTCTCCCAGGAGGGAGACTACGGGCGGCAGCGCATCAACCAGATTACGCACTACGCGACTGTGCCTATCGCCTTCCTGCAATCCTGGGGACAGCTTACTCTTCTCAGGCAGTCAGGCGTTCTGCCGGGCGTGGATTTCGGCCTGAATATAGGCACGTTTGCCATGCTCATGTCTATGGTCGCGGGGACGATGTTCCTGGTATGGCTCGGTGAGCTTATATCCGAGCGTGGACTTGGCAACGGCATCTCGCTGATCATATTCGGCGGCATCGTCGCCGGCTTCCCGACTATGGTTGGCCAGGGCTTGTTGGATAACAATCCGGGCGCGGGCCTGCTGCTGCTTGCGCTGTTCGCCTTCGGCATCATCTACGTGATAGTGATGTTCAACGAAGCCCAGCGCCGCATACCCGTCCAGTATGGACGCAGCATATACAGGGGCGGCCAGATGCAGAGGCAGTCCGGCTCGACGTTCCTGCCGCTGCGTGTGAACAGCGCGGGAATGATTCCGCTCATCTTCGCCTTCAGCATAATCATCCTGCCCGCTACGATATTCAGCTACTTCCAGAATCCGCTGTCGGACTCGTTCTTCACCCGTCTGGCCAGATTCTTTACGGACACGCTGGACCCGTCCAACTTACCGTACTGGATCGCGGTGTTCATACTGGTGGTGATCTTCACGTTCTTTTATACACTGGTAATATTCCAGCAGCAGAATTTAGCGGAGAACCTCCAGAGAAACGGAGGGTTCATCCTGGGAATCAGGCCCGGCAGGCCGACCCAGGAATATCTGAACCGGGTCATAATCAGGATAACCTGGGGCGGAGCGCTGTTCCTGGGGATCATCGCCATCCTGCCGTATTTCGTGGCGCTGGCTACCAACGTCAGGGCGCTCACGCTTTCCAGCACGAGCCTGCTGATTATGGTCGGCGTAGCGCTCGATACGATGAGACAGCTTGAAGCGCAATTGCTCATGCGCAACTACGAAGGGTTTATCAGGTAAATGGGTTCCCGCCTTCGCGGGAATGGCGGATAGTACGGAGTCAGAACTGAATTGAACGTAATCCTCATGGGGCCTCCGGGGTCCGGCAAAGGCACGCAGGCGGCGAGCCTGGCTGAGAAACTTGGAGTGAGCGCGGTATCGTCCGGCGACCTTTTCAGGGACCACCAGCGACGGAATACGGAGCTGGGACAGTTGGCGCGGTCGTACATGGAGCGAGGCGTCTATGTTCCGGACGACGTTACCATCGGGATGATAATGGAGTGGATCAATGATCCGGATCATTCGTCCGGCTTCGTGCTGGACGGATTTCCGAGGACGCAGGCGCAGGCCCAGGCGCTGGACGACGCACTCGAAGACAGAGGCGGGATTGATCACGTCGTCCTCATCAGCGTGTCGGACGACGAACTCGTTCGCAGGCTTGGCGGGCGGCTGACTTGCGACGGGTGCCAGATCCCGTACAACCTGAACACGTCGCCCCCGTTGGTGATAGGGAAGTGCGACGATGATGATTGCGACGGTACCCTGTACCAGCGCGAGGACGACAAGGCCGAAGTGGTTGCGAGGCGCATCGAGGTCTATAACCAGGAGACGCAGCCGATCCTCGACTACTATCGCGAGGCGGGAATACTCTCCGACGTAGATGGCGAACAGTCTGTTGGATCGGTGGGCGATGCGCTCCAGTCAGCCGTGAACGCATGATTTGTTGGAAACGTGGAATTTTATGTAAACTTATAGACTATTTCCGATTATAAGAACCATGCGCAAGTGGCTTGTGCATACACAGGAAGGACCTACTCTACATGGCCCGAAGGCGGTCAGGAGGAATAACGATAAAGTCGCGCCGCGACCTGAACATGATGATCGAGGCGGGTCAGATCGTCGCACACGCCAAGGCGAACATGGCGGCGGCGGCGGCACCCGGCATAGAGACCAGGGAACTGGACGCCATAGCCGAGAACACTATCAGAAAACTGGGCGCGGTGCCCTCGTTTAAGGGGTACAATCCGGGGATGTCCATGCGCTACGCATTTCCGGCGACGATATGCGCATCGCTGAACGATGAGATAGTTCACGGCATACCGAGCCGGAGAAAGCTGAAGGAAGGCGACATTCTGAGCGTGGACTGTGGCGCGTTCTACGGCGGAGTTCATGGAGACAGCGCGTTCTCCATTGGAATAGGCAAGATAAGTGAAGATCGCCAGCGGCTGATGGACGCCACCAAGGAGTCCCTGGACAGGGGAATCGCGAAGGTGCGGGCCGGAGCCAGGATCGGGGATATATCCAACGCGATCCAGAGGTATGCCGAAGGACTTGGGTATTACCTGGTGAAACAGTACGTAGGACACGGAATCGGGTATGACATGCACGAGGAGCCGCAGGTCCCCAACTATGGCAAGGCGGGCAACGGCCCCCTGATACGCAAGGGAATGGGACTGGCTATCGAGCCTATGTTGAATATAGGAACAGCTGAGACGAAAGTCCTGGAGGACGGCTGGACGGTGTCCACCGCCGACGGGAGCCTTTCGGCGCATTTTGAAGATACGGTTATCGTTACGGACAGAGGCCCCGTGATAACGACCCGCCTTGCATAGACGACGGGTGGACCCGAAAGGAGTCTGATGGCGAAGAAGCAGAAAGAGGCTATCGAGGTAGAGGGCACGGTAACCGAGTCCCTTCCCAATGCCAGTTTCAGGGTAGAGCTTGCCAACGAGCACAAGGTCTTGGCTTATGTGTCGGGCAAGCTCAAGCTGAACTTTATCCGTGTGCTGCCCGGAGACAAGGTTCTGGTAGAACTGTCTCCCTACGACCTGACGCGCGGAAGGATTACATACCGCTTCAGATAGCCTGAAGAGAGGTAAAGCGGAATAATACGGCTTGTATAGCCGATTGAGAGGAGGCTGACGTGAAGGTTTCGGCATCGGTTAAGATTAGATGCGCCAAATGCAAAGTGATCAGGCGCCGCAGGCGGGTGATGATCATCTGCGAAAACCCTAGATGCAAGCAGCGCCAGGGTTAGAGAACAATTGCGAAAAGTTCCCTCTGCCGCGATGGGTTCACAAGCGTATGTAAAACGTGCAGTCAGCTATGAATACTAATCAACAAACCCCCTCTCCTTCAGGGAGAGGGTTAGGGTGATACCCCAAGCGATGGTGACCAGGAGGCAAGGATATGGCGATAGTATCGGGAGTCAATATCCCTGACAATAAGCGAGTGGAGATCTCGCTCAGAAGTATCTACGGCATAGGTCCACGCCAGGCGAAGGATGTTTGTGAGAAGGCCGGCGTGCCGGACAATCCGAAGGTGAGGGATCTGTCGGATGTTCAACTCACGCGCATTCGCGAGATCATAGATCGCGAGAAAATGGTCGAAGGAGACCTCAGGCGCGAAGTCAACATGAACATCCGCCGCCTGATAGATATAGGCTCCTACCGCGGTCTGAGGCACAGGCGCAACCTGCCGGTGCGCGGACAGCGGACGAAGACGAACGCGAGGGCCAAGCGCAGCAAGCGCGTGGCTGTCGCCGGACGCGGGCGAACGACTAACAAGAAGTAGTGGCGAGACACCCTCACCCATCGAGGGAGAGGGAATTGGCGCGCAACATCAGGAAGTAAGGAAATAGCAGGTTATGGCAAGAAGACCGAGAGCGCGACGAAGAGAGCGCAAATCCATCCCGGTGGGCAGAGCGTATATTCAGTCCACGTTCAACAACACGATAATCACAATCACCGATCCACAGGGCAACCCGATTGCCTGGGGAAGCTCGGGAACCGTAGGGTTCCGCGGGTCCAGAAAGTCAACCGCTTTCGTGGCCCAGCGCGCCGGCGAGGACGCCGCTCGCAAGGGCATGGAACACGGAATCCGGCAGGTGGAAGTGTACGTTCGCGGGCCGGGTTCGGGACGCGAGGCAGCCATACGCGCGCTCCAGGGCGCGGGCATCCTCGTGACGTCTATCAAGGACGTAACCCCGATTCCGCACAACGGATGCCGACCTCCCAAGCGTCGCCGGGTGTAGAGCGGCCCGTGATGCCGGTGATCGAATGTTCGAGGAACAGAGGAGGGACAGACAGCTAATAGAACGCGGCGTGATGGACATACTGGGGGACACCTTCAGCATCTACTGGCGTCACTTCAGGAAGTTCGTCGTCCTAATGGCGGTTATCCAGATTCCGGTAGTCGTTGTCGAACTGCTTCTGAGCCTGGTCGCCCCGGACAGCGATTGGGTCCTGGTGGGTGTTAGCGTCATAGACGCGATGGCTTCTTTGCTGGTGTACGGCGCGGTGGTATTCGCAGTTGGCCAGCACTTGTTGGCTAACGACATATCGGTGGAACGCAGCTACATACGGGTTACCTGGCGCATAGTGTCGGTGGCGATTCCCGCGCTCATAGTAGGAACGCTGTTCGCGGCGCTGGTCTGGCAGGCCATTAACATACAGGGAGTGGTTGAACCTACGACGACGGAAACGCTGGAGACCGAGGTGGCGTTGAGCGCGTTGCTGGGGGCCGGAGTAGCAATTGCCGTCATGGTGGCTCTATTGATATTCACCATCTACCTGGTCGCGATAATGCCCGCAATTATAGTTGAAGGATACCGTTCGACGAGCGCGTTCAGACGCGCTTCCGAACTCCTCCAGGGAAGCAAACTGCGAGTATTGGGCCACCTGCTGATATATGGCTTCGTTGTCTTGGGACTATTCTTCGCGCTGTCCATACCATCTTTCATTCTGGGGGCGGCAGTAGCGGGCGAAACGCAATCTTTCGCTGCTTCGGCAATGGGGATAGTTCTGAACAGGATAGTCTCGATACTGATAGCGCCGGTGACTTTTATAGCGACAACTTTGCTTTACTACGATCTTAGAATCAGAAAAGAGAATTACGATATAGAGCGCTTGTCCACGGAAATGGGATACGAGCGCGCGTAGCAGAAGGAATAGAGACAAGGAAGGCTGATGGCGAGATATAAGGACGCAGTTTGCCGGAAATGCCGGCGCATAGGCGAGAAGCTCTTTCTGAAGGGCGAACGATGCTACACCCCGCGCTGCGCCGTGGAGCGTAGAAGAAGACCGCCCGGAGATTCGACTCCCAGGCGTCGCAGGCCCTCAGACTGGGCGCTCCAGCTTCGCGAGAAACAGAAGGCACGCTTCACCTACGGGGTGCTGGAGCGACAGTTCAGGAAGTATTTCGAGATGGCGCGCAGCCGTCCCGGCGTGACTGGCGACAACCTGCTCCAGGTGCTGGAGACGAGGCTCGACAACGTCATATACAGGCTTTCGATGGCGGACTCCAGGCAGCAGGGGAGACAGCTTGTGAACCACGGGCACTTTAACGTCAATGGGCGACGCATGGACATCCCGTCGTACCTGGTCGAACCCGGAGACGTGATCTCATGGAAGCGCGTCGGGTCGAACGGCGCTTCTCCGCCCCAGTTTATACAGGACCTCACGGACGGACTTCCCAAAAGGCCCGTTCCGCCCTGGCTCAGGCTCGATGTGGCGAACCTGAGCGGCGAGGTGGCCTCCCTGCCCGACATCGCGGAGATCGAAACAGGAATAGACGCCAGGCTGGTGATCGAGTTCTACTCGAAGTAACGTCCTTCAATCGCTGTCAGGATGTTTCGTTAAGGAGAGTGGCGGATGGTCTATGACATGACAACATTTATGCCGGAGATCCCCTATGAGGAGGAAGAGCCGGTACAGGACCCAAGCATACGGATCGAGGTGGATGAGGACAGATACGGCGAGTTCATAATCGAGCCGCTAGAGCCCGGGTATGGGGTCACGCTCGGAAATCCGATGCGACGCATACTCTACAGCGGCCTCGAGGGGACCGCGATAACATCCGTCAAGATAGAGGGCGTTCAGCACGAGTACGAGACCATCTCGAACGTCAAGGAACAGGTGACCGAAATTCTGCTGAACGTCAAGGCCATCCGGTTGCGGTCGGAGGTTGACAGGCCCGGCAAACTGCGCCTGGAGGTGCAGGGCGAGGGGCAGGTGAGCGCCGCCGACATCATGGCCTCCGCGGACTTCGAAGTGGTTAATCCGGACCTGCACCTGGCTACACTCGATTCCATGGACGCCAAGCTGTCGCTCGAGATGAATGTCGAGCGAGGAAAGGGCTACAAGGAAGCGTCGGAGGACGAAGGACAGTCCATAGGCGTGCTTCCCATAGATGCGATATTTACGCCCATCAGAAAGGTGAATTACACTGTGGAGCGTACTCGTGTGGGACAGCGCACCGACTACGAACGGCTGGCCCTCCAGATATGGACGGACGGCTCGATCAGGCCTGTTGAGGCGCTCAGGAGCGCTTCCAACATCCTGGTTAACCAGTTCTTCCTGTTCACCAATGTGACCGAGGGCGTCCAGGACAGCTCCGAAGGTATAACGATCGTTGCCAATAAGCTCCAGGCGGAGCAGTACAACATACCGATAGAGAGGCTCGACCTCAGTTCGCGCACGCTCAACTGCCTCAAGCGCGACGGCATTAACAAGGTCGGCGAAGTGCTGGACCGAAGCAAGGACGATCTGATGAACATCAGAAACTTCGGCGAAAAGTCCTACAACGAACTGTACGACAAACTGAGAGAGAACGACCTGCTGCCATCGAGCGTTGACCCGGAGGAGCAGGAAGAAGAAAAGGAAGCTGTCGCCTCCGGCGACTAGCAGGAGTTGATCAAAAATGAGACACCGGCTTTCGGGGAAGAAGCTGGGACGCCCCACACAGCATCGAATACTGATGCTCAGAGGTATGGCGACCAACCTGATTCTCAATGAGACGCTGAAGACTACCGAGGCGAAAGCTACCGAGGCGAGGCGCATGACCGAAAAGGTCATAACGCTTGGCAAGAAGGGATCGCTTCACCACCGCCGGCAGGCCGCCGCGCTGCTCACCGACAAGGATGCCGTGCGCAAGGTCTTCGACGAACTGGCAGAGCGATACGAGGACCGCGAGGGCGGCTATACCCGCTCGTACAAGCTGGGCAAGAGGAAGGGCGACGCTGCGGAGATGGCGTTGGTGGAACTGGTTTAACCCGGCGCGAGTAGCCGAAACAGGAATATACGGCGATGCGCGTGGCGATGATCGTCGAATACCACGGAAAGGGATACAGCGGATTCCAATACCAGGAGAACGCTCCCACCGTACAGCAGCAGATTGAAAAAGCAATACAGTCCCTCACCGGGCAGCCGGTCAGGATAAAGGCCGCGGGCCGCACCGATGCAGGTGTTCACGCGCTTGGGCAGGTGGTGGCCTTCGACACGGGTTCGAACTATCCGCCGGACACCTTCCTGAACGCGCTGAATGCGCGGCTGCCGCAGGATATAGCGGTAAGAGAGGTGTACCGGGTGAGGCCGGACTTCGATCCGAGGCGCGACGCGATTATCCGCCTGTACCGGTACACTCTGCTCGTGTCGAAGGTCAGGTCGCCGTTGTGGAGACACAACTCCCACCAGGTGCGACCGCCTATGTCCCTTGACACGATGCGGAAAGCGGCCTCGCTGATGACGGGCACACACGACTTCGCCAACTTCGGCGGCCCGCTGGAGATCCCCGAAGCCAGCACGGTGCGCAGGATCTACGGGATAGACTTGAGACCAGACGAGGCTTTCATACAGGTGGAGATCGAGGGAAACGCCTTCCTGCCAAGACAGGTGAGGCGGATGGTAGGAGCGCTCGTAGATGTGGGCTCCGGAAGATTGAAATTAGAGGATATCAGAAAACAGATTTTGAGAGCGGAGGACGCTCCGGTAGCGCGCTCCCTGCCGCCGCAGGGATTGTGCCTGGTAAGCGTGAAGTACGCGGATTTTCCTCCGCGATATGAGGAATAGATCAAAATGGTTACAAGTTCAAAGCCATACGAGACTAAGTCGTCCGACCTGAACCCGAAGTGGCACGTCGTTGACGCCGAGGGCCAGACGCTTGGAAGGCTTGCGTCGCAAATCGCAGCTATCCTGAACGGCAAGCACAACCCGCTGTACGTGCCGCATCTACTCACCGGAGACTACGTAATCGTACTCAACGCAGACAAGATACGGGTCACCGGCAACAAGATGAGCCAGAAGATGTACTATCGGCACAGCGGTTACCATGGCGGCCTTACCGAGCGCACCATGGAGCAGGTGATGGATAGGCACCCGGACCGGGTGATCCGCCAGGCGGTGAAGGGTATGCTGCCCAAGAATTCGCTGGGCAGGAAGATGTTGAAGCGACTGAAGATCTACACCGGAACGAGCCATCCGCACGAGGCTCAGGTATCGGCAGGGAAGGGGGCGTAAATGGTTCAGCAGAGCCAGCAGCACTACTACTACGCGATTGGAAAGCGAAAGACCTCGGTCGCCCAGGTCCGGCTCTATACCGACTCTGGCGCGAACCAGGTGAACGGCAAACCCCTGGAAGAATTCTTCCCCTGGGACTCCTGGCAGCAGCTTATTGACCAGCCCATGGACGTGACGGGAACGCACGGCCAGTTCCGCATCGTAGCCAAGATACGAGGCGGGGGAGTCGTAAGCCAGGCGGGTGCGCTGCGTCACGGAATCGCGCGGGCGCTCCAGGTCGCCGACCCCTCTCTGAGAACGCCACTCAAGAGGGCGGGCCTGCTCACCCGCGACGCCCGTGAGAAGGAGCGCAAGAAGTACGGCCTCGCCCGCGCCCGCAAGGCCAAGCAGTGGACGAAGCGCTGACTCCCCTCCGGTACAGAGTCAAGCTGGCCGGATGTCGGTAAGGGAGAAGTCACCACCCTTGAATAGCAGGGGTTCCTGGGAAACCTCCGCCAGCGCATGTGCAAAGCAGTCGCCGAAATTCAGTCCCGCCGGATGATTGCCCCTGCCATATCTGCGCCAGGCAAGGCGCGCCGCTTGCTCCTGCTCTAGTGTAATGGGCACGATATCTATCTCCGCTGTCTCCACGAAGTTGTCGAGTTGCCGTCCGCCCTCATAACCCATGCGGCTCTCGACGACCATAGCCGCTTCGAGGTGATTCGCCGTTGACATCCGGCGGGTCGCAGCGCTAGCTATAGCACGCTCGAAGTAATCAGCGTCAGGTTCATCGAAGAGCACTGCCAGCAGTGCAGACGTATCCAGGATCAATTCGGCAGTCCGTTCTCATCATAGAGAAAGTCCCCATGCTCGATAGCGGCTGGTCCGTCTTTCAGCAGGCTGCGGCAACGCTTTCGTATCGCACGAAGCTTCAGTATTCGGGCCTCGACACTGCGTTCGCGTCTCTCTCTTTCGAGACGTTCTCTGAGTGCGACGGTAATCGCGCCAGTCATGGTTTCGCCTGTCAGTTGAGCGAGCTCTCTCGCCAAATGGTGGGTTTCTTCATTCTTGATATTGAGGCTCACTGGATATCACATCCTTCATGGTAGAAGAGCGACTTGAATATCTACCATATACTCTATCGCATCCACGCGCAAATCGGGAAAATGGGCATTGCGTCCGATTCAGATTCGGGGCCCCGCCATGACCACAATCGCGCGCCTGTTGCCCATGAGGTCGAGCCGGGTCTCCACAATCGTAGCGTTCCGCATATACCGACGTGCGGTCACCATAGCGTCATCCATTTGCTCCGGCATCAGCTCCACGATTAAGGTCCCACCTGGGGCGAGTCTTTCGCCTGCCTGGGTCGCCAGCCTTCGGAATTGGTCCAGGCCATCAACGCCGCCGTCCAGCGCTATTGTCGGCTCGCGGCGCACCTCGACCGCGAGCGAGGCGAGCGTCTCGCTGGGTATGTAGGGTGGGTTGGACACGATTACGTCAACCGGCCCGGCTATCGCCGTCAGCATATCCCCCTGGACGAACTCCACGCCGCTTCCTGGCAGCCTTTCCCTGTTCCGCATCGCAACTGCCAGCGCGGACGGGCTGATGTCCACTCCGATGACCCTGGCGTCATCTGCGTGTACCGATATTGCCAGCGCGACCGCGCCCGATCCCGTCCCAACATCGACGACCGTCGTCGGCTCGTGTCCCTCATACCTGCTTGTGAGATGATCCAGCGCCAACTCGACGAGAAGTTCGGTCTCCTGGCGGGGAATCAGCACGCTCTCATCAACTTCGAGGTCGAGGCCGTAGAACTCGCGCCGACCGACTATGTAGGCCAGCGGCTCGCCATCGAGTCTTCTGTCAATAAGCTCACGAAGCCTGAGGAACTGAGAGTAAGTGAGAATGTCCTCTCCGCCGTACACCAGGGAGAGGAAGTCCGATATGGCTACTCCGAGGACATGCCTGAGGAGCACGTCAGCCTCGGCCTGCCACTCGGATATACCGTGTACGCGGAGCTCGGAGCGGACGCTCTCCAGACTATGGCGAAGGGTGCGATGATGGTCTGGTTGGCTCCCGGTCATCAGAATAGTCCGACATGCAAACCGGGCCTTATGCCGGGCAGGTTCTTTTCATTACTCAGCGTCACTAGAGTAGTCCGTTCGTGGTGAGCTTGTCGAACCATGAACGGACGGCCCTTCGACAGGCTCAGGGCGAACGAGAGATCGAAGACGAGGCTAAAACGAATAGACCCTGTTATGCCTGGACGTTGGCCAGTTTCTGCGTCTGTTCTTCTTCCAGAAGCGCCTCGATTATGCCGTCTATGTCGCCGTCGAGCGACTGGGCGAGGCTGTGTACTGTCAGGCCGATTCTGTGGTCGGTGATACGGCTCTGCGGGAAGTTGTACGTCCTGACGCGCTCCGACCTGTCTCCGCTGCCGACCTGGGACCGGCGCGCGTCGGAGCGTTCGCGCTGCTGCCGCTCCATCTCCTGCGCCAGAATCCGCGAGCGCAGGACGGACATTGCCTTCTCCTTGTTCTTGAGCTGGCTGCGCTCGTCCTGGCATATCGCCACTATCCCCGTTGGCTTGTGCGTGATTCGGATAGCGGTCGCGACCTTCTGGACGTTCTGGCCGCCGTGTCCCGATGCGTGGAACACGTCTATCTGAAGGTCCTCGTTGCTGACCTCGACGTCAACCTCTTCCGCCTCGGGCAGCACCGCGACGGTCGCTGCCGACGTGTGAATCCGCCCGCTGGACTCGGTGACGGGCACGCGCTGTACCCTGTGAACACCGCTCTCGTGCTTCAGGCGCGAGTAGGCGCCCCTTCCCTTCACCTCGAAGACTATCTCCTTTACCGACCCGATTCCCGTCTCATTGAGATCTATCACCTCGGTCTTCCAGTTCCTGCGCTGGGCGTACCGGTTGTACATCCTGTACAGGTCAGCCGCGAACAGGCCAGCCTCGTCTCCGCCCGTGCCAGCGCGTATCTCAACGATTACGTTCTTCTCGTCGTTCGGGTCTTTGGGGATGAGCGCGAGCTTCAGGGCCTGTTCGGTGCTCTCACGGCGCGTCTCCAGTTCTGCCAACTCCTCCCGCGCGAGTTCGGTCAATTCAGGGTCAGATTCTTCCCGCAGCAACATTTCGAGGTCGTTCGCCTCGGACTCGATAGCGCGCAGTTCGCGCGACAATTCCACCACTTCCCGGAGCTGGGCCTGCTCCTTCGCGAGTTCCTGTATGCGGCTGTAGTCCACCGCGATCTCCGGGTCGGCCATCATGCGGTCCAACTCCTCGGACCGGTCTTCCACTGCTCTCATTCGCTCAAGCATGATTGCACTGTCTCCATACCCTGAAATGGTACAGGACGCGGGGTTTGGATTCAAAGTATGTCATTCTATGCTACAATTACGGCATGGATTCAGAACATACGTATAAGCCTTTATTTATAGTGCAGGCCGACGGACGGCAACCGAATTATTTCGTAGCTTCAACGCTGGGAAAACTCTGGGCAACGCTGGATGAAAACCGTACCAGCCCGACCCTGTGACCCTCCCTGTTAGTGCCCAGCACTTTTCTGGATATTTATAAGCCATGGTATATGTTATATCGTCCGGCGACTCTTCAAAGGCCCTGGATGATGAGTATAGTCAAATTCCCTATTCTCCGACTGCCGTGATAGACTTCCCCCGAAATCAAACCGAAGAGGTGAACGATGAGTCGAATCAATAGAGCTATCGAGCTTCTGGAGCAGGACCAGCCGATCTACTACACCGGCGGGCATACGGGGGCCAATCTAAGCTATGAGGGCGGCAAGGAGATGGTCTCCACCTATGCCGACTATATCAACGTCGGCATGGAACACGGCTCTTTCGATATGCCAGGCCTCCAACAGTTCATGGAGGGTCTGGTGGCTGGCGGCCCCACCAGAAGCGGCCACCGCACACCCGCTGTAGTTGTTGAAGTTCCGGTGGACGGTGCAAGCGGAGACATAGTTCGCGCAAACGCATGGCAGTTCAGGCAGATACTCGCACGCGGCGTGCATGGCATCCTGATGTGCCACGCGGAGACCCCGGACGCGGTGAAGGCGTTCGTGGAGTCTTGCCGCTACCCCTTCCAGACAATCGGAGTCGGCAAGGGCCTGGATGTGGGCAGGCGCGGCTCGGCGGGCCAGGCTTCCGCCGCTCCTGTCTGGGGTGTTTCCATAGATGAGTACCTGGACAAGGCCGACCCATGGCCCCTGAACCCGGATGGCGAGCTCATGCTTGGCCTGAAGATCGAGAACACCCGCGCGCTGGTCAATGTCGAGGTGACGACTCAGGTGCCGGGCATAGCCTTCGCCGAGTGGGGGCCTGGCGACATGAGCATGTCAATGGGCTACAAGAACGCTCCGGGCGAGCCCTGGCCGGACGAACTCTGGGAGGCGAGGGAGCGCGTTCGCAAGGCGTGCAAGAACGCCGGTATCGCCTTCCTGGAAGGCGCGACGCCGGACACCATCGGCGCGAAGATAGACGAAGGTATCAGGGTCGTATCCTCTGGCGGCGCGTTGGGTGAAGCCACCGCCAAGGCGGGCCGTGCCCACAGCGGCCGCACGATGCCCGTGTAGCCGGGCGCAAACCTTCCGATCCTTTGGTCTGCGTCGGAGTCGCTCGCATCCCGGCGCAGGCTGTTGCCCACATACCAGTCCGGCATGTTCAGGCATTATAAGTCGGCACAGCTTGTTTAGTCTGTGCCGACTGGCTATCATAGATCTATGAAGATCACATTCACCATATCAGACCTGAAGTCAGACCCTCGCTGGGTTTTGGAACAGATACGCAAGGACGGGGCTGCTAACATAGCCTGCGATGGAAAAATCGTCGCGGAGATCCGACCACTCAAGCCCAGAAAGTACACTACGGAACGCCGTATGAAAGAAATGCGGCATCGGGGTATCCTGAGAAGTTCGGGTGAACCTAAACGTCCCATTAAGCCCGGGGAACCCTCTCCCGGTGTGTTGGCTCGATTCCTGGCTGAACGTGAGGCCGCTTACGAAGATTGAGCGAGGCATACGTAGATACATCCGCCATCCTGTCCGTTGAATTCAGAGAACCGGGATGGGAGGCAGTTGCCGAGCGTATGAGGGGTTTTTCATACATGGTCTCCTCCAATCTGCTGGAGGCTGAAGTAAGAGCCACGTTTGTAAGAGATGGGCGCGCATTCAATTCTAGGGTCTTATCCAACATCGAGTGGGTGTCATTTGACCGTCCGCTCAGTGATGAGTTCGAGATAGCGCTGAGGATTGGCTACCTGCGCGGCGCGGACCTATGGCACATCGCCACCGCTATGTATATGTTCGATGAGCCGTCGGAGGTCACGTTTCTGACCCTTGACCGTAGGCAAGAGGAAGTCGCGGCGGCGCTGGGCTTTCAGGCCTAACCCACGTGCTCTGCGTACTCATCCCCGATGTGGCCCGCTTCCACTAGCGCGTCGTACTCGGCGTCGGACAGCTTTAGCAGGGTCTTGTAAACGTACTCGTTGTCCTGGCCGAGGGTTACGGGGCCGCGCCGGATTCGGACGTCGCTCTCCGACATCTTGAAAGGGGCGCGTGCATACATGTGAGTCCCGACGTCGGACTGGAACGCTTCCTCAAACATGGCCCTGGCCTGTAGGTGCGGGTCTTCGACGGCGTCTTTCTGGTCCAAGACGGCCCCGGCGGCAATCCCGTAAGACTGAAGCAGTGACATAGCTTCACGATGGTCCTGGTCGCACGTCCACTTCGAGATATGCCGGTCGAGCGCGTCCTGATTCTCGCGCCTGGACTCGTGTGTGGCGAACTGCGGCTCTCGCGCCCACTCAGGGTTGCCGATTGCCTCGCGGAACAGTTCCCAGTCCCTGTCGTCGAAGATGGTGATAGCTATCCAGCGGTCATCGCCCTTGCAGGGATACACTCCCTGGAGCGCGGTCGGATGCCTGTTGCCCAGCGTCGTCTGGCTGCGCCCGTTCATCGAATAGTCCATGAACGCCTGACCGAGGTAGGGAACCGCGTTCTCTCCTTGGGATAGCTCCATAAGCTGACCCTCTCCGGTGCGCCGGCGGTGGTTCAGGGCGCAGGCGACCGCGAACGCTCCGCCCACTCCGGCGGCGGCGTCCGCCATATAGACCTGCGTGTTGGCGGACGGGTCGAGGTCGGTGTAGCCTCTGAGCAGACTGTGTCCGATTACGCCCTCGATGTGAATGCCCAGCGAGCGGTGGTTCTGGTACGGCCCTGTGTTGCCGTATGCGGGCATTCGCAGCATGATGAAGCCGGGATTTATCTTCTTGAGTTCGTCGTAGGAGATGCCCAGTTTCTGCATCGTCTCGGTGGGGTTGTTTTCGACCAGGACATCGCTTATCGCCACCATGCGGTTGAATATCTCCTTGCCCTCGGGCCTTAGCAGGTCAACGGTCATGCTGAGCTTGTTGCGCGCGTGCGCGTTGAACAGCGGGTAGCGATTCCATGGACGCGCGCCGCCCTCGCGGTTGGGCATACCGCCTATGAACGGGGGCAGGTTCTCGATTACGAACTGGGGCGGGCGCGCCGACGACCCGCGCGTCGGCGGTCCGAATACCTGTATAGACTCGACACGAATGACCTCTGCGCCCAGGTCGGCGAGCAGTGTCGTGCAGTATGGCCCAGCCCACACGACCGTCATGTCGAGTACGCGCACTCCTTCCAGAGGCAGGCGATTGCTCATACTACTCCTCCGTCCCTGAACGCGCCGATTTGAGAGTCTGAAAGGCCCAGTTCGGCCAGAATCTCGTCGGTATGCTGGCCGAGCAGAGGAGCTGGTCGCCTGATTGCCCAGGGCGTAGCTCCCATGATGAACGGCCTGCCCGGGTATCTGAGCGTTTCCGCTTCGGGATGTTCCGCCTCCGCGAATGCGCCGCGCTGGTGGAAGATCGGGTCGTGGTGAAGGTCTTCCATCGTATTAAGCGGGCCGCTGAGGACACGAGACTTCTGCGCCACCTCCCAGATTTCGGACTTGGTCCGATCCAATAGCCAGGGGTAGAACACCGCGTCGAACAGCCCCTGCATATCCTCGTCGGCCTGTGCCTCAGGGGTCAGCCACTCGTCGCCCGAAAGCTCATCCGGGTATCTGAGCATCTCCAGAACGCGGGGGAAGTAGTTGCCGCCTCCTGTGAATTGAAAGAAGCCGTCAGCGCATGGATAGACGCCCGACGGGTAGCCACCGGAGCCCGTGGCCGACCCTAGCGGCGCGCGCTCGGTTATCTCTCCGTTGTACTGGTAGGCGAGAAGCATACTCATACGACGGTCTATCGAGCCCGTCTGCGTCTCCATTATGGAGACGTCAACGTGTTGTCCGCCCCCGTCGTCTCTTGCCGCGAATATAGCCCCGAGCGTCGCGTAGGCGGCGATGGTTCCTGCCTGGTAGAGGCCGACGGTTCCACCCAGCTTGAGCGGTTCCTTTTCGCTGACTCCGGTGGAGTAGAGTTCGCCGCCCATGCCGTAGAAGATGAGCTCCGAGCCGCGCCAGTCGCGGTACGGCCCCGTCAGTCCGAAGTTGGATATGGAGGTCATTACCAGCGACGGGTTGGACCCAGAGAGCGCTTCATAGCTCAGCCCGAAATCCTCCATAGTTCCTGGTCTGAAGCTCTCCACAACAACATCCACGCGGGCGGCGAGATCGAGCGCGATCTGTCGTCCCTCGTCGGTCTTCAAGTCCAGCGTGACGGAGCGCTTATTGGTATTGAGGTGCAGGAACGTTCCACTCTTCTCAGGATGCGGCGTGTCGCTCGGGAAAGGCCCCATGCGGCGTGCGCCGTCTCCCGTTCCCGGACGTTCCACCTTTAAGACCTCGGCGCCGTAGTCCGCCAGCAATTTCGTGCAGTACGGACCGGCGATGTATTGGGTGAAGTCGAGAACCCTAATGTCGGACAGCGCGGATTGTGCCAATGAACCTACCCTGGAATCTGTGTGAGCGGATAATACAATACATGTGCCGCTGCCCACCACTTTTGCGACGGTCACGGCATCCATCGTCGAATTGCGGCAGTATTGGAGCTTGATGTATCATTCCCTTCGTAATTAGCTTGCTAATATCTCTTGATTTCCCACAATAGATGGAGGATGTTCCGTGATGTTCAAGAAGTGTTTTCTGTTAGCTACGGCTTTCAGCCTGCTGATGATTGGCGTTATTGCGGTGGTAGGTACGGATAGAGTTATCCTTGCCGCCCCGAATGGACAGTCCGATACGTCAACTTCCACAGCCGGGATCGCGTATGAAGACTGGCGGGATTACACGGTGGAGTACGTGGACAGCGCGATAGACCTTTACGACCAGCGCGGTCTGCAGGCGGTGCAAGAGCACTACAACAGCGCCGAGAGTCATGTGGGCGAGTGGTACCTATTCGCGGTGGATGAGAACGATATATACGTCCTTCACGGCCTGTTCCCGCGTCTCATCGGCACCGATATCAAGAATGTTACTGATTCGACCGGATATGAACTGGGCAAGGACATCGCCTTGGCGACGGAGGAAGGCCGCTGGATAGAATATCTGTGGCCGCATCCGGTGACGCTTACCGAGGTTCCGAAGGTGGCCTTTGCCAGGCGGCACGACGGATACGTGTTCGCGTCCGGCTACTATCCCGTCCCCGGTGAACCCTCGGCGTACACCCAGGGCTACGTGCAAAAGGCGATAGACCTGTACGACAGTGACGGCCTGGACGCGACAGTCGCCCACTACAACAGCCGCGAGAGCCTGGACAACCAGTGGTATCTGACGCTGGTAAGCGTGGCCGATGAGACGGTGCTGGCTCACGGGCTGAACCCAAGCCTGCCGGGGACGAACGCCGGAGACCTGATCGATCCGGAAGGGTTCAATACCGGAGAGGCGCTGTTGGCGGCGACGATGGATGGCTACTGGTTCCAGACGTCGTTCTTCAATAGCGTGGATTCAGGCTTAACCAGGATAAATGTATGGGCGGTCCGGCATGAGGAGTACATATTCGCGTCGAGCTACTTCACTGGCATTGTAGTGCCTCCGACGCCCACTCCCTCTGCTACCCCCACCAGCGTTCCAACGCCATCACCCACGCCCGAGCCTATCAACGTGGACGAAGTGATAGCGGAAAACCCGTTCGGCCTGCTGATCGCAGTTCTCAGTGCCGCATACGAAAATGGCTACTTATCCGACACATTAAGCGGCCTGCTGGTCAACCTGTTCGTTGACAGCTTAATCACGGTGAACACAGGTGAGACCAGAGAAGAAGTAGTATATAGGGTCGCGGTCGCAGGGCCGGCGGCGGACAGGGCCGCGTTGGTCGCGCTGTACAGCTCCACGGATGGCCCGAACTGGGAGAAAAGCGATAACTGGCTGAGTGATGAGCCGCTTTCCGAGTGGTATGGTATAACCGCCGATTTTACCGGCCGGGTCACGGAGTTGGAGTTGGATGACAACAATTTGAGCGGAACGCTGCCCGCCGAACTGGGTGGTCTCTCCAAGCTGACGAGTCTGGACCTTCGTTACAACTCTCTGGATGGCCAGATTCCATCCGAACTGGGTGATCTGTCCAACTTGAGAGCGCTGCGCCTGTACGGGAACGATTTGAGCGGTGAGATGCCGAGAGAGCTTGCTAACCTGACCAATCTGGAAAAGCTTATGCTCTGGTCGAATGATTTGAGTGGCACGATACCTGCCTGGCTGGATGAGCTGACCAAATTGAAAAGGCTCGACCTCGATGACAACAACTTTACCGGTCCCATACCCCCCGAATTGGGCAATCTCACGGAACTGGAAGTTCTATGGCTAGCAAGTAACAACCTGGCCGGTCCCATACCTCCCGAACTGGGCAATCTCAAGAAGTTGAAATTTCTGGCGCTCTTCGATAGCAGTCTGACCGGCCCAATTCCGCCTGAATTGGGTGACCTTGACCAGTTGGAGACGCTATATCTCCAGGACAACCGGCTGAGCGGTGAGATCCCACCTGAAATGGGCGATCTTGAACTCATCGAGCGAATGTACCTGCGAGCCAACGATTTGAGTGGGGAGATTCCGGTGGAACTGGGCAATCTCGCTAACCTGGAGGTACTTCACCTCGGGGACAACGATTTGAGTGGAGAGATTCCGGTGGAACTGGGCAATCTCGCCAACCTGGAATGGCTATTGCTCTATGAGAACGGCCTGACCGGTTCCATACCGCCCGAGTTGGGTCGTCTGGCCAATCTTGAGGGTCTGTACCTCAGGAACAACGATCTGAGCGGTGAGATTCCAGAGGAATTGGAGAATCTCGCTAACCTGGAACTGCTCTCGCTCAGGGACAACCAGCTAAGGGGGATTATACCTTCGGAACTGGGCAATCTCGCCAACCTGAAAGCATTGACCATCAGTGACAACAAGTTGATCGGGATCATTCCTGCGGAGCTAGGCGGCCTTACGGAACTGAACACACTGCTCGTCAGCGGCAACGAGTTGGCCGGATGCATACCGGCGGCATTGAAGGACGTTCGGCATAACGACTTCGAGGACCTCGATCCGCCTCTGCCATTCTGCGAGTCGGAGACGGAGTCCGCGGATGTTGAACAGCTCACGACAGAGTCATCGTTCGAACCACTGATCGGAGCTCCGTCTAAGCCCATAGAAGCAAGGCCATAGACATCCGCTATCAGGTGAAAGTCAATGCGGGAGGGCGCGATAAACGCCTTCCCGCCAATAAGGCGCCGTATCATGCCGACGGTCAGAGAATCCCAGGCCTGCGATGAGACTCATGCCGCCAACCAGGATGATTGCACCTCAAGACCTGCTGCGGGCTATAATACATACGTAAAGAACCAAATTCATAAAGCAGAAGGTGCCTCCAATGTCCACGTCAATCGAACAACGCTTCTATGAACTTCACCCCAAGTCCGCCGAGATGCACGAATCGGCCCGCTCCCTCTTCCCGAACGGTGTTACGCACGACGCGCGCCGCCAGAACCCGTTCCAGCTCTACTACACTCACGCCGAGGGCGCGGCCAAGTACGATGTGGACGGCAACCGCATCCTGGACTACTTCCCGGGGCATGGTGCGCTTATTCTCGGTCATTCGCGCCTGGAGGTCGTCAGGGCGGTCCAGGAGCAGATGGCCAGGGGCACTCACTTCTCAGGTTCGACGGAACTGGAGATGGAGTGGGGAAACTGGGTCAAGGAGCTAATTCCGAGCGCGGAGAAGGTGCGCTTCCACAGTTCGGGCACCGAGGCCGACATGATGGCTATACGCATGGCGCGTGCCTACACGGGTAAGACGAAGGTCATCAAGTTCGAGGACCACTTCCACGGCTGGAGCGACTACCTGGTGGCAGGCTCCGAGGGCATCGGAGGCATACCTGCCGAGACGCTCAGCACCATGATAGTTCTGCCGCCCAACGATATTGAGACGTTCGAGAGGACGCTCCAGAACGACGACGACATCGCCGCGGTCATCCTGGAGCCTACGGGCGCGCACATGGGCCTGGAGCCGATTCTGCCCGAATTCCTTCACCAGCTACGCGAGGTTACGGAGCGATACGGAGTCGTCCTCATATTCGACGAGGTGGTGACCGGCTTTCGCGTATCGAGGGGTGGGGCGCAGGAGTATTTCGGGATACGCCCCGACCTCACGACGCTCGCAAAGATACTTGGCGGCGGACTGCCCGGAGGCGCGGTAACGGGCAAGGCGGATATCATCAACATGATAGAGGACAGGCCGGGCGATGCCGAGTACAACCGCAACGGGCGGATAGCCCACAACGGCACATTCAACGCCAATCCGATATCAGCGGCTGCCGGAATTGCCGCGCTCGAAATCGTGGCGAACGAGCCTATCAACGACACCGCGAACCTGCGCGCCGCACAGCTAAAGGACGGCCTGAACGACCTGATGGGCCGCATGGAGATTCCGGGCTGCGTGACCGGAATCGCGTCGCTCATGTTCCTGAGACTCGGCGTGGATGTCCCGGAAAGCGACAGAGAATACTGCATTCTATCTCCCGAGCAGATGGCGGTATCCATGGAGCCGGAGCGCATCCGCCAGCTTACGCTGTCGCTTCTCAATCACGGCGTGCAGAGCGGCAACCGTTTCATCCTGACCGCAGCCCATACCGAGGACGACATAGCGCACACCATCGGCGCATACGAAAAGGCCTTCGACGAAATCAGGGGCATAGGGTTGATATAGAGAGGTATGGGTTGACGACGACCAAAGATGACATACACAGAGTAGTCGATCAACTGCCAAGTGCTCAATTCGATGCCGCTATTCAGTATCTTCGGTACTTGAGAGATTCCTCCGATCCAGTCATGCAGAATTTTGGGGATGACGGGGAGTATGACGATGATCTGTCCGCAGAAGACATATCGGCCATCGAAGAAGGCCTCGAAGACATTCGTGCGGGCAGACTCACTCCGATTCAGGATGTGAGAAGAGAACTTGGACTGTGACTCCCTAGGTTCACCTGACGAATCGCGCTCGCCGTGAATTGAGGAGAATGTCTCAGACCGACGCAGATCGAGTCCTTAGCGCACTAGAAAGATACGCGGAAACCGGGCAGGGAGACGTGAAACCGCTCCGAGGAATGAACAATGTCAGGAGACTAAGGCATGGAGACTACCGCGTGTTCTTCGTCGTCAACCGTGTCGAACATCGGATTGAAGTCGCCTCAGTGCGCCATAGGCGGGAAGCCAATCGGTAGAGGAGTCTCATGTCGTGGTTCTTAGTAGCAGCGGGCGGTGCGCTCGGCGCTTTGTCGAGGTACGCGATTGATCGCGCCGTCACCGCCTACATGGGCCCCAATGTCCTCGGCATTTTCCTCATCAATATAATCGGGTCGTTTCTGCTGGGAATCTTCGTCACCGCATACGACGCGCACGACTGGCCCATGTCAACACGGCTTCTCATTGCGGTCGGCTTCTTCGGGTCTTACACCACCTTCTCGACGCTGACGGTGGCCTCCGTCCAGCTTGCGCAGGGGGGAGACATGGCGCGCGCCGCTCTCAATATCATGGGCAGTATAGCCGTCGGACTCGTCGCGGCCTTCGCGGGAATACTCGTCGGACGTGCTCTGTGAGAGCGGTCTAGCCTGCCAGAGCCTCAATGCCACGCCATACCAGCAGAGCGCCGACCACCATCAGCACCACTCCCATACTCAGTATCAGCGTGTCGAGCCGCACGCGCCCTGTCAGCCGCGCGCCGAGATTGCTGCCGATCATCGCGGCTATTCCCATCGCTATCAGTGTAACGTAGTCCACCTCGCCGACCGCCACGTGTCCGACCCAGCCGAGCGCTCCCACAAAAAAGCCGATGAACAGGTTCGTCCCTGCCGCAATGCGCGGGTCCACCCGCAGGATACGGATCATCGCGGGCAGACGGATGCTGCCGAGTATCAGTCCCACGGCGCCGCCCAGTACGCCCACGCCGAAGCCTATACCCGCTTCCAGCGATACGCGCTTGGGTGTAAACTCGCCCTCCGCTCCTTCCAGGTCGGCGCCGAACATATGCGGCTCGCCGGAGCGTCGCTGATTCCTGATCAGTATCAGAAACTCGACGCCTTGCCAGAAAACCAGCGCCCCGGCGCCTATCAGCAGAATCCACTCCGGTGTCCACTCACTCGCGAACCCACCCAGGAACGCGCCCACGCAGGCAGGGACGCCCATGACCAGCAGGATGCGATTGTCCACACGACCCTCCCGGTAGTGACGTATCGCGCCGCTGATAGCCGACAGAGCGGAGACGAGGATGTTCGTTCCGCCTGCTATCGGCGGCGGCATACCGATCAGCAGCATAGCGGGTAGCCTTATCGTTCCAAGCGCGAGGCCTACGAATCCGCCGAGTATCCCGACCCCGAACGATATGACGGTCAGGATCAGCAATTGCCACAACGCAAGATCGGTACTCATTTTGAAGAAGCCACCTTTTCAAGAACTTCTCGCATTTCCTCGATCTGTCCGCGAGACGCTGGACGCCGCCCATAGCAGGCGCGGTTGAACGCCTCGGTAGCCATTCGCGCGATGCGGCTTGGAAACACCCTCGCAAGCGCCGAGCGATACTCGTTCGGCGTCTGGTTGCTCGGACGCCTGAAGCCTTTCGTTTCGGCGACGGTCAGCATACCGAAGTATATTCTGAACACATCCACTATGCCCTGTTCGTCGTCCGGCAGTCTCAAACCTGCCATCCTACTCCGTCGCCTGAAGCGTTCGGGCAGCAGGTTGAACAGGAGACGCGCCATATCCAGGCCCGCATCAACGTCTTCAGCTATTGACTCGCGCTCGCCGTCGTCTTCAATCCTGCGCCAGCGCACTATGCGCCTGAATCCCCATGCCAGAAGCGCGAGAGCAATCATAATCAGTATCGCGACTACCGTCCACTCGATCACATCGCCCCATATAGACGGCTCGGCGGATTCTGCCCGCTCTCTCATTTCGTTGATGAAGTTACCTGGGTCGAATTCCTGCGCCGGTTGTTCCGGCGGCTCGCCAATCAGTCTTTGCAGCATTCCGAAAAGCCAGAGTACGAGATAGCCCACGACATACGCAATTGGCAGCACCACGACGTACATAAAGACCGTGACCAGTATGTCGAACAGCCAGTCCAGGGGCGTGGTTATGAAGTCTATGAACGACTTCTGGAGAACGCTGAATATCAGCCCGATCAGTACGATCCCGCCTACCACCCCGCCTATGATGCGCGTCCACCTCTGCTGTCCTCTTCTGCTGCCCGATGTGGGTAGAATGTGTCCTATGCTCAGACCTGCCAGTCCTACCGCAAAATAAGTGAACATTAGAGGGAATATGCGCAGATTGGCGGGATGGAATATGTCCACCACCGCGCCAATGGACAGCGCTATCAGACCTACTCTGAACGTCATCGAGAGGTGGTCGGTCGGAAACTCGATGGACGCCAACCTGCCGCCCCTCCACCATAGAAAGGCGGCGCACAGCGCGGATATGATAGCTCTCGTCCGGTCGTTCGAGGTCGAATCGTCCGATATGATCACGCTCAGCCACCCCAGATCCACGCCCGGCGCGGATGAGACCAGTATGTATGTGCCGAGCAGCAGGTAGATGACGATTATGCCTGTCCCCATCTGTATTGCGTACTGCATCCACAGTGGCATGATGATCATCAGAGTCGTGCGCGCCACCACGAAGGAGCCGCCCATCATGGCAACCGCCGCTATCCAGGGAACCGCGTTGATACCCTGAAGCAGCGCAAGGCTGAGCACGGCGATGAGAACGTAGAGCCATACGCTCTCTACTATTATGCAGGCTATCAGGATGAGCCTATCTTGGGCCGAACTCACTCGCCAACTCCATGTTCTCGAAGTACCTTCTCAGATCGTGCAGTAAAACGCCCTCCGGCATATCGGGCGGGTCGGTGTCTCCGACGTAGATTACCACCAGTCGATGCCCTTTCGCCCGCAGGTCGGCTATGACCGACATCATATCCTGCGTCAGAATCGCCGCTATTACCACCAGCGTCGAACCCAGCGGGAACTGCCTCGAGTTCTGCTCTAGCTGCGGGGCCATGGGGCCGATGGCAAGCGGCCTGATAGTAGCCAGCGCCTCCAGGATTATCGTCAACTGGTCGGGATTGCTCGATGGATTCAGCCGCATCGGACGGTCGGCGAGAATCGGAGTTCCGTTCGAGAACAGCCCTACGCTGTACTGCTGCTCGGTGGCGTAGCTGGCGACCGAGGCCGCGCTCGTTATCACACGCTCCAGGTTGACAGGTGAGTAGCCCTGCCAGGTGCGTTCGGATGTCTCCACAAGCACGACTAGTATCACCGTGAACGCCGAACTCGGCTCGAACGTGCGTACCTGGAGGCTCTGCATCCGCGCTGTCGCCTTCCAGTCCACGATCTTAAGCGGGTCGCCCACCTCGTACTCGCGCAGACCCGACGGACGAGACTCGTCCTGGAATATCCTGATCCCGCCCCGCGTTTCGCCCAGCGGCCTCACCGCCGGTATGCCGAGTTCCGGTAGGGGAACCACCCTGGGATACACCAGGAGATAGTCGCTCCTCTCCACAGGCTTGTGACTCTCGAAGAAGCCGAACAGGTCGCCGCTCTCCATCCTGGCCGGCCCTATCTTGAAAAATCCTCGCCTGTTCCCCCTGATCTTGTACTCCCAGCGGATGCGCTCGTACCATGCCAGCGAGGTGTTGTGCATGATTATCTTAGCGTTCGGACTGGAACTGACTGCCATCCTGGCATCCTTGACCTCCACCTCGTCCGGGATCTCGTCCACTACGCTCAGCTTACCCAGCGGCAGCGGCTTTCGATTCAGCACCGATATCGTCATGTGGGTATCTTCGTCTATGAACACCCTCGGCCGCTCTATCTTCCGCTCGTAATGCACCTCTTCCAGTGAGAGCCTGTTCCAGACCCAGGACACTCCCGCCACTATGAGGCCCATTACTCCAAGGCCGATGACGAGACTCTGCCCGGCGATGATGCCGACGATTATGAGTACCACGAACATCACTATCCATATGTCGTGCCAGACTTTGTTGAACAATTGGGGCTACCTTTCGATTGGCACGGGAAGGGTGTTCAGTATTCCCGAAATCACCTGTTCGGGATTAATGCCTCGAAGCCTCGCGCCAGACGTCAGTATCAGGCGATGAGCCAATACCGGCTCCGCCATCGCCTTGACGTCGTCCGGCGTGACGAAATCCCTTCCGTCCAGCGCGGCGCGCGCCTGTGAGGTCTTGTACAGGCCCAGGGTGGCTCTGGGACTCCCGCCAAGGGCTAGAGAGTCATTGGTCCGCGTGCTCTGCCCGACCGCCACTATATAGTCGCGCACTACGTCGTCCACCCTGACGCGGGTTACGGATTCCTGCATCTCGACCAGTTCATCCTCGCTCGTAACGGCGTCCAGGTCGGGAAGGACCGTGTCCCGTTCGAACCTGAGCAATATGTCGGACTCTTCTTCCGCGCTCGGATACCCCAGCTTTATCCGCACGATGAACCTGTCTAGCTGGGCTTCCGGCAGTGGAAACGTTCCCTCCAGTTCCACCGGATTCTGGGTCGCCATCACCAGGAACGGCTCGCGAAGGTGGCGCGTCACTCCGTCAACGGTAGTCTGCCGTTCCTGCATGGCCTCCAGCAGCGCCGACTGTGTGCGCGGCGTAGCCCGGTTAATCTCGTCCGCCAGCAGCACCTGGCTGAATATCGGTCCCGACCGGAACTCGAAGTCTCCCGACTTCTGGTTGTAGAAATTCACGCCCAGCACGTCGGTAGGCATCAGGTCCGGGGTGAACTGGATGCGGTTGAACGAGCATCCCAGAGACTGCGCCAGAGCCTTGGACATCGTCGTCTTGCCCGTGCCTGGCACATCCTCCACCAGAACGTGCCCCTTGCAGATGAGCGCGATAATCGCGAGGTCTATCACCTCCGACTTGCCCACCACTACTTTCTGAATACTCTCCCGCAGCCCGGAAGCCATCTCCTGGATCCGCGCCGCGCCGTTGTTCCCTTGTGCCATGATTCCTCGCTAGTCTGTTTAGTCGCCTGCTGTAAAATCCCATCCCCGATTGAAAGCCCCGCGCCCCCGCAGTGCCGAATAGATTATAGACTGTTCGACAGGATACTCCATAGACATGGTTGGCAAGCCGCCCGACTTCGCGCTCGAGGTGGCTTCTCCAACCACCGGCGTTAGAGACTACAAGTACAAAAGGAATCGGTACGCCGAATTCTGAATATCCGAATACTGGCGTTTCGACCCCAGCGACGGGGAGCATCACGACGCGGCGTTAGATGGGGACCGTATGGGCATTGGCAGCTATGACCCAATTGAGACCGAGACTATAAATGCCGATATGTTCCGCGGGCGCAGCGACGTCCTGGGTCTGGACATCTGCTGGGAGCATGGACAGCTACGCTTCTATGACCCCGCCGAAGGGCGCTACCTGATGACCTTCGACGAAGAGGCCGACGGACGCCTCGCCGCCGAAGCCGAGGTCAGGCGACTCCGCGATGAACTTTCACGCGTGCAGTCCGAATCTGAAACATAGAAGGTCAACAGAATCTAGACACAGACTGACGCAGCATGGCGCTGCGAAGTCAGTCTCCGGCGGGTGACGGAGCGGGTGGGGCTGAAGACACGGGTGGTGTCGTCGGTTCGGGCGGAACAGGGTCCACGACACCGCCGTCGCTGTCCGGCTGAATGTCGTCGCCGTCGGGCGGGGTCTCCCAGAGCTTGTCCAGTTCGTCCACTTCGATGGTCTCGTTCTCTATCAGATACTCCGAAAGCTGCTTCAGCTTGGGCATATACTCGGTTATGACCTTTTGCGCGGACTGGTAGGCGTCGTCAATGATTTCGTGGACTTCCTGGTCAATGGTCTCCGCCACCTTGTCGGAGTAGTCGCGCTGCTCGGAGATCTCGCGGCCAAGGAACACCATCTCCTCGCGCTTGCCGAACGTGCGCGGGCCGAGTTTCTCGCTCATTCCGTAGCGGGTTACCATCTGGCGGGCGATGTTGGTGGCCTGCTCGATGTCGCTTCCTGCGCCCGTGGTTATCTCATCGAATACCAGTTCCTCAGCGACCCGCCCACCCATAGCGGCGGCGAGCATATCCTTGAACTGGTCGCGAGTCCATAAGTTGCGGTCCTCTTCAGGCAGGTAGCGAGTGTGTCCGCCGCTCTGACCGCGAGCGACAATCGTTACCTTGAAAGGCTTGTCGGCGTTGGGTAGTACGTGTGCCACCAGCGCGTGTCCGGCCTCGTGGTAGGCGGTTATCTCCTTCTCTCTGTCGCTTATCACTC
>VXRN01000073.1 GCA_009838465.1 Dehalococcoidia bacterium
TGGCGACCCCGACCGGATTCGAACCGGCGATCTCTGCCTTGACAGGGCAGTATGTTAAGCCACTACACCACGGGGCCGCGCGATTATTGATTCTACACGCGGCAGATGCTGGGGGTCAACGGCAGAATCGCGCGGTTCGTTGACACCCCCATACGAGCTAAGTAAACTCGCAGGTGTCAACTCATTCACCTGAAAGGCCCTAACAATGTCCGCAGCAGACAGAGTCGAATTCACCGAAGTATCAGGCGCTAATGAACTCTTCACCTCCGAGTTTCTCGAATACATAACTGAGGCATACGACAGGTTTTCCCCGTCTATTCGAGACATCAGGAAGAAGCGCGCCGACATGATCAAGCGCGCCGTCCATGATCGTGTTCTGCCTACCTTTCCGCCTAAGTCGGAAGCTAATTCCGGCGATTGGCTGGTACCCTCATTGCCGGCTGAGTTGACCCGACCGGGCATCGAGATCTCGGGTCCCGTTTCCATCACAAACATGGCGATAAACGCCCTGAACCCAGGCGCAGAGGGTGAACGCGCCACAGGATACCTCGATGATGACGAGGACTCTGCCGGGCATAGCCTCGCCGATACGGTGCAGGCCGCCCTGAATCGCAGAGACGCCACTCTGGGCACGCTGCGATTCGAGAATCCCGCCCGCGGGCGAGTCTATGAACTTCAACCTGGCGAGTTGCCCTTCTTCATGCACAGGGAACGCGCTACTCACTTGGACGAGTCGGAATTCACAATAGACGGCGAGCCGATCCCGGCGACCATCCTGGGGCTTGGACTGACACTCGCGCACGGCGGCAGGGCCCAGGTCGAGAAAGGGCAGGGGCTGTATTTCTACCTGCCCAAGGTGGAGGTAATTGAAGAGGCAAGATTCTATCGCGAGTTCTTTGACTTCGGAAAAGAGCGACTCGGATACCCGGAAGACGCCGAAATCAGGGGGATATTCCTGGTCGAATCGCTGCCCGCCGTCTATATCATGGACGAACTGCTCTGGGAACTTGGCCCGTATGCCGCCGGTCTCAACGCCGCGCGCTGGGACTTCAAGGCGTCGGTGCTGGAGTACATAATGTCCGACCCCGAACAGGTCTGGCCCGACAGGTTCGATGTTGACATAAAGACCACCGACTTCATGACGAACATATTCCGCCGACTCGTTGCGGTGTGTCTGAGAAGGGGCGCTGCTCCCATTGGCGGCATGGCGACTGCGCTGCCGTCCCGGGACGAGGTGGTAAACAAGGTTGCCGGAGAGTCCATTCGCGCCGACAAGGAATGGGAGGCGCAGCAGGGATTCCTCAGGGGATGGGTGGCGCACATCTTCCACATGAAGACGGCGGCAGACCCGTTCAAGGAACTCCGCAATTCGGGATGGGAACCCTCTCCCGATATGTACGAACCAGACAGTTTCCCCGTGAACGTCACCGTGCCGGATGGTAAGGTCACCACCGCGGGCTCGCGTCGCAATGCGCGTATGCTGATCGAGTACGTGGAAGGCTGGCTGAACGGAAGAGGAGCGAAGGGCATAGATAGCCTCGAGGGTCAGCCCGGCGTACATCCCGCGCTCATGGAGGACCTGGCGACAGGGCGTATCTCCGTAGCCCAGACGGCCCAGCGCATCATACATGGGGCGAAGGACGCAGAAACCGGCGAGGTGCAGGACTTTGCTCTGATAAAGAGACTGCTGGGCGAGGAACTCGCCGACATCGGGGAGCGGCGCAGAGCCGAAGCTCCAGCAGACGAGGACTCACAGAAAGCAGCGGACGAGATGGTGGAACGCTACCGCAAGGCCTACAAAGTAGCGATGCGGTGGATCAAGAACTACACCGAATACGACTTCCGTTCCCTGGGCTCGTACACTCACGCCGACCTGGAGGCTATTGCCGAGGCGCCGGACGCGTTCTAGCGGACTTTCGGGGGAGACTACCTTTAGCATACGTGGCGCGTAGGTAGCCGTGCGACTTACTGCTGTCTGCTTCTGTCCTCGGACAAGTCTTCTGCTTCCTGGACATCCAGGCGGGCTTCGAGTCGCTGTAAAGCCTCTTGAGTTGAGCGCAGTTCGCGCAGAATCTCTTCCTGGGTGGCAGGTTCCTGCAATTCCTGGAGTCGTTCGAGCTTGGCTTCATCCAGGTTGTTGATGATGATGGCGATGAAGAAATTTATCACCACGAACGTGGCTATGATTATATAGGTCACGAAGTACACCCATGCCCAGTCGTGCAACTCCATGGCCGTCACCATTATCTCCGTCCAGCCCTCCAGAGTTATCATATTGAACAGGGTCAGGACACAGATGCCCAGGTTCCCCCAGTTGGTAGGGTCGTGTTGGTGGAAGAGCTGGTAGCCGACGATGGCGTAGATGTAGATGATGATGCTCATCAGCATTATCACGTGGAAGACGCTCGGAATCGAGCGCACTAGCGCGGACACTATCAGCCGCAACTCCCTGATTGTGGAGATCAGACGCAGCGCGCGCAGAAGACGGGCCAGGCGCGCTATCATGGCGAATTCGCCGGTAGCGGGTATCAGGGCAAACACGATCACCGAGAAATCGAAGATGTTCCAGCCGTCCCGGAAGTACCTGTCCATGCGCGGCGCGAGCGCGATCATCTTCAACAGCGCCTCTATGATGAATATGCCCAACGCAATCCAGTTCCCCATGTGCATCCAGCTGCCATAGCTGTCGTTGAGCGCGGGAGAAGTCTCCATACCGAGAAGTATGGCATTGACAATTATGACCGCGATGATTCCCCACTCGAAGGCTGGCGCGTTTACCAGCCGATCCGAGAAGCGGATCAAGTTCTGCGTCCAGCCCTGGGAGGCCAGACTGTTGGAATACTCTGTGAGTCGTTGTCGCATCGGTACAGTTTGGTTTTCCGGACTATGTCATGCTGTTCGTGCGGAAGGCAACAGGGGCGCGACCTCGGAGGCCAGTCTTTCCAGATAGTCTTCGTAGTCGAAGACAGGATTCAACATGAGCATTCCCGCCCCGGCCTCGATAACTTCTGTTAGTCCTTCGGCGCACTCTTCGATGCTGCCCCAGACCGATACCTCGGAGCCCATTTCCGCCCTGCCGTACCAAGCACCGAACCAGTCTCTCAGCCGGCTCTCGGCGCGGTCGGAGTCGTCATCTAGCGCTACGTAAACTCTCTTCGCGATAGGGAACGATTCCACATCCCTGCCTCTGCGGTCCAGCTCGGCGCGGATTATCTGGACGTGCTCGCCGAACTGGACCGTGCTCGTAGAACCCGCGCCCATGAATCCGTCCGCGAGCCGGGCCACCCTGCGCAGGCCGACAGGATGGCGTCCTCCGAACCACAGAGGGGGGTGAGGGTGCTGCACAGGCTTGGGAGTCATCGGCACGCCTTCCATCTTCCACAGTTCACCGTCGAAGAACGCACGGTCCTGAGTCCAGAGCGCCCTCATCACTCCAACACTCTCGATGAAGTGTCTCACCCTGCGTTCGGACGGGCCGCCGAACAGCGGATACGTCCATGGTCTGCCGCCGAGCGCGGTACCAACTATCAGCCTACCTTCGCTGAGCGCGTCCACCGTACTTAGCTGCTTGGCGAGCATTGCCGGATTGCGCGTGGTGGCGATTATGACCGCGGCGCCAAGACGAATGCTCTTGGTGACGGCTGCAAGATAGCTCAGGAACGCTACCGGCTCCGGCGTTGGGGTGGACCCAACAAGCTGTTCCGCCACCCAGAGGCTGTGGTATCCCAACTTCTCAGCGCGAGTAGCGTATGACCGGATCATACCCAAGTCTATATTCCCGTCGGGGAAAGTCTGGGGGACCGCTATGGCCAGCGGCACAGGGAAGGGCGAATCTTGAGAGTTCATGGTGGAATGATCTGCCTTGTATAGAGAAGGACTTTACGACTCTCGTGTCCAAGCGCTAGTCGGACGGTCTGGACCGCGAGGTCAAGTTTATCATGGCCGCTAGATAGCCTGCTCCGAAACCGTTGTCTATGTTCACCACGCCCACTCCCGGAGCGCAACTATTCAGCATACCAAGCAGCGCTGCGAGGCCGCCGAAACTTGCCCCGTATCCTACGCTGGTTGGCGCCGCGATAATCGGGATGTCCACCAACCCTCCTACGACCGACGGCAGCGCACCTTCCATACCTGCGACTACCACCAGGGCACGGCACTCCCTGATCCTGGGCAGGTGATCCAGAAGCCGGTGCAGTCCGGCCACCCCGACATCGGATATTCTCTCGACCTGGCAGCCAATTAGCTCCGCGGTTATCGCCGCCTCCGTCGCCACGGGCAGGTCCGAGGTACCCGCGCAGAGGACCGCGACACCAGGGACTCCCCTGGTATTCTCCCGACGGTCAACCACTATGCAGCGTGCTGTCTCATCGAACACAGCGTCGCCAATACCCTGCCTGGTAGCCTCGAACGCTTCCAAAGATGCTCGTGTAACCAACAGCCTGTCGGATCGAGTGAGTACCGCAGCCGCGATAGAGGCAATCTGTTCAGGTGTCTTGCCTTGTCCGAAAACCACCTCAGGGAATCCCTGGCGTATGGCGCGATGGTGGTCCACCTTGGCGAAATCCAGGTCTTCATAGGGGAGGTTTCGTAGCTGAGAAACAACGTCGTCAACGCCAACATCGCCTCGCCTCAACTGTTCCAGAACCGCGCGTAGCCGAGTCTCTTCGATGTCGAAACCTCCTTAGAAAAGTTGGCGCTCCAAGCCCCGTGCAAGTATATAGCCGAGATTCAGTGCAGGTAAAGCTCCGAGTGGCTTTGAGCGTGGCTCTGCAGGTGTTATAATCCCAGCCGCAAATGAGAATCAATCTTCTAATTCTTACCCACGGCGGCTCGAATTGTCCATAGGAAATGCCGGCGGCCGACCGGAACGGGACGGACAGCGCAGACCCGGTCCAGATCCGCGCGAACAGCCTCCGCTTCGGCCCTGGTCGGCGTTCAATTTCCGAGACTACCGCATCCTCTGGCTTTCGTCCGCAGCCGGTCTGGTCACGATGCAGATGCGGCTACTCGTGACTGGTGTGTGGCTCTACGACGTCACAGGTTCGGGACTTCAACTCGGTCTTCTGGGCGCCGTGCAACTGGCCGTGCAACTCCCGGCGATCCTGTATGGCGGCGCTCTCGCTGATCAGATGGACCGCAAGAAGTTGATCGCTGTCACACAGTCATTCAGCTTCATATTCATCGCGCTGATGACGGCGCTGGTGATGTTCGACCGTCTCGTGCCGTGGCACGTGTACGCGGTTACCGCGATACTGGGAGTCACCAGCATTCTGGGAGGTCCGGCGCGCTCCGCAATTACGGCAAACGTGGTTCCACGCTCCCACTTGCTGCACGCTGTTACCTGCAACACCGCGACATTCCAGATAGGAGCGATAGCCGCCCCGCTCGCGTTTACCGTGGTGATAGAAACGCTTGGAATCACCGCCGCGTTTGCCGCGTCTGCCGTCTTCGCTTTGCCTGCCTCTGCGCTTCCGCTACTCATCAGGGCCAAGATGGACCGTCCCCAGAGTGAGGGTTCTATGCTCCAACGTATCTGGGAAGGTGTCGTCTATGTGAAGTCGCACCCTATACTGCCCGGCCTGTACATAATGGACATCGGCGTAACCATAGTGAGTTTCTACCGCCAGATATTCCCACTGATTGCGGACAGAATGTTCAAGTCCGGGGCGGGAGCGGTTGGAATAATGTCGGCCGCTAACTCGGTCGGCGGCGTCATTGGGACGTTCGCCGTACTCTATATGAACAGGTTCAGGGCGAAGGGCATGATTGTCATCTATGCGACTCTGGCCTACACCATACTGCTCATAGCCTTCGGACTCAGCCCATACCTGTGGCTCGGCTCGATTCTTCTGGTCGGGCTGGGAGCCACGGACGCCATTGGCATGACGACACGCCAGACTACCGTTCAGCTTACTACCGAAGACCACATGCGCGGGCGGGCCGTCAGCGCGCACTCAGTCAGCGCTATGAGCGCAAACAATCTGGGGACGCTCGAGGTGGGTTATATGTCCGACCAGATAGGCGCCAATAATACGATGATACTGGGGGGTGTCATCGGAATTGTCGTCGTCTTTGCTGTCTGGCGCCTTGTAAGGGGAGTGCGTGAGTACCGCTATCCCTGAAATAGACGGTTACTCACGAGTCATAGGCTACGAGGTGCGATTCTTCTGCATCTCTTAGTGCGGCCTCTATCGCCCGAACTAACTCCCGGGCCGATTTCGCCGACAGTTCCACGGGGACGCGGGCGTCAAGTCCCAGTTCTTCATTGATGAAATCTATGTTGAGCGTGTGGTCGGCTTGCGAATGAAAAGGATGGTCGTAGTAAACTCGCGCGCTGGTCAACTTCATCCAGCCCTTGTTTCCCCGACCGCTCCCCTTAATCTCCGCGTGTTCGGTAACGTATGTGCACATGACAGGTCTCCCCGCGTTCCGGCCGCAAGGCCGACACTTTTTCTTTAATATTGCAAGCGAAGCCTACTACCAGCCCGCGACACTGTCAACGAGTGGACTGGAAAATGACTGTTCCATCCGAAGCCCGAACACCGACCCGAATCGCTCCACCAATACGGCCGCCACGTCGCCGACCACGACCTCACGGCCAAGTTCCAGGCTCAGAGACGTAACACGGCTCTCCGGCATTCCGCAGGGGACTATGTGATCGAAATAGGACAGGTTGGGACATACGTTCAACGCAAATCCATGCGTAGTAGTGCGCCGGCTCACCTTCACACCGATGGCAGCTATCTTGCGGTCCTCGACCCACACTCCGGTAGGATGCCCCTCGCTCTCTGCGCTGACTCCGAATTCAGCCAGCGTCTCTATCAGGACACGCTCCAGCGCACGCACGTACTTCAGCGGACCGCCGCCCCAGCGACGCAGATTGAGGATTGGATAACCAACCAACTGCCCCGGTCCATGATAGGTGACCTCTCCGCCTCTGTCCGTATGGTGAACCTCGACGTCAAGCCGCGCGAGTTCCGCCGAGTCAACCAGTATGTCATCTTCCTGGCCGCGTCGCCCCAGCGTGTAAACGTGCGGATGCTCCACAATAAGCAGCGTATCCGGCTTATGTCCGTCCGCGACCTCCGTATGCAGCCGCAGTTGAATATCCCAGGCCTCCCTGTACGGGACTAGGCTAAGCGATACCGCGACTGCTTGATTCTTAACGTCTGTTGTCATCTGTGATAGGCTCCGTAGCGCGTTTCGAGTATATAGCGCGTAATTCCAAATTCGCAATTCTGAATTCATCATTCCCGAGGAGCCTTTAGCGCAATGAAGATTGCCGACCTGAAAACTTACGTCGTCGAGAATCCGCCTCCACACCATGGTGGACCCTACTGGGTATTCCTGAAGCTGACGTCCGACACCGGAATAGAGGGATTCGGGGAGGTTTACGGAGTACCTTTCGGACCTCACCGTGTTACGCAACTCATCGAGGATATAGCCGAACGCTACGTGGAAGGGCATGATCCCTTCAAGATTGAAACCATGTGGCGTAATGTCTATTCCAGCGGCTACTCCCAGCATCCGGACCACACGCTTGTCGCCGTCCTGAGCGGACTCGAAATCGCCTGCTGGGATATTATCGGCAAGGCGCTGGACCAGCCGGTCTACAACCTGCTCGGCGGGCAGGTTCACGAGAAGCTGAGGTCATACACCTACCTGTATCCGCCGTCGCCCGAAGAGAGTGACGATGACGACGCCCTCGCTGTCGGCAACATATTCGGCGACCCGGTTCGCGCTCCCAGGCGTGCCGCGCAGTACATGGAGATGGGCTTCACCGCCGTCAAGTTCGACCCGGTTATGCCTATGGGAGCGTTCGACCCCAGACAGCTTTCTCTCGAAGCGTTGAGCAATGCTGAACTGGTCACCCGTAACATCAGGGAGGCGGTGGGCGACAAAGTTGATCTCTTGATAGGCACGCACGGACAGATGACGACGTCGAGCGCGATACGGCTGGCCAAGCGTCTGGAACCGCAGGATCCTCTGTGGTTCGAGGAGCCGGTGCCGCCCGAAAACAGGCGAGAGATGTCCCGTGTCGCTCAGCACACTTCGATTCCGGTGGCGACAGGCGAGCGTCTCACTACCAAGTACGAATTCGCCGATCTGCTCGGACAGCAGGCCGCCGCCATATTGCAGCCCGCGCTTGCCCGTGTTGGGGGCATACTGGAGGCGAAGAAGATAGCCGGAATGGCGGAGGCTCACTACGCACAGATGGCGCCACACCTGTACTGCGGTCCGCTGGAAGCTGCCGCGAATATTCAAATATCCGCGTGCAGCCCGAATTTCCTGATTCAGGAGAGCATCGAGCGTTTCGACGGATTCTACGCCGAGATACTAAAGTGGCCTATCCAGTGGGAAGACGGCTACATAATCCCGTCAACTAAGCCCGGCATCGGCATCGAACTGGACGAAGAGGTCGCCGCCCGCCACGCATACGGCGGGGGAGTCTTCCCCCAGATAATAGACGAGCCGATCTGAGGTCAGTGTGACCAAATTCCTCACATTCGGCGAGACGCTTGTGCAGCACAACGCCGACTACATCGGCCCCTACGACTCGGACGGCCCCTACACCCGCCACGTCGCGGGTGCGGAGTCCAACGTCGCCCTCGACCTGCGAAGGCTTATGCCAGAGGTCGAGGCTGTCTGGGTGAGCCGCTTGGGTCAGGACGCCGATGGCGACATGATCTTAGGACAGTTGCGTGACCGCATAACCGTCCGTGCCCCGCAGTTCCACGGAGAATTCACCGGCATCCAACTGCTGAACCACTTGGGCGGCGGAGAGGTCATCCGCCGCTACAGACGGGCGGGAAGCGCAGCCAGTCGGCTGACCGCAGCCGAGGTTCTGTCTCACATGGATGTCAGCGACCTCGTTCATGTGACCGGAATCACGCCCGCGCTGAGCGACACCTGCCGCCGGACTGTGATGGAAGTCATGGGCGCCTCGGTCGAGCGAGGAATCCCGGTCAGCATGGACGTGAACTACCGCGACGCTCTCTGGAGTCCGAGCGAGGCAATGGCGGTCTGCGACGAGATGCGACAGTACGCCACCCTCTTCAAGGTAGGCCACGACGAGGCCGAAACCATCTGGAGTCTTGGTCTGTCAGCAGGGGAGTACGCCCGATACTTCTTCGGCGGAGATACGCGCCTCACCGTGATCACGACGGGCGACAGCGGGGCAGTCGCTTTCGACGGGGAAAACCTGGCAGAGCATCCCGGCTTTACTGTGGACGTTATTGACCCCGTAGGCGCAGGCGACGCGTTCGTCGCCGGATTCCTTGCGGGCATCTTTGAGAGAGGTGGGCTGCCGGACCTTCTCGAACTGGACACGGACGCCCGTGCTCAGATATTCCACCGCTCTCTGGAGATAGCCAACGCCTGCGGCGCGCTGGTCTGTACCCGGCATGGCGACACCGAACCCATGCCGGATTTGGGTCAGGTCGAGAAGTTTGTCAACCGCCCCGGCGCTGTATCCGGGCCCAGGTGTCCCTGAGCGGTACGGCGCGGTTGAACACTGGAGTATCGGGTGTGGAGTCCCTGTCCTTGGCGAAGTAGCCGACCCGCTCGAACTGGAAGATTTCGCCGACCTCGGCGCAAGATAGCGAAGGCTCCACCTTGCATCCAGACAGGACTTCAAGCGAGTTCGGGTTGATGAATTCCGTCCACTCTCTGCCGTCCGGCGTGTCGTTCGGGTTCGGGATGGTGAACAGGCTGTCATATAGCCGGACCTCCGCCTCCACCGCGTGGTCCGCGGATACCCAGTGCAGTGTCGCGCGCACGCGCCGTCCGTCTGGCGCAGAGCCGCCGCGCGTCTCCGGGTCGTATGTGCAGCGCAATTCGACAACGTTGCCGTCCCCGTCTTTGATGACCTCCTCGCACTTGATGAAGTATCCGTATCGCAGCCTCACCTCTCGCCCGGGAGCGAGGCGGTAGAACCTGCGAGGCGGGTCCTCCATGAAGTCGCCGCGCTCTATACAAATCTCCCTCGTGAATGGAACCTGGCGTGTTCCCGCGCTCTCGTCTTCGGGGTTGTTGATTGCGTCCAAGTAGTCAGTCTCGCCTTCCGGGAAGTTCTCTATGACTACTTTCAGCGGATCCAGAACCGCCATGCGCCGCTCGGCGCGCCGGTTCAGGTCATCACGCAAATTGTGTTCCAGCAGAGCCATCTCAGTCAGCGACTCGGTCTTGTTGATTCCCACCTCCACGCAGAATTTGCGAAGCGCCTCTGCCGTGTACCCGCGCCTCCGCATTCCCGCCAGCGTCGGCATTCGCGGATCGTCCCAGCCGTCAACGTGACCGTCCTCTACCAGCCTTATCAGCCGTCGCTTGCTGAGGACCGTGTGCGAGATGTTGAACCGAGCGAACTCTATCTGCTGCGGCCTGTACAGCCCAAGCTCCTCCAGGAACCAGTCATACAGCGGGCGGTGGTCCTCGTACTCCATGCTGCAAAGCGAGTGGGTGATGCCCTCTATCGAGTCCGAGATCGGGTGCGCGTAGTCATACATAGGGTAGATGTGCCACTTATCGCCCGTCTGGTGATGTGGCACGTTCCGAATGCGATAGATTGTCGGGTCCCGCATGTTCATGTTGGGCGACGCCATATCAATCTTTGCGCGCAGCACGTGAGCGCCGTCCTCGAACTCGCCGTCCCGCATCCGGCGCAGCAGTCCCAGACTCTCCTCCACCGACCTGTCGCGGTACGGGCTGTCACGCCCGGGCTCAGTCAGCGTTCCGCGGTGTTCACGTATTTCCTCTGCGCTCAGGCTGTCAACGAATGCCTTGCCCTCCAGCACAAGCTGCTCGGCGAGTTCATACAGCCGCTCGAAGTAGTCCGACGCGAAGAACTCTCGCTCCTCCCACTCGAAGCCCAGCCAGCGGGTATCTTCCTTCTGCGACTCGACGTACTCCATCTCCTCCGCGAGCGGATTCGTGTCGTCGAAACGGAAGTTGCACAGCCCTGCGAAATCGTCGGCTATCCCGAAGTTTAGGCAGATAGCCGTCGCGTGGCCCAGATGCAGGTATCCGTTGGGTTCCGGCGGCCAGCGTGTATGCACCCTGCCTCCGAACTTGCCCGTTTCATTGTCCTCTACGATCTGCGCGCGGATGAAGTCCTTCGACGCTAGCGTGGTTTTATCTGACATAGCTGAAGCCTCTACAAAAATTTGGAATTGCTTGAAAGTATATTGAAATTCAGAGGCGGCTTACAATCCAAGATGGGCAAAACTCTCAGCTAGAGTGCCCGCGTCAGAGAATCCACAGATTTCGATAACTGGTTGCCTAACTTGATGTATTCCGTCCGCCGACCTGCGTCTTTCAGCACCCGGAGGTCGGCGGCGGCTTGAGCGTCCGCAAGCGCGCCGAATGTGAAATTCTCGCCCGGAATCTCGACGTCTTCTCCGTGAGGCGACACTATCATCAGCGCCGTCACGCTGTCCGGCCCGCCCTTGTGGAGTTGGCCTGTCGAGTGCAGATAGCGCGGCCCATAGCCCAGCGTCGTCGGAACTCTGTACTTGCGCAGAATCTTAGACCTTAGTCGCGATAACGCGTCGTCGTTCTCTGGCGTCTGCGGCATATAGGCGAGGATGGCCAGATAGTCGCCCGATTTCGTACTAGAGAGAAGTCCTGCGAGAGAATCCTCCGAACTTGGCGACGCGACTCCCGTGTTCGACCCTGAGGTCTCCAGCGCCTGCCGCGTCAAAATCTTCGCACGCTCGACATCAGGCTGATTGAAGGGATGAACGCCGATGAGTGCGGCGGCTGTCGCCACGGCAAACTGCCAGCGGTAGAATTCTCCACCCAGAGCGCGCAAATCATCAAGTTCATGTCGAATTACGGGATGGCCCGCCTGCTCCAGTTCTACAGCCAGCGCATCCGCCTCCGAATCCTCACCGGCCAGTTTCAGGTACGCGAACTGCCTGTCATTCCCATACAGGCTGGCTTCTCCAAGCGGCTCCGAAGCCACAGGAACTATCCCCAGGCCATCTTTACCCAGGCTCTCCGCGATAAGCTGCTCTGCCCAGAGGCCAAACGAGTCCAGGGTAGGGGATGTGAACAGCGTCAGCTTGTCGTGTCCCGATTGAGCCAGAGACGCGATTGTCGCGCCGAGACACGCTCCTGCGTTGAGATGCGTAGCGACTCCGGCGGCGCACCTGGCGCGCATCTCATCTGCGCTGTCCAGAATAACCGGGACGTCATACCCCGCGAGTGCCGCCGGTACGAGTCCGAAGTAGCTCAGAACTGAATAGCGTCCGCAAACGTCGGGAGGATTCAGAAATGTCTTCCTGAATCCCTCGCACTTCGCCAGATCCTCCAGAGGCGTCCCGGGATCGGTGATAGTGACAAACCTCCCACCGTCGCCGCCCACTTCCTGAACTAGCTCTCTGAAGTACCTGTACAGTAGATTAGGCTCAGCCGTCGTACCGGACTTGGACGACACCACGAACAGCGTCCGACCCATGTCAACAGAGTCCGATACGCGCCTGATCTGGGCGGGCAGGGTGGAGTCCAGAACGACTAACTCCGGCCAGCCCTTACGTCGCCCGAAACACTGCCTCATCACCTCAGTGCCCAGGCTGCTGCCCCCCATGCCCAGCAGGACGATGTGCCGGATTCCCTCGTCCCGCACTCGATGAGCGAATCGCGTCAGCGCGCCGACTTCGCTCCGCATCGCATCCGTTATATCCAGCCAGCCCAGCCTGTCGCTGATCTCGGTCGGACTGTCTGCCCAGAGCGTGTGGTCCTTCGCCCAGATACGGCTTACGACCATCTCCGCTTCCAGCCGCTCGACTGCCTCCTGGACGACGTTCGTCATGATCCGTCCGCAGGCGCGCCCACCGGGGCCGCCGCGCTCGCCATGAGCCGTTCTCTCTTCGCTTCTATGTCTCCAAGCAGCAGTTCGAACGAGTCCGCGAACGCCTTCACGCCCTCGTGCATCAGGTTAGTGGTAACCGCGTCCATACTGATGCCAGCCTTCTCTAACTGGCATATCACATCGCGCGACTCTTCCACGTCACGCTCAATCGAATCGCTCGCCCTGCCGTGATCCAGGAACGCCTCAAGCGTGGCGTCCGGCATGGTATTCACCGTGTCCGCGCCTATCAGCGTCTCGACGTACATCACGTCGCTGTACAGCGGATTCTTCGTGCTGGTCGAGGCCCAAAGCGGCTTCTGAGCGCGCGCTCCCTTTCGCGCCAGCGCGCCGAACCTGTTCGTGCCGAAGGTCTTCTTGAAGTCCTGGTAGGCTATCTTCGCGTTGGCGACCGCCGCCTTGCCCATGAGCGTCTCCAACGTACCGTCTCTGTCCTCTATCAGCCCGTCCACAGCCGTATCAACGCGGCTCACGAAAAACGAAGCCACCGACGACACTGCGCTCAGGTCGCCGCCCGCGCGCTCCAGATCTTCCAGACCCCTGACATACGCTTCCCGCACCCGCGTGTACATATCCAGCGAGAATATCAGCGTCACGTTGACATTCACTCCCTTGCCTATGAGTGCGCGTATGGCGGGTATCCCCTCCGGTGTAGCCGGAACCTTTATCATCACGTTTGGCCTGTGCAACGCGCCAAACAGTCTCAGCGCGGCCTCGATTGTGCCATCCGTATCGTGAGCAAGGCGCGGGCTGACCTCCAGCGACGCGAACCCGTCCGACCCGCCGCTGCGCTCGTACACGGGACGCAGTATGTCCGCCGCTGCACGTATATCCTCCGTCGCCAGAGATTCGAATAACTGCTCCGGGTTCAGACCGCGCGAGGCGTGTTTCACCAGTGAGTCGTCGTACTCGCTCCCGGACGATATCGCCTTCTGGAAGATTGTCGGGTTGGAAGTCAGGCCGGTCACGCCCATCTCGACGAGCCGCGCCAGCTCGCCGGATGTTATGAGTGAGCGGTACATATTGTCGTACCACACGCTCTGGCCAAGCCTGCCGAGTTCCTGGATAGAATTGAGTGTTTCGGACATTGTCGTCCTCCGCGAGAGTTGTGTCGAAGTCGGCGGTGTAAACAAGCCGTCATAATTGCTATGACACACTTGTTGGATGGTCTATCGCATTGCGACATTGGGGTTTGCTGCGAAATCTATGTCTGCGGCGGACGGGCATCGGAATGTGAACTGTGTATTGCCGCTCGGATGCGTAATCGCGAAGTCTCCAAAACCAATGATGTCCATGCCAATCAGAACATCTTCCACGCCCAGCATACTGCCTTCAGCGACGCGAACATCGGAGACCACAAGGCCGTTGGGCAACTCTATGTCAACAATGTAGGTCGCCGCTCTATACGAATCTTGAATCTGATTTACCTGCGTAAATCCGGATAGTTCTAAGCCACAGTAGTCAACGACAGCCGTAGAAATCATGCTGTTTGTCGCGCCTGTGTCCCAAATAGCTTGGAAAGGTCGCATCCGTGATTCCGGCCCGTCCGTTTCTTCCTCATTCAGAACCGACGATACACCACAGGGTGTCGCCAGTTCATCTACTCGCTGGTCATACCTGAAAGTAAAACTATCTGGAGTTTCAGACCACTCAGTCATTGAGCGATCATACGTTGCGAGCGTCTCGCTGGAGAAAGGTAAATCGTGTAATCCTTGTCGCCTTCGGAAACCTTCTGGATTATGAACGTGCCTGGTTGGTGGCTTTTGCTTGTCTCACGCAAGGCGTCGCCATGACTATCATACACTCCCAGCACTCTGGTTCCTTTGATCGCGATGACCTTGCCATCGTATAGCTTGACCATCTCGTCTTGATGAGCGAGATAGTAATCGAATGACCTTAGCGTTTTCTCTTTGTCCATGTCGCGGACCCTTGCCCAGTGTATGATCAAGTGTAGCAAGCCTACTATCTGCAAGCAATTCACTCAGACCCCAGAGATTAAAGAATTGTGTGAGTTCTTCAGACTACCCCTGTCTGAGGCTCAGAGTCTCTCGACTCATTCGTCTTCAGAGAGGCAGCCGTCACACGATTATCAGCGGTATCAGCATTTCGTCCGGTGTCAGACCCGAGTGGTGTCCGTTCAGTTGAAGCATCCTGCCCGCGCCACGTGATGCGTTGTATTCGAGTATATCCGCGCCCGACGACACCACCACAAGGTCGCCCAGTCGCTCCCGTGTTTCGTCCGTCGGCTCCGTCGGACCGAATAGCTGGATCTTGATCGCGTCCTCCGTGTCCACCACCATGAATACCTGATCGAAGCGCTGCTCGAAATAACGCCGCACACGCTCTCTGGCCCACTCAAGAGTATAAAGGTACATGACCCTTGCGTCTCCCGATGGCATGAGCCTGAAAAACGGCTGGAGCTGACGATTGACTCTCAGCGTGTGGCGTTTCGGCGGCGGAGCGTCCAGGAAGCCGTGGTCCGCCGTAACCACTATGCGGGCCTTGTCCTTCAGCGCCCCCGCCAGGCGTTTGATCTCCCGCTCCACCTCGCTGAGCGCGTGCTGGACTTCCGGTCGCGTCATTCCGTACATATGCGCCTCGCTGTCCACTCGAGACGAATACAGATAGCTGAAAGTCCTGCCCTCCGACTCGCAAACGTGCTTGACGACCGAATCCACGCCGCCCGCCAGCGACTCGTAGCCGATTGTCTCGCGTCCACCGGAGAAGTATTTGGAATACACCGATCCCACGATGGCCTTCGGAACGACGACCAGCGCGTCCCGGGGCATACGCTTCCATAGCGACTCCACGGGAAATGTTGTCTCCGGCATAATCCCGCGCTTCAACAGGTCCTGGTTGTTGCTCCGAGCCGTGTAGCTCAGAATCGTGGCCGCCGACCCAAGCGCGGGTAGCTGAGTCCACCATCCGGTGACGGCATGATCCTGCGGCCACTCACCCGTGGTAAGAGAGGTGAGCGCGACCGCCGTGCTGGACGGAAACACCGTTTGCGCCTGCTCCCAGAGGTGTCTTCTCAGAAACGAGTCCGCTGGAAGGCGTTCCAGCAGGTTCATCCCCATGCCGTCGATCAGAACCAGGACGATGTGGTCCGTGTCCCCAATGGTCTCGACGATTCCCTGTGCGTTCTCGGACAATTCGATGCCCTCCACACCGCACAGATGGGCTACCGACCTGGAAAGGTCAACCAGGTTGCGTACCTCTGGGCGGGGGCGCAACAGGTCGCCTTCCGCGAACGCCTCTATCAGATACGCTATTCCGGTCATGAAATACCCCAGGTTGACTGGCCCACTGTGCCATGTCACGCGAACTGAATGATGTTACCATATAGTCATAGGTACTCTCACCAGACTTTTCCGGTCCAACTGGACATACAGCGCTATGACATCCCAGGCTACATCCGACGCTCTCGACGCGCTCACATCCCAATGGGAAGACGCGCTCTCCGAACTCGATCAGTCGAGCGTCTCAATATTTGCCCAATTGCTGGAGGGCGAAGCCACGTATGGCGAGGTCCGGATGCGCGTCGAAGAGAGTGGCGCGGGCTGGCGGGTAGGGGTTTCTACTGACGCGAGGTCCAACGCCCTGCCACTGGTTGCCGGACTTCTCACGTCCAACGGACTGGACATCCACCAGGCCGACATATTCACCATCGGCGCGGCTTCCCGTCCGACTACGCCACTGCCGCGCCGTCAGCCCCCCAGGCGACCGCCGCCGTCCGATTTCGGGTGGCGAAGGCGCAGAAGGCCACGCTCCCAGCCTGCCACTCGCGGAACGCAGCGCCGTGTTGCCATGCTCTTCGACCTCAGCGAGCGTTCAGCCAGTATCCCGGGCTGGGACAAGATCGAGCGCGACATCAGGACCGCGGTCAGAGATTCTCTTTCAGGCCGGACCGAATCTGCCACGTCCGCCGTAATTGATCGTTTCGCTGAGGCTCTGCGCGACGCCGGACAGGGTGGGGCCGACCAGCTTCCCATAGACATATTCACCGACGTGGAATCTTCGGAACGACACACGCTCATCACGATTAGCTCAATAGATACGCCCGGATTCCTGTTCTCCTTCACCAACGCGCTCGCCAGCATACACGTCAACATCGCGAGAGCCACGATACGCACTTATGACGATGTCGTTAAGGACACCTTCTGGCTTACCGACTCGTCGGGCGGCAAAATCGAAGATGAACACAGGCTGAACCAGTTGTGGGTTGCCGCCGCGCTCATCAAGCAATTCACTTTCTACCTGCCAATCGCGCCTGATCCCGCGCAGGCACTGCGCCAATTCAACTCCCTGACATCCCAGCTACTCACCATGCGAGACTGGACTTCCAAGCTCCACGACCTGGATTCCCCCGACGTCATGGAGACCCTCGCCAGGATGATGGGCACGAGCCGCTTCCTCTGGGAAGACTTCCTGAGAATGCAGCATGAAAACCTCTTTCCCGTGCTGCTAGACTCTGAATCCATGGAAAAGTCCCTCTCGCTCAGGGAACTGGAAGTCTTGATTGACTCGGACATTGAAGCCTGCGAAACGCACGAAGAGCGGGTGCGGGTACTCAACGACTTCAAAGACCGCGAGATGTTCAGGGTTGACCTGCGCTACATTACTGGCAGGGTTGACCTCGGACGATTCGCGCGCGAACTGACCGATGTCGCCGACGCTCTCATTCGCAAGGCGTTCCAGATTAGCTATCGCCTAGCGTCCGAACGTCACGGCATCCCCCACACGGTCAGCGGCTCAGTCTGCGGCTGGGGGATCTTCGCGCTCGGCAAGTTCGGTGGGCGTGATATGGGATTCGGCTCCGACATAGAGTTGATGTTCGTCTATGAGTCTGAAGGCATGACCGATAGAGATGAGCCTGTTCCAAACTCCATGTTCTTCGAGGAGGTGGTGAGGGAGTTCCTGAACGTTCTGGATACCAGGCAGCAGGGCATATTCGAGATAGACATGAGGCTGCGCCCCTACGGGAACAAGGGGCCACTCGCCTCTTCTCTCGCTGCGTTCCGGGGCTACTACTCGCCGGACGGCGACGCCCGCCAGTTCGAGCGTCTGGCCATGGTCAGAATGCGTCCAGTGCTTGGCGATGATGGACTGGTGAGCGGAGTGATGTCTGTCCGCAACACCTTCGTCTATTCATCCCAGCCCATTGACGTTGACGACATTCTGCACATGAGACACAGGCAGGCTAGTGAACTGGTAAAACGAGGAACCCTGAACGCCAAGCTGAGCCGGGGCGGCGTTGTTGACATCGAGTACTACGTGCAGGCGTGGCAGATTGCAAAAGGCAGATCTGACTGCGAACTACGGCTGACCAACACGCTGGAAGCGGTCGAGGCCCTGCGCCTGAAGGGACACTTTAGCGAAACGCTTGCTATAAGCCTCAGTGAGTCCTACTCGATGCTGCGCAAGCTGATAGACGGACTGCGGATGGTGCGAGGCAACGCCAAGGACCTGGACATCCCGAACCGCGACTCCAAAGAGTTCCAGAGTCTGGCGCACCGTATGTCCGAACACGGCGCCGATCACCTCAGCGCCCACATCTCAGAGCACATGAACTTCTCCAGGCTCCTCTGGGAAGAACACCCTCCGCCGCGATGATCTCTGTCTGCTACCTGAGAGCGAAAGTACCATCTCCTACTGGACTAATACCAATTCGGAGTAATGTCGTTGTGTTCCCACGGCAGGGTCTTTCGTTTTCGCCTCGTCTTCGATCTCTCGTTCGTCCTGAGCCTGTCGAAGGACTATCTTGCCTGCCTCTGAGGTTCATGTCCTAATCAGAATGAAATGGTATTACAAGTGTACATAAATGGGCAAATTGGCTATGAATGTCAACAGAAGTTCCCCTTTCCCTGGGCCTTTGCAAAGTTGCCGTTCATGGCCAAAAATTGTGCATTTGTCACTCCCGCGAAGGCGGGAACCCCGAAGGGCTCGCCGCTCGGCAATCCGGGGGAGGGGCGTGGCCGAATCCTGGATAGACTGGACTTTGGAAAGGCCCTGACCTTTCCCAGAGGGAGAGGTTTAGGGTGAGGGCAATATCCTCACCGCCTCTGAAATCTTCTCTGCCGAGCTGCCCCAACCAGGTCGAAGAGTATCGGAACCGCGTTCGCCCCTATCAGCGCACCCCACACCAGCCCGCGCAGGTCCGGTATGCCCGGCATACCTATCATAATGTAGGTGCCCTTGCCGTACTGAAAACCGAGCCACGCGCCCAACAGACCTGCGAGTATTCCTAGGACAATCCTTCTAGCCAACTGCGGCCGGTTCATTTCCAGCATCCATGAACCTGCCGACGCCCCTACGCCCGCCGCTATGCCAATCGAGCAGATATTCATGACTTCATTGAACAGCGGGGTCACTAGGAAAAACGAGTGCATGATGAACCGCACGATCACCCAACTCACGAAACCCAGCACACACGAAAAAAACACTCCCGTGCAGCTTCGGAACAGGAACCACGCTAATCCAACGGACGGCAACCGACTACTCCTCCCGCACCTGCGTCACTCCCGCGAAAGCGGGAACCCCGAAGGGCTCGCCGCTCGGCAATCCAGGGGGTGGGGCCGCAGAGCGAACTCCATAGCTTATTGGCTACACCTGCCGCAGTCGCGGGTCCAGATGGTCACGCAGCCAGTCGCCCGTGAAGTTCAGCGACATCACCGTCAGGAATATCGCAAGGCCGGGCCAGAAGGAAATCCACCACGCCAGCCGCAAATCGCCCTGGCCTTCACCCACCATAAGGCCCCATGCCGGTATGTTCGACGGGAGACCCGCTCCAAGGAACGTAAGGGTAGCTTCGGCCAGAATCAATCCGCCCACGTTCAACGTCGCGATGACCACGATGGTGTTTATCACGCCCGGCAGTATGTGCTTGTACATAATGTAGAAAGGCGATGCGCCCGCGACCTTGGCCAAGGCCACGTAGTCCCTCTCCTTCAGCGATAACACCTCAGCACGTACATTGCGGACGAACGGGCTCCACGCGGTGAGCGCCAGAACGAACATCATCACCACGAGCGTTTGCCCAAGCACGATTACCACCACAAGCGCGACTAGTAGGAAGGGCAGCGCGTACCAGATGTCCACCAGGCGCGCGACTAACTCGTCAACTATCCCGCCGTACCAGCCGCCTATCAGTCCCAGCGTAGATCCGACCAGAATCCCGCTCGTTAGAGATACGAGCGCGACCATCAGGGATATGCGCGCTCCATATATTATGCGGCTGAGTATGTCCCGGCCCAGGTTGTCCGTCCCAAGAAAATACTCGAAACTGCTGTCCACCCGGCCCTCCAGCCGTTCCGACCGTTCCTCTGTCGCCCAAACTGGCGGCACGTACTGAAGCGGGAGAGACTGCTTGAGCGGTTCGTTGGGCGCGATCCAAGGAGCGAAGATAGCGAAGATAGCCATGACGGCAAGAATAAACAATGGAATGACCGGCCACCTGCGGAACACGATCCACACCTGCAAAAGACGGTTGCGCTGTTGCCGCTCGAGCTGGGCCTCGAATGCTATGCCTTCGTTCATTATCCGCTTGGCCTCTTGATTCTACTCTTCTCTATCCCTTCCCCCTTGATGGGTGAAGGCTAGGATGGGGGTGAAAACCTTATCTACTGTAATATCCCCTCTCCCTCAATGTGAGAGGGCTGGAGCCTGCCCCGTACCTCGATACGGGGTGAAGGTGAAACTTTATGAATACCGTATCCGCGGGTCCGCCCATGCGTACAGCATATCCGCCACGAAGTTCATCACCAGGTAGATGATGGTGAATATGAAGATGGCCCCCGTCAGCAACGGGAAGTCATTGTTGTTCACCGCCTCCACCAGCGCTATCCTTCCAAGCCCTGGCCACGCGAAAACCACCTCCGCTACCACCGCACCGTTCATCAGACCCGCCAGCAGCAGCGCCGAAACGGTCAGGGGTGGTATCAGGGCGTTCTTGAAGGCATGCTTCCAGATGACGGAACTGGTGCTGGCCCCTTTGGCGCGCGCCAACTTCACGAACTCAGAGTCCATCACCTCCAGCATCGCCGAGCGCGTGATTCGCAGGTAGCCCGCCGCCGCCCCCCAGCCGATGGTTATAGTGGGCAGGATGAAGTATTCCGGATAGAACCCCCACGGATTCCAATGCACATAATCATCCGACACGCTGGGCGGAGCTTTGAATGCGGTGGGTAGCAACTCCCATGTCACCGAGAAGACCAGCACCAGCATCACGCCGACCCAGAAGGCCGGCAGCGCTTGGCCGAACAGCGCGAATCCCCTTCCGATATAGTCCCAGAAAGTCCCGCGTTTGACCGCGGAAAGCACCCCGAGCGGCACCCCCAATACGGTGGCGAAGAGCCAGCCCGTGAACGCCAATTGGAACGTGTTCCATATCTTTTCCCCGATAACGTCAATCACCGGGCGCCGCGACAGAAGCGTAAGCCCGAGGTCGCCCTGTGCCAGTTGCCAAACCCACTTGACGTATTGCACGACCAGCGGCTGGTCCAGTCCCAGATGCGCCCGAAGATTGTTCAGATACTCTTCCGTATCGCCGTAACCGTATGGTTTGGCATAGAGCAGGATCGGGTCGCCCGCCATCCTGGACAGCGCGAACACGATTGCCGTCGCTCCAATCAGCGATACAAACACGAAGGCCATTCGACGAATCAGGAAGGAAGACATATCTTGACTATCTTTCTCTCAGACCAGGCTGCTAAATCAGAGCGCTTGTTAACGCTTGATTGACATACGAAAATTCTCAAAAGGATACTGGAGGCACATCGCCGAAGAGAGTTTGACGATGGCCTGACCGTCTTTCCGTTTCCAGTTTCGGGCCAGGCCATCACTCTAGGTTGCACTAAGTTATGCGGTAGGTAAGGCGGCGACTTCCGCCGCCGCCCGGTTATTGCTGGTAATTGACTACCGGCCTACCGGCACGATTGACTCGGGATTGTTCCACTTGGAGAACAGCGCGGGGTCCATCGGCCAGGAAGCGATCTTGTTCGGGTTGTACGTGATGGGAGCCGGAACTCCAACCACACCGAAGCTAGGCGCGGTCTCGAACAGGTAATCTGCCAGAGCGTTGTTCAGCTCTATCTTCTTGGCGACGTCCTGTTCCGCCGCGACGGCTACCCAGGTGTCCGCCGACACTTTGATCTCAAGGCCGCAGCCGAAGCCGCCGCGAGTCAGAGACGTATGGTCAGCTGACTTCGGCCACTCCCAAGGCCAGGAGCTCTTGCCGTCGTCGCACTCGGTTACCCATGGCATCGTCGTAGCGCGCGCGACGATTGTCGGGCGATACACCGAGTAGGCGTACTTCTGCACTGCTGTCCTCACGCCAATCTCTTCCCAGTATCCGGCTATCGCGTCAGCCAGTTCCTGGTATCCGCCGGGGTTCGGTGCGTACAGAGGCATCTCGAAGCCATTCGGATAGCCCGCCTGGGCGAGCAGGTCCCTCGCCATGTCAGGATCGTATGGGTAGTTCCACTTGTCCTGCCAATTCGGGTTGTTCGGGCTGAAAGCGTTCAGGTAGATCGGATGTCCAATGCCGTTCAGCAGGAATTCGTTGATCTCTTCCCTGTTGATGGCCCTTGCCAGCGCGTTACGCACAAGCACGCCTTCCTCGAAGTCCGAGCATCCTGCCGGGCAGGCGCCGCTGTCGTTGGGAGACGGGTTGCTAATCCAAGGCAGGTCTCTCATGTAAACCGCTGCGGTGTCCAGAGGAGTGCCGAATAGCACGTGCTCGGTCTCCCACAGGTTGCCGGAGAACGAGATCGAAGCCTGGCCTGCAAGTCCGTTGTCGGCAATGGCGAATCCGCCCTCGAGCATACGAGGAACGCTCTTGAGCAGAATGGGAGCGGCGTCAATTGTGCCGGTCTCCATCAGCGCGATCTGCGCGTTCTGCTCGCCCACTTCCTTGAAGACTATCTTGTCCACCTTGCTGTTCACGTCCCAGTGGTCATAGGGCACCGCCGCCAGTACCGCGGTGTCGTCCTGTATCCACTCCTCTACGTGCAGCGGGCCGGTGCCGATGAAGGCAGTATCCTTCATCTCCGTCTCGCCAACGGTGTTGTAGCGATTCAGGCTCTGTACGCTGTACGCCTGCGCGGCGTCGTTCATGATGTTGGCGTCCCAGCGCGGGTCGTACAGGGTATTGCCTTCGGCGTCTTTGGCAAACGTCACTTTCAGCGTGGTGTCGTCAATCGCCTCCGCCGGGATGTTCCCGAACACGGTCGCGAAGTCGCCCGCCTGCCAGTGAATGCTGGCTGTGTTGATAGCGCCGTTTCCGTCGTTGATCGTGAACGCGATGTCTGCTGCGGTCATCGGACCCCAGCTTCCGCCCATGTCGCTGCGGTCGCCAAGACCCTCGCCATGGAAGATCACGTCGTCACGAATCTTGAGCGTGGCCCCAACCGGGGAGCCCATGTCCATGTCTAGTTCCCAGGATGCGGCCAGCATCGGCGCGACCACTCCGGGATCCACGAACTTCATCGTGACTTCGCCGACGCCCCAGTAGTGCATCGCGTCGGTCAACTGCGCGGAGCCTAGTCCGACGCCGGGAGCTACGTCTGTGATGGCGATGTTGATGACACCCGCCTCACCCATGGCCTCCGGAGCGTTGACGGCAGCTTCCACTACGATCACAGGTGTCGGGGTCACGACGAGCTCGACGGTCTTCTCGACCTCGACCACCTTCTCGACCTCAACCACCTTCTCGACCTCGACCTCTTTCACCACTTCCTTCTCGACCACGACGGTCTCGCCGGGTACCTCGACGGTCTTCACGACCTCTTTCTCGACCACCATGGTCTCGCCAGGCACCTGGACTTCCTTCACCACTTCTTTCTCGACCACGACGGTCTCGCCGGGTACCTCGACCTCTTTAATTACTTCCTGCGTTACGACTTTCTCTACCGTGACGATCTCCGGTTCCGCCTGACACGCAATCGCGAACGCCAATGCGAACACAGCGACGATGGGTATCAGTATCCCCGCCTTTCTAAATCTGCCTAACATGCACTTACCTCCTATGTCTTTCCCTTGCTATCCGTCCGACGGGCAGAGATCGTATCCTTGCCCTCCGCTACAAGTGAACTCGCTCAACAGTCCATTCATGAACGCCTCGCAAATTCATGCTACAGATCGGTTTGCTCAGCTCATTTATATGACTGCTAAGCGAATGGGATGCTACCAAACAGATTATTATGTGTCAAACGAATAGGGCCATATTCGTGCGAAATATCACAAATTCACGCCTTTCGGTCAGGTTGGAGGGTGGTTGAGACGATTGCGAAAGCTCCCTCTTCCTTTGTAAACTCCGATTATTCCACAGATTGGACAGCGCGATGAAGATAACCGGAATAAAGACCAACATTTTCTCCTCGCAGCACAGGAACGCCAAGCGTAACTGGCTTGTACTGCGCCTCCAGACCGACGAGGGCATCGAGGGCATTGGCGAGGCATCTATGCTCTCCTACGATCCCCTCGTAGCGAGCCTGCTGGAAGCCTGGACGGATCATTACCTTGTCGGCAAAGATCCCATGGCCCACGAGCTCCATTGGATGCGTATGCACCAGGACAATGCCGACCGCGGCGGACGGCTTTTCTCCACCGCCCTCTCAGGCATAGACATCGCGCTCTGGGACCTCAAGGGCAAGGCGCTCGGTGTCCCCGTTTACCAACTGCTCGGAGGCCCAATCCGCGACAGAATCAGGGTCTATGCCAACGGCTGGTACACCAACCCCGGCTCTCCGGAACAAAACGCTGAAGAAGCCCTTCGAGTTGTAGAGATGGGCTACACCGCCATGAAATTCGACCCCTTCGGCCAGCACAACTATTACACCATCTCCCCCGAGGAGGCCCAGCTCGCCGAGGACAGGGTGGCCGCTGTCCGCGAGGCCGTAGGTCCCAACGTCGAGATACTCGTCGAAGTCCACGCGAAGTTCAACGTCCACACTGCCATCCACCTTGGCCAGCGTCTGGAGAAGTACCGCCCCTTCTGGTTCGAGGAACCCGTCTCCCAGGAAAACGTAGGAGAGATGGCGCAGGTCAGACAGCACGTCAACATCCCCATAGCCACCGGGGAGCGTCTATACCTCAAGTTCCCGTTCTACGAACTTGTCAAAGCCGACGCCGTGGACATCCTCCAGCCCGATATGTGCAACGCAGGCGGCATCACCGAGCTCAAGAAGATAGCCGCCATCGCCGAACCCAGGCACGTGCTCATGGCTCCGCATAACACCAACTCTGCCGTCGGAACGGTCGCCAGCTTCCATCTTGATGCCGCCACTCCCAACTTCCTGATTCAGGAATACCACGCCGAGTTCTACGAACCCCACTACTTCGAGGTATTCGACGGTCTGCCCCGACAGAAAGACGGCTACGTGGACATTCCCACAAGCCCGGGCCTCGGTCTCACATTCAACGAAGACGTAGTGAACGCACACCCTTATCTGCCGCTCACGCCCGGCGAAAGGGGGATATAGTGAAGATCCTCGGAATAGAGACATCCTGCGACGAGACCGCCGCCGCCGTCATCGAGGATGGGCGACACATCGTCTCCAACGTCGTCGCCACACAGGTCGAGATGCACGCTAAGTATGGCGGCATCGTCCCGGAAATCGCCTCCCGTGAACACATGCGAGCCTTGCTTCCTGTAGTGGACAGCGCGCTCGAACAGGCGGGTATGGAACTCCCCGAACTCGACGGAGTAGCCGTGACCCACGGACCCGGACTCGCCGGCGCGCTGCTTGTAGGCGTCAACACCGCCAAGGGCCTTGCCCTCTCACACAACCTCCCCTTCATCGGCATCAATCACCTCGAAGGCCACGTTTACGCCGCGTGGCTCGAGGAAGGCGTTGACCCCGAAGCACGCCCAGGCTTCCCCCTGATGTGCCTGATAACCTCCGGCGGTCACACAGACCTCATCCTCATGGAGGGACACGGGATTTACAAGCTCATTGGCAGAACCCGCGACGACGCCGCAGGAGAAGCGTTCGACAAGGCCGCGCGCGTCCTCGGACTCGGCTTCCCGGGCGGCCCTGAAATCCAGCGAGTTGCCGAGAGTGCGGTCGGGCTAGAACCCGATCTGCCGCGGCCCAGGATAAGAAACTCGCTCGACTTCAGCTTCAGCGGACTCAAGACCGCCGTCCTCCGCCGAGCCGAACTCAAGGGAATGTACCCCCCGCCCGAAGAAAGCGAACTGGATCCCGCCGAGGTCTCCGAGGTTGCCAACGCCTTCCAGGAGGCCATAGTTGACTCCATGGTGCTCCGCACGATGGATGCGATCAGGAAGTACCGTGTCAACGGTATTATTCTGGGTGGTGGAGTAGCCGCCAACTCCCGCCTGCGTCAGAAGATGACCGAAGAGTCCCCCGTAGAAGTAATAGTCCCTCGCCCCGGCCTGTGTACCGACAACGGTGCGATGATAGGCGCCGCTGCCTTCTTCTCGCTCGACAGGGGCAGCGCGTTCCAGTGGGACCTCGACGTCATCCCCAGCCTCAGACTCGGCTAGCACTACACTGACAATTCTCGTTATTCGTATTTTGAAAATCCCCTCTCCCGAAGGGTTAGGGTTAGGGTGAACTTAACTCAGTCATTCCCGCGAAAGCGGCAATCCATGCCCTAATGCAGCGACAGCCACTCATCCATGTTGTATGCTGACCGCCTCTTCTGACGGTACAGCGAATTGATGAACTCATAGACCTGTTTCGATTCCTTGTCATGATCGAATGACCAATGTATCTCCGTGTCCCGCGCTCTGATGATCGCCGTAGGACGACCTCGAGCCGTTAAGCGGTCCACGATCAGGTAAGCCCCCATTGTCAGGATGATCAGCGGCACAGCAATCCGGGCAATGCTGTGCTCTATATATGAGAAGAGGATAAGACTCATGACTACCGACAACACCGCCCAGACATAGGGCCCAATCCCTTCGGGGAAGATCAACCTGACCGACACGGACTCCACGTCCTGAACTGAGATCATAGTAGTTTGGCGCCTGCCCTCTTCACCCGTAACGTGTATAACTCTGGTGGTGGTGAGCAACAGAGCACCCGGCTCACCGAAAGACCGACTCCCGCCCTGATCATCCGCATTCAACCTGTCCGAAACCCGTTCGCCATCCAGCAGAGCTATCTCGCCCAGGCCGACTTCCTCTAAATCCAACAAACTTTCCTCCGCTCTCGATTCACCTTTGGTCTCCGTCACACTGGTAAATTCCCGCCTCTTATGTTATGACAGTTTACGCATCGCATGATAGCTCATGTGAGATGAGAATCGCGCGATGCTTCGACACACCCCCAGACTACCGGAGAACGATATGGAACGCCCGATTATGAAGCCGATAGGCACGCCCGCGGAGGAACTGGACACTCCGTCCCTGGTCGTGGAACTGTCCGCGCTCGAGTCCAACATCAATCACTTCCACAGCCGCTTTTTGGATTCTCAAGGCCCAAAACTACGGCCTCACCTCCAGTCCCACCTGTCGCCCGCCATAGCACATATGCAGCTCCGCGCCCCCGGAACCGTCGGCGGAGCCGCCGTCTCGACGCTCGGCCAGGCGGAGATATTCGCCCAGCACGGCATTGACGACATTCTCATCACCAATCTAGCCGTTACCGCTTCCAAGGTTTCCAGGGCTGCCGCTCTCGCAAAGCGAATTGGCCTCACCATCGGAGCCGACAGCCGCCGCAACATCTCTGATTTGGGTACGGCGGCAACCTCAGCCGGCTCCGAAATAGCCGTCCTGATCGTCGTCCGAGGCGAGTCCGACTTCCTCGGTGTATCTCCAGGAGACGCGCCTGCCCTGGCCGGGATCGTATCCGACACGCCAGGACTCAGTTTCGCTGGACTGATGTCCTCGAATTCCGGTTCGCTGCTGGACGCGCTCTCAAACTGCGCGGATGAAGGCATTGAATCCCCATCCGCAGCATTGACCTTGGACGAGATAACTAGCGCTCCGGCGTCCCTGGCAGGAATTACCGAGATGATAGCTGGCTCATACGCCCTCATGGACGCCGCGAACTTGGGCCTCATGTCCGAACTCCGCCCCGCCGCCAGGATCCTCACCACCGTAATGACCCACCAGGACGAGGGCCTGGTCTGGCTCGACGCCGGACAAAAGGCCACCAGCATAGACACGGGACTGCCGTTGGTAGATGGGATTTCCGGCGCGACCGTCAGCCGCATGAGCGCCGAGCACGGCGGCATGGTTCTCGAAGCAGGCGCAAGCTGGGACATTGACCTCGGCAGCAAGGTCTGGCTCATCCCCCACAGCATAGCCAACACCGTCAACGTTTACGACTTCATCCACGCCACACGAGACGGCAAACTCGAAGCCGTCTGGGAAGTATCCGCCCGCGGCCGCTACGACTAGATATCGAAAAATGCCCTCTCCCTCGATGGGAGAGGGCTAGGGTGAGGGTGAACTACAACTCAGCCATTCTCGAAATCGCCAACCTGCCCATCCTGTAAACACCAACATCCCGCAAATCCTGATTCAGACAGAGAGGCAACTAAAATGACCACGCAACCTCCCGCCATCGGAACACCCCTATCCGAACTCGACACACCCGCCCTACTCGTTGACCTCGACGCGCTCGAGCACAACTTCGCGCATATCTCCGAACTGTACGCCGACTCCGTGTGCAAGATGCGCGAGCACGCCAAGAACATAAAGACGCCCGCGATCCTGCACAAGCAGATTGAGGCAGGCGGCACCGTCGGCGGCGTATGCGCTGCCAAGGTCGCCGAGGCTGAGGTCATGGTCGAGGGAGGCATCAAGGACATCCTCATCACTAGTCAGGTCGTCACCCCCGACAAGATAGCCCGCGTCTGCTCCCTCTCCCGCGAAGCCGACACCAAGGTCGCCATAGACGACGAGCGCAACCTCAGGCTCATATCCTCCATATCCGACCGCGCGGACACAGACGTGGGCGTCCTCATAGAGGTCAACACATCCATGGACCGTGCCGGAATACGCCGGACCGAACAGGGCATCAACCTCGCCCGTCTCGCCACAGACCTCCCCGGAGTCACCTTCAGGGGCGTAATGAGTCACCAGTCCATAAGCGGAGACCCGGACACAGAGACCCGCTTCAGCGAGGGCCGACGCTGGATGCAGATGTGCGTTGACGTTGGGAACGCCATCGAGGACGCCGGAATCCCCGTCGAGATAGTCTCCACTGGCGAGACCTTCACCATAGACGTCGCCCCCGGAATGTCCGAAGTCACCGAAGTGCAGGGCGGCACCTACGCCCTGATGAACACCACAAGCGCCTACATGGAAGACTTCCAGTTCGCGGCGAAGATTCTGACCACCGTCATCAGCCGCCCCTCAGACCACATCGCCATAGGCGACGTAGGTTACCGCGCCCTCGCCGCTCCCAACGGCGTCCTCCCCTCCGTCGAGGGTCACGACGATATTGAAGTTGACTCCCTCGCCCCCGACCACATCATCCTCAAATCCCAGGACGCCATGCCCCTCAGAGTAGGCGACCAGTTCCTCCTCCTCAGCGCCCAGCAGGACATCCTCGTCAACCGCTGGGACCGCTTCATAGGAGTCCGCAACGGCCTAGTCGAATCCGTCTGGCCCATCCTTGCCCGCGGATGCCACCACTAAAGATGGAATACGACAAACTCAGCAAGCGCCTCTTCGCCGCCTGGTACGACCTTCTCAACTCCGGCGTCGAATCCCGCGTCATCCCATACCGCAGACTCACCGCCGGCCTCAGCCTCGGAAGGACCCTCGAAATCGGCGGCGGAACCGGTGCCAACATCCCATTCTATCCCCCTGGAGTACGGCTAATTACCGTCGAACCCAACCCCCACATGACCTGCCGCTTCATCAGAACATCCCAGGAAAGCCACGCCGACGCCACCGTCGTATCCGCCATAGGCGAGAACCTGCCCTTTGCAGACGACACATTCGACAGCGTAGTCACCACCCTCACCCTCTGAATGGTGAAAGACCTTGATCTCGTCGTGAGCGAGATACGCCGCACGCTACGGCCCGGAGGCCAGTTCCTCTTCTACGAACACGTCATATCCCAGGACAAGAGGGTAGGGCGGCTTCAGACCCTCGCCAACCCCATCTGGAAATTTGCCACCACCGGCTGCAACCTCGACAGGGACATAGTGAGCGCGATCAGGGACGCCGGCTTCCAGCGCATAGAACTTCGCCGTTTCTCCCTCTCCGTCGGCCTTCCCATCACCATTCCCAATATCGTCGGCACAGCCCACGCCTAGTACCAAGTCCATGTGGAGATGCCATACTCCATTAACGGGCCGTCATTCCCGCGAAAGCGGGAACCCCGAAGGGCTCGCCGCTCGGCAATCCAGGGGTTGGGGCAGTCCGAGTATGTCAAGAACAACTGGACTCTGTACTAGATCCGCTCGAAGTATCGCACCCGCTCCCAGTCCGTCACCGCTCTCCGGTACGCCTCCGCCTCCGTCGAGTAGAAGTGAGCGTAATGCTCCACCACGTCCGCTCCGAACGCCGACCGCGCCAACTCGCTTCCCGCGAAACCCTCCACCGCCTCATCAAGGCCGCCGGGCAGCGTCGCCACATCCGACGCCGAGTAAACGTCCCCCATGTATGCCGCTGGCGGTTCTATCCTCCCCTCGATGCCCGCCAGGCCCGATGCGATGACCGCCGAGTACGCCAGGTACGGGTTCACGTCCGCCCCCGGGATCCGGCACTCTATCCGCAGACTCGCTCCTGAGCCGACAACCCGGAACCCCGCCGTGCGGTTGTCTGGCGACCACGCTGTCGCGGTTGGAGCCCAGCTGCCCGCCTGGAACCGCTTATAAGAGTTGACCGTAGGCGCATAGCACACCATAAACTCCGGCACGTACCGCATCCATCCTCCCAGGAACCACCGGAACACGTCCGAACACGCAATCCCAGTAAGTTCCCCGTCACCAGAAAATGCGTTACTCAACAGGCCGTCCTTCACCTGCCACAGACTCACATGAAGATGCGAGCTGGACCCCGCCTGTTCCGCGTCCGGCTTCGCCATAAAAGTGACACTCGCCCCAAGTTGCTCCGAAACCTCTTTCACCGCCTGCTTCAGGACAGCGTGCCTGTCCGCCATATCCAGCACGGGCGCGTAACGGATGTTCAGTTCATGCTGACCCCGCCCGAACTCCCCCTTCGTGGACTCCACCGGCACCCCCGACGCCGCTAGGTGACGACGGTACGCACCGTTCAGGTCCTCCGACCGCGTTCCTTGCAGCAGGTTATAGTCCTCCAGGTACCACCCCGTCTCCCGCAGCCCTCGATACCCGCTCTGAGCGGCCTCCATGTACGAAGTCCGAAACTGGTAATACTCCAACTCAGACCCCGCCATCGCCTCGAACCCCGCGTCTCGCAGCCGCTCCACCTGCCCGCGCAGAATCGAGCGCGGCGCAACTTCCACCGGCTCGTGACTCGGCTCCAGTTCCGCGTCGCATATCACCAGCGCCGTCCGGTCCAGCCAGGACAACTTCCGCATCGTCCCCAGGTCCGGCGCTAGGTGAACGTCCCCATAGCCAAGCTCCCAGTTCGAGAACTTATACCCCGACACCGGCTCCATCTCCATATCCACCGTGAAGAGATAGTCGCAGGCATGAGTCCCGCCTGCCACGTCCGTCAGAAAGAACGAGGCATCCAGCCGCTTCCCCATCAGCCGCCCGTACAAGTCAGGAAAAGCCAGGATCACCGTATCAATCGAACCATCCGCCACCGCGGTCCGCAGCCCCTCGACATCCAACATTCCCCTTTTCATAATCGCCTCCATTAACGCGTCGGTTGCCTATCTTACCCTAATTGATTCTAAACACTCTGAGGTCAGTAGCGTATTCACGAGACTTATGTAATTTTCTTATTCACGCCGCCACTAGACGAACATACATTCCGTCCGCTACAATATACCCATGAAAAACGACATTTCGGCCACTCAATACATAAACACAAGGTTATAGTATGAAGAATTCGCAAGCCCCGAAGAATTCTTATGTAGCTAAACTCAGGCAATCTCAGGTGAAACTCTGGTGACTTTTTCACCTGTTGCCACCAGTCGGTCCACCTGTTGCTCACCTGTACGATTATAAACCGATATATATGAGACCGCTGATATTCAGATGCGATTGATCTAGATCATCGGCCTTGTATCATATGTTCCCACATCCCTATACTCATTGAAGAACAATTCAAAGCCCAGCGAAGGAGGCACATCGGTGAAGGTAGGAATCATCAACGTAACCGGATACGCCGGAATGGAGTTGGCGCGCATTCTGCATCGCCACCCCGAAGTTGAGATAGCAGCCGTCACCGGTCGAAGCGCAGCGGGCAGACGACTCGCCGAAATGTTCCCTCACCTTGAGTCCTGCGACATGGAGATAACCCCGGAGATAACCGAAAGCGTTGACTTCGTGTTCTCCGCGCTCCCGCACGCTGCCAGCGCCGAAAAGCTCGAGCCCTTCATAGAGCAGGGAGTCAAGGCCGTGGACATTTCCGCCGACTTCCGCCTCAAGAACCTGGACGACTACTCCTACTGGTACAAGATTGACCATCCGTGCCCGCAGTACATGGAGACCGCCGTTTACGGCCTGCCCGAACTCCACCGCGACGAGATCGCCCAGACCTCGCTCGTCGGGAATCCGGGTTGCTATCCATCCGCGGCAGTCCTGGCCCTCGCCCCCGCTGTCGCTGCCGGCATAATCGAGCCCGATGTCGTCGTTGATGCCAAGTCTGGCGTCTCCGGCGCGGGCAGGGGAGGTTCCGTTGACCTCAACTTCTCCGAGGTCAACGAAAACTTCAAGGCATATGCCCTCGACGGCCACCGCCATCATCCCGAGATCATCCAGGAGCTCGGCTCTATGGATGGCGACGATGATCTCAGGCTGACCTTCCTGACCCATCTCGTGCCAATGACGCGCGGCATTCTCGTTAGCTGCTACGCTCCCATTAAGGATGGCGCGATACCCGACGGAGAAGCCGGCAGGGAAAGAGTGCGCGAGATCTACGAGGACTACTACGCCGGTGAGCCGTTCACCAAGGCGGTGTCCGCTCCTCCGCAGACCAAGCACACCTCCGGCAACAACGACTGTGTCGTCTATCCTACGATAGACCTCAGGGCCAACCGGCTCATGGCCATCGCCTGCCTCGACAACCTGGTCAAGGGCGCCGCCGGAAGTGGAGTCCAGAACATGAACGTCATGTGCGGCTTCGACGAGACCGCCGGCCTCGAACAACTCGCCCTCTATCCGTAGTTTCCTCTCCCTCAACCAACGAAAGCGAGAAATCCCCTCTCCCTCGATAGGCTCACAGGGTTAGGCAAACGTGCGGTCAGCTATGAATACCACTCAACAAACCCCCTCTCCCTCAGGGAGAGGGCTGGGGTGAGGGCAGGGTCTTTCGGTTATTTCCCGATACTTCTTCTGTCGTTCGCCCTGAGCCTGTCGAAGGGCCGCCCGATCATGGTTCGTTCTGAGCTTGTCGAAGGGTCGCCACGAACGTACTTTGTTTAAATGGTTGATAATCGAAAGACCCTGAGGGTGAGGGCGACTCTGATTGACACGCCCAAGAGCCTTCACCTAACATGATTGCAAGGTCGTGCTAGGCGGGGAGTTAGCGGCGCCCTGCACTCGAAATCCGCTATAGCGAGGCTGAATTCCTCCCTGAGGTCCTGTACCGGCGGCCTCTGTCGGGCGATTCTTGATGTTGATAGCTGGGCCCCACGCGGCGAAGAGCCGTGAACCCCGTCAGGTTCGGAAGAAAGCAGCGGTAAGCGGTAATCTTCGGGTGACGCGGGACTACCTGGCTTGAGTCAAGACCGTTTGACACGCCGACGGAAGGGAACGACGGGATGGTGCACGACCCTCCGACAAATCCCCTCTCCCTTGATGGGAGAGGGCTAGAGCCTGCCCCGTACTTGATACGGGGGTGAGGGTGATTAGCTTCAACGCCTCCCCATCTCAGCGAATTGTCCGCGAAAGTTGCCCCAGCCTTGACTACCCGCGCCAACAGACGCCCCGCCCCAGGCCGACGAAGCAGGCTCGGACAGAACTTCCTCGTTGACTACGATGTCGCCAAGCGCATAGTAGCCGCCGCCCAGCTCGCCGATGCCGACCAGGTTCTCGAAATAGGCCCCGGTAAAGGCGCTCTCACCCGCATTCTCGTACACTGGGTCCCCAAGCTCTTAGCCGTCGAACTAGACCCCGAACTCACCAACTCACTCTCCCACAGGTTCGCTGAGCGCGAGAACCTCACCGTCCTCAACCAGGACGCCCTCGACTTCGATCCCGCCCGCTTCTTTTCAGACGGATACAAAATCGTCGCCAACCTGCCATACTACGCCGCAACCCCGATCATCAGGAAATTCATATCCGCTCGCCCTCGCCCACATTCGCTGGTCGTCATGGTGCAAAAGGAAGTCGCCGCCAACATCGCTGCCTCGCCCGGCGACATGAGCCTACTCTCCGTCATGGTGCAGCTATACGGCGCGCCCAGAATACTTTTCTCAGTCCCTCCCAGAAGTTTCAGACCCATGCCGAGGGTCAACTCAGCCGTGATGCGAATTGAGATCCATGACCTGCCCGCCGTCCCTGTCAACGACCCGGATTCCTTCATAGAATTCGCCGCCGCCGGATTCCGCGCCCCCCGCAAACAGCTACGCAACAGCCTCCAACTCGGCCTGAAAGCCGACCCCGACCCCGTCCGCGTCACCCTCTCCGCCACCGGAATAGATGGCCGCCGCCGACCCGCGACCCTCTCCCTCTCCGAGTGGGCTGACCTCTATCATGCTTGGCACACCATTTCAGAAGCGACGGTAACTGCATGATAACCATAGACGCCCACGCCAAGCTAAACCTGACCCTTGAAGTCCTCGGTAAGCGCGACGACGGCTACCACGACGTGGCCTCCATCATGCAAACCCTCGACCTAGCCGACACTCTCACTATCCAGCCCGCCGACTCTCTGAACCTTGCTTGCTCACTCCCCGGACTGAGCGGCCCCGGTAACCTGGCTTTCAGGGCTGCCGAGCTTCTCCGTACCGAGACCGGCATCGAATGTGGAGCTGATATTCATATCGAGAAACGCATCCCCGTAGCCGCTGGCCTGGGCGGCGGCAGCGCGGACGCCGCCGCGACCCTCGTCGGACTCAACAGGCTCTGGGGCCTCGAACTGTCCAACGACCGTCTCAGGCATATCGGCGGGAAACTCGGTTCGGATGTGCCGTTCCTGGTAGAGGGCGGAACCGCGACCGCGCTTGGCAGGGGCGAGCGCGTCAGGCGTCTGCCCACCCCCAGTCTGCCCTGGATTGTAGTCGCAGTCGCCGACGCCAATCTCCCCGACAAGACCGCCGCCATGTACCGCTCCCTCACTCCCGATAACTTCACCCGCGGCGCGCTCACCTTCAAGCTGGAAGCCCGAATTCTTCACCACGACGGAGACGTACCGCCCCAGCTTCTCTTCAACACCTTCGACACCGTTGCCAGAACCGTCATACCCGACGTGGACAGGTGCTGGAACGATATGTACGCTGCAGGCGCGCGAGAGATACACGTCTCTGGAAGCGGCCCCGCGATCTACGCTGCCGTCCAGCGCAAGGAGATCGCCACAACTGTCCAACTCGTGATGGAGCGCATCAAGGGTTGGCGCTCCCTTGTCACCCGCGCCTGGCCGAACCCTGACGCGGCCTGATGGATATTCTCATAGCCGGATTAGCCTCCGGCGTGTTCATGGCGCAGCTATTCATAACCATCGGCTGTATCGCCGCGTTCTTTGCACTTAAAGACCCGCCTCCCGCCATTGCGGTAATGCTCGCGCGATTCCCCCCGGGAGTCTTCGTTATGACCATTGTGGTCTTTGCCTACCCCATCTGGGGAGTCATTGGTATTGTGTCGGCCTTCCTGTTTCTCGCCCTCCAGAATGCGACCCCCGGCGCTGGCCTCGGCAGTCCCAACCTTGTTTACACTGCTTTCGTATGCCTCGCTTCGGTCGCTCTGGCCCTCCCCCTCGTCATCCTGGCCAAGCGTCTTTGGAGCGGAGTGGCAGGTATGACCCTGTCCGCGATAGCAATATTCGGCTGGTTGCTCCCACTACTCGCGTCCTGATTTCCTGTCGGGACGATTTTCGCCCTTTTTATGACTATGCCCCTCATGGGATGAGCCATCTCAATTGCGTTATTATTGTCAATACATTTGAGCGAGTTGAGTGTCCGTATGACCAACGCCCCGTTTTCAGGACTACGCGAGTGGGTCGCATTCGACCTTGAGACCACCGGATTGTCCGCCAAGACTGATGAGATTATCGAGATTGGAGCCGTCAAGTTCACTGCCAGGGAGACGGTGGATGAGTTTCAGACTTTCGTCAATCCTAATCGACAGATTCCCAAGTTCATCACCGATCTGACCAGCATAACCCAGTCTGACGTAAACTCCGCTCCGACGATTTCCGAAGTCAGGGGCGAGTTCACCGCTTTCGTTGCGGGTGCTACGCTCATCGCTCACAATGCCGACTTCGATATGGGTTTCCTGCGGGAGGGCGGTGTATCCCTCGCCAATCCCGTATGCGACACTATGGAGTTGGCCCAACTTACGCGCCCATATGCCAGGTCATACGCCCTCGAGCAACTGGCCAAAGCCGAGTCCGACCCCATCGCCCGCGCGCACCGTGCCCTGCACGATGCCCGCGCCGTCCAAAACGTCTTCTTGGCCCTTATTTCAGACCTCGCAGACATGGACCCCACTCTCTTGGCGCAGTTCAGAAGGCTCTCTGACCGCTCCGGCTGGCAGATAGCCGCCCTGCTCGAATCCGCCCGTGAGTTTGCCTCTCCTCATGCCTCCCGTTCTCGCACCGCATCCGCGTCCGGCATAGACGAAAACGCCCTCTTCGAAAGACTGTCCCAGCCGCCTCCGCTGAGAGCCGTTTCGGAAACTCTCACGGTTGACCCTTATGCTGTAGCCGAAGCGCTTTCCGGCGGCAGCGGATTCTCCGGTAGCGTCCCCGACTTCGAGGAGCGCCCCCAGCAGATAGAGATGGGGACCGCCGTCGCCGAAACCATCAACTCCGGCGGCAGACTCATGGTCGAGGCTGGAACCGGCGTCGGAAAGTCGCTCGCCTACCTGCTGCCTGCCGCTCTCTACGCCCTCGCCAACGACAAGCGCGTCGTAATCTCCACCAACACCATTAATCTCCAGGAGCAGCTAATACGAAAAGACCTGCCTATGGTCAAGGATGCGCTGAGAGCCGTTGACCCCGACATGGCCGAAGGGATGCGCTACACCCAACTGAAGGGCAGGGCGAACTACCTCTGCTACAAGCGCTGGCGGCAGGCCGTCTCGTCCGGCGAGCTCGAACCCAATCTAGCTCGCCTCGTAGCCAAGACGATGCTCTGGATGCCCCAGACCGATACAGGTGACCGTGCCGAACTCAACCTAGGTCCTAGGCCCGCCGCCGCCGCTTGGAGCAGGCTATCCGCCGAGCGCGCCCACCAATGCCCATCCCAGGTCGGCCCCTGCTTCCTCAAATCCGCTCGTGACAAGGCCGCGGGGTCGCACATCATCGTCGTCAACCACGCGCTGCTCCTATCCGATCTCGTCGCGGGCGGAAGCGCAATCCCGGACTATGATGTCCTGATTCTTGATGAGGCCCACCACCTCGAAGATCAGGCTACCCGGCAGCTCGGCTTCTCCATCGGACCCGGCACTATTGACGACATCCTGTCCGAACTTATCGGCGAGCGCGGCCTGCTCAACCAGTGTACCCAGACCGTCCAGAGAAGCGTGCTGGCCGAGTCCAGAAAAGAGTCCGCCCGCGAGTCGGTATCTCTCGCGCTCCTGGCCGCCCAGAGGCTCAGGGAGGATGTATCCGGTCTGTTCAGGACGGTTTCACAAGAGGTCTTCGGTCGCCGAACTCGCTCCTCCGGTGGTTTTGCTATGGACAGGCGGCTTACCGACGAGGAACGAGCCGCTACAGGCTGGAAGTCGGTCGAAATCGCTTGGGAGAACGCCGAGATCCTGTTGCGGGACCTTTCACGCGCGCTGTCCGGTCTCGCAACCGCTATGGAGGGTATAGAGGCGGATGAAGAGCCGGGCTACGAGTCTCTTGTCTCCGACGTCGTCTCCAACGCCCAGACTCTCGATACTTTAAGATCACAAGCGGGTGAGTGTCTCGTAAACCCCGCAGAAGACGGCGTGTACTGGATCAGAGAAGTGCCACAGTCCTCAGACATCACCCTCAACTCCGCCCCTATCTACGTTGGTGACCTCCTGGAAGACACGCTCTACTCTAAGAAAGAGACTGTCATAATGACGAGCGCGACCCTCAGCGCCTCCGGCAATTTCGACCACGTATCCGGCAGGCTCGGCTTCTCCGACTCGCGTCACGTGTTTTTGGGATCGCCTTTCGACTTCTACGAATCTGCGCTGATATACGTGCCCCGCGATATGCCCCAGCCCAATGCACCGGGCTTCCAGCAGCGAGTGGAAGACCTGGTAATGGAAGCTGCGACAGCCGCGGACGGCAGGACGATGGCGCTCTTCACCTCATACGCCGCGCTCAGGGCCACCGCGGACGCGATTCGCGCTCCTCTGACCAGGTCCGGCATACAGGTGCTCGCGCAGGGTGCGGACGGTTCGCCCATGCGTATCGCCGACCGGTTCATCGAAAACCCCCGCTCCGTCCTGCTCGGCACCTCCAGTTTCTGGGAGGGCGTTGACTTTGCCGGAGACGCCCTGACTGTGTTGATAGTCGCCCGTCTGCCGTTCTCCGTTCCCTCCGATCCGGTATTTCAGGCACGCGGAGAGCGGTACGCCAATTCCTTCAACGAGTACGCCGTCCCCCAGGCAATAATCAGGTTCAGACAAGGATTCGGTCGCCTGATAAGGACGAGCCGCGACAGGGGAGTTGCGGTAGTCCTTGACTCCCGCATAACCGGGCGGCGCTACGGACGCGAATTCATAAAGTCCCTCCCAAAGATGCGCGTTACCGACGGTAAGGGCAGGGGAGTAAGCACCACCGTCAAGAGGTGGCTGGAGTATTCTCGATGAAAGACGACTGGACCTCGATTCATCCATCCGGCCCTATGGCGCTGGCCGAGACCCTTGAAAGCGGCCAGGCTTTCCGCTGGCGCAAGAAGTCCTGTGATGAATCGGAAGACCATTACGAAGGCGTCATATTCGGCAATCTAGTTAGAGTCAGGCAGGTCGGCGGTGACATCCACTTCAGCTCCGCGCCCGACCCCGAATCCTCGATCAAGCCGATACTGGAGGACTATCTTGGACTGAACCACGACCTGGAGTCCATCTACGCCGAAATAAAGTGGGACGAACAGGTTGGAAGCGCGATAGACGAGTACCCCGGAATGCGCATCCTGCGCCAGGACCCCTGGGAGTGCCTCGTCGCCTTCATTTGCAGTGCGAACAACAACATCCCGCGTATCTCCCAGAATGTCGAGGATATAGCCGGCGCTTTCGGTCCTCCCATACACGGCGCCGACACCCACCGCAGGGCATTCCCTGGCCCGGATGCCATCGTTGAAGCCGGAGAGGACGCGCTCCGCGAACTCCGCCTCGGCTTCAGGGCCAAGTACATCGCCGCCTCCGCTGAGCGCGTCGCCAACGCCCACATTGACCTATTCGCCCTCCGTGAGGCTCCCTACAACGAGGCACTTGCCGAGATAACCACGCTCGCCGGCGTCGCCGATAAAGTTGGCAACTGCGTCCTGATGATGTCCATGGATAAGCTGGAAGCCTTCCCGGTTGACGTCTGGATTGACCGCGCCCTCCGCGAATGGTACTTCTCCGAATCCGAGAGCAAGAGTATGCCCCGAACCCGGATGAGAGAGTGGGCGCAGAAGCGATTCGGACGCTACGCCGGATACGCTAACCAGTACCTATTCCAAAGCCGACGGTTGCAAGATAAGCGGCAATCTTCTTGATACAATAGACAAGCTAGAGTAACTGTCCATCATGGCTGGCCTGCAATCACCTTGAGAGCATAAGGGTGAAGGCTCAGCCTTCCTTGATGAAATTCTGGCCTGTATGCTATCTTACAGACATCGGGGAGTGGCGCAGCTTGGTAGCGCACTTGCATGGGGTGCAAGGGGTCGCTGGTTCGAATCCAGTCTCCC
>VXRN01000052.1 GCA_009838465.1 Dehalococcoidia bacterium
ACGGCGCGATGGAACGCCACTCCAGCAATACCTGGCAGCGAGAGGTAAGCCAGGGCGCGAACACCCTGACCATCGCGAACGGGCACGTCATTGACGCACTTCGCTTTGTGGCCGGCAACTTCGCGCGGGTGACGTGCATGGTCAGTACCCAGGCAAAACAGTGGTACGAGACCGATACCCATCAGTTTGTCCAGGTCACATCGCCGGACAATGTGCGAGTCAGCGGACAGCTGGAGAGTGGCGCGGCTGTGTCGGTCCATGTCGGGGCTGTCCCCTGGGCCGGCAGCGGATTTCGAATGGAGATCTACGGGCGGGAGGGCACGCTGGTTATCACGGGGAGTGTGTCGTCCCAGCGTGGCGAGATGCTGAGAATACAGGGCGTGCGGGGAAGCCATGATTTGCAGGACCTGGACATACCCGATCGTTTTATCTATGTGCCGTCCGACTTTCCCGACGAAGACCCATTCAACGTCGGCCAGATGTACGCACTGTTCGCCGATGCGATACGAACCGGAAGGAGTCGCGTGCCGACGTTCGATGTAGCGGTTGACCTGCATCGTTTCATAGATACCCTCAGACGGGCGTCGGACACCGGTACAAGTTCCCCGTAGCCTGAGCTGTAGTTCAGAGAACGTAGACTAAAGGGATAGTCATATCGGAGGGTCAGGGCCAGTCGAGGATCCCATGCGCCGCAACTGCCGCGGGGCCAACGAGCTGGGCTTAGACCAAGACTAAGGTCTGAGGACCTGAAGTCGTTCCATGTGGAAATCCCCTGTCGCTGGCGCCGGGCCTCGGTGACAGTTCGCACTATTGCCATTATGTAAAGTCCGCAGCTGAGTAAGCGTTGGGCATAATGGGGCACCATGTCTTAGAGGGCTACGGCTCTTTCTGACGAACCTGGCCTAGCATAACTGAGGTATCACAGCGACATGCTAAAATGGCGCCCAGAAACAATGCATAGACCATTGAGGTAAGCGCTGTGGGCCAGCATCGAACGCAACTTGGGACCAGCCAACGGGTATGCGAAGAATGCGGTGCTATTTTCCGGAAGTCTTTGCCGGAATGTCCTCGATGCAAAGCGTCTGTCAAGAAGACATCTCGCCGTAAAGTCGTATTTCTCTGGGCAGCCGGGATACTTGGGGCACTGATTATACTCAGCATGATTATTCCAGAGGACACTTCCACAAACCGTATCGAACGCGAACTCCGGATAAAGGCAGAGAGCTACGGTGCATCATCCAACAGTTCAGATATACCCGGGGCTTGCCGGTCTCTTGAGCAGACAGGTTGGAGGTACTCAGGCGAGCAAGAGTTACAGTACCGAAAATCGATGTCTAGTGCTTCCAGAATCGACCACACAGTTGATTCCATCGCCGCAGAGATGGATTACGTTCCGTCCAGAATTCAAGAATACTGTAACAGTCGCTGACTTCCAAAGGCGCATCTGCAGGGCGATAGACAATGAGACAAAATAGGGCAAAGGGTCCTATCCGGCTGTCTGGCCGAAGGATTTCTGCGAATGCTGGATCCTAGGTTCAGCTTATACCATTTCAGTTTGGATATGTCGTGAAATCGTCAGCCAGTGATGCGTTGTCATTCCCGCGAAAGTGGGAAGCTATTCAAGCCCAGCCTGTTGCAACACGACTACGTTATCCCTAATTGGTATTATTATGCTTAAGTCACGAAGTGTCTGAAAGCGAAAGTCAATGATGCGAATGTGCGAAGCTCTTAGTCAATTCAGTGAGATGTGAATTATATGGACACTGACAAGGTGCAGGGTCTCTCGAATCTGCTGAACCAGGCAGTTAGTAGCTTGCTGATAACCGACGGTCGCAGTCGATACATGGATCTCCAAGCCTACCGTCAGGGTCTACAGATCTGTTGGCAGCACTATAGGCCGGACTTAAGCAGATTCAACATCGACCTTTATGATCCGGTCGTCACGAATCCCGTATTGGAACAGAAACTGCTCAACGTGATTAGAACTGAGTTGGAAGAGTACATCCATGAAGAGAGAATACAGACAGCGGCTGACGAGCTTCTAGTCTGGTACGGTGGAGGGCGTCCACTTAGAGACCTGCTGAAACAGCTGCTCAAAGTCTCCATTGGGCGAAGCCCTCAGTTTGCAGCTCAAGCATTTTACCAGGGTATCGCTGGCGCACCCGCCTTGTACCAAGTGATCTGGCTGTTGAACGGAGCCCGAGTGGAACGAGAAGAGATTGTCAGCCCGGGAATCCGCCTCGTCCCTTTACCTAATTCCACTGGAGGTCTTCCTGCCTGTCTGCCAGATATATCGTATATAAGCCCTATTGACCTAACGGGGCGCACTATGCTCGTAATGGATGGAATTGTCTCACCTGTTTTTGCCAACCCAGGAGCCCCTGCAGTCTACGGCCCAAGAACCTTCTTCCAGCGTGAGCTGGTGACCACAGAGTTCACAGACTTCGACGTGGAGCAATTCAGCGATGCATTGTCGTTGGCAAGCAACGGATCAATCAAGTACATGGCCCAGTGGACTCATCTCGACGCGGACAAGATATTCAATCTTGAAGGAACTTATTCAAGAAACCAAACCTACATCCCTTTTTCCCTTCACCACTATGGGTCGGTTCTTGTAACGGAGGACGACATACAGAAGGCTACGAGCCTCTACCGAGTGCGAAAGGGGATGAGAGATGGAGATGCCAGAAGACTACAGCTGGCAATAGACAGGTGGATTAAGTCCAAGTCGGACCAAGAAATCTCTGACAGCTTCATCGACATTGGGATAGCCTTTGAATCACTATACCTGAATGACATAGGTGGCGACCGGGGTGAATTGAATTTCAGGCTTCGGCTTCGAGCAGCTTGGCATTTGGGTAGAGACATCCATCACAGAGAGTCCATAATGAGTGACCTAGGCAAGATTTACAGCCTGCGCTCCAAAGCTGCACATGGGGCAGTTGTCGAGTACGGCGCAGATACAAGGCGACTCAAGGAGAAGGCCCAGCAAATATGCAGGCAGTCGATTCTGAAAGTCATTGATGATGGACGATTTCCGGACTGGCACCGTCTAGTGTTAGGTGCCGACAATTGAGCTGCAAACACCTGCCGACTGAATGAGACAAAATGCTATGAAATGTCCTATCGGCCTGTTATTGACCAGAGACCCATCAGTCGCATCCCTGTGTGAAATCGCACTAGAGATGTAATGTCAGCTGGAGAGTCCGCAGCGCTTTGTTCGCCACGTCAATGATGGCCAGAAGACTCCTGCCGCAATAGCCACTGAGCCGAGAAGATAGGTCACGCGATGGTCGCTGCGCCGGTCTCTTCGGGCTACGACGGCTCCCAGGTGATCAGCATCTCCCGGAGTGACCGCTGCCAGCCTGGACGGTATCCATGTGGGCCGGGGATGAACAGTTCATCGAGGTTATCCTGAAAGACGCCTGCGGCCCGCTCCCGGTCTTCGGGTCGAAGCCAGGGACTGTCGAGAGCCCACTGCAGGGCATCCTCGCGGCTGGGATGGCTCCCATTCTCCCACCAGGGTGAGTCCGGCAGCACGATCACATCCGGTAGGATGTCCATGTCCCACAACACCGCCAGCAACTGGCGAAAGCCGGGCAGGGGCTTCTGCTCCTCCCCATACACCATTTGAAACAGCGGGCCGGCGCTGCAAGGGGGCGGTTCACTCCAGAGGGTGATCATCACCCGCCGACTGGCCGCTGCAGCCAACTTCTCGACGAAGGCGACGATGTCTCGAACGAAGTAGGTCACGCAGCCGGCGAACACCACATCGCCGGAAACATCCCGAGTGTCCATCCAGTCCGCCTGTACCCTGTCGGCGTTCCCAATGCAGGCTTCCTCACAGCTCGCGTCGAACTCCGCTCCCATGCCGGGGGAAGGTTCCACGACGATAACCTCCCGGCAGCGTCGCGCCATGGGCAGACCGACCCTGCCCGCACCGCCTCCCACATCGACGAAAACGTCATCTGGCCGCAGATATGAAGCGACCGCCTTCAGACTGTCGTCCAGGTCGCGAAGAGGGTCAAGGCGAAAGAGCTGTGCCATTCTTCCTCCCCAGGGGTCGATAGGCGGCTGCGGTCCGAAGATACGCCTGTTCTGAGCGGCAACCGCGTCCTGCCAGGCGGCGTAGTCTTTTGCTGCGGACATTCGATGGGGTCTCCTTCGATTCTTTGGGATCGTGTGTGTACAGTCGACTTATGTTCCAGCTTCCAATGCACTGTCGTACGAGTGGCGCAAGTTCCTCCCTGCTGTCCGCGGCAAATTTACTGCGGAGTGTGACCATGGAATTCGAGCAGTGCCAGTATAGGGAGTTTCCGCAGGCCAGCGCCAATGGAAGCGAAGATGCTGACCTGAGAAGAAGGCGCCAGAAGCGGAAGGTCGGACTCGGGAGTCACCACACATACCGACTCGGATCGGGGACCGCTATGTCAGTCCTCCGGCAAGGAAGCCGGCTGCAAGCCAGTCGGGCTGCTGAAGAGAGACACCGCCGCGCTGGCAAGCTGGAGAGCTCCCATTACCATGAACGCCGATTTCAGACCCGCCATGAACGAGGACAGCAGACCGGTTGTGGGGACTGAACTGAGAACTGCGTTGATGTCCGGCTCGTCTCCCCCGCCTACCATCACGGCCACGACTATCGAGGTGGCGACCGCGGTACCCGTCACGGTGCCGGAGTTTCGCGAGAGGCTCACGAAGGCGGAGACGACGCCATGCCTGCCGGTCTCCACGGCGCTGAATATCGAAGCGGAGTTCGGCGACTGAAAGAAGCCTGTGCCGGCGCTCTGCAGCAGTACGCCCACGAGCACATGGACAAGAGATGAGGACACGCTTAAGGACGCCAGAGCGAAGAGTCCGGCCGCAGACAGCAGCAGGCCGGTGACCGTAAATGGTCTCCGCCCGAAGCGGTCCGACAGGTGTCCGCCAACGACGCCGAGAACGATCCTGCTCGCAGCGTTGGGAAGCAGCACCAGTCCGACGACGGCGGGTGTGTATCCGAGCGCGCCCTGGAGATAGAAGGGTAGCAGGAAGCGGGCCGAAGTCGTCGCCACAAAAGACATGAAGTTCGTGATCAGGCCTATGCTGAAGACCCTGCTCCTGAACAGCCTCAGGTCCAGCAGAGGGACGTCGGAGCGAAGTTCCCACCATACGAATGCCGCCAGGAATGCTATGAATCCGAGCGCGGCGGCCAGGATGGGTCCCGACGTCCATCCCATCTGGGAACCATTGGACACTGCTAGGAGAAACGTCAGCAGAACTACCGCGGACAGAGCGGCTCCGGTGAAGTCATACTTTGGACTGCGGGTGTCCTGCCGCAGGACCTCACTTCTGATCAGACATGCAGCCGCAATTATCGCTACGATTGCCAGGCTCGCATTCACATAGAAAATCCAGCGCCAGTCGAACGCGGTGATAAGGAATCCGCCCACAGCGGGACCCAGGACGCCCCCGGCTCCTGCCACGCTGCCGTGCGACCCATGCCCTTGCCTCGCTCATCTTCCGGGAACACGGAGGTGACGATGGCTATTGCCGTTCCCTGAAGCATCGCCGCTCCAAGACCCTGCAGGGCCATGAAGGCTATCAGGTACCCGATCCCCGGCGAGACTGACACCAGCGCTGCACCGGCCGAAAAGAGAGACATCCCCGCGATGAGGACACGCTTTCTGCCAAGGACGTCGGAGAGCCGGCCCATCGGCAGGATGAGGGCGCTGATGGCGAGTCCTTCGGCTATTATCACCCACTGGGCTGTCGCGAGGTCAGCGTTGAAGTGCCGGGCGATGGTGGGCAGGGCAACCGACATGCCGCCGTGGTTGACGACAGACGCGAGCGTACCCAGCGCGACGGCGGAGAATACCCACCACTTGTAGGCTGGTCTGTCGGCTATACCGGAGGCTAGCATGGGATATGAGACGGATGTAGGAAATAACTACGGCAAGGTCGCGCTATTCGGGAGCAACAGCCGTATTCTCGTCGACTTCCGCCGGCTCACTCGATCCGTCTTCGGCGGTCGAGGTATCTTCTCTGCCGAAGTTACTCTCGCTGCGCCTGGCGACCACAGCAGCATCGCCCAGCTTGCGTATCCACTCCTGAATTGTCAGGTACTCGGAGGCGGCGGTCTCCGCCCACTCTGCCCACTGCTGTTGTGTCAGTCCGACTTCGACTTTCTGGCTTCGCTGCAGTTCAGAGGGCAGTCTCGGCCTTCCCCTGCGTCGCCGTCTTCTGCCGGAGGGACCATGCCTGTGGCCTTCGTCGCATTCCCGGTGCTGCGCTGGCTCTTCGCTCGTTTCGGCTATAGTCACTCGAGTCTCTCTTTTTATATAAGATAGTATTATTATATAATAATAACAGTATAATAACAATGCTGTAAATAACAGAAACCGGACAATACCTTTCGGAAAGTCTCGGGGGAACGTGTCCCGAGGTTCAACCGGCAGTGCACCGGGTTGCTCAAAAGGGTCAAATCCATGGAGAATGGGCATCAGTAAACAAAGCGGCAACCATGCTCCACAAACTGGTCAGGGTTTCATCACAGAATATGAGTACAGTGTCGGTAGTTCAGACTGAAGGGATAAGGAAATCCCGGTCGGGCTGACCGTAGCCTTGCTCGAGCGCCCTTCAACAAAGTCCCCATCGGTGTAACTGGAGTTTGCGCCTCCCTGTTGACGCCTCCAAAAGGTGACACACCCACCTTTGTACGACTACCCCTCACTGACTGACGGGGCAATCAGGACCCTCTGATCGCCTTGAAGATGCCCGTTTCCGTGCTTATTCGGAACGCGCCCCTGAGTTGGATTTCACTATCGAAGCTGGCACGCAGCCTGGCGGTTTCCTCATCGGACAGTCGTGTACCTGACAACACGTAGTCAACCAGTGGAGCTGCCTCGGTCACCATCAAGGCACCGTTCCTGCGTTCAAGTTCGACTTCGGCGAACCAATGCCCCAGGTCGCTCGCACTGTTGTCCAGGTTGAATTGCGTAAACGTTTGAACACTGCCGTCCGGTGTTCTGATACCCAGATCTCTGGGCACCTCCCTGAGTTCGGCCATGTGATTCAGTCCGACTGTGGTCGCGTATAGTCTTCCCCCGGGCTTTAACACCCGACGAATCTCGGAGAGCGTCCTGTCCAGGTCTGGCACGTGATACAGCATGTGGTTGGCGATAACAGAATCGAAGGTGTCATTGTCATAGGGTATCGACACGGCATTAACCTCCGCGAACGTGAAACCCAGGGCGGTGCGGCGCAGGCCCTCCTCTGCTTCTCGCACCATCCCCGGGGAAGCATCGGTGAGGGTTATGCTCCAGCCGTGCGGTATCCGCGACAGGTTTTCGCGCCACAGAAGACCTGTCCCGCACCCGAGCTCGATAACACGCGCTTTCTCCGGGATTTCGAAACGGTCGAAGACCCAATGAAACCAGGGATGTTCCTCTGTGCTGAATCGAGTGTGCAGATCGATCCTTGCGCCCAGGTTGCGCGAGTCCTCATATTGCCTTCGAAGGTATTCCTGGTTCTGCAGAGTGTCCATGAGAAGGTAATTTAGCATGGCAATGTGAGGCTGCGTCAAATCGCTGCCAAGGGCGATCGGCCCCAGCCTCGCATGTTGTCGTCGCCATTCATCCACCGAGGATTCAATATATATAATATATATTATATATAAATGGTATTGCATTGACTAAGATATATCTGTGATCTATCCTCTGGCGGTTGGCTTGAGTGGCTGCTGTCCTGTTTGCATTGCCTCAGAGCTATCTACCGCAGGTCCACCAGCGTCGCCTCACAGCCTTCCATCATCACAACTTGCGAGTCGGCCTATCAAGACGGGTCGGCTCGCACATGAAGTTTCGAGGGATATATTGCAGATGACTGGATATTGTATGAAGTGTCGGGGGAACCGTGAGATACGAGAGTCCGAGCAGGTGACGATGAGGAACGGAAGACTGGCCACGCGGGGCAGGTGTGGTGATTGTGGAGCGACGATGTTCAGAATCACCAAGGCCGCATAGTTATCGAGGCATACAGAGTGAGGCACGGGACAGGGCGTCTTTGAGGAAGATAATGATGGTCCATGAACGGTAAGTCCAGACGATTCTTCTACGGCTGGGTGATCGTCGGAGTGATGGCCGTGTCCAGCGCGGTCGGCATGGCGAAGGGGACGCTCAACTTCGGACTGTTCGTCAAGCCGATGGGTGACGATCTCGGCATTGGACGCGCCTCCTTCGGATGGGCCCAGACCGCACGCCGGGGCGCTGAGGCACTCTCCGGTCCCGTGACGGGCCCTCTTCTGGACCGCTTCGGGTCTCGTGTCATACTGCCAGTCGCTGCACTGACGACCGGCCTCGCCATGATAGGACTTGGGCACATCAGCCACTCATGGCAGTTGATCCTGCTGTTCACGATCATGGGACTCATTGGCATGAGCGGTCCGGGCGCGCTGGCGACTTCCGTGACGGTGCTCAAGTGGTTCGTCGTGAAAAGGGGACGCGCGCTGGCCTTTATGTCTCTGGGCGTTCCCGTCGGAGCGATGCTGTTTATTCCTCTAACCGAGTACCTCATAGAGACAGTCGGATGGGAGACGGCCTGGATGATTCTGGCTATAGCCGGCATGGGCGTACTCGTACCGCTGGCGGCCATACTCGTCCGGCGCCAGCCGGAGGACATGGGGCTGTTCCCCGACGGCGATATGGACCCGGACTTAGCGGAGAGAGCGGATTCTGACGAGTCCTCGTGGACTGTATCCGAAGCTGTCCGCACCGCGACGCTCTGGAAACTCGTCATTGTTTTCAGCGCCGCTTCACTGGCTGTCGGCACGATCGATTTGCACAGAATACCAGCCTTCATGGACAGGGGACTCGATCCTGCGCACGTAACGTTCGCCGTTGTTTTCGATGCGGTGTGCGCGGGCGCGGCAACATTCACTTTCGGCATTCTTGTCAGGCACATTCCCGCCCGCGTCCTCGGAGCGACGGGCTTCGCGATGCTCTCCATTGCAAGCGTCATGACGATCTACGCCTATAACGACGCGGTCATGTTCACATCCATGGCTGTATTCGGACTGGGAATGGGCGGAATGATGTTCCTACAGAACTTCGTCTGGGCCGACTACTTCGGCCGTGAGAACGTGGGCAGTATTCGCGGGCTCCTGAAGCCGATCAACTTCGCTGTCGGCGGACTGGGCGCGCCCGCTGCAGGCTACATCCGCGATTTCACCGGTTCTTACGATCCCGCCTGGTGGGTGGGCGTGGCGCTCATGGTCTTCGCCGCCGTCCTCACTCTGACCACACACGCGCCGAAAAGATCTGTTGAGAGCGAAGTGAAGCAAGTGTCTCAGCAGGCTCGACACGCGAGCGGATAACTTGTCGGCAATAGAGTTCACTGGGGACCTGGACTCCCCTGCCTCAGTGATATCTACTTGTTGGCCTTGCGACAGTTATGTGAAGTGGGAAATGTTTTCCACTGGTACAGTCGGCAAAAAGGATGAGAGAACAACTCATGCGGACAGCAAGTGCAAGACGTGAAAAGAGGTGGCTCGCGGCGGTATCACCTGTCCTCCTAGGCTTGGTCCTCATTGTGGGTGCTCTTTGGACCCTGGGAAACCCGGGACCGGTTCACGCCTGTAAGTGTGCTCAGGTCGGTTCACCTTCCGAAGAGTTGGAGAAGTTCTCCGCCGCATTTGCGGGCAGAGTCGTCTCGATTCAGCATTCCTACGATCCAGATGGTGTCTCTGTCTCGCCACAGGACCGCACCACGGTTGGTTTAGAGGTCAGCGTAGTGTGGAAGGGCATCGTCCATGAGGAAATGTACATCACAACACCCCCGACCGGCGGGAGCTGTGGATTCGATTTCATCGAAGGAGAAGAGTACGTCGTCTATGCCTACGACAGCCCGTACACCGACGGCAGCTATACAGTTGGTATATGCAGCCGGACTGCTCCACTGGGACAGGCGCAGGAAGATTTGGACGCCCTTGGAGAGGGCCATTCTCCTCAATCGGGAACGAGCGGGCCGTTACCCGAGCAACCGCAGCAGCCGACGTTAAGCAGGGCGTGGATAATCATACTGAGCATTGCGGTGGTCGTAGCTGTTGGAGGAATCGTGGCTTTCGCAGCGGTGAGACGTCGGTAGTCCGAACACCTTTCGCTCACAGATAATCATCGTGCTCTATGGCGCCGCATATGCCGGCATCTACTTTGAGCAGGATGACGAAATGCAGACCTTGCCTCATCTGGAGATCAATACCACTTATCGATCGTCCTGCCCCGGATGTGGCGGGTCCCCTACCTTCAGACTCGACCATGCCATCTGGAGTCCCCGGTCCAGCGCACGGTCGCGTCTCTCGGCGACGATGGTCCCTCCCTTGCGTATGTTGCCGACATCAAAGCAGAACAGTTCCACCAATACTCCCAGACTTATCATATAGGGGTCCAGCGCCGCCAAACTGTATCTGCCGAGATAGTCGTCCTTGCGTATTACGCAGGCAACCACCGAGTAGGACAGGCTCCGCATAAGTTCGTTCAGCCGACTGTAGAACCGGCTGCGAAACGCCCCATCCTTCATGTCTTCGAATCCGTTGCGGTTGTGGGTAATGTCAGCTGTGTGCAGTATTATATCTGAACGTCCATACATCTCGGACTTGAACCTGTCCAGCGCTTCGGTCAACTGGCCCTCCGCATACTCGCTGTCCACGATGACACCGCCGAGCACGAACAGTGGATACTGAGGGTCGATTACCGACAGGTTATGGTCGCTGGATTCGTCAATGAACAGGACTTTCACTCATCTCACCTTCGGGTACTGAATTCTAACTAAGAGGTCCCGCAAGTCATGCCTTCGTTTCGGGTGTTTGCCCTGGGTAGGACAGTTTCTGACTTTGGACATTATGGAACTATTGCGCAAGAGGGGGTAGGATGGCGCCGTGGACTTTTCCCCTAGGCGCTAAGGGTGTTGATGGATGCGATCATGGACGCTGAGGTCTCAGCGAGGACCGGCACCGAGCACGGCGAACGCAGTCCCGATCCGCGCGATCATGAACTGGATAGCTGCGGTTACAATACATCACATCTCGGCTCAGAACCATGAAGGAGAGAAGCGTGCCTCGACTCGTCAGGCAACACGATGTGAACGCATTGATTTTGATGCGGCTCTTTCTTGCTTTCGTGGCCTTGCTGCTCGTGCTGACGGTCGGCTGCTCAAGGGAGCCTGAGGCTATTGTGGTTGAGCCACCAGTCGAGGTGACAGAGGAGACCGGTCAGGCTGAAAGTCTTCCGAGCCTTACACCGATGGCGGAACCACTTGTAGTTGCGCTTCCTACTCCTACGGTCTCATCCACACCTGCACCAACGCCGACTGACACGCCATCGCCGACACCCGCTCCCCTTACAGCTAAGCCCACCAACACACCTGCGCCTACTGCGACCCGAACGCCGACGCCCGTTCCTCCTACACTCTCGCCGACCGCCACGCCCACCAACACACCCATTTCACCTACTAGCACTCCTGAACGCACCCCAACGCCAACGCTGCCTACCAGCACGCCCATACCGTCACCAACCCCGGTAGTGGTTCGCTATGAACCTGGCAACGAGTACTACACTCAGTTCGCTGAAGTAGGAGGCGTTACCATCAAGGCTAACGAGAGGGTGAACCCGGCGGCTATGCAGGAACTTGCGAAGATCGTCGCATTGATGCTGGAGGGCCGGCAGGATATCACCGAGTGTATCAGCGGCTGGGAGTCGGAGTATGCCATATTTCCCAAAGATGCTCCCGTGACCGACTTGCCCGATTTTGCCGATCTAAAGGGCCGCAGTACCGGAGATGGCCGGCCATTCGACGAGGTTGGAAGAATCACTGGACTTGGAGCAACGAAGGCCAGCCCAGTGTCGGCGATATCCGAGTTGAGCCTGTTCCCCGACCCAGAATACACCTTTGTAGGACCATGGACAGCGGTTCATGAATTTGCGCACCATCTGATGAACCTCTGTTTCTCCAGAGACGATTACAATGTATGGGAGCGCCTTCACCTTGAGGCTGTTGGTGCGGATCTGGGCTACGGCCCAAGTGTCATGATAAACGTGGATGAGTTCTTTGCCGAACTTACTGAGGCTTACTTCTCAGTGAGTTACATCATTCCCAGACGGCATCTGATCTATTTCCCGCATGGAGTTTTTGAGCGTCTGGAAGAGTTCTACGGTACCTTGACACCTGTGGAAGCGGAAGACCCTGATAATGTTCGCCACATTACCAACTTCGGTATTCCCACGCCATGGACGACAGCCGCTGGACGCACGTACGAACACGACACCTTCGGTTACACCATAGAACTTCTTCCCGGATGGAGGCTCGAACAGGAGGAAGTTTACGATTCCGTGTTCTCACTCGGGAACGATAAGGCAATTCAGATCGAATACGGTAACCTGCCCGACGGCGCCGACCCCGCCGACCGACTCTTGAGGCTTGCGGAGAAGAAGCGGTCAGAATGGGAACGGTGGACGCAGGACTGGGATAAGGCCGAAGTGAAGACATTTGAACGTGAGGCACCCGACGGGCTGGATTCATACTGGATCCGTTTCTATGGACACTCATCACCCAAATATTGCGAAGTGGACAGGATCCTTCGTATTCTGACCGCTTCTCATGATGGGAGAGACTACGGCGTTGTCTTGACAGGGAAAGCTTGCGGTAAGAATGCTCGTACCTGGGTTAATATTCAGGACATAGAGAACATCATACGCAGCTTCACCCCTTAACCAAGATCAACATAGGAACGCATTCACGCGGGTTTAAGTCGTGTTCTGTCGTATCTGATGACCAGTGTTCGTTATGGTTTTGGATCCATACGGTCGCACAATCTCTGAGGCAGTGTCGGACAAAGCAGGGTGGTTGGGCCCATGGCATTTATGATCACTTGAAGGATAAGAATTCAGTCACCTGCCTCGCAGTCTTCGATAATTCTTTCACCGATCGGGCCATTGCACGAATGTCTAGTCTCATGTAGCCTCGTCGCCGACATGCCAACGCTCCTTTAGATCCAGTAGAATCCATCGCCCAATTCGCGAATCCAAGCTAGGTTTCGAAGAGATGGAGTGGGGGAATCCGGCCCGGCGACCTAGCTGATCGGCACGATCATGGATGGATCAGTCGCTGATAGTAGCTTGAGACAAAGCCCGGGAAACAGGGAAGATGCTTCAATCTATCAGAGTGCACGATGTGAATATCTGGATGCGTCTCTCCCCTTTCCTTGTGGCTCTGCTGCTCGCGTTGGCTGTTGGCTGCTCGAGAGGGTCTGAGGATGTGAGGCCCGTCGAGGTTGCAAAGGAAGCGCCTCTGGCTGAGAGCATCGCAAGTCCAACTCTGACAGCCAGCCCGCTGGCCGCGTCTCTACCGGAAGGGACGGTCATACCCACAGCGACATCCGTACCATCTCCGATGCCAACTGCCAAGAGCACACCAACGCCGGTGCCGACCCATACTCCCGGTCCGACAGTGGCGCCGGCGCCACCCGCTGCAGTAACTCCGACCCCGCTGCCCAGCGCCACTCCTGAACCCAGTCCGACCAACACACCTACTCCGAAGCCCACGAACACAGCGACTGCAACACCCACACTGGAGCCGATCGCAACAGTCACACATTTGCCCACCGACACTCCAACGCCGATGCCGACACCCACCACGTCGCCAACGCACACACCTACAGCCATTCCCACGGTCACGCACACACCCACTCCGACACAGATGCCTCGCTACGTGCTCGAGACGAGAATTGAGGAGTATGGGTACACCATCGACATACCCGACGGGTGGATAGAGGAAGAAGGGCACATCCAAAGCGTTCCGGGAGGCGAGATGTACATTCGTGAGGCCGACTTGCCTGCCGGAACTTCGCTCGATCAGTTCGCCGAGTCGATCAGAGACAGTGCGAGGGAGGAACTGTGGCCTTCGGCAACTCTGTTCGAGATCTCGTCTTTCGAAAGGAAGCGATACCAGGATCAGGAGTCCTACCTCCTTGAGTACCGTGTGCAGCTGGACCCCAAATATTGCGTGGTGGATGTGGTGGAACTGATAGCTCTCGGAACCTCCTTGCCAGGGCCCACTGGTGGATTTCAGGTGCGTCACCAGGCGTGCGACTGGCAGGTTGATGGGGAACTCGACAGGGCCAGGCGAGAAGCACTGGAGAGTTTCCGCATCGTCGAGATTCCATCCGATTACTACACACAGTTCATCTCGGCGCGGGGCGTTACGATCAGGGCCACCGGCAAAGTGGACCCGGCAGCGCTGCATGAGGCGGCGGAAATCATGACGGTGATGCTGGACGGCAGGCAGGACGTTCAGGACTGCATGGCGGTTTCGGGCTCGGCGCTGGCTATCGTTCCGGTCGACGACCCTGTAACCAAATTGCCTGAATTCGCCTACCTTAAGGGCAAAAGCGACATGTGGGGTCAATCCTACGACGGTACGAACACTCCCGGTCTTGGCGGCGATCCTGTGTCGGCAACCAGCGAGCGCAAGCTTCTGGGTGATCCCGGCTATCCCGTTTACCGCGACGTTCACGAACCCGCCCACCATATCGACGGCCAGTGCTTCACCGAGAGCGACAAACAGTTATGGACCGATATTCATCGAAGAGCGGTCGACAGGGTCCTCTCGGTGTTCGGATTCGACGTCTATCCATTCAGCCAGGGCCTCATGGTCGACCATGGCGAGTTCTTTGCTGGACTGACCCAGTATTACTTCTACCAGCACGATGTGCCGAGGATGTATGCGGAACAGTTCTTCCCCGAGGCGTTTGAATTTCTCGAAGAGTTCTACGGCGTTCTGACGTCCAGTGAGGCAGACCGCCCCGGTTTTGTTCAGTATGTCACCAGCTCGGGGATTCCACTTCCATGGCTTGTGCCAGGTGGACTCACTTACGAGCACGGCACGCTTGGCTACAGCATAGATCTGCTCCCTGGATGGGAAGTCGAACGTGAGAGTGTCGATGGGTTGCTGCTGGCTGGAAGAAACTGGCCGAGGCCCCAGATCCGAATCGAATACACACCTTTGCCCGATGGTTCGGATACTGAAGCCGAGCTTGCACGGTTGGCGGAGTCTAGCATCCGCGAGTGGGAGCAGTTGACGGGAACATGGAACATGTCAGAAGTGCCATTGTTCGAACGTGAGTCCCTGGATGGGAAGGTCTCTTACTGGATACGCTTCCAAGGCGTGGAGTCGCCCGCATCCTGTAATGTCGACAACATCCAGCGGGTATTGACCGCGACGCTCGGCGGGAGAAGTTACGGCGTGGTCTTGAAGGGGAGTACCTGCGGCGACAGAGGGGAATTTGCGCTCCGGGACCTGGAGACCATGTTCCGCAGTTTCAGGCTACCTGCGTCCGTATCAACTCCCGCCATGACGCCCACTCCTGGCTCAGAGTAAAATCCCACCGATGTAGTGCTCCCGGACATAAATGGGACGGGATTCGGCATCGTTGCGGACGACTCAGACCGCAGAATGTCTACCCTTGTGCTGACTGACCAGATTTTCCATGTAATGTCGCCCACTTCATCCTATAGTCTTTACGTCACCTAATTCCTTCAATACTGCGGCCTTTCCATATAGAACATGACGAGCCATATGCCTCTCCCCCATCAAATGGGTAACCGACCATTGAGGGCGAAGATCAGAGCAGCGGCCCCGTTTAAGCCACTGAGTCGACACGCCAATCCATGGGATGTGCGCTGAGGAAGGATTAAGGAGTGGAGAGCCGGCTGATCGCCGATCTCATGGACTGGACAGCTGTATGTATAATTCGAGTCGACTCACACTCGGAAACAGAAGAAGATGCTTCAATTAACTAGGTTACGCGCTGCGAACATACTGAAATGGCTCGTGCCTGCTCTCTTGTCTGTGTTGCTTGCTACAGCTATTGGATGCTTCAGGGATCCCGAGCCACCCGTGGCTGACAGGCCCGTCGAGGTGGTAAAGGATGTGCCGCTCGCTGAGAACTTTGCTAGGGCGTGTTGACATTCAGATTCTTGGGCACTTCACCATAAAGAATGAGTTATATGTTGCGAATGCCCTGACGCAATTCGGCGCAGATGATGCTTTTGGCATATGAGACTGTTTCTAGGACGTGCTGAGTTGGCGGCGTTACGAATTGGGGCGAGGCTCGATAGTAATGATGTGGCGCGACCCGGCGGCAATAGGCGATTGGCGCATCTAACTAGACCGAGGTAGAAGAAGTCATCAAGGAGTTGGACAGGTTCGACAGTTAGTGCTGTTCTTGACACGTGATGGCATTAGTGCCATCATGCACGCATGGATAGAATGCTGGATAATATGCGGCGCAATCCTCGGAATGTCCGGTTCGACGACCTCAGAAAGGTCTGCGACCACTACTTCGGAGACCCGAGGCAGAGAGGCAGCCATCTCTTCTACAGGATGCCCTGGCAGGGCAGGCCGTTGGTGAATATCCAGCCTGTCCGAGGCATGGCAAAGCCGTACCAAGTCCGTCAGGCGCTCAAAGCAATCAGCAGACTGGAGGAAATGAATGCCTGAATTGATTGACCGATACACCTACCGAGTCTTCTGGTCCGATGAGGATGAGGAATACGTCGGCCTGTGCGCGGAGTTCGGGCTGCTGAGTCACCTGGACAATACTCCGGAAAAAGCCTTGATCGGGATTAGAGAGTTGGTGTCCCATGCCGTCCAACTGAATCTGGAAGAAGGCATAAAAGTACCAGAGCCTTTGTCCGCACGACGCTATAGTGGGACGATTACTCTGCGCGTCCCTCCGGAGACCCACCGCGCTCTGGCGATGGACGCTGCCGAAGCGGGTGTCAGCATGAATCGGCTGGCCGCCGAAAGGCTGGCGCTGAGACATTGACTGTTGGCCAAATGTCATAACCGAAATAGGAGACGGCAGCGGTCGGAAGTCATGGCTCAGCACCGTAAGGTGAAGGAGGACAGATCCTCTCCGGTGAACTCCCTCAGTCCGTATCAGCGGGATGTATCGGTCCATCGCTTTCCAGTGCCTTGATTGAAATCACCCAGGCCAGACAGGCCTTTCCCATCAATGCTACTGTCGCCCATACCTTCCAGAAACTGTGCGACCTAATGCGTTATGATTTGACGATTTACGAATTCGCATAGTGTCTGCAATCCTTGGTACGCAAACGCTTCAATTCGGTTCACTCCCATATATAGTGCGGTTTATGTAAAACAGGCGAGTTGGCCTGAAATTGGCGATTTTCAAGCCGAAAAACCTGAATGTCAACACGCCTTAGTCCGACAGTCCCAGCGAGACCTTTTGTCACGCCTCTCCAGGTCCCGACGGTCACACCAGCATCGACGGCGACACATACCGCGGAGCCGACTGCTACACCCATTCCCTCGCCGACAGCGACCTATACAGCGGAATCCACCAGTACGGCGGTACCTATCAATGTTCCTGAGCCGCCTCTTACGGCCACCCGGCCACCTCTACCCACACGTACTCCTGAGCCGACAGCGACAGCAACCAACACGCCTGTCCCAACCGCTACACATGTGCCCACGCCGGCTGCAACCCCTTCGACTGAGCCGACCGCTACGACAATTCCCTCGCCGACAGCGACTCACGCGCCGGAACCGACCGCCACGCCGCAACCCATATCGGCAGGCGCGTACGCCGAGTCCGTGGGCTTGCCGGAAGAGTCGGTTTCGGCGCTTTCCAGCTGGCTCGGTTCGGTTCCTGAACTGACGAATTTGGAGAAGAAGTACATCGACAGAGCTGCCGCTGAACAGTCTCCCGAACTGAGACGGGTCTTGGCCAACTCCCTGCTGATTCAGGACGGAATCGTTTCCGACGGGGACGTGGAGACCCTCGAAATACTGCTCGAGTATCACCCTCAGCTTGCCGGGGCGGTGCTGTCACCGCCACCGGAGTCCGCGTCCGGATACGGTTTTCTCTCGGATGGAGTCCTATCTGAAGAAGAGACACATGCGCTTTGGCGCGGTCAGTCCGTATTCGGACTTCCGGGCTTCCATTCCGCATGGGAACTGGACACGCTACCGCCCAATCACCTGCAGTCAGTTCTGCATATCCTGACCTTCTACGGCCCATACGGTGTGGTTAACGACATCACCGCCGACCTGGCCGACCCAGGGGCCGAAGGGGCCATGATGACTAGGGCCCTGGAGGATTTCGGGGTATCTGCCGGCAGCTGCGTGTACTGCAAAGGCCAGAGCTACGACAGCAGAGAGCAATACCTTACTGCCGTTGCAGGCTCATCCCACGGCTCTCCAAACCCGATTTTTGAAAGGACCAAACTGCTGAACCTGGTCCATCACGCCACCGTCCAGGCCGACCACCTCAGCCCCTGTGACCTGAACGATTTCTCGGAGGAAGAACTGCTCTCCCTGGGAGTCATGATGCCGGGTGGTTCCAGACGGCTGGCCTACAGCGGATCGATGCCTACTTTCACCCACTCTGTCCGGGTCACAGAGGAACTGCTGGCTTCCGCGAGGGAGGGCGCAGCCGCGCACGGCGTGGACAGGAGCAGGATACCAGATGATCCTGGTCTCCTGGTGAACGCAGGAGAAGTCCTGAGCCCTTTCACACACGCGATGAGGGCGACAGGCGGCGTGGAGACCGGCAGGGGAATGGAGCAGTGTCTGGAGGCGGTCAAGGGGATCGTGGACTGGGACCGCAAGAGATACTATCACTTCCTGAACAGCTGGGAAGAGACCATGATTCCATTTCTTGAGTATATCTTTCCCGAAAACCCCTATGTCCCTCCGGTGTGGGCAACGTTCCTCGTATATGAGTCCGGGGGACAGGACAAGGGGGAGCGACTGTTGTCGCAGTTCAGGGCGCTGAATATGCCCGCGGTGAAGCACATTGACGGCATCTACCTGGATGGAAACGCAGAGCGGTCGATCATATCCCGCGGCAACTGGGGTATATTCCTTCCTGCGTTCAGGCTCTACATCCATAGGAACATCGGCTTCAGCCGAGCGGATGTCAGCGCGGATATCGACAATCTGGTCCAGGAAATAAGAATTCCGGATCACTGTGGACTGCGACGCGGAGAAGGCTCCTTCAGGGATGGAACGGTACGGGTAGAATACGTCTGCTCTGAGAAGACGCGGGGCATTACCGACCCGCCGGAAGGGATACTCACAGCTATGAGCGTAGGCCAGGATCATGCATGCGGCCTCAGACGGGACGGCACTGCCGTTTGCTGGGGAAGCAACGCGCAAGGTCAGTCTTCGCCCCCACCGGAGGAAAAGTTCACCCACTTAAGTGCGGGATTCGATCACACCTGCGCTCTCAGGGAGGATGGAACGGCGGTGTGTTGGGGTGGCGATGTTGAAGGTCAGTCCTCGCCCCCGACGGGCGAGAAGTTCATGGATATCAGCTCGGGGTTCGGATATTCCTGCGCGTTGACGCGGGATGGCGCGCCCGTGTGCTGGGGATACGATATATTCGATCAGCCAACGCGGGAAATGTTCCTCTCCTTGAGATTCAAGGACATTGAGGCTGGCGAAATTTCGATGCTCTGTGGAGTCCAAATCAATGGCGGCGTGTTCTGCCTGGGAGAGACGCCAGATGAATCACAGGAAGGTGGCTTCAGTTCCGTCAGCGTGGGTAGACATCACGCCTGTGCCCTAAGTGAAAACGGAACGGCTGTATGCTGGGGCAGCGATGATGTGAGCGAATCTACACCGCCAGCCGGAGATAAGTTCACTGACATCGGTGTGGGATTCAACAGGGCCTGCGGCCTCAGACAAGACGGGACGGCTGTATGCTGGGGAGACGATTTTGGAAGACAACCATCGCCCCTGGACGGTAAGAAGTTCAAGGACATCGACGCAGGCACGAGGTGGGACTCTACCGTCTGCGCCCTGAGAGAAAACGGCACGGCGATCTGCTGGCACTGATTCGATTGCTGTGAGAGCCAGTACAGTTCGTGCTTCGGGTTTAATGGGGAAAGACGTTCACACGTGTCATTCATACGGCCGAGAGAGGCTCTTAGTCCGCAGTTCAGTTGTCGCCCACTCCTTGTGCTTCCGGATTATCGGACGGCGACCTCCAACACGTTCCGCAAGAGTTTCCATTGCCAGACGCACTGACTTACAATCTCATCAGATTCAATGAAAAATACGGGCCGCTTGACACGACCGGAGATCGCAATACGCGGAGTTCCTCTTGCAGCACTTACGTTCAGCCCTGGGCTGTCACCCTACGATCGGATTGACGATAGCAATCGTGGCAGTCACAGCCATCCTGTCGATTCCGCTGGTGGTTGCTGCCGAAGACGGAAACGACACCGAGTTCATTTTCACCCTCGACAGCGACACCGAGAGCTGGATGGTCGGCTTCGCAGACCTGCCCGTCGATTATGACCAGTCCATATACGAGCTCGACCACGCACACCGCCCACTTCCGGACGGCCTGGAGGGAAGCGGTGTCTACGTACAGGGCCACAACCGCAGCGACGACCTCTTCATGTTTCTGAAAAGACGGGTGGAAGGCTTGAGGCCGGGTGCGGAATATAAGGTATTTGCTTCGGTGGACCTCGCAACCAACGTGCAGACCGGATTGTTCGGTATTGGCGGATCTCCCGGTGAGAGCGTCTTCGTGAAGGCTGGAGCGTCCGCGGTCGAGCCTGTGACCGTCGTGGATGACAACCAATACCTCAGGATGAACATAGACAAGGGAAACCAGTCCAGGGGAGGCGAATCTATGATCGTCATCGGCAACGTGGCTCACCCCGACGTGCTAGACAGGGAGTACCGGATCAAGACACTCGACAACGCGAACATGTCTCTTACTGTGAACGCGGACGAAGAGGGCCGTGTCTGGCTGGTCGTTGGAACCGATTCGGGGTTCGAGGGTCTGAGCGCCTTCTACTACTCCCGCATCTCGTACCAACTGAGCATCGTGGAACCACCAGCGACGATGACCCCGGAGTCCGTACCAACTCCTGCCCCAACTTCGATGCCAACCCCTGTGGCGACAGAGAAGGTTGTCGTCGATCCGGTCGTAGGGGCGACGGTAATACAGCCGGACGAGCGTGTGAAACTGTCCGCCGGAAGCGTCAAACTCACGTTTCCGAAGACCTCCCGCCCTCGCACCTACCAGGTGGTGCTGGCCGAGTCAGAAGAGTGTGGAGGTGATGCACTCGCCTGCGCCTCGGTGTCCATCCACAATGCTGAGGGAGATGTGGAGCCTGAAGCGCGGTTCATATTCCCTGTGGAGATTTCGGTTGTTGTCGGTCCGGACACAATAGATGATCTGGGCGGACCTCCGGTGGCGCTTCAGGCATACGTGATGGACGCGATAACACTCCGCATAAGGGACGATGTTGGTCGGGAGTGGAGCGAGGTACTGTACGAGATTGACTTTGATGAGAACGGTGGCATGAACGCTGTCGCACAGGTTCGAAGGCTCGGAGATATAGCGCTGAACGTGAATGCCGACGGACTGGAGAAAGCGAGAACGCAGGTGAGTGAGGCCCTTGGCACTCAGACAGCCGCACCGATCCCGACGGCCACGCCGGTCCCAACCGCTACCGCCGTGCCGACAGCCACGCCCACCTTGCCTGACCCTCCTGTCACCGGTGATTCACCCGTCCCGTTCGGGATGCTGCTGGCTCTGGTCGTAGCGGCAGTCCTGATGATTCTCACTGGGCTCAGGATTCTGACCACTCGGAGAGTTTGAAGAACCCGAGCGTGTTCACAATTTGCGAGTAGTTCCTGCCCATTGTGTTCATTGGCCGGAAAGGCCACACTATGTTCGTTATAAAAAGCTGATTGGACAGATATTATCATTCAGGCACGCAGGTTGCTGCCATCTGGGTGATCGAAGTAACTCACGCCTGCGGAAGTTGCGGGAGTACACGCCTAGTCGAGGTCGGCCCCCATTGATAAGAAGGACGGTGGAGTAGCCGCTCAAGCGAATGACTATTGGACTTGTACAGGAAAACCAGCGGCCCTGTGTTCATTGAACAGTTCGTAGAATTCGTCGACGGAAATGCCGAAAGCCTCTTCGAAGGCATCCCTCCAGTTGGGATTGGAACCCAGCAACACGTAGTATCTGACCAGCGACGCCTCGCCCGCGTGCGCAGCAAGCAACTCGGCGGCCAGTATGGAGTAGCTGTTGGCTTCCTCAAGCGGGACCGCATGCCAGTTCTCCCATGTGTCCATGCCACCCAGTTCCTCGTCCACACGCTTCGCGCTCTCTACCCGTACCGGTCGGAAGTCATCATATGACGAAATCCTGACGATTGGGTCCATCACGGAGTTAAGAATCCAGTCCTCAGGCACAATCCGATTCGCGAGATAACGCGCGCTGCCCACGTACAGCCAGAATGGGTCGGCGGCGTGCGCCCTTCCCATCGTAATCTGATACCTGTGGAACAACTCCTTGGCGACGAAGGTCATTCGGGCTATCTGTGTCGCCTCGGAGAACCAAGGGTGAGAGGCGTTCATGATCATCCAACCAACTCCTCCCGTCACAGGATGTCCCTCGTGAAAGTATTCTGCCGCGGCTTCCGAACCCAGGCCCTCCTCTCTCGCGATTACATTCAGCAGATCGTCCCCGTAGGTATACACGTATAGATTCACCGGGGTGACCATGTCCGTCGCGCCCAGCGAGTCCAGGTAGTCGTGCATCATCAGGGCGGCTTCCAGCGTAGTCGCCCTCACAATATGGGATACATCATCACCCGTCTCCCATCTTATGGAAGGAGGGATCTCTGCTTCGACCGGGACGAGAGCGTCGCCGCCTGCAACCACCGGCAGCTCAAGCTCAGGGAAGTCATCCGCTTCATGTTCCTCGAACCACCGGTAAAAGTCATCGACGCTCATCCCGTAGGCGTCCTCGAACGCCTGACGCTAGGTTGAACCTGGCCGCATCGAGGTGTGGTAGTCAGTCAGCCCACGCAGCCCGACTCGGGAGGCCAGCAACTCCACCGCCGCCGCCGCGCAGATGTACAGACACTGCCGCGGTTCCGTTTCCGACAGCTCGGGTATCCTTTCCTCGATTTCAGAGAAGAGCACGTTCAGCGTTGTGGCTGCCTCGGCGAACATGTACCGGCTCTGGCGGTACTCCCTCTGCCCGGCGTGAGACAGCGCCAGGTGGACGTACAGATCAGCCATTCCCTCGGCAAGCCAATACGGGTGGTACTGCGGGTTCTCCTTGAACCAGGAATGATCAGTGTTCAGTCCGAGCAGACCGATCTGATAGGCAGAATGCACCATCTCATGGGCGGCGACATGCGTCAGCCATCTCAGATGGCCGTCCCTTATGTCAGAGTAAGGGTAATCTACTTTGGCCCATATCGAGTCTGGCGCGCCCCTTGGCGGAGAGGTGCGCCAGAATTCAACGGAGTCTTCGACACTCCATCCCATCTCCTCAGCCCACGCGTGTCCGAGGTCCTCCGGTTTACGGTAAGCGTATATCCTGATCTCGTCGGGCGGTTGGGGCAGATCGATAGACCTGGCGAAGTCGTACACCAACTGCACGCCACGCTCCAGCGCCTGCCTCTCTTCCGGTCGGACATCGTCTCCCTGTATCCACTTAATGAACGGTGGCGGATCGGGTGTGGGCGTAGGTGTAGGCGTATTGGTAGGCGTCGGAGTGTGGGTTGGAGCAGGCGTGTTCGTAGCAGTCGGAGTGTGGGTTGGAGCAGGTGTATCAGTGGGCGTCGGACTTGGAGTGTAGGTGGGTGTGGGTGTAAAGGAGGGAGTCGGGCTTGGGGTGTGAGTGGCCGTCGGTGTTGGGGTGTGAGTCGGTGTTATCGTATCTGCCGGCGTCGGGATGAGAGTGGGTAATGGGGTCGGGCTGGACGTTGGAGCAGGCGTCGTGGTCGGAAAAGTGGTTGGGGTGTCGATAACGGCGACGGCCTTGGTGTCAGGGACTGACGGAGGCCGTGGATTGCCGCAGGACAACGCAAACAGAACCAGGAGGATCATTGCCGAGAGGAGAGCGTGAACTGGACTGGAAACGAGGCAAGTTTGTGTTTCTTTGTCGCGAGCCATCAGTGGGAAAGTGTACTCTCCATAAAGATATGGAATTGAGGGTCGAGTGTATCATGCCAGTGGATTGGCCGGGTGGCCGAACATTCTTATGTCGGGCATGACCGGAGTCCAGCTGAAGGCTGCTGAAATGTCGGCAATGCCTTTGGGTGAGGCAGCACGCCGACAGGAGTGAATGCCACTGTTCACTGGACAACGGATTCAGATACATTGCTCGATGGGCTGCCTCTCGACTCAGTCTCATGTACAGGGTTCGGTATACCGCAGGGGTCCGGGAAGTTCGAATTCACCATCCGCGCCCGCGATAATTCTGAACAAAACAGTGGAGCTGCCTACGCTCTGACCCCGAACATTGTAAGCTGAGTCCGTTTGGAGTGGTCCGACCGCAGGCGTCGCTTCCACTGCCGTTACCAGGGTGAAGCGACGCTGACGCTGGGTTTCCCTGTCCGGGCCACCGCCGGCCATCGAAGTCATGTGCTGGATAGCGGCATGTATAATGATCCCGACTCAGACTAGGAGACGGAGGAAGATGCTTCAAATCACGAGAGCGCACGATGCGAACATTCTATTGCGGCTCGTTCCTTCCCTCGCTGTCTTGGCGTTCGCGATGGCTGTCGCCTGTTCAAGGGAGCCTGAGGCGCCAATAGCTGTAAGGACTACCCAGTCAATAGTAGTCACGCGGGCGGCGACGAGCGCTCCCGGTCCTGCTCCGGCGACGGAGACACTCCTAACCTCTCGACAGACCATGACGCCCTCCCCCGGACCAACCGTGACATTCACACCGGAACCGACCGCCACGGCTACTCCAATACCCACCAACACGGCATCTCCCACTGCCGTGCCTACCGCGCCCACGCCCATACCTACGAGTACCGCGTCACCGACGTTCACACCCGAACCCACGCCTACGGCCGCGGTCACACGCACCGTGGAACCAGTAGCTTCACCAACGCCAACCAATACTCCGGCGCCTACCCCAACCGCGACCCGTACGCAAAAACCGGCGGATACTCCTACACCCGCCGCGACAGCGACCAATACCCCGGAGCCAACCGCCACACTTATACCCGCCGCGACATCGACTCAGATCCCCGAGCCAGAGGACACGGGCACACCCGAGACTGACAGGGCCGCGCTTGTAGCTCTGCACAACGCGACGGATGGCGATAACTGGAACCGTAACACCAATTGGCTGAGGGATGTGCCGGTTGGAGAATGGTACGGTGTTACAACCGATGAGGATGGACGCGTCATCGAACTCAATCTCATAGGCAACGAACTGAGCGGGGCGATTCCGCCAGAACTGGGCAACCTCACCAAACTGCGATACCTGAACCTCGACAGCAACGAGTTGAGTGGGAAGATCCCACCAGAACTGGGCAACCTCTTCAGCCTGTCGAGATTATCCCTTGGAGGCAACGCCTTGAGCGGGTCGATCCCACCCGCACTGGGCAAGCTGAACAACCTCACGGGGTTTTGGATATGGGGCAACGAGCTGACAGGGTCAATCCCCTCGGAACTGGGCAACCTTACCAACCTGCTATGGATAAGACTGGACAACAACGGGTTCACTGGCATGATTCCCCAGGAGTTCACTGCGCAGTCCAGGCTGGCGGACTTCGACTTCCACAACAACCCGGATCTCTGCGCGCCCGTCGACGAGGAATTCCAGGGATGGCTGCTGGGAATCGCGGTCCTGGAAGGCAGCAGCTGCGCGCCCGTGGACTCGCCGGCAGACCGCGCCGTCCTGGTCGCACTCTACGAGGAAACAGAAGGAACGGACTGGTACGACGCAACGAACTGGTTGAGCGACAAGCCGATGAGGACATGGAGTGGCGTAACAACTGACGCCGACGGACGCGTGACCGGCCTGTACCTCAGCGGGAATCTATTGAATGGACCTCTACTGCCTTCACTGGGGAACCTGTCTAATCTGCGGTGGCTGAACCTGCGCCGCAACCTTCTGAGCGGTCCGATTCCGTCCGAACTGAGCAGCCTGTCCAATCTGGAAATACTGGACATCAGCCGCAACGAGTTGAGCGGTCCTATCCCTACCGAGGTGGGCAATCTCTACAGCTTGCGAACCCTGAACCTCTACGAGAATGACCTCAGCGGTCCGATTCCGTCCGAGATAGGTAACCTTTCCAACCTAAGAGATCTTTACATCTACGACAACGCCGGGCTGTTTGGGTTACTCCCAAGGTCCCTGACAAAGATTGAAAATCTCGACAGGCTGCGCTTCTCAGGCATGGGTGTATGCGCCCCAATCGATGAGAGCTTCCAGGGATGGATTCGCGAGATACGCGATCGACAGGGCCCAGACTGTCCGTCTGATCCCTCTGCTCCCGGGACTGAGGGCGGTGGAATCGTTGTCCGGGACATCTTTGGCAGGTCAGTGAACGAAATGGGGATAGTTCTGGTCGACTGGGAAGGTCATATCGCCAACCCGGCAATCAGGTACTCCGTCGAACTGCCAGGCCCAGTGGCGACCCTGAGTTCGAGCGAGCCGAGGCTGTACTTCGATCTGCCCAGCTCGGTCGGAGCGAGTGGGCCGTCCAAGGGCCTGGTCTCGGAAGAGCCGGCAAAGCCGATAGAGTTCCGTGTCTCGATATTCCCGGACCGGGACACGTCGGATGAGAAGCATACCCTGACGATTCGATACATGGATTTCCAGGGCCGGATGCACACTCTAACGATGGACATGCACGTTATAGACCAGGACACCGACCGGCCCCTAGAGTTCAGCGCCACCGCCGACTTCCGACATGACGAGACGGGCATGTTCGGGGATCCTGCAGCCAGAGCGGCCATTCAACAGGGTTTGGACGACATCGCATACTTCATAGGGGATATGGATCTGGACGAGGTTCAAACAAGTCAGGAACAGATGTGGATATGGGACCCGGGTGGTTATGTCAGTGGCAGAACCGTCACTAACGCAGTCACTTACACCGGCTATCTTCTGCATGTATATGGATATAGATATAAGACGGCATCCGCCGGACCATCGCCCCGCGGACTCAATCAGTCGTCCGACGGGGTGGAGCTGTCAATGAAGCGCTCGGGCAGCATGGTCTTCAACCCCGATAATCCGCGTCGCTGGGTGGTCTGGGATAAGTGGTGGCAGGCTCACAACCATAGTCACGCCCCGCGTGACCTTTACGCTGGCACCCTCCACGAAGGATGGCACGCCCTGGCCTTTACGGATGGCCACGACGGATGGGCGGTGTTCTACGAGGCGGGAGAAATACGCGATGCCGAAGTGAAGGCCTACTATGGGTCATATCCCGGCATGGACCGTACCAGTCACCTTGATGAGGGAACGGTTGACCCCGCGAGCGGACGAGGCGGTTATGGCAGAGAGTTTCGCGGTGAAGTACCCCGTGGACGCCCACTGGTGACTAAACTGGACTTGCTGATCGCGCAGGCTGTGGGCTACGTGCTTCGGGACACGTCTCCGTTCCGAAATCTGTCCATTTCCGACGTACTGCTGATGGACGGAGACGTGGGCTCGGAGTACATCCACACATTGAGCGCCGTCGGAGGGACTCCCGCTTACTACTGGACAGTAGATTCGGGATCGCTGCCTGAAGGCTTGTCTCTCGACTCCTTCACCGGAACCATATCCGGCACACCCCGGGAATCCGGGACGTTCGAATTCACTATCCGGGTCCACGACAACACTGAAGGCAGCCAGGGGGTCGCGCGCGCACTCACGCTGAACGTCAGAAGCTGAGTCGGTGGACGGTAAGGACTGACCATGAGACTGCGCTCTCGGGTAGCGTTCATACCGTGAGCTCCTCTTTTCGCTTTCGGTGCCAGGCAGCGCTGACGATGGATTCGTGAAGCGGTGGTCAGGCTGGTCACGGGGACACGGAACGGGTAGTGGCATGTATAATTCTCTTCGACTCACATCCAGGGGACAGAGGAAGGTGCCTCGAGACATCATGTTGCAAGACGTGAGAACTCTGACGTGGCTTGCCTCCGCCATCGCGGCCATTCTGCTCGCGATGGCGGTCGGATGCTCCAGAGATTCCGAGGTGAACCAGGAGATGCCTCTGACCGAGAGCATCCCGGGGCCAACCCTTACAGCCGAGCCACTGGCGGCGTCTCTTCAGGACGGGACGATCACATCTACGCCAACTCCCGTACCCACCCCTGAACCAACCGCCACGAACACACCAACGCCGGCGCCTAACCTCACTCCCAGTCCGACAGTAACACCGACACCCTTGCCTACTTACACTCCAACGCCCAGTCCGGCCAGCACACAAACTCCGGAACCCACGAACACACCGACACACACACCTTCACCCGTACCTGCAGCGACCGCGACGCCCACGCAGGAACCGACTGCCACAGCCACGCCCTCACCCACAAACACGCCCACGCCAGTCCCCACAGCCATCCCGACTCCTACGAATGCGCCTATGCCAACGGCCACCGCAACGCCCTCGCCGACGCCTACAGCGGTGCCCACCGCCAACGCGACGCCCACACCCATTCCGGCTTCCCCGCAGGCCAAACCGAAGCACGTCATGCTCAGGGTTGTGCGAGTAACGGAAGATTGGATGGCCTATGCGAGCACCAGCGGCTGGACTGCGGCCGCCGAGCCGAAGGAGAGTGGAACCCTCAAGTATTACGAGGCAGCTATCTGGGAGGAGACCGATTCGGTTCATCTGTACGCATTTCCCAATGACTTTGATCCTCTGGTAGACATAATGAATGAGGATATGACAGACGCTGAGATGATAGCCTACAGAGAGCAGTTCGCCATTAAGAAATACTCCGAAATGCCGGAAGCATATACTTGGCAGAGGACCCTCTTCCTGAGGACAGCCTTCGAGGACTTCGCTGATATACTGGTGAGTCGCCATCCCCTTTCGGAGCATCACTTCATGTACAGCGGGCATGGCGGACCGGGGGGAAATCTGTTTGCAGGGCAACTGGCGCACAGGGACGCCAGTGCCTTCTTGGAATCATGGACTGGTTCCCTGGGACGGCCGTTGGGCGTAATAGATATGGGAGGACCATGCGCCAAGGGCAGTTTTGACGATCTGGCAAACTTCTGCCGGTATTCGATGTATTACGTGGCGTCCGACATCAACAATGGGGGGGTACACCATGGACGACTGGACCCATGAAAAGTATATTGAGACTCACCCGGAGACACAGTATCACCGACTGTTCGCGGCCAATGACGAATTGGAGGATGCCCTTATCGACCGCATAGACCTGCGCAGAAAGCGATATGAGTATTCCAGAAACAACATGGTGAGTCGCAGCGTCGAGCAGGGCAACTACCTCTACTCATGCGCCGAGTTCAGTACATTCAGGTCCGCCTTTGCCGAATTTCTCGGTCAGCCGGTTGTTCATGAAACGCACCGGGACCTGTACCAGTTCCTAGTCGCGAATGAGGCGGGGCCTGACTTGATCGAAGGATTCGAGCGAGTGTTCGTGCATCGTGCGGACAACAGGGACTTCTTCGAGTGGGAAGTCGTGGCCAATGGAATGAGTTCGCCTCTTGGACACATCCAATACTGAAGAGCGCAGGGAAGCAGTAAAGCTGCATACATTATCCGAGTCTATTGGTACGCCGCACATGATAAAGGCGCGGGACGCGAACATTCTGATAGGGCTCGTCCCTGTCCTCGCGGCCCTGTTGTTCACTATATTCGCCGGCTGCTCGCAAGAGCCTGATGTCGGGAGTACTGTCAGGGTGGCAAAGGATATGCCGCTGACAGACGATACTCTCAGTCCCACGGCAACCGCGACTCTCACGGCGGAGCCAACAGCGACCGCCGCACCTGTTCCCGCCAAGACACCGATTCCCACGTATGTCCCAGAGCCTGCTGCTCCTGACACACCCACTGCCATCCCCACGGTTTCGGCTACGCCAACCGGAACGCTCACGCCGACCCCTACGGACACACCGCTGCCCATTCCAACCAACACGGCAGCGCCGGTAGCCACGGTTACACCGCTGCCCAGCCCGACTGTCATACCCACGCCAACGCCCGTTCCGACTGCTACCTACACAGCTACGCCCATGGCCACATACACGCCCGCTCCAACCCCGACGCCCATATACCCGATCGTGACGCGGAGTGAAGATTATGGCTACACCATCGACATACCCGATGGATGGGTTGAAGAAGAGGGTTACATACGAAGCATCCCGGGGGGCAGGCTGTACATCAAGAGCGTCGATCTAACCAGCCAGACGACGCTCGATCAGTTCGCCGAGTCGGTGAGGGACAATCTGAGACAGGAGTGGTGGCCTACAGCATCGCTGTTCGAGATAACGTCCTTCGAGAAGAGGCTGTCTGGGGACCATGAGTCCTATATCCTCGAGTACCGCGTACACGAAGAACCAAGATACTGCGTGGTCGACGTGGCTGAGGCGATTGCCTTGGGGTCCTCTCTGCCAGGGTTCAACCGGGGATTCAGGGTCCTCCACCAGGCATGCGACTGGGAGTTGGACGGGCGACTCGATCACGCTAGGAGAGAGTCGCTGGAGAGTTTCCGTGTCATCGAGGTCCCTTCCACCTACTACACGCAGTTCGCTACTACGCGGGGAGTCACCATCAAGGCTCCCCGTAATGTGGATCCCGCGGCATTACAGGAGGGGGCGAAGATAGTCGACGCCATGATCGATGGACGGCGAGACATCGCGGAATGCATAGAGGACGAATGGTATTCTTCGTTCGCGATATTTCCGAAGCAGTTTCCTGTCACAGACCTTCCTGAATTCGCATATCTGAAGGGCAAGAGCGACCACTGGGGACAGGCGTACGACGACCCGCTGCAGATAGACGGTCTCGGACCCACACGCTCAAATCCTGTTACGGCGGTGTCTGAGTGGGCCCTGATTCAGGATTCCAGCTATCCCTACCGTCGTTATGAGGTGGCGGTTCACGAGTTCGCGCACCATCTGATGAATCTGTGCTTTACAGGAGAGGACCACGCGGCTTTGGAGGAGTTTCTCACCGATTCATTGGAGATGGGATACGGGGAGGGACTCATGATAAACACGGACGAGTTCTTTGCCGGACTGTCCGAGGTTTACTTTTCAATAGATGGCAGCATACCCAGACGGCATCTGGAGCATTTTCCAAGCGGGGTTATGGAGTTTCTGGAAGAGTTCTACGGCGTTCTGACCCCGGCGGCAACGGAAGTACCGGGGTATGTGCGATACGTTACCAGTTCCGGTGTTGTCCTGCCCTGGTTGAATGAAGAGGGGGTCGAGTTTGTACACCCGACGTTCGGCTACAGCATCGACCTCTTGCCGGACTGGAAAGTCGAATCCCAGGATGCCTACAGAACGGTTGTGTCCGGACCATCGTCCACGATTCGTATTGAGTACAGCCGCCTTGCCGCTGGTGGTGACTCTGAGCATCAACTTGCGCAGATAGCCGAGGCACAGCGTCGAAAGTGGGAACAGTGGACGCAGGGATGGGATCAGACGGAGGTGACGTCATTCGAACTGGAACGAGACTCTTACTGGATACGCTACTACGGCCATGAGTCGTCCCAGTATTGCGACATCGACGTGATCGAACGTGTCCTGATTGCTGCCCACGACGGTCAGGAGTTCAGCGTAGTCCTGGCAGGTTCAGTCTGTGGCGCCAGCATTCAGGCGCGAGCGCAGGATATAGAGACCATGCTGGGGAGCTTCAGTCCCTAGATTACACTCTTGTGAGGCAGCCATGACCGTCACCTCTATAAATTGGGCTTGCAAATGGCCAATCTTGATCGTCCACTGCATGGCATCTCTGTGCGACAATGATTTGGTGAAACACAATGCCGTCTTCAGTCCCCTCTTACCGGGAAGCGGGGTCATAATGGACTTCGGAAATACGCGACGCAGACATGAATCTTTCGCAAGAGAATTCATGGAGTCACCTGGGAACTCTGGGGCCGCCGCCTTGCTCGTCGGCAGTCTATTGCTGGTGGTGGTCATCGCTTGTTCGGATACCCGGGTGCCATCCACCCCGATTCCTCCTGCGACACCTCTTCCTGCACCCACAGCGCCTCCTGCGCCCACTCCCACCGATGAGCAGAGAAGAATCCAGACACCGATGAACTTCGGCACGAACACGCGGGTTGTCGATGGAGACATACACGTGTGGCAAATACCCATCTGCCCGCCGGTTCCTCCCGCCACATGGGTAGCGCCCGTCATTCTGACGGATCTGCGTTCGGGGTCCAACCTGCACCTGAACAGGGATGGTTCAGTCAGAGATTCTCCAGCCCCCGACTACCGATCCGACGAGGGCCGGGATCGCCTAGCCGAGGTCCTGGAGGACAGTTCCCTTATGGAGCTCATCCTCGCTCCAATGGAATGCCCATGATGGTAAGGAGTTTTAGGGAAGATTGTGTTTGCGAAAGCCGCAGGCATTGATGTGATCTCTTGGTGATGGGCAATCCCACACGCTGCGGATGTCAGGCAGTTCCCAGGGGAGGCCCGGGCCGAAGCGAAGTCGTCAGGATCTGAAATCGGCTCGTGGGGAAAATTCCATATCGCCGGCACCAGCATGAGCCGGAAGATTCGTACTATGTTCAATATGTAAAGTGGGTACTATTATCTTGACAATTAATAGGACTGACTACGAGCCTACCTATCGCGTAGCCCAGCGAGCAAACTGGTCGACTATACCCCACTTCACTGGCTCGAGTTTCTTATCCCTCGTGTATCCCTCCCAATGTCCGAACTTAGGGGGCCGCTAGCTAAGCATGTACTCAGTTAGCTAACTAGCATCCGGGTGTTCGGACTAGAGGCGATTATGTCACGTCCCTTGACGGCGGTGAATGCCACCCATAGGATCCGCTTATTCAAACAACAGGGGGTGCAATGATGGCACGGATACGACAATCCTTGGAAGAAAGTGGGCTTTTCGAGAAACACACGCCGCATAGAAGCGGCGTCGAGCGATTCCAGCTTAAGGATTTGGAGACAGGGATACCACCACTCCTCCACGGCGTGTCAATCTACGTTCAGCCCAATGACTTGGAGTTTCGTATAAGGATCGGCGCACTTGAGAATGAGCGATTCTGGCTCTGTAATGGCAAACTGTATGAATTCGTTCGCAGCAATAACCGCGCCATCATCGGCTCCACAGAGAACCCATGGAGTACTTATGTCATGGGCGCAGAGCACGTCCACGGAGTGATCAGGCTCGTAAGGCAGGCTCACGGTTTATAGGATGCGGACAAAAGCGGATCTCAACCGCCACTCTCAGAACGGGTGTATAATCTCCACCTGACCGACTTTCGTTCCGTGTCTCACCTTTACCTGAACAAGGACGGTTCTATCCGAGACTCCCCCCGATTACCGCTCCGACGAGGGCCGGGAACGATTCGCCGAGGTTCTTGAGGATAGTGCGCTGATGGAGTTCACACTTGCCCCGTTTGTCCCGCTCAGCGGTTGGCCTGCCTGACCGTCGCCCCGCTGCCTCGCTAGAGTCCCCTATATTCATTATGTAAAGTTAGGAGTTGACAATGCCCAATGTGGAAGGAATACCCATCAGATACGTGCCGTTATACAACTTCCTTGTCGATAAAGGCAGAGAAGGGCACAAATACTGGCAGACGACTTTCCAAGACATCGAATCCATCATCGAAGCTCCCTTACCCAATTCTGCCCGCACTCAGCCACTGTTCTGGGACAATCTACGTCAGACTAGACGTGCATCGACCGCCTGGTATAAGGCAGGTTGGCGTACCACTGACGTGGACATAAGGGCTGAAACGCTAACTTTCCACTTAGCCTGACAGGATGCCGACAAGCGCCGCCTGATGCTGTTTACACACCACTTGACGTGACCTCCATGCTCGCCTTTGTCAACCTTGACAAGTATGTCTCACTTGACTACCCACTCAGGATCATCAAAAGGGTCACTGACGACGGACCCTCCCGCGTCAGACGACTTCAACCCATGGCAAACTTGGAACATATAGAATAGCTTTGAGTTTGAAACTCCGGGGAGAAAGTGATGAAGCGCGACTTGGACTTGATGAGAGAGATTATGCTGGACTTGGAAAATCGTCCCCATTACAAAGGATCCCTCAAGATATACAATTCTACGCCCACGGACCTGGAGTTGATGCACGGCGTAGAACTCTCACAGGAAGACACCTGCAACGCAAGTCCTGAGAAATATCACAACGCCTTGTTGTTGCACGACGCTGAGTTCATTAAAGAGAACTACCATTTTGCAGGAGTCCGGCGGGCAAGTAACACTGAGATATACATATCCCGATTGACCAACTCGGGCCACGACTTCCTAGACTCGATCCGGGATGACGGTATTCTGTCCAAGGTTAAGACAAGGCTCCTCGCTGTTGGCGGGGAAGCTTCGCTTGAAGTAATACGGGCCCTGGCAACTTCCCTTATCAAGCAGCAATTGGGTATTGACTGATTCCCACAATACCATGTGCCAAGGGTGGGCGAACATTGGGCCACCCAGCAGTTCCACGCCGTGCCACATCGTCGCGATTCACGATTCCAGCGCGACCGGGAATCCCACCAGACCTATGAGCAACTTGCCCACCTCGTCACGGTGTATGGACAGTTCGTCCGCCACCTGCGCCACCGATATACCCCGCTCCTTGAGACGGCCGAACACCTTCTCCAGCACTTGGGACCGCTCTCTTGGGGCGGGCTCCGGCTCCTCGGTCCGGTAGTTGAGGCGGCCGATCTCTATGAATCGCTGGCTGTACTCGTACCTGGTCAGAAGACCAAGCTCGTGCAGCCGGTAGGTCAGCCCGGCGACCGACACCGTCCAGTGATGCTTCGCCCTGACGATCTCCTCAAGGCTCATGCCCCGGCGCACGGTTGAGCCGACGCTCGCCCGCGGCATCAGGAAGGAGGCTCCGAACTGCTGCGCCTCCCGCTCAGCCTGCCGGTTTCGCTGGATGCCGCCCCTGGAGTGGAGTACCAGGTGTCCCAGCTCGTGAGCGGCGTCCATCCTACTGCGCTCGGCCGACTTCTGTGTGTTTAGGAATATGTAGGGCGTCTCTTCCCGCCACACGGAGTAGGCGTCGACGCTCAGCGTGTCCTCTGCCAGCGAGAACACCCGGACGCCGTGCAGCTCCAACAGCGGCACGACCTGCCTTATCGGACGCGCTCCCAGGCCCCAGCGCGCGCGCAACTCCATCGAGGCGATCTCCGGATCGGCGTACTCGTACTGGGGGATGTCCGGCTCCGGAAGACGAAACCTGCGCTCTATCCAGTCGCACAGGTAGACGCCCAGCGTGCCCCCGGCGGTTGCCTGGTCGCGCTGCCTGGCGGTCATCTTGCTCAGCGCGCGGAAGCTCGGCCCCTCCTGCGAGACCTCGTCGAGCGTCGGCCCGTAGAAGAATCCGACAGGGAACCTGAGTATCTCGGCGAACCGGACCGCAGTAGCCTGCTCTGGCTCTCGCTCGTCCCTGAAGTACCCGGCCAGGCTCCGTATGGATATGCCTGCTGCCCCGGCGAGCGCCCTCTTCGTCATCCCGCGCCGCCTGCGCGCCAGGTCGAGGCGGGCCCTGTTGAACTGGCTGTCGCGCATCGCGCTCACGGCGTGCCTACTCTATCTCAACGACCGGAACGTCGATCTCGTCCCCGGGGTCTTCGTAGTAAGGCTCGATGTAAGGCATCGCGACCATCTGGCGCTCGGGCGGCGTCAGTATGATGCGGGTGTGCCAGTCCGTGATGTATCTGTCCGGCAGAAAGGTGGGAAGCGAGAGCTCGGCCCGAATCTCGCCCGCGTCTGCGTCGATGCGGTGCAGCAGGAAGTAAGTCGGGACCGGCTGCTCCCATGAGGGCATCATCTGGAAGAAGTGTCTCTGAAGACCCAGCGCCACCCGGTTGTTGATTACAGCCTCGCGCGTCCGGCTGCGGCTTCCCGTCTGCAGAGGGGTGCTGTTGCTGGACGGAAGTTCGACGCTGCCCGTGGCGGCGTTCCCCGACATGACCGCGATACACAGCTTCTCCTCGGGGTGCACCGTTATCGCGAAGTTGCCCGGCTCCTTTCTGTTCCAGCCGAGTCGCTGAAGCGTCTCTCCCAGGCCCACGTTGATCGCGTCCCAGACGCCCAGCCCCCGGATGGCGTTGGTGTGGTATCTGGTGAGCCTGCACTTATAGTCCAGGCCCCTGCGCAGCGCGCTCCACAGGAGGGCCTGGCTCAGGTCTAGCTCGGCGAGCTTGTCGTCGACCTCCAGGGGGTAGTGGAAGACTTCGGGAAGGGGATTGGCGACCATGTGAGGATCTCCCTTGATTACGGATGACTTCGGATATTCTATCACGCATATTGCACCTTTATACACCTATATGCAGGCCGGTTATTATGTAATAGTGTGTTCCGAATGCGGAGGTGTGGTCTCTCATGAGACAGATTTCGGAGCGTGGCAAGATGGCTAGAAGACGAGGCCCTTCAATCAAGGGCAAGTTGCTCAACAAGTCTCGTGAGGCTGCACTGAATGCTGTCCAAACCTTCAACAATCCAGTTACCACTTTCAGAGCCGAAACGTTCATTGTACTAATGGTTATTGCATGGACTTATATGCTCCATGCCTATTATCGGCAGGAAGGTGTGGAGTATCGGCACTACACATCCAATGCCGGTTCTAAACGACGGAGATTTGCCCGTACCAAGTCGGGGGCCTTCAAGTATTGGGAGCTTGAGCACTGCCTTAATGAAAAAGAGTGTCCCCTGGATAGTCCAACGAAGAGCAACTTGCGGTTCTTAATCGGGTTACGTCATGAGATTGAACATCACATGTCTGCCGGAGCCGACACTCGCTTTTCGAGCAGATACCTCGCATGCTGCCTCAACTACGAGCGTTACATCTGCGAACTGTTTGGGCAACACCACTCACTTGGAGCAATGGCAGCCTTCACACTTCAGTTCCGAGATCTCAGCCTAGCCGACACTTCTGAGGAAGCGGTGGAGCCGTTGCCATCCAATGTGGCGACTTACATTCGCGACTTCGATGCGGAGCTGTCTGACGACGAGATTAGCTCACCTTATTTCCGTCGTAGGTTCCTGTTCATCCCGATAGTTACGAATAAGGAAGCGCAAGCTGATGAAGTGATCGAATTTGTGCGGGCAGACTCAGAGCTTGGTAAAGCCATCAAAAGAGAATACCATCAGATAATGCTGAAGGAAGTAGAACGTCCCAAGAAGTTGCCCGGCGAGATTGTGTCACTGATGCGTGAAGAGGGGTATACAGGATTCAATATGCATCACCACACACTCCTCTGGAAGAAGCTGGATGCAAAGAACCCAGGGAAAGGATATGGAGTCCTAGTCGCTGGCACCTGGTACTGGTATGAGAGATGGTTGGATGAAGTGAGAAAGCATTGTGCCTCCAATACAGCCACGTACATACCCAGCTCTCCGTAGTTATTGACAAGATGTGATATGTACCGTCCGACCGGGTACAGAGTAATCTCCGGGGTCAGAACGGCGTCGATCAGTAGGGCTGCCAGGAGGTATGTTTCGCTCAGTATCGGTGCCGCGATCGCCGGGTGACAATGGTGTTCATAGCCTTCCCGCGCTGATTCTGCAGCTGCGCCAACCAGACGGATACGACCCGAAAGCACGAATCCGGGGTCGAGCACGGCAAAACCGGGCCCGTAGAGCGTCTGTGCTCGAGCCAAGCTACTGCGGGGAACACCCAGAAACCCTAGCAGGCTGCGGAAGAACGGCTCTCGGAGCAGCGTAGAGAGGTCGCTGGC
>VXRN01000019.1 GCA_009838465.1 Dehalococcoidia bacterium
GGTTTGGGGGCGGGTTCACGCGCCCAGCTATTGCTGGGCGCTGATTCTTATGAGAACCATAGACTAATAGCTAAGGACTAAAAGAAAAATGTGCGACGAACTCACCCCACAGCAGCGACTGGCCGACATAGTCGCAGAAGAAACAGACGGCGGAAGACGCGTCGTCCGCTTCTTTGTGCAGGTCGCCGAGGGTGAACTCGACCACCAGGGCTTCAAACCCAACCACCGCATGGACGCCGCCAAAGAACTCATCAAGGTCGGATTAACCGAATTCGACGACTACATCCGCGCCGGCGACGCCACCATCGCCCGCCGCGCCCCCAGGTCCCGCCGCCCCGCGCTGGACCCTGAGATGGAACAAGCGCGTCACGAACTCGCCCAATATGCAAGAGAACTCACCGACGGCGGTAGATCCGTCATAAGGCTCTACGCGGATGTCATGGACGGCCTCAGAAACGACGACGGCTTCAAGCCCCACCACCGCATAGCCGCTGGCAGAGAACTGCTCAAGCGCGGTTTCGACTACGAGTGCGCCCATGCAACTTCCACCGTCGTTCCCACGAAGGCGGGAACCCAGCAAGACCCAGGCTACGCCATACCCGAAGTGCGCCCCGAACCCGCAACCGAAGACGCCGATACCGAGTCTAACTATGCCTACACCCCTGAAGAACATGCCCAGATACAGGAATTTCTCGATAAGATCGACAAGTTAGCCGAGGAGGCGGACCCTTCAGAGTATGAGGAGGAATCCTCCGACAGACAAATAGATTATTCGATGTGGGACATCATTGACAGTCATCCCGAACCCGAAATCACTGAAGAACACGCCAGGATAGGCGCCGCCCTCTTCCACGAGGCCGTGGAAAAACAGAGAATCTGGAGAGAGTCCGGCGTGAAGATACCAACCAGGAAAGACCATGACAACTATGACGACGGTTAGTGCCAACTCGATTATCGAAAAACTGAAGACAGTCCCACGCTCGCTGAGGCAGGCTGCATTTGAAGGGGCCAGCAACGGCTTGCCGCCGGAACTTGTCTCGCGGGTCAAGTTCCACTGGCCGCTCTGGGCGAGGAAGAACCAGATGCCGTCCGATGAGGCGTGGCGTATCTGGCTGCTTCTCGCAGGACGCGGCTTCGGCAAGACCCGCACAGGCGCCGAGTGGGTACGAGCTCGCGTCGAATCAGGCGCGTCACGCAGAATTGCCCTCGTCGCAAGAACTCCACACGAGGTCCGAGACATCATGATACAGGGAGACTCAGGCATACTCTCCGTATGCCCTCCCTGGAACATGCCCACATGGGAGTCCTCCAAGAGAAGACTCACATGGCCCAACGGAGCCATGGCATTCGCCTTCTCAAGCTACGAACCCGACCAGCTCAGAGGTCCACAGTTCGATGCCGCATGGTGCGACGAACTCGCCTCATGGCAGTACCCAAGACTCACCTGGGACAACCTCGCCTTCGGTCTCAGGCTCGGCACGAACCCCAAGTGCGTCGTGACCACCACACCCAAGCCCATCGAACTGCTCAGAGAACTCGCCACGAGAGCCGACGTGGAAATCACAGAAGGATCGTCCTACGACAACTCTCAGAACCTGCCTCCCGGATTCATCCAGGCCATCGCCGGACGCTACGAGGGAACCAACACCGGACAGCAGGAGATCTACGCCCAGCTTCTCAAAGAGGCCGACGGCGCCCTGTGGAAGCGTGAGTGGATAGACGACCACAGGATGCAAACCGGTTCCGACTTACAAGATATGTACATGAAGGCAGTCGCCATAGACCCTGCGGTGACCTTCGATCCCAACAGGAGCGACGAGACAGGGATCATCGTGGCAGGCATAAGCGACGACGGACGCGCGCTCGATCACGACAAGCGCTACTGGGCACCCAACGGACTCACCCCCGACCACGAGAAACATTACTGGGTACTCGAGGACGCCTCAGGCGTGATGACTCCCGACGCATGGGCCAAGCGAGCCGTCGAACTCTTCCACAAGCACGAAGCCGACTTCATCACAGGGGAGACCAACCAGGGCGGAGCGCTCATAGAGACTGTACTGCGGCACGCGCCCGGCGGCCAGCTAATCCGGTTCGAGGGAGTCCACGCTACCCAGGGCAAGCGCGCCCGCGCAGAACCCGTCTCTGCCATCTACGAACAGGGCCGCGCCCACCATGTCGGCGAGTTCGACCAGCTCGAGGACCAGATGTGCGGCTGGACTCCCCAGTCCTCCGACTCTCCCGACCGCATGGACGCCCTCGTCTGGGCCATCAACGGCCTCACCGAGCACTCCCGCAAAGGCGTCTGGCTCTGGGTCTGAGTGCGTGCCCCAGCCCCCTCAGTCATTCCCGCGCCTCTCACCGTCATGCCCGCGAAAGCGGGCATCCAGGGGTGGGGTGGGATGGTGCGAGCAACCATGAATACAAGCCGAATATCCCCTCTCCCTCTGGGAGAGGGCTAGAGCCTGCCCCGTACTCCGATACGGGGGTGAGGGCGAAAACCGACCACCCAAAATTGACAATCCCCAATTGAAAATTGATAATTGCCAATTGAAAATTGACCCTGGAGGAAATACCTTGAAAGTTGGAACCCGATTGGCGGGCAATGCCCCGGCTGAGATAGCGGAGTCGGCCAGACGCGCCGACCGTCTCGGCTTCGATACCACCAGTTCGTCCGAGACAAACCACAACCCGTTCCTCCCGCTCGCCATTGCCGCCGAGCATACCGAGAGCGCCGAGCTGCGAACGTCCATCGCCCTCGCCTTCGCCCGCAGCCCCATGGACGTCGCCTATCTTAGCTGGGACCTCCAGGCCATGTCTGGTGGACGCTTCGTACTTGGACTCGGCAGCCAGGTGCGTGGTCACATCGTCCGCCGATTCAGCATGAACTGGACCCCGCCTGCCCCTCGCATGCGTGAGTACATCCAGGCCCTGCGCCACATCTGGAACGCCTGGCAGACAGGGGAGCGCGTACAGTTCCACGGCGACTACTACGACTTCAACCTCATGCCGCCCTTCTTCAACCCGGGCTCTATACCGAACCCGGACGTGAAGGTGTACATCTCCGCCGTCAACCCCTACATGCTCCGCGTCGCCGGAGAGGTCTGCGACGGCGTTCTGCTTCACGGGTTCTGCACCCCCAAGTACACCAGGGAAGTCATCATCCCCAACCTCAAGATCGGCGCCGACCGCGCCGGACGCTCCCTCGACGAAATCGAGATAAACGCAGGCGGCTTCATCATCACCGGCGAGACCGAGGAAGAAGTCGAATCCAAGAAGGCCGGCGTCAAGGGCCAGATCTCCTTCTACGCCTCGACTAGGAGCTACGAGTCCGTCATGAGCACGCACGGCTGGGAGGACACCGCCGCCAGGCTCTACCGCATGTCCGTGGACAACAGGTGGCCCGAAATGCCCAACCAGATTACCGACGATATGCTAGAGACATTCGCCGTCGTCGGAACCCACGACCAGATAGTGTCCAAGCTCAAAGAGACCCACGGCGACTACGCCACCTCCATCAGCTTCGACTTCCCAACATCCACTCCCGAAGACGAAGAACGCCTCGCCGCCATGGTAGCCCAACTCCAAACCTGAACCGACAACCGAAAGTCCTGAGTCTGAAACCGTCATTTGTATGTTGAAATCCCCTCTCCCGGAGGGAGATGGCTATGGTGAGGGTGAATTGAAATTCAGTCATTCCCGCGAAAGCATGTCCTCGTGAAAACCATGTCCCCGTGAAAACGGGGAGGGGAGAGACCTCTGCACAACACCGTCGTTCCCGCGCAGGCGGGAACCCAGGGGTGGGG
>VXRN01000057.1 GCA_009838465.1 Dehalococcoidia bacterium
CCCCCCCCCCCGCCCCCCCCCCCCCCCCCCCCCCCCCCCCCCCCCCCCCCCCCGGGGCGGGCGCGCCCAACCTGATCGCCCTCACCCTAACCCTCTCCCAGAGGGAGAGGGGACTCATGATTAGTCTCCGGATCCTTGTCAAGGCATTTAGGGACCTTATTTCCGCAGTTTTGCCTTCATCTGGAATTGCGCATTATTCATAAAAGATATAGTCTTTGTCTAGAAATTGCGTTCTGAGCCGAGGTCTCCCCGATGCGTCAATTCAGTCGTCCTCTGCCACACAAGATGGATGAGCCTCTTAGTGAGTCTCTCAGCGTTCACACGCCGCCTTCGTCGAGCGGCGTTCCGCCCATTTACCGCGAGACGACAAAGTGCATTGCCTATATGTGTGTTTACGCATACGGATGCAGCGAGCGTACCCAGCGCGCGGCGCAGGTTATGATGCGCCGCTGCATGAGATATATGCCGGAGAACTTGAGAGTGAAGCCGAAGCTGTCGGATTACGCGCTCGACTTGCTCGCAGAGCAGCGGCGGTCGGGGGCAGAGCTTGCGAGCGAGACGTTCGCGATTCTGGATGAGCATCGGCCCGATGGCCCGACTCGAAAGGTAGTTCAGGGGTTGTAGAAATGTCCGGCATATTCGACTTGAGCGGCAAAACGGCGTTAGTCACAGGGGGCAACGGCGGAATAGGGCTGGGGATAGCGAGAGGACTTGCAGGCGCGGGCGCGAATATAGTCGTGGCGGCCCGAAACCAGGCCAAGACCGATGAGGCCGTGGCGGAGATTGCTTCGCTGGGGGTCGGCGCGCTTGGCGTGGCGATGGACGTTCTGGATGAGAGCTCAGTAGCGGAGGGAGTGTCGGCGGCGGTATCGGAGTTCGGCGTCGTCGAGATACTGGTCAACAACGCCGGCATAGGCATTCGCAAGCCGCCCCAGGACTACTCTCTTGAAGAGTGGCAGCAAGTGGTCGGGATAAACCTGGACGGCACTTTTCTATGCTCGCGCGAGGTGTATCCTCTTATGAAGAGCGCGGGCGGGGGCAAGATAATCAATATCGGCTCGATGACCTCCGTGTTCGGGTCGGACTGGGTCGCGGCCTACTCTGCCAGTAAGGGCGGCGTGGTGCAGCTAACGAAGAGCCTGGCTGTGGCGTGGGCCCCAGACAACATACAGGTGAACTCGATACTGCCCGGATGGATACACACGGACCTCACCGCGCCTATCCGAAACCAGTTCACGGAGCGCTATGAATACATCAGGTCGCGCATACCTCACGGTCGCTGGGGCGAGCCGGATGAGATGGGCGGCGCGGCGGTGTTCCTGGCAAGCGCGGCCTCGGATTACGTGACTGGCGTCTCGCTGCCCGTGGACGGGGGTTATACCTCGTTCTGAGGTGTGATGATAGGCAGGCGCATTTGTTGCCTGCCTATGCGGATAATTGGCTACTGTCGGCTTAGAGTCCGCCGGCGACCGCGGGAACTATGCTGACTTCGTCGCCGTCGCCGGTGGCGGAGTCTATCCCGTCCATGAATCGCACGTCCTCGCCGTTCACGTAAACGTTGACGAAATTGCGAAGATTGCCGTCAGGGTCGCAGATGCGCTCCCTGATTCCCGGGTACTGGCCCTCCATGGAGTCAATTATCTCCTTGAGCGTCGCGCCGTCGGCGTTTACTCTGTCCTGGCCGTCGGTTACGCGGCGAAGCGGGGTGGGTATCCTGACCGTAATGGCCATGTCGTATCAGACCTCCAAAATTCTGTTGTGGACGGATCGGGCGGGATGTTCTACCCCGCGTTCGGTATCTTTGGTATGGCGCGTGACGGCTGAGAGCACTGGATTGCCGAGCGGCGAGCCCTTCGGGGTTCCCGCCTTCGCGGGAATGACGATAGATGTCAACACAGCCTATCCCTGTATAACGTCGCCGCTCACCGGATCCACTCGGACGCCCGCGCTGGCCACCCATTCGAGTCCGTTGGCGACCTCTTCCTCGGCGCCCTCCAGTTCCAGCACTACCCATCCCATATCCTCGCGAACGTCGGCGCGCCGGATATTCGTTACTATCTTGAACCTGTGTCCGAGTTCGTAGATGATTGGCTCGGTGACAAGCTGTGTTGGGAACGTGAACTTTACGCGCCTTCGGGCCATGATCACCTTCTCCTTGCGCCGGTTCGGCTACCTCGATGCCATAGCGTCTTCGAACGATCCGTAGGTAGGCTTAATAGTGATGGTTTCCACCACCGGCTCGACCACTTCGATGGTCTTTAGTCCGTTGCCGGTAACATAGGCCACGGTAACGTCGTCGGACTTGATATGCCCGTTCTCGACAAGCCGCTTGAGACCGGAAATGACAACGCCACCCGCAGTCTCAGTGAATATGCCCTCGGTCTCCGCCAGCAGCTTTATGCCCTCGACCACCTCGTTCTCATACGCGATCACACCTGAGCCGTCCGACTCCTTGATGGTCTTCAGCGCGAAGGGGCCTGAGGCCGGGTTGCCTATCGCGAGCGATTTGGCAATTGTATCCGGTCTCACCGGAAGTACCTGGTCGTCCCCCCGATGGTACGCCTGCACTATGGGAGAGCAGCCCTCGGCCTGCGCGATGTGCATGTGCGTATCCACCTCGCCTATCAGTCCGACGTCTGACATCTCGGTCAGGCCCTTGTGTATCTTGGTGAAGAGTTCGCCGGATGCGCCGGGAACGACGCAGTGGTCCGGAGACTTCCAACCGAGTTGTTCGGCAACCTCGTATCCGAGGGTCTTGCTGCCCTCGGCGTAGTATGGGCGCATGTTCACGTTGACGAAGGCCCAGCGATGGTTGTCGGCGAGCTCGCTGCATAGGCGGTTCACCTGGTCGTAGGTGCCGTCCACCGCTATGAGCGTCGCGCCGTAGATGCCCGCTCCGAGTACCTTACCCTTTTCCAAGTTGGAGGGGAAGAATACCATCGTGGGGACACCGGCCTTCGCGCCGTGCGCAGCGACCGAACCCATCAGGTTGCCGGTGGAGGCGCAGGCGAGGGTGTCGAACTCAAATTCGAGCGCCTTGCCTGCCGCGACCGACACGACCCTGTCCTTGAACGAGTAGGTGGGGTTCACGCTGTCGTTCTTGATATACAGGTTTTCGAGTCCCAGCTGACGGCCCAGGTTCTTGGCGTGTATCAGGGGAGTGAACCCGGTGCCCATGTCCAGCGCGCGGTCGGCTTCCACAGGCAGGAAGTCGTGATAGCGCCACATAGTCATAGGGCCTTCTGCGATACTCTCGCGGCTCACTGCCTTCGAGATGCTGGCGTAGTCGTACTCTACCTCCAGCGGCCCAAAGCAGAAGTCGCACGCATTAAGTGGCTCGACAGGGTACTCCCTGTCGCACCCTCGGCAGCGCAGACAGCTTACGTGGGACAACTCCTGACTCCTCCGTCACCTAATTACCCGTTGAGAGCGCCTTGTTTCGCGGTTCCTGGTTGCCGTCCAAGCGAGTTTGCGTGGCGGTGGACACTGGGAATTTCGGGAAGGCGCGTCGCAGTTCGGGGAAGGGTTGATTAACATCCGAATCGTAGCAACGGGCAAGTTTGGCTGTCAAGAAAGTGGGCGGGAGGGAGAAGACGATGCGAAGGTCGTCGGGCAGGACGGTTCAGGGAAGGGGCGGAGATAGCGGGGTTTGAACGTTTGGATAAGTCTGGATTTATAAATACGCTGGTGGTGACTGGTGGATAACTGGTGACCCAACAGGTGGGTTCTCAACCAGAGTTTCACCTGAGAGGGTGTCTGAGAAGTGTTAAAATCATCCCATCATGAAGCGTAAACCGTATCC
>VXRN01000039.1:0-6345 GCA_009838465.1 Dehalococcoidia bacterium
GGCTGGGAACTTCGCATACGCCACGCCGACGCGCGGGTTGAGGTGGTCGGAAACGGCATCGTGCAACGCGGACACAGCCCCGTCTTCGCCCCCACACATCCCCTCCAGGCCGTCCAGTCTCACATAAACCTCTCCCAGGCCACCGGCCTCCACCATGTTGCTCACGTGTCCGAGCGAGTCGAGCAGGCGGTCGAACAGGACTTCATAGTACGGTCCATCCGCGTCCAGGACCGTCAGGTCGGACACAGTGGATACGGCCCGCTGGAGCGTCATGCCGGAGAGGACGCCTCGCGCGGTCGGAGAGTAGTCAATGACGGGCGAGCCGGGGCGTGACCTGTCCGACACTGCGAACGCGCGACCCTCCAGCTCCGGGCGTCTGATCAGCTCCGCCTTCGCCCTGAAGTGGGTTATGAGCACGCAGGCTACTATCATTTCAGAGGGCCCGCTCAAGCGGGGGTATCCCACGCACATAGGAATCGAGAAGCGATTTAACCATCTGATACCTCCCTGAAGTTGGTGGCGGGGAGTATAGCAAACGCATGTTCCTTAGTGCAAGCGTTCTATTATGATGGTTGCTATGATCTCACGCTCGGGCGGCCGCAGGTTTATTTCGACATCATCATGAGCGGAGGAAAATGAAGTTCAGCAGAGCTTCTATCCTCGTCAACCCTCTGTCTAGGGTGCTACACTGCCAGGCGGCAACAACCCTGCATATCATATCGGGGGAAACATCATGGCACATGAGACCTTGGACTTATCAAGCCTGACTGAGCAGGACCGGTTTCTCACAGAAGAGGAAGACCGGGCGATCATGGAGAATATCGCTCAGACCAATTTCGGCATGAGCCTGGCGGAATTCACGAAGGCATGGATGGCCGGCGAGTTCGACGACGATCATGAGAGGCATGGGGACGTGATCAGTCTGGCAATGATGCTGCCCGAATACTGGACCAAATGACGGTAAGCAGGAATCCGGCTGAGGCAGTCGGCCAATACCGGCACGCTGTCCAGAGACTCCTATCGTGTGTAACCGAGTCGGCAGTCGATGTCGCGGGTGGATATTACACTTCCCCCATTCCACACACACTTTCCATGTACTATGGTCAGGCTTGTTCAAATGGCCTCGCCGCCGTACCCGGGTTACCAAAGTAGGTGAGATTTCCCACGCACCAAGTGAAGGGCAAATAAGTAGTGTCCCTTAGAGTGGTGTAATAGAGAAGGTGGCCTAGCATAGATAAAGCCACCGCGTCATCCTTAGAGAAGTAGAAGCTCAATGCAAGGAGGACAGCGATGGCAAGAGACAGTATCGATATTTTGGAGTTGTTGCGCAAGAGGGGGGGTGGACAGAGACATGGACTTTCTGGGCGAGACGCTGCGTGTGTTGATGGATGCGATCATGGACGCCGAGGTCTCAGCGAGGATCGGAGCCGACCATGGCGAACGCAGCCCTGACCGGCTGACTCACCGCAACGGGTATCGCTCCCGCTGGATGGGATTCGACACATCAGACGGGCGTACCGCAGCCGCAACAGAACTTCGCGTTCTGCAGAACCTGTATCCCACACCGCGAGCAGAACCGCCGCGGCAGGGGCTCCGGTTCCGACACGGGGTGGGACAGTTCCGAGTAGTAAGGGGATTCTCCGGCATCACCCTCCCCCGCCTCCGGGCGCAACGGGTCGGGCCCGTACCGGTTAGGGCCCACAGTGCCCGCAGAGGCGCAGAGAACCAGGATCAGGATGCAACACCCCAGGGTGATGACGAAAAAGAGTACCGCTATCAGGAAGGCAACTGATCGGAACTCGTCATCCTTGTCCATGACCGATATCAGCCATGCCGAAAATACTATTAGCGGCGCCGGAATGACGACGAGGAATGGTGGCAGGACCCACCAGGCTGAACGGTTGGTATCATGCAGCCTTCGCACGCTTACTGCCAAGGTTGGGATGAGCAGGGCGAATATCAAAGGCCAAATGAAAATCAAAATCGACAGAGGCAGGCAGATAAAGAAAAAGGCAGCGAACCACCAGAATTCCGACCGCTGAGCTCGACCGCTGAAGTTGGCATATCTTCTGAAACATGTGCTGATTGATTCAGCGATATTCATCTGATGAACTACGAGGTCCTTGTATATATCATGGGATCGGAAAGAGCGCCTTGCTGCGCCCGTCACCTAATTCGTGCCTGCGAGTTATTCTCTGGAAACCGCTTCGACTGAGGCACCAAGCACTGCATCGGGGATGGGGATGTGTTCGGATTCCGTCGCGCGTGATGTCGGGTGCCGAGATCGGTGGCTGACTAGCAGGGCGCTTCGTGGCTGTGATTCTTGAACAGAGGCCACGCTAAGCGCTGAGGTCTATATCTATATCCATATCACCGCCGATGCCAATGTCCGAACGGTCAGCGCCTCCTCCGACAAAATCAGCGGCTATCCACCCTATGTAGAAACCGTCAGCAGGCCTGAACAAGCTGCCAGAATCGCCTTCTCTGACCGTATCGGTGGCCGCGACCGTATCGTCATGAAAGAGGGCTTCGGCTATGCCTGCGTACATCCACGGTCTGTCCTCTCCCAGAGCAATGGCGTAGGACAAGTACGGGTACGGCCTGTCCTCATTTTCCCTGGGGCCACTCTGGCGCCGTATAGTCCAACGGAAAGCCCACCACCGCCTCGCCTCTTTACCCCCGTCGAAGTTGGGCTCACTCTGGTCTACCAGCTTGATCCAATACCGGTTTCGCAGAAACAGGAAGGTATAACATAGAACCATCAGTCCCAAGCTGAATATCATGAGAACGGTAGAAGAGACAGAACCCGCGTACGTGGATGAGTGTGCCACTATCACTGCAATTGAACTGCTTACCATCAAGACGGTCCCCAGCCACCTTAGCCAATAGAGCCAACGAAATCCCGACATTGGGTTGCTATCGAAGTACCCCCGTTCCTTGAGGTGCTCCCCCAGATGTCTGCCAATGACGCCTCTTCGCCTTTTCAGCGTCGATTTGAGCCACTGCGGAGTTACTTCCCTGTCCCCCATGGCATCGCACAACACACGCTCCCATTCGAGTTTCGAGTTGCTCCGCACCGTCAGCCTGTAGTCATTTCGTTTTTTCCGCCACAACTTTGAGGGACTGCTGCGCCCTCCGGCGACCGGCGAGACTCGCAATACTCCCTTCTGGCACATCTCTATCACCATTGCGCCCAGGGTCCGGCTCGTTACCTCCAGACCAGTCAGTAGAGACACCGCCGCCGCGGATAAGTCGCTGGGCGGCTCCGGTTGCTTACCATCCCTCGCCGACCGCCAGTTCCGATGGATGTCGATGCTGCCGTGGCTCTCGCTTACCAGCATCGACAGAATTATGGCTATCAGCACCGCAATAAGAACGCCAGGAATCAAGAAAGTCCAGGTGAGCCACCACATTGGAGTGGCATTCAGAGCGGATACAAGGGTGGGGTTGCCGGACCCTGTCTCAGCACCAAAGAGGTACATGAAGTAGAAAATGACCCCCAGGATAAGCCCAAATATAAGACCACCCATCAGTTCATCCCAACCTTTCCCTGCCGAAATGCCGCCAGCTACCGACTACTGTGGCGAGCATCAATTCGATTTGACCACTTACGTTGCATCAAATCAAGTTCCATAGTGTGGCATGGTGCCGTATAGACCTGGTCGGTCGGACTCATGCAGGGGCAATCCCTTGTGATTGTCCTCGTTAGTCATCCTGTTCAGGGTACCCACAGGGGACGTCCCTACGGACCCGCCCCCGACAGGCTTTCGTCTGGAGTGAACTGCGGGATCAAGACCGGCCTCTTTCAGTGTATTCTCCCCTGCTACGATAACAAGGTCTGTTTGTATCACCTTCAATGGGGTGAATACAGACCCCTACGCTGAGATAACTATGAACCTTACAGCACGCCTCAGGAGACGGCAGTATAGTGGCGACCGTCCAGGTCGGCATCTACTACTTATGGGATGTTTCTGAAATAACCCTGATTATCCCGACTATCCTGCTGTCTGTGGGCACAGTTTTGACCTTCATCAATGCTTTTTCTGAGCGCAACTAATCATAAGAGACCATGTAACGACTATCGACTAACTTAGGTTCTCAAGCGGACACCGCGTCCGCTCCCATGGGAGGTACGCACCGCCGATACCGTCTACCGAGATGAGATGCCGGAGGACATCCAGCGGCACCTGCTGATGTCGTTAGTCATCACATTTAATTCGCTAAGAAGCTTTCGAGTACCCGAGGCCTTGCTTGCTCGTCCTTGGGTAAAGAGAGGACCTCCCGATGCAATCGTCATACTGTTCAAATTGCGGACACAGGATTGAGGCCACAGTCAACTTTTGTGGAAGATGTGGCGTTGCCACCACGAAACCCCTGCCCTGTCTGATGTCGGTGACAAGGGTTGCCATTATGTCCGTTCTATCCGGGGGACTCTACTTCTACTGGTGGCTTTATATCACCTGGAAACACTACCGCGACCACACAGGCGAAGAGGCATATCCGGTTTGGCACGCACTGACTCTTCTTGTGCCAATTTACGGTCTGTTCCGAGTTCACGCTCACACCAGAACCTTCAGGGAACTAATGATGGTACGACAACTCACCAGTACTATCAGTCCGGTTACTGCCGTAGTGGTTGCACTGATCGCAGGGGTGTTTGGCAGCGTTGGCATGGCTGACGTCTGGTCGGGTGAAATCTCAGAATCACTTGCAATCTTCATGCTCGTCGGGGGAGTCATATCCACTGCACTCATCGCGTGGTTACTCGTGTCAGTCCAAGCTAACATCAACATGTACTGGCGAGTCGTCTCGCCCAATGCTTCTTCGTGTCGTCTGGGCGTAGGTGAAGTCTTGTTAACGATACTTGGGATCGCGTTCTGGGGCGACACGATAGCGACCACATTCATCGAGTCTTGGCGAACATTATGAGTGAGAAGAGTTCCGGCACATCGTGTGCGCAAGAAGGTGGCATAGCATACATGGGGCCACTGCTGTACAACTCATGCCATCACAGGAAACAGAAACCAAATCAGGTATAACTCAGTTGGAGGATCGGTAATGGAGTTCATTCTTATGCTAGTAGTCGGAATCGGCATGGGAGTTGCGTGCGCCGCCATAGCAAACAGGAAAGGGCGACGTGGTGGTCTCTGGTTTCTACTCGGCTTCCTGTTCAGCCTCATCAGTCTCATTGTCATTCTCGTCCTTCCGAAGAAGAACTAGCAGACCGCTGAAAAGTGCGCCTGAAGGCTCGCTCTGGGTGTCGACGGGGTATAGGGATGCTCCTTGCATCTTAGTTATGTCGAGAAGAGTATAGAGGCTGTGGTCGAGGCAACAGGATCGAAGCTCAACGGCGCCCTCGATCTACTCGGGCTATTGCTATCTGAAAAAAAGACCCTATGGCAGGAAAAGATAGATGACTTTATTCATGACGCGGCTACTGTTAGTCGCCACCTTATCCGCACTGGCGCTGTCAGCAGCGCTGACAGCCTGCGGTTCCGACGATACCGAAGAGCCGCGAGTGTCGGAGCTACCCACCCCCGAGCAGGTCGGCGAGACCCCCGCGAAGACTTCGCCGGAACCCACGTCCACCGCCCGGGCGGCAGCAAGCGAGGGCGCGCGTGTACCTGCGCAGCAAGGCGTCCTGCCAGTGGCACAGCCCGTTGCCACACCAACGGCGGGCGCCCCCATCCCATCACCTACAGCGAACGTTCGGTCTCCGGGCGATTCCCTACTGCTACTGAGCGCCGACGCCACCTGGCGGGAGGCGTTCGAGACATTCTCCGATTCAGCGCAGAACTGTATCCGAGACGAGTTGGGACAGAGCCAACTGGACTCCGCGCTGGAGCATCGCCTCCTGAAAGAGGGCATGACAGAGCAGTGGGAGGTAACGATTTTCCGGTGTCTCGAGCCGGATGTCGCGCGCAGCCTCATGCTCTACTTCATGTCAGCCTCCGCCCGGCAAGAAGGGATTGAAGTGAACGACGAGGTAGAGGCCTGCTGGAGCCAGGCGCTCTCAAACATCGATGCCGCCGATATAGTAGCGGCGGACCTCCCGGAGAACACGCATCAAGACTTCGCGGCACTGGAAGAGTTGGGCAACCAAATAGTAGCCTGCATAGATGCCTCACAAGACTCTGGGACATTGACATTCATATCGATAAGCGCCGGGGGTGAGCATACGTGCGGAGTGAGGAGCGACGGCTTAGTCGAATGCTGGGGATCCAACCACAGTTTACTTGGATTCGGGGGCCAAGCCACACCACCCAGCGGTTCGTTCGCCTCGGTCAGCGCCGGGGGCGAGCACACCTGTGGAGTAAGAACCGACGGCTCGGTCGAATGCTGGGG
>VXRN01000039.1:6445-7267 GCA_009838465.1 Dehalococcoidia bacterium
CCGGGGGCGAGCACACCTGTGGAGTAAGAACCGACGGCTCGGTCGAATGCTGGGGATCTAACGAAAGCCTGCTCGGTCCAGTTGACAAGGCCATGCCGCCGGACGGATCCTTCGTCTCGGTAAGCGCCGGGGGTGAGCACACCTGTGGAGTAAGAACCGACGGCTCGGTCGAATGCTGGGGCTTCAACGAGGCTATGTTGGCCCTGGGCCTTGGCTACTCCGATACGTCGGAGGGTCCCTTTGTTTCGGTCAGCGCAGGACATGTCCACGCCTGTGGAGTAAGACCTGACGCTGCCGTCGAGTGTTGGGGTACCGACGACGACGGTCAGATCACTCCACCTGGCGGTTCCTTCGTTTCGGTCAGCGCCGGGGCCGCCCACACCTGCGGACTCAGGCCCGATGGCATGGTCGAGTGCTGGGGTGACGATGAAGATGGTCAGTCCAGCCCGCCGGACGGCTCCTTCGCTTCAGTCAGCGCCGGATATTACCACACCTGCGGAGTGAGGACGAACGGCACTGTCCAATGCTGGGGACTGAACGAAGACGGGGCAGGCAATGTCGTGGGCCAGGCCTCGCCGCCGGATGGTTCCTTCGCTTCGGTCAGCGCCGGGCGGTTCCACACCTGCGGGGTGCGGACGAACGGCTCGGCCGAGTGCTGGGGATCAGATGAGGACTGGGAGGGCGACTATGTGGGTCAGGCCAGCCCACCCGGCCGTTCCTTCATTTCGGCAGGGTCCTTCATTTCGGTCAGCGCTGGAGGTGCTCACACCTGCGGAGTTAGACCTGATGGATTGGTCGAGTGCTGGGGTTTGGATGGCCAAG
>VXRN01000039.1:7277-35252 GCA_009838465.1 Dehalococcoidia bacterium
ACCTGCGGAGTTAGACCTGATGGATTGGTCGAGTGCTGGGGTTTGGATGGCCAAGGCCCAGCCTCACCGCCGGACGGTTCCTTTGCTTCGGTCAGTGCCGGGCAGTTCCACACCTGCGGAGTTAGACCTGATGGATTGGTCGAGTGCTGGGGTTTGGATGGCCAAGACCAATCCTCGCCGCCAGACGGCGCCTTCACTTCGGTCAGCGCCGGGGACGAGCACACCTGTGGAGTGAGGACCGACGGCTCGATAAGGTGCTGGGGTAATGATGAACTAGGCCGAGCCTCACCGCCGGACGGCGCCTTCGCTTCGGTCAGTGCCGGGGCGTTCCACACCTGCGGAGTGAGGACCGACGGCTTGGCCAAATGCTGGGGGTGGGATCACCAACAGCAATCCTCGCCGCCGGACGGTACCTTCACTTCGGTTAGCGCCGGAGGGTTGCACACTTGCGGAGTGAGGCCCGACGGCTCAATTGAATGCTGGGGCTTACCCATTGACGGAAGAACCAGGCCGCAGTCTGGAGAATTTACCTTCGTCAGTGCCGGGGAGGATCATAGCTGTGGAGTAAGGACCGACGGTTCGGTAAGGTGCTGGGGGGCGAATGAATTTGGCGCAGCAGTACCGCCCGGCAGCGCCTTCACTACAATCAGCGCAGGGCAGTTCCACACCTGTGGAGTAAGGACCGACGGCTTGGTCGAGTGTTGGGGCGTAAATACTTCAGGTCAGGCCAGACCGCCTGCCGAATCTCCTAGCTCCGGCCCAACTAACTCTCCCACGGCGACTCCGCGTAGCCAGGTTGCCATTCCAGTGGCTACGGCCATGCCAGCAGCGACGGCCCTTCGGCCCTCTGAGCCTAAATCAGTAGCCGGGACCGCGAGTGAAGACCCCGATCTCCGTCGCGCCATCTGGGCGGGCGACACCGACACAGTCAGACAGCTTGTAGCCGACGGAGCGGACGTCAACGCCAGAGACTCCGATGGCAATCCACTACTTCACCAGGCCATCTGGCTGAACGATGCCGAAATCGTGTGGATCCTCGTGAACGCGGGCGCGGACGTCGATGCCGTGGACTCTGACGACAACCCACTACTTCACGGCGCAATATGGCAGGGCGATGCCGAAGTCGTGCAGATCCTCGTGGACGCAGGCGCGGACGTGAATGCGCGAGCGGCGAGCGGCGAACCGCTACTGTTATTCGCAACTACATGGAGCGCAGATGAGATTGTTCAGATACTCGTCGACGCCGGAGCCGAACAGTAACTTTGAGGCTCACCCATGGTGAACCTTACCTTCTTGCCATCTTTCGCCCTGGCTGGCAGGATGTGTTCGGTGGCCGTACGGCCTCAGAGGAGTCTTGCCACCTTCCGAATCGTTGGATACGGTCATGTTTGAAGGTACCGAATTCGTCGGTCCTTTCTTCTGCCGGAAATACCACACAGCCATACAAGTCTCAGGAGTGTTATCAACGCCATGACCAATCTTGCGGGCTTTCGCCAGATCAACGAGATGGTGGAGAGAGAAGCGCGATTCGTCCAGCTTCTCCAATCGGAGATCCAGAAGACTATCGTGGGGCAGGACCGTCTCGTGGACAGGACCCTGGTCGGACTTCTGGCAGGCGGTCACGTCCTGCTCGAGGGTGTGCCCGGTCTGGCCAAGACACTGCTGGTAAAGACAATCGGCCAGGCGATTCAGACCGGCTTCTCCCGCATCCAATTCACCCCTGACCTTCTTCCCTCGGACCTGATCGGCACCCGCATATACGATCCCCGCACTGCCGAATTCAGCGTCGAGAAGGGCCCAATCTTTTCGAACCTGATTCTCGCGGACGAGATCAACCGGGCTCCTGCGAAGGTACAGAGCGCTCTCCTGGAAGCAATGCAGGAGGAGCAGGTGACGATAGGGGATGAGACGTTCCCACTTGAGGCGCCATTCCTTGTCATCGCGACACAGAACCCGATAGAGCAGGAGGGCACGTACCCTCTGCCCGAGGCGCAGGTGGACAGGTTCATGCTGAAAGTGGTTGTGGGATACCCGGAATACTCGGAAGAGCGCGAGATGCTCGGACGTGTGACCACTGGTCCGGCGCCTGACATTCAGCCTGTCGTGGACGCGGAGTACATCATGAACTCGCGAGAGGTCGTGCGGCAGGTGTACGTGGACGAGAAGATCATGGACTACGCTCTGAAGCTAGTGGTCGCAACACGCGATCCGAGCCTGGCGGGTCTGGACGACCTTGGGGACCTCATAGACTACGGAGCGTCGCCCCGCGGGGGAATCTTTCTCATAGGGGCGGCCCGGGCCTACGCTTTTCTGAGGGGAAGGGGCTACGTGATACCGGACGACATCAAGCAGGTGGCGCCGGACGTTCTCCGGCACCGCATCATACCGACGTTCGAGGCGGAGGCCCAGGAGATAACCACGGTGGACATGGTCCAGCGTATCCTCGACAACCTGGAGATCCCCTGAGATGCTGACTGACGAGCTGGTGGCCAGGGTACGCAGGATCGAGCTCACGACCCGAAAGTTGGTCAGCGACGGCTTCGCCGGTGAGTACCACTCCGTCTATAAGGGCCGGGGCATGGAGTTTGACGAGGTACGGCAGTACGTTCCAGGCGACGACGTGCGCTCCATAGACTGGAACGTCACCGCCAGGACCGGCCAGCCTCATGTCAAAAGGTATGTCGAGGAGCGCGAGCTTACCGTGATGCTGGCGGTTGACTTAAGCGGTTCCGGGGACTTCGGCACGAGGGAGAGATTCAAGCGGGACCTGGCGGTAGAACTCGCGGCAGTCCTCTCCTTCGCCGCCACGACCAACAATGACAGGGTCGGTCTGCTGCTGTTCACCGATCGAGTGGAGCTGCTGATTCCTCCCAGAAAGGGACGCAACCACGTCCTGCGAATGCTCCGCGAACTGCTGGCGTTCCAGCCTGATGGAACCCGTACCGACATCAGCTTCGCCCTGGATACCATCTACGCGCTCCTGAAGCGGCGAAGTATCGTCTTCCTCATCTCGGACTTTCTGGCCGACCCGGAGTCATATCGCCAGCCGATGGTTGTGGCGAACCGCCGGCACGACGTGGCGGGATTCGATCTGAGCGACCCCCTGGAGCGGGAGATGCCGGACGTGGGCATAGTCGCAATGGAGGACGCGGAGACAGGGCAACTGCGCTGGGTGGATACCGGAAACGCGGACTGGAGGAGGGAATTCGGCGAAAGGGTTGTAGGTCTGGAGAGACAGAAGGGAGAAGTATTCGCCGCCGCGGGCGTGGATCGGGTCAGAATGTCCACGGGGGAGGACTATGTCGCCCGGATTGCGGCATTCTTCAGGGACCGGCTACGCAGGCCAGCCAGATGACGAAAGACATTTCGGTCCGGAACGAAGTGTTCCCGGGCATCTCCCACCTATTGAATGCCCTGCGCGCGTCAATGTGGAGGTGGGGCGTATGCTTCGTCGCTGGGCTGCTGGTGATGTCCTTCAATTCATTGCAGGCACAGGAAGCCGGCGTAACAGACATAAACGTCGCTCTCGTTGCGGACCGTGATGAACTTACTGTCGGAGACCTCGTCACAATCACACTCGAGGCTACCCACCCGCTCGACCATGCCGTGGTGCTGCCGAGACTGGGCTCGGAGTGGGGTCCGCTCGAGATCAGGTCGCAGACGCCCGCGAGGACTGAATCCGGCGGCGATGGAGTAGCGACCACCCGAAAGCGATTTGAGGTGACTCTGTTCGCGCCGGGCGAGTACGAAACTCCCTCTCTGCCCCTGGCCGTTCGTGAGCCTGACGGAAGCGTGAGCCGGGTTGACTCCCCCACGGCCCACCTGACCGTCAGGTCGGTCCTGTACGACGATGATAATGCCCTCAGAGATATTCGCTCTCCCGCCGATCTATCGGAGAGTTTCTGGGACAGACCTGAGCCCCGTACAGCGGTCGTGCTGGTCGCAGTCGCCATCCTCAGTGTCGCGGCATACCTCCTCTACCGCCGATTCCGAGAGAGTGAGGATTCGCCCGAACAGATAGTGGACACCCGGACTCCCCTGGAAATCGCAATCCAGGAACTGGACCGCATCGAGCGCCTTGACCTGCCCGGGAACGGCGAATTCAAGGAGCACTATACACTCATCTCGGCGACCCTCCGTGCTTATCTGCAATGTACGCACTTCAAGGATGCCGGGGGGCCGTCCGCGGAGGACATGACGACCGATGAAATTGCGGACGCCCTTAGGTTGCATTCAATGGGTTCGAAACATTTGGCACTTGTCCGGGATCTGTTGCTGGAAGCCGATCTCGTAAAGTACTCCAGCTACGCTCCTCCGGCATCCCAAGCCTACGGCGCATTGGCCACGGCCCGCGAAATTGTGAGTGAAGCGGTCCCGGAGGCTGCTGCTCCACAGGATGGCGGACCGCGAAGTCGTTCGGAGACTCCGGCATGAGCGACCTGACATTCGGCGCCCCCCTGCTGCTGCTGTTGCTGTTGCCCGCGGTCTTGCTGCCCGCGCTGCTGCCGCGCCTGTGGCAGAAGCGCATGGGGCCGGTCGGACTGAGGTACTCGGATACCGGACTGCTGGTGGGAAGCGGCCGGTCGCTGCGTCTGAGAGCCATGCCGTTCGTCACTGCGCTCAGAATTCTGGCTCTTGCGCTGGTCATCGTCGCGGCCGCCAGGCCCCAGACGACGAACGCGCGCGAGGTCATCAGGGGCGAGGGCGTGGATATAGTGATAGCGATTGATATATCCGGCAGCATGGGACAGACCGACTTCGAGCCCCACAGGCTTGGCGCGGCCAGGGAGATAGTGGCCGACTTCATCAGGGATCGGAGATACGACCGGATCGGCCTGGTCGTCTTCTCGCGCGAGGCGTTCATCCAGAGCCCTCCCACACCGGACCACCAACTGCTGCTGCGTCTTCTGAGCGATGTTCACCTTGCGGACGAGTTGCGCATCGAGGACGGGACCGCGCTGGGAAGCGGCATGGCGACGGCAGCCAATATGATGAAGGACTCGACGGCGAAGAGCAGGGTCGTAACCCTGATCACGGACGGCGTGAACAACGCGGGCAACCTGGACCCGGTCACGGCGGCGACGGCCGCCGGAGCGCTCGGCATCAGGGTCTATACGATAGGCGTGGGCAGTGAGGGCGAATCCGTAGAGAGTCCCCTGGACGAAGATACGCTCCGGCAGGTGGCGGCCATCACGAACGCGAAGTTCTACCGGGCCGCGAACGTTGAAGGTCTGCGGGACATATACGCCGACATCAGCGCGCTGGAGAAATCTGAGGTGGAGACGCTGGAGTTCATTCGCCACCGGGAGCTTGCGGGCTGGTTCATAGCGCCCGCGCTGGCCCTCTTGGTACTCGAGCTGATGCTGTCGAATACCATATTCAGAAGGATGCCCTGAGCCAAATGAGTTTCGGCGCGCCATATATGCTGTTTGCCCTGCTTGCGGTCCCCGCGCTGGCGGGTTTCGTCTGGTTAGCCTTCAGGCGACGGACCGCGGCCATCCGGCGCATAGGTGAACCGGCGCTGGTGGCGCTGTTGAGCGCGGCCGCGAATGGGCCTATGCGCCGCGTCCGGCTCGCGCTCTGGTTCGTGGGCGTCATACTCCTGATAGTCGCGCTGGCGCGGCCTCAGTGGGGCAGCGACATCGAAATCGTGGAAACGCGCGGACTGCAGATCATGGTCGTACTGGACGTTTCGCGCAGTATGCTGGCCGCCGACATCGAGCCAACCCGCCTCGACAGGGCGAAGCTGGAGGTTGCGGACCTTATCTCACGTCTGGACGGCGACGCGGTCGGCATCACGCTGTTCTCAGGCGCCAGTTTCGTACAGCTACCCCTGACGACCGACTACGCGACCGCGCGCGCGTACCTAAATAACGCGCGACCGAGTGCTATCACGCGACAGGGAACGGTGATTGGCGAGGCGATTGAAACGGCGACGATAGGGTTCAGCGACAAGCGTGAGAGCCAGAAGGTCATCGTCATCATGAGCGACGGGGAGATTCACGAGGAGGAGAATGCTCCCGATCCCGTAGAGGCGGCTCGCCAGGCCGCGGGAGACGGGACGGTCATATACACAGTCGGGTTCGGTTCACCGGACGGCGCCCCCGTTCCCAGGCATGACGAGCAGGGCAACCTCATTAGTCTCCACCTGGACAGGGATGGAAACCCGGTGGTGTCGAGGCTTGACGAATCCTTGCTCCAACAGATTGCCGAAGCCGGAGGGGGGCGATACTACCAGGCCGGGGACAGCGGAGGCGTCGCGGCCATCGCCGACGAGATCGAGACGTTCCAGGACGAGACGTTTCGGAGCGAGTTCAGACAGAGAAGAGTCGAACGCTTCCAGCTTTTCCTTCTTCTCGGCGCTCTCTCGCTCTTCCTGGCGGAGATTCTGACGGACCGGCTCTACCTGTCCCTTCGACAGGGACTGCGCCGGGCATCCGAGGAGAGTCCAGATGTTTGATCTGAGAGTCCTCATTTCCCTGATTGCCCTAGCGCTTTGCATCGTGGGCTGCGCGCAGACGCCGGCCGACGTCAATAACGCCGGTCATGATCCCTACCTGAGCGGAGACTACACCTCGGCCCTAGAGCAGTATGAAAGAGCCGCTGAGCGCGATCCAGGCGCTGCCGAGCCACTCTACAACACGGGAAATGCCCTGTATCGAATGGAGGAGTTTGAGGAGTCTATTCAGAGATACGACGAGTCGCTCCGGGATGCAGAGAGCGAGTTGAGGTCAAGCGGATTCTTCAACCGGGGCAACGCATCCTTTCAGATGAGCCAATACGCCGAGGCGGTCGAGGCGTACAAGGAGGCACTGCGAATCAACCCGGACGACGCCGACGCCAAGCATAACCTGGAGCTCGCCCTCCGGCAACTTCCGCCACAGGCGCAAGCCCAGCAGGAGGATGCCCGCCAACAGGATCAGACCCAGGACCAGGCGAGCGAGGAGCAGGCTCAAGAAGAGGACCGGGAGCAGTCTGCGCAGTCCCAGGAAGAGCGGCAAGACGAACAGCGCCAGGACAAACGTGAACAGGCCCAGGGCCAGGAAGACCGTCGGGAGACGCCGCCTGCGGGGGAAGTGTCCATGTCTGACGCGGGGGCGCGCCAAATTCTGGAATCGGTCGGGGAAGAGGCCCAGACCCTCCAGGAGCGAAGAGGGCAGGTCCTGGTGTCGCCAAATCCCCCGAGCGAGTACGACTGGTAGGCCATGGCGTGAAGAGTATGTCAGCCATACGGCTCGTCCTGGGAAGTCTCGCGCTTCTTTCGGTGGCGATATTCATCTTCGTGCCGGAGGTGATTGCCCAAGAACCGCCGTCCGGAGAGCCGCTGTTCGTCGAGGCGTCCGTGGACGACGACCGGCCATATGTCGGACAGCAGGTTGCCTATATGTTCAGGATTTACAGGCGTTCGGACTATTCGCCCCCCGCAGGTGAAATGCGCTATGAGCCGCCTAGCTTCGCGGGCTTCTGGAACAGCGAGGTCTCGGAGCGCAGGGAGTACACCGAGACCATTGGCTCGCACGAGCATTCCGTCGTGGAACTCCGGACGCTTCTGTTCCCGACGGTGACGGGTCAGACGGAGATCGGGGCCGCCAGACTGTCGGGCCCGGCAGGCGTCCTGGAAAGCGACTCCGTATTCGTTGATGTCAGCCCCCTTCCAACCGGCGCGCCGCCTGGATTCACCGGGGCGGTCGGCAGATTCGAGATCGCCGTCGAGGTGAATCCAACGACCATCGGCGCTGGCGAACGGGCGCAGGTGACGGTGAGGATTTCCGGTGAGGGTAACGTCGAAGCTCTGCCCGATCCCGATTGGCCGAAGTTTCAGCGCTGGCGTCTCATAGCCGCGCCGTCCGATGCGGACAGTTGGGTTTCGGATGGGAAGATTGAGGGCATCAGGGTCTATGAGTTGGCGCTGGCGCCGCAGGAGGTAGGACAGTTGACGATTCCTGCAATCCAATACGCCTACTTCGACCCTGAACTCGAAAGGTATGTCCAGACGGCGACATCACCGGTTGCGATTTCAGTCATGAGTGAGGCAGACCCATCCGCGGCGCAACACGAGTCAGCGGTGAAGGTGGACGATAGGGAAGAAGCAGGCTTGAGGCCGCTGATGGAGCCTCCATCTGCCCTGGGACAGCGCGGCATTGGACTAACTGAGAGCCTGACATACTGGGCCGCATGGGTCTTGCCAGCGCTGCTCGTTGCGGGAGCGCTGGTCTGGAGGCGCAGACAGACAGCCCTGGAAGTCGGACTGGCCGAATCGCGCAGGCGTAATGCCCTGGCCAACGCCCGGGATACGCTGTCTCGCACCGCAGCATCCGGCGCCGACCCCGCCGTGGCCGCTGCGGATGCCATTCTCGCGTATCTATCGGACCGCCTGGGCGAATCTCTGGTCGGACTTACAAGCGAGGGCCTTGAACGCAGGATTCGAGATTCCGGAGTACCAGACGACGTGGCTCAAAGAGTCGGAAGGGCCATTGCCGAAGGAGAGGCTGTCAGGTTCGCGCCGGAGGGCCAAGAGGTCGGCAGTACCGCTGATCACATAGACCGGGCCACTCGACTCCTGACCGACCTGGAGGAGGTATTCGAGGCATGACCGGATCCAGGCTGACGATAGCTGCATTGCTGACCCTGGCGGGTTTCCTATTGCTGCCGGTTCCCGGCATACTGGCGCAGGAGCCGTCTTCCACCGACCTGATGGCCGCCGCTAACGGCAGGTATGAGCGCGGAGAGTTCGCCGAGGCTGCGCAACAGTACGAGAACCTGATAGCGATGGGATACGAGAACACCGCTCTCTACTACAACATAGGCAACGCATATCTCGAAAGCGGCGACCCTGGGCGCGCTATCCTGAACTACCTAAGAGCCGAGGAACTCTCTCCCCGAAATCCGAATGTGCGGGCCAACCTGGACCTCGCGCGCTCCATGACGCTGGACAGGATAGAGACCGAGAGGGATTCGCTGGTGGAGAGCGTGTCCTATCTTGGCCGCAGATGGGTGACACCCGGTGAACTGGGCACCGTGGCGCTCCTGTTTTGGGTCATTGGCGCGCTCGTGATAAGCACCCTGCTGTTGTGGCGAACCGCTCCATTGAGGGCTGCCCTGCGGATTGTCGGGGGCGTTTCCACTGTAACCGCCCTTCTCGCCTTCGCGCTTCTCCTGAATATGCTCTACGCCAATCCGTATGACAGCGCCGGGGTTGTGACGGCGGAGAGCGTAGAAGCGCTGAGCGGGCCGGGCTTCCAGTACACCGAGGAGTTCACCCTCCACAGCGGCGCGCAGGTGCGACTGTTAGACGCGCGACAGGGCTGGATGCAGGTAGCGCTGCCCGGCGGAGAGATCAGCGGTTGGATGCCTGCCCACGCCGCGGAGCTTGTGAGGCGGGGCGGCAACGAGTAGATAACCACTCTATCTGCCATAGACCGCTGGCTGGAGACCTGTAACTTACAGAGGCGCAAACTCTTGGTTGCCCGCAACTTTCCGAGTGGTGTCAGTTTGTGTTCGAGAATGGCGAACACCCTGCCTTGTTGCACGCCCTGACTCCATAGGAAGCAAGGTGGTCGGAGGATGTCCACGCGGTCCGGGTGGCGCTGAACGACGAGACCAGGTCATCCCCTCGATAGATCTCATAATAGGTGGCTCCATCAACAGCGTCCCAACTTAAATCTATGTAGGTGTTCCAAATGAATAGAACGGTTTCTGTCCTCGTTTCCGCGCTGAGCAAAGGCGCAGCCGGCACGTCGACCTGACCTGAAGACTCAGTTACCCCGCCAGCCTCGGAGGACAATTCGGAACAGCCAAATGAATTGCAGGATTGTAATGCGTAGTAGTAGGTAGAGTCCGCATTCAACCCCCGGTCTTCAAAACTGCCGTCGGTGTCACGCACCTCCAGATCCACCCACTCCCCGGATTCGGTAGCATTTCGGCGTCGCAACACATAATGCGTCTCTAAACCGTCACTTTTAAGCACCGTGATTGTGAGACTACTGTCAGACCTGTCAGTGACTTTGATCCACGGGGCACTCTGCGGCGGGAAATCTACTTCGGCGCCCGCGTCTATGAGAATCTGTAAGATTTCATGTTCTTCCTCTTCTAACGCCAACTTGGCAGGCGAATCGCCTGACTCGTTCTTTGCGTTCACGCCCGCTCCCGCCTCTAAGAGAAACCGCACACTCTCAGGTTCGCCCCACCAGACCGCCCTGTGGAGAAGCGTATCACCCCACTTGTCTCTCGCATTGACGTCCGCTCCTGCGTCCACGAGAATCTGCATAATCTCAATTTCGCCCCAAATGACTGCCCCGTAGAGGACCGGGTTTTCATCGCTGTCTCTCGCATTGACGTCCGCTCCCGCCTCTAGGAGAAACTGCACAATCTCAGTTTCGCGCTCGCTAATCGCCGTATGGAGGAGCGAGCCTCCGCTGCACTCTGCGTTAGCATCTGTATCGGCGCCAATGAGTTGCCTGACCCTCTGGATGTCGCCCAATGCGATGGCATTGCATATTGAGGCTTGTCCGGCGCCAGCGTCGATTAGGGCATCTATGACATTGAGGTCGTCCTTCTCAACTGCTGTACTCAAGAGCGTGTTGCCCTCGGCGTCTCTTGCGTTAACATCCGCGCCTCCTTCTATGAGGGCCTCTACAACATTCAATCCCCTGGGAAGCGCGATCGCGTGGTAGAGGAGCGGGTTTCCATCTATGCCTTTTGCGTTGACGTCCGCGCCTCCTTCTATCAGGGCCTCCACATCGTTCAGTCCACTTGGCTGCATGATCGCGTGGTAGAGAAGTGGGTTTCCGTCGACGCCACTCGCGTTAACGTCCGCGCCGGCCTCTATCAGGGTCTCCAGCTCGTTCAATCCCCTGGGAAGCGCGATCGCGTGGTAGAGGAGCGGATTTCCGTCACTGTGTCTTGCGTTGACGTCCGCGCCAGCCTCTGCAAGAACCTCGACAATTAAGAAATTGTCTCCCATGATCGCCATGTACAGAGGCAAATCGCCGTTGGGGCACTCCAAGTTAACGTCCGTTACTCTAGCTAACTGTTCCACCACAGGATACCTTGAACTCACGACCGCATCGCAGAGCAGAGCATTGTCTGAAGAACCAGGAGTAGTCCCTGACTCGGGTATGCTCGTGGGTTCAGGCGTGGCCGTTGAATCAGGCGTTAACGTTGGCTGAGGTGTGGAAGTCGTCTCAGACGTACCCGTGGGTTCAGTTGTGGCAGTTGGCTCGAGCGTGGGTGTCAGCCCAGGCGTGGCCGTCGGTTCCTGGGTTGGTTGAGTCGTAGGCGTCGGATATGGCGTAGATGTTGGATAAGGAGTGGCGGTAGGCACAGGCGTGTATGTAGGCTGAGGCGTGAATGTCGGTTCGGGTGTCTGAGTAGGTGTCGGTTCAGGCGTCTGGGTAGGTGTAGGCTCAGATGTGGCTGTCGGGTCAAGCGTCTGAGTAGGAGTGGGCTCAGGCGTGGCAGTGGGCACAGGCGTCTGGGTAGGAGGCGGTACAGGCGTCTGAGTGGGAGTCGTCGCCAAGTCTATTACGATTCCGAACTGGTCGCCCGCTACGGGGGGTTCGGTAGTGGGTAGTATGGAGAACATTCCGGCGGGCGGAGTCGGGGTATCCGCCGGCCCTACGGGAGTATCACCGCAAGCGATTGCCAGCAGCATGGCGAACGCCGCCGCCATCAATCCCATGAAATGGCCGGATGTGCGGTGTCCGGTTTCTGTGTTGCTCAAGGCTTCCCCCTGATGATTCAGGATATGAACGGGACTGTACACCTGTCCGTAGATAGCAGTCTATGGCAGTTCCACAGCGCCGGCTTCTCTGAGGATGGCCTCTATATCGGTATGCTCTCGCCACATAGCCTCGTGCAGCATCGAATTTCCTTCAGTGTCCTTGGCATTGACGTCGGCGCCAGCTCCAACAAGAAGACTGACGATTTCAGTATGATCCCGCCATATGGCCTCATACAACATCGGGTTTCCTTCGGAATCTACGGCATTGACGTCCGCTCTGGCGTCAATAAGAAGACTGACGATTTCAGTATGACCCCGCCATATGGCCTCACGCAACACGGGATTTCCTTCGGAATCTACGGCATTGACATCAGCGCCTGCGCCCACGAGGACTCGCACTACATCAATGTGGTCTCTCCATATGGCCTGGTGAATGAATGGGTCTCCGTCTGTGTTACTGACGTTTACCGATACTCCAGCATCGAGAATGGATTGTATTTGTTCGACGTCGCCAGTTTTGATCGCGCCATATAGATCCGCGTCTCCTGCCGGATAGGGTGTAGCTCTCGAAATGGGTGTATAGATCGGATCGGGTGTCTGGGTGGACTCCGACCGGGATGAGGGTGTCGGCGAGGGCACGGCTGCCAGACTGAGTTCTTGGGTGTCTGAGGATACAAGTATCCCGTACACGGCTATCCCGGCTATCACCGCCAGAATTAGCGCCACCAAGCCTAGACCTATCACCGTTCCCTTGTTGCCCAGCCGAGCTCGCCGCAGACCTCTTTCCACGAAGCGCCGGAGCGCGGAAGTCGCAGGGCGCAGGCCCCCTGTCACCGGAGTGTCGCCTACCTCCAGATCCGATGTCCCGGTAGCCTGACTCCTGAGGAAGGATCGCGCCAGGAGGATTGAGACCAGCCCCGTAATGATTCCAAACACGCCAGCGACAACGGATATGATGAGAAATATCTCAAGAAGAGCGGCACCAAACAAAAGGCTCAGGAAACCTTCCAGAGCCCCCTCGGCCTCGTTCATCGAACTTTCCAGTGCACGATAGGCAGTAAACGCAAAGACAGCGGCAGTCAGGGGAAGGGTGAAAGCGGCAACCGCATATGAGACCGCTGTGCGGCCGAATATCCTCCTGGGTTCAACTTCTCGCACCGCATATAGTATCGACGCGCCCCAGACTATCCAGAAGAAGATCGCGGAGATTGCGTCTCCCAGATTGATCGCGAGCCCCAGGCTCACCGCGGCGATAACGGCGACCGGAAAACTTCCGGCCATTGCAACTAACAGACGTTTAGGCATGATGTCATCTCTCCTGGACCGACAGCCCCGCGATTCTGCAGGGACGGTCTAGACCATTGCATTAGTCTTTAGCTTCGGAGAACTGAAGGAAATTTTGTGGAAATACCACACTCAATCGGCTCAGGGCGAAAATCCATGTTCATTGCATAGAAACATGCCATCAGCCATCTTGCGGCATCGGGTATGGCCGCCCAACAGCAAGAATGTAAGGTCTATGAACTCACATTGAAGTTGGGAGTCGCTCGTATCCATTAGTGGCAGCTAAAGATCGATGTCGAAATCGAAGTCTAAGTCCATATCACTATCAACGATGAAACCGGCTGATATCAGCATCGCAGCGTCAAGACCGACAGTCCTGGGATTGCTGAAGTATCCACCAGAACCGGCGGCGGATTCCTCTCGCCAAATGGGACTTGTACGAGATGTTCTCTTCCAAGAGCCCATTCGATCTAGCGCAAAGGCAAAGGGCATCAATGTGGATGTGCCTTCTGGGGCCCTGGTCCGGATCCTGCTGAACTCCAGTGAGTCAAAATATGCTCCGAACCGTCGCCATTGGACGACTTCTGTACGCCCCGCGGTGGTGAACGCCCTAACCTTCAGCAAATTTTGAATGCCGGTATGGAGTACCACGCTGTACAGTATGCCCACTATCGCCATGCCCGGCCACCACACGACCCCCTGCCATAACACTCCCCACATGACCCCCAAATGCACTATCGAAAAGACCACTCCTATCCACATCAGCAGCAGTGAACAAAGGCCCACAACCCCTACCAGTCCGTTCCAACTGATATCTTTCCCACTCAACAGTCCCCTGTCATGAAGATACTTCCTAAGGTGTTGCCTTATGCCCGACTCTGGATCAATGAGTCGCTTCCGCAACTCCGAACGATTCAGAGACTCTTGCGGCAAACCTTCGCACAGTGCCTGCTCCCAAACGCATTTGGGGCCGGGCTGCTCTACAAGCAGGTAGATGAACTCCTCCGGCCCTTCGGACTCTTCCCCATCGGCGATGAGGCCGAGTGTACGCTTCTGGATCATTTCCAGCACGATCGCGACCGGAGTGCGCGATTCGTCCTCGTCCGTTCCATCGGCCAGTTCCAGCAGCTCACATACGGCGGCGGCCGATAGATCGCTGGGCGGATCTATAACTTTCGACGTCCAGTCGCGCAGGAGCCTGCGACGCTCATGCCACTGTCTAAACCAGTAAGACGCAAGTGCAACTAACGCCAAGCATACACCCAGCAGACTGAGGAATCCGAAGACGCCCCCTTCCAGCAGGTGGAAAACCAGTACACCCGCGCTGGCAATTGCATATGCGGCGAGGAAGAGAAACAGTATCGGCACTAGGATCTGCTCCTATCAGTTGTGCTGCAGGTAGCTGTTGCACTCGCAGAACATAACATACATAAACCTGTCAAAGGCGGACGAACATTGCGGGAATAACTAAAGGGCATTTTGAGGCAGGAGATAATGCAGTTGTCTAGACGGTCGCCACTATATTGCCGTCTCCCGATGCGTGCTGTAAGGTTCATAGTTATCTCAGCGCAGGGGTCTATTTTCACCCCATTGAAGGTGATACGAACAGACCTTGTTATCGTAGTAGAGGGGAATACACTGAAGGAGGCCGGTCTTGATCCCGCAGTTCACTCCGGACCACAGCCCGGCAGAATCAGGCCGGGTGCACGATGGGAACTATCTGGACGATCTACGCTACAGCATAAGGATTTCGGTATGGGTGCGATGGTTCGTTGTAATAGCATGGCTGGTCCAGCTGAATTATCGAGCCAACTTCGACCATCCCTCTTACTTCGCGCACACGCTGTTCGCCGTGCTGGCGCTGGCCCTCAACTGGTACATCCACTACCGCATAGAGACAGACCAGACCGTGACCTGGAGATGGGCGCTTGTTTTGAGCGTGGTGGATGCGGCCGGGATTACGGCCGGCCTGGCAATCTCCGGCGGGTTTTCGAACACCTTATTCGTGCTGTACTATCCGGCTCTTGCCATGTTCGCGGTTGTGTTCACGTCTTTCAGGCTCAGTCTTGCAGCGGTCACGCTGGTGGCATTCGTATATGCGACGCTGAGCCTTGTGATTGCTCCGGGACTGGAATTTGGGATCAAGGAGGAGAAGGTCCTGTTCACCAGGATCGTCGGCATGTACGCCGTAGTCGCAGCGGTGAACCTGGTCTCACGGTACGAGCGGGTCAGGAGGAGGGAAGCGGTGGAGCGTGAACAGGAGCTCCAGCGGGAGCGGATCGAGATGTCTCAGACCATTCACGATACCATGGCCCAGTCCACGTACATGATCGGTCTTGGTCTGGAGACCATGAGGGAGATCGCCGAATCGCGGAACGAAGAGGATCAGGATCAGCTGATCGCCAGGATAGAGGCTACGCATGGGCTGTCGCGTTCGATGATGTGGGCGCTGAGGCACTCCATAGATATAGGGTCGATATTCGAGGGGCGCGAACTGAACCGTGTGCTGCGTTCGCATGCCTCCACGTTCACGACAATCACTTCGATCCCAGCTGAACTGGTCCAGACCGGCGAGGAGCCGTATCTTCCGGCCGTGACCCGTGGCCTGCTGTTTTCCATAGCGCACAACGCAATGACAAACGCACTCCGGCACGCAAATGCTGACAGAGTCACCCTCGCGCTGGACTTCCGAGAAGATCAGCTCCAAATGTCGATTGCCGATAACGGGATCGGCCTTCCGGACGACTACGCGAGCCGCGGACACGGGTTCAGGAATATGCAGGTGGATGCTGGGCGACTTGGTGGCAGCCTCGAAGCGACTCCGGGCGACTCCGGACGCGGCACGACGGTAACATGCGAGGTCCCCTACAATGCGAATCGAGGAGGCATGTAACTTGAGGCAGACGCAGCAGATCAGGGTGATGCTTGTGGATGACCACGAGATCGTGCGGGAAGGCCTGCGAGAGATTCTCGAGAACTCGGGAGAATTCGAGGTCGTGGGTCAGGCGGCTGACGGTGAGGCGGCACTGGAGGTGGCGCGGAGTGTCAGGCCGGACGTAATCGTAATGGATGTAATGATGCCGGTGAAGAACGGCATCGACGCATGCCGCGAGATCGCCGAGGTCCTGCCGGACACCAGACTATTGATTCTCACGGCTGCCGCCGAAGAGGACGCGATGATGGAGGCGGTTGCAGCAGGCGCGACAGGATACCTTCAGAAGCATTCCGGGAAAGAGACACTGCTGAGCACTCTCCTTGAAGTTGCCAGAGGAGAGTACACAATACCAGCTGATGTGATTAGGCGCGTGTTCGCCGGACTGCGCACGGGAAGGCCGCAGAAGGTGTACGACCCGGACAGATTGACATTGCGGGAAAGAGAGATCCTGACCCTGTTCGCGCAGGGCAAGTCCTACGCCATGATCGCCGAGGTCAGGGGCAACCAGCCTGTCACGATCCGAAATGCGATCTACGGCATACAGGACAAGCTGGGAATCGACACGAAGCAGGAACTTGCGGTCTGGGCCGTGCGAAGCGGCCTGCTGGATGAGCGCGGGATGGACAGGTGAAAGCGGAGTACATCGGGAAACTTATCTTCAAAGCTGACATGTGGTGAAAGTCCGAATTCGGGCGTCCCATTGCTGAAGTGGGATTCCTTGTTATAGGCTTGTCCAATATTCCCTGTCGCCGGAACTCCGATCCAAGGCTGCGTGAGAAACCCCATACGAGCAAGCGAAGGTGGAATTACGAAAGATACAGCGGATTATCCACTCATCGTGGATAATCGACATATAGGCGATTCTGAGGCCACCGGGCAGAGTCGAGACCGCGCCGCCGTACAGATACTCTATCACATCGCTCAGCGCGAATAGGGAACCGTCAGAATTGCAGCCATGGGCACGGGCAGAGAAGCTCCGTCGAGATGGATGGTAGAGTAGTGGCTCCGTCTATGCAGATGGCGGGACCCCCTCCGCCTTCATTCTAGTCAGGATCACCCCTGAAGTGTGAGCATCTGGAGCATCGCGTGCAGTCGGATCGTCTTCTTCTGCCTGAAGTGGTGATCGTTCAGACGACCCTCCACCTTCCAGCGGCTGAACATCCGCTCCACGCTCCAAAGCCTTTTGTACCCCTGTTTCCATGTAAATGAGCTGGCCATTGGGAACGGGTCCGCTCAGTTACCTACTCACACTGTCCCCGTTTCCTGAAGATGTGCTTTCTATGGCAGCCAGCGATGGCTACGAACTCATTGAGGATCCGGCTCTTGTCCTTCTTGGACGCCTCTTTGTACCGACGGCGTATAGCATTGAGTACTTCTGTCCTCGTGAGTGCGTTGATGTCTGCGAATGTGTAATGCCTCCCGGTCTGGGTAACACCATTGTGAAGCAATGACCTGATTTGGGTAACACCTATCGTGAGGCAATAGCTCGACTTCGGTAACAAATTCCTTGAGGCAACGCGACCGTGCGCTTCAATTTGTAGTTTGGGTTTGGTGCTGGGCTGTTAACAAGCAATTTGGGGAAGTACCGCGATATCGAGCACGATTCCCTGAGGCTCGGCAGGGCGATGTCTACGGTGATTGCGGGAGCGTGTTGCTGTACATGGTCCGTCCGCGCCCCAGCCCCAATTAGTCCGCAGCGATCTGAGCCAAACTTCTCGGTGAGGGCAGCAGCAGCCTGAGCGCGAGTTGTATGTCGTACTCGTCCTCCAGCAGCGCGAAGTATTTCTCATATTCGTTTTCTTCACCGAGCGCGTTGAGCGAGACGCTTCGGAAGAAGTGGAAGTACGGGTCGTCGGGGTTGATGGCGATGGCGCGGTCGTAGTCGGCGACGGCGCGGCGGTACTCGCTCTTCATGTGGTAAGCGACCGCTCGGAACAGGTACAGGTAGGGGTTGTCCGGCAATATCGAGATGGCGATGTCGAAGTCCGCAATGGCCTCGTCGTAGTCGCCGTTGAGGTACAGGGCGATGCCCCTGTCCCGATAGTGGAGTGGGGATTTGGGATCGAGTTGGATGGCCCTGTCGAAGTCGGCGATGGCGCGGTCGTAGTCGTCGGTCTCTCTGAGAGCCTTGCCCACAATCGCAAGTACACTGGCGCTGTCCTCATAGACTTCGGGATTGTTGTACACATCTTCAAAGTATGCGGAGGCGGGGTGGACAGGCTCGGGGTAGATTGAATCCCCAGTGATGGCTCCAGCCTCACCATACCATATAAAGATGTGAGCCGTGGAGACATACGCCGGTATGTTGGTGTGGTCCGTTTGCAGCAGAATTTCGTAGAAGGTGAAGGCATCGACAAAGTCAACGAGGTCAACTTCGATGCCGGGAGGCGATGACGCCAGTCCGGGGATTAGCCATGGAAGTTCTGATCCCGTTATGGCTATCCCCTGGTCCAGTGCCCTCTGGAAGGAAAGATTTCCCAGGTTGGGGTGGAGTTCTATGAGGTCTTGGTCCAGCAGTATAGCCGTCAGGTAGTCTTCCATGGCCCGGACGTCGTCCCCGGCGGCTTCGTAAGCGCCTCCCCTATCGTGGTAGAAATGCGCGTTGTCGGGTTCTAGCTCGATTGCCCTAGTGTAGTCCGATATTGCCTCCTGGTACCTGCCGAGTTCGTGATGATAGAGGGTTGCCCGGTCGTAGTAGAGATAGGGATCATCCGGGTCGAGTTCGATGGCGCGGCCATAGGACGATAGTGCAGCCTCAATGTTGCCCATTTGCCAAAGCAGGCGCGCCCTGTCGGCGTATCGTTCGGGATTGTCAGGGTCGAGCGTGATGGCCTTCCAGTTGTCGCTTGACGCGCGTCCGTACTGGTCCAACTGATAGTAGGCCCATGCCCTGTCTGCGTATAGGTCCGGATTGTTCGGGTCGAGTTCAATGGCGTGGGTGTAATCTTCGACCGCCAGCTTGTTGTTGCCAATAAAGCGGTGAGCCTCGGCGCGGCCCACATAGCTGTCCAGATCGTTGGGATTTAGTTCCAGCGCACGGGTGTAGGCTTCGATGATGAGTTCCGTGGCCCTGGCGAAGTCCGCAACACCGAGTTGGTACTTGCCTATGTTGAGATATGCGTCCGCTCTGAGGCGATATGCTACCTCATTGTAGGGATCGAGTTCGACGGCATGGGTGAGGCTGTCGAGAGCGAGTTCGTATGCGCCAAGCTTGAAGTACAGGTATCCCACGTAGAAGTGATAGCGTCCAGCGTTGGCTGATCCGGCTTCGATGGCCGTGGTGTAGGTCTCAATCGCGCTTTCGACGTATTCGTGCTCGATGGGGTATTTGACAGTGCCTGCACGTTTGTAGTCGTGGTCGGCGAGACCAAATTCGCCGATGGCCGCATACAGAAGCGCCCTTCCGATGTATGCGAATGGATTGCCGGGATCTAGCTCTATCGCCCTGTCGAAATCCTCCAGCGCACGGTCATACTGACCACTGGCCTGATACACTATCCCGAAGGGCACTGAGGATCCTTTGAGTACAACTGATGAGTGGTCATACTCGCCAATGTCCCTGTATATTGACGCTCTGAATCGGTAGAACGCCGCCTCATCACCTCGGTCGTCATCTTCCAGATTGAGATCGATAGCCACACTGATATCGGATATAGCTTGAGAGTGATTGCCTAATTCGTGATAGGCCATGGCTCTGTCGTGGTATGTCCAATCCGGTATTTCGTCATCTTCCAGTTCCAGCGCGATTACCGTAGTATAGTCCGCAATGGCGAGGTCGTATTCGCCCATAGTGAAGTAAGTACTCGCCCTGTTGAAGTAGACGATATCGTCAGGATCCAGCTCGATAACTTTTGTGAAATCCGGAATGGCCGCCGCATATTCTCCTATGGCGTCGTATGCCCATGCCCTCCAGTAGTATGCTCCCCGGTAGTCTGGGTCGAGTCTGATAGCGCTTGTGTAGTCCGCAATGGCTGCTTCGTATTCCTCTATGACATCGTATCTCCTTGCCCTGAGGTAGTATAGTTCTGGATTGTCCGGGTCGAGTTCGATGGCGTGTGTATAGTCCAAAATCGCCTGTTCGTTCTCTCCGATTAGGTGATAGAAATATGCCCTGCTGCCGTACAGCGCTGCGTTGTCTGGACTATGTTCGATGGCGTCCGTGTGGTCATGTATCACGGTGAGGTAGATATTCCCATCAGGTTCAAGGGAATCTGCGTGGTGGTAGTCCTCTTTCGCGCGCTCGACATCGCCAATCAACAGGTAGGCGTGGCCTCGATCCATATAGTGCGAGAAGTTGTCCGGCTCAAGATCGGCAGCCTTTGTGAAGTCGGCTATGGCGAGTTCGTATTCACTCCACACCTGATAGACGATACCCCTAATGGTGTGGCCATACGCATAGTCCGGTTGCAGTTCGATGACCTTAGAGATGTCCGCTATGGCGAGGGTGAATTCGTCTAGCTCCAAGTAAGCGGCCATCCTGAGAATGTACCATTCCGACTTTGCGGGGTCTAACTCGATTGCCTTGGTGAAGTCGGCTACGGCCAGATCGTACTCGCCTCGCCCAAGATACTTCTCTCCCCTGCCGACGTAGCGATACGGATTGTTCGGCTCCAGTTCGATGAGCTTGGAAATATCCGCCAGTTCCAGATCGAATTGGCCCAGATCACGATATAGCCATGATCGGCGGATGTAGAAACCTATGTCGTCAGGTTCGAGTTCGATGGCCTTGGAGAGGTCTTCAACTGCCTGTTCGAGGTAGCCCAGATCTTCAAGTATAAAAGCGCGTTCGCTGTACAGTTCCACATCGTCCGGCCTGATTTCTATGGCTCTGGCGAGGTCTTCTAACGTCAGTTCATGATCACCGACTTTGAAGTACATCAGCGCCCTGTCGAGATAGAAGTCGGCGTTGTTTGGATCGAGTTCTATCGCCCTGGTGAAGTCCGCTATCGCATTGTCGAACCCTCCAATTTGCTGATAATAATAGGCTCTCTGGTGGTACAGCGCACCATTGTGGGGGTCTAGTTCGATTGCATCGGTGCAGCCTTGCACCGCGTGCCCAAAATAGATGTCTCTGTGTGGCGGGCTTAGGTCAATGGCATGGAAGTAGTCAGACCGCGCTCCCTCGAAATTTCCGATGAATAGGTAGGCTGCGGCCCGCTCGAGATATAAAAGCGCATAGGTCGGACTAAGCTCGATAGCCTTCGTGAAGTCCGCGATTGCGAGGTCGTAGTCGCCTCTTTCCCGGTATGCGAATCCCCTGACGTGGAATACCCAGTGGTTCTCGTAGCCATTTTCGATAGCATTGGTGAAGTCCGCAATCGCACTGTCCAGGTCGCCTATTTGCAGGTATGCGTAGGCCCTTTCTGGATACGAGCGTATGTTTTCCGGGTCGAGTTCTATGGCCCTGCTGAGATCTGCGATTGCCAACTCGAAGTTGCCGTCTTCGGAGTATCTTTGCCCCCGCGACTGGTAGAAACCGGATGCCTTCTCCCGGACGCTCGACGGATCAGACAGACGCTCCCCCGCTCCCTCCGGTGTCTCGCCGGTGGCGGACGGGATGAGCACGTCAACGAAATAGTCGTACAGCGACTGGCTGATTACATCCGTCAGCGCACCGCTCTCGTGTGCCCCGGTCAACGCCGCTCTGAGGACCTCGAAGGTGGTCGGCGTATGGTTAGGATAGAGTCGCTCTTTCAGACGCTCTCTCACCTGATTGGGCGTTTCGCTGGTAGCGGACGGGATAAGGTCGTCCATGAAATGGTCAGCGAGCGTTTGGCTGAGTGCGGTGGTGAGTGCGTCGTTCTGTCGTGCGTCTTCGATGGCCGCTATCAGGAACTCGAACGAGGTAAGCTCAACTTGCTGGTTCGGGGAAGCGGATGCCGTCCCAGACGCGGCTATCCAGAAAAGAGCCAGGGCGACTAATACGACAGCCGCCTTCTTGAGAATGACCGCTTTTCCGGGAGGAGTTGTGGGAACCCGAACCATGCCGCGATTCTATCAGAAAGCACCAGATATCCGGTGTGTAGTTATGTACGGACACTGTCGTGAGCCCACAGTGTATGCCAGTCATCGTTGAGCATGAGCGTCCTGTAGGCCTCACGGATGTTCGGTCTGCACAGGACACCGTCCGCAAGATGCTCAAACACGCTGCTCGACTGGGCTACCGCAGGAGCAAGCCCTCCAGAAGACCCGAAGTCGGTCCATACACCCCCGCCATAGACGAGATACTGCACTCGCATACGAGTCTGCCGAAGAAGCACCGCCACACCGCCAGGCGCATCCCCGAGCGTTTGGGAGACCAGCACGGGTTCGAGGGTGGATACACCCACGTCAAGGATTACGTGCGAGAGCGCTGTCGCACACCTCGTGAGATGTCCGTTTCACTTTCCCGCCATGCGAATACGCACGTAAGTACCCGCCGATTCGTGCGGGACGCTGCGGCCTGATGTATGACATCATCGGACAGAGCCAAGTCACACCGGAGTAACTAACCCAATGTGCAAGTTTAGATTCAGATTACCAACTTGGATATTTGCAGAGGAGGATTGCCCTGAGTCTGGTTCAACATGAAGGCCATGGTATGGCTGAGAGCTTTTCTGAGCAGACGATTGCCCAGATGCCACATGTCCCTGGCCCACATACGCTTGATCATGTATCGGTCCACCAACTGACCGAAGACTGTCTCTATGCGGTAGCGGAAGCGACTGATCATCGCGCTTCTTTTCGGCCAGGGTTCGGTGGAAGCCTTTTTGAACTGCGCCTGAAGGTTCAGACTCTGCCGGGCGAGTTCCTCATTGAGTTTTGGACTCCAATAGTTTCGGTCTGCCAGTACGGTCCCCGCTCGTCCGTTGACCAACTCAGCGGTCAGGGCAGTCTCATGGATTTGTGCGGAGGCTATTCCGAAGCTGACGATGACGCCGGGCCAGACTACCAGAGCGTGCAGACGAAAGCCGTAGAAGGTCTGGCGCGCAACCGTATCGCGTCCGAAACCAGCCTCACCCCTGAAGCGTCGGCATCTGTACGCGCGAGCGAACTGGCAGACAGGGACAGCGAAACTGTCAACCAGTTTCAGAGATGGGTCGTATCTGACCTGTTCGAGCAAATGCTGCCATACCATCTCCTTGACGCGCCACAGATTGGTCGCCTGTCTGACGAATGTGGTGCGATGTATCTTTGCCATAGCCGGGAAGAAATGCGAATAGTGTCTTCGGAAGTAGTCATAGATAGCCTTGTCCTGATTAAGGGACAGGTACTCGCCGACTACCTCCATAGTGAGAGTCTCACTGTCTGATAGAGCGGGAGCGGGACCTCTCTGTCTGAGCCGTATGTTTGCGAAAAGTTGTTTCATGGTGTCGTCAATCATGCAGAAAGCGGTTATGATGAAATCGTCCAGGTCCATGGTGTCCTCTCAGGAGTTTCGTTCAACCCCATTAGAGACGCTATGACCTGGACTTTCAACTGTTCCTATCCTTTGTCTATAACTTGCACACGGGGTTAACTAAATGAATATCGGACCGACCGTTCGCACCATCTTTGTAATGGCCGCACTCCTGGCGTTGGCTTGCCTACCAGCCTGCGGCCAGGAGCCCGCAGATCCTAGCCCCTCTACGGGCGAGACGGTCGATCAAACGGAAACACCGCGATCCGGCCGAATTATCGAAACTCCCACGATTGTCGCGGTACCCGAAGAATCGCCCGTCCAAAAGGACAACCGCATATCCGGTCCTGTATCCGCAGCCTCAATCCCATTTCCTACTCCCGTTCCGCAGACGACCCGGGTACCCACCACGCCGGGGCCGCGTCCGGCGTTGCCACAAGCCACCCAAACAACTGCTCCAACCCTACTTCCCACCATCACAGCCACACAGCAGAGCGTGTCCGACCTGCTCAGGTCGGCCAGGGCAGCCATAGAAGTACATTGGACGTATGCCTTCAGCGTCGAGGGTGAGGTCTCGGGACAGACCGCCGGCGGCGATACCATTTGGATTCCCATCAGCTACGCCGGCGAATCGCTCATCGGCTACAACTCAGCTATCCTGACGATAGGCGAGCCCCGGGATACAACGGCCCTCAGGACAGCATCGGTCCACCATCATATGGCGCTCGGATACGACCTGTTGCCCCAGGATACCGACCTCATCTTCGATGCCGAAAAGCAGAGCTGGAGCCGGACCGGCGAGTTGATCGCTCTCTCAGCGCTGATCAATCACAACTTCCTGTTCGGAGAGGACCATGCGACCGAGTCTTTCGCAGCCCGCAGTGACATGAAGATGCTACCAGCCCAGACCCTCAACGGCGACGAAGCGCTCGTCATGTCCGGACAAATCTCCATCGGCAGCCCAGATGACCAGCGTACCATGGAAGTCACCTACTGGGTCACCGAAAATGACGGCATCATCAGAAAGTTGACGGCCTCGGGTCCATTCGACCCGGCCATGCTCAGCATCCGGCCCGAGAACATACCGTACCTGAGCAATCCACAGGTCGAGATGTCCGCGACGTTCTCGGACTACGGCAAGATAATAGACTATCGAAGCCCGGTCATATCGTTCCAGCGCTTCAGCCACGACGCCGTCCCACTCGATGACGGGCGCGTGCTCATATACGGCGGATTCTCCGGGGCGCTTAGCGATAGCTTCAATCCGGGGTTTCCTATGTTTTTCTCGGAGATATACGACCCCGGGGATAAGACTTGGACGTTCGTCGAGCGTATCTGGGAAGTGTCGCCCGAGGACATCATGTCCGGCGCAATCGAGCTGAACCTGTTTATGTTCAGCCACGGCGTCGTCCTAGACAACGGTTCCATCGCAGCGCCTGCTGTGGCACTTGAGGGAACGGGCGGCAACGCGGCCATAGCCACGCTGAACGACGAAAAAACTTCATGGACGAAGATGTCGGACATGCCGAACCCCAGGACATCCGCAAGCGCCGCACTCCTCGGCGACGGCCGCATACTCGTAACCGGTGGCGCCAACGCAGCGATGGGTCTCGGGCTGAGTGAAGCGCCTACCGCCATCGCCGAGGTATACGACCCGCAGACCAATACCTGGCAGTCCCTCGCGTCCATGAACGTCGCCACCTTCAACCATGTGCACGTCAGCCTTGAAGACGGTCGAGTTCTCGCTATCGGCGGCACCCTCGACGACTTCATAAACGGCCCGGGAACCGCGCGAGTCGAGATATACGACCCACAGGCGGATACATGGGAACTTGCTGCGGAAATGAATGTCCCACGAGCGCGGCCCAGGGCGATAGACCTGCCGGACGGTCGCATCCTCGTCGCCGGAACATCCCAGTCCCCCTACGGCAACCCGCAGATCTCCCTCAGCAGCGAGGCCTTCGATCCTGGGACTGGCACATGGACGCTCACATCACCAATGACCGAGCCAAGGACCAACCACACCCTCACTCTACTGCCGGACGGTACGGTACTCGTGGCAGGCGGCAACGACCCACGCGAAACCATGCACGTTCCGCTTGCTACCACCGAGATATTCGACCCGGCCACCAATACATGGACAGCCGGACCGTACCTCGCCCACGCGCGCTCCGAGCACACTGCGACCCTCATGCCAGATGGGACTGTCCTGTTTATCGGCGGAGTCATGCAGCAGGAGAGCGACGACGTTCTCGCCTCGGTCGAGACCCTGACGCCCTGATACGGCATGTCCAACATCGACAGTGTCACACTCAAGTGATTTCGTGAGTCATATTTGTAGCATTCGGCAAAGTTCCACATGGCCTGAACAGAATTGGCCGGAACGGGGCATCCGAAAGCGTTCAGGGGGTCCCCTAACTCTGGAAGGGAGAGGTGCACAGAGGTGAAATGGTCAGGCTGAAATGGAGGGCGCTGGTCCTGGCTCCTGAATCCTGACCGCGCAGACTATCGCGATGACCGGGGCACTGTACATCAGCGACGACGCTCGCAGTAAGAGGATTCCACCGACCCGGGCCAACTGGTGAAGACGACCCCAGAAAGACGGGGCGAGAGGGACGAGAGCCAATCCAATCAGCAGAACCGCTATCACCGCTGGTAGTACGGTCCTGTTGGATGAGACTACATATTGAGTATTGACCAGGGCCCACATCACAGCCCCCTTCAGTAGTACGCCACCGATGAGAAGGATCACGTACGTGGGAAGCGGGCTCGCGAATGACGGCCCTGCCAGGAGGAATAAAACTGCCGGTAAGATGCACGGTAGCAGCCAGGCATATGAACAGCAGCGAGTGCCGGAACGATTCTGCCGACACCTTCGTTGCAAACCAGATCCGCACAACCAAAGAGAAGGCCGAGACGACAGTGATGCCTCAGCCGAATTCAGCGGCTGTTTCGGAGCGGACCAGGATGGGACCTGTTCCAATCGCAATTGCGCTTGCGACGATCCCATTAAGCCACAGCCACGGGAGTACCGGGTGCTTCAGTCGTCGAACAGGCAGGTACGACAGCACAAGAGGAACCTGGATGACCGCATGTACGCCGTACTGGTCGGCTCCGGGCCATACACGCTCTTAGGCCCAGCTAAGTCCGAGATCCTAGAAAGACAGCCAGTTCACGATCTCACCTGCTAGCGGGAGGACGAAGAACAGCAGCCCCGACCAGACGAGAATCGGGGCCCTACGTTCAGTTTTCCGAAACTGGTTCAAGACTGCCACTAATGTCTGCCTTTCTCACTTAGTCAAGCTGCGGTCTATTCGACCTATTTGCCACACCACTGTCTCCGACCGCTTTGGCGCTTCTTGCATAATGGCAACAATCCTTCCCCTGCACCTCCACTCCCGCAGAAGAGTCAGACGGATCAGAAAGGACGCCCTTCCCAGAGCGTGAACACTCTCAGATAACCACTCCCGACGCTCCGCTGCTTCAGCACAAGTTTTCACCAGGACAGGTGGGCCAGTTCTTCCTCCACTAGACCTACTATCAGTTCGTCCAGATTCTCCACGGAGTACTGCCCAACCTTGTGGGGGGTACTTCCATCGTACAGGAGGAAGATGAACCTTCCCATCGTGTGCAGCGCTATCTGCCTGAATATATACTCGCCCTGTCTATCCAGTCCGCTGGAAGCAATCGGAAATATTTTTATGCCCCTCCTGGCGGCGTTTTGCATCTCCACGGCGTAATCGTAGTCATCTTCGTAGTCCAGGTGAGGAGGAGCGTCAGATATCAGGAACACCAGCCTTATGGCGTTCCCTTCTCTCCATTCCATATCGTTCAGGGCCACGTGAAGGGCAAAGTTGAGGGACTCCGGCTCGTCGTTCCCCCCGTCCGCTTCGACTCCCCTGATGGCGTGCACGAATTTCTGCACGTCAGGCTCGAAGGGATAGGTACGCGTTATGAAGTCGTCGCCCCTGTCCCTATAGGCAACCATCCCAAAGAGAACGTCGGGCTCGGACGGCAGGGCATTGATGCGCTCAGAGATAAACAGAATCGTGGACTTGATCCGATCTATCTCGTCAGCCATGCTCCCGGTGGCATCCAGCAAGAACAGCACGTCCAGAGGGACAGACTCGGTGGGCCTTCTGTTCAAGTCCAGTTCCACCGCCCAGTCGAAGCCCCTGCCCCTGTCAAACACCATTGACTCGATGAGGTTACCCTTTCTTACCTGAACCTCGAATGTCTGAGCATTCGCACCGCCTTCGTATATATTTGGGAAGAACACCGTCTGTCCATTGGCGTATGTGCGCCCCTGGAACAACACTCTACAGTCTGCCAAAACCGTAACCACCGCGTTTGGGATGGGCCGACCTCCCGCTCCGCGCACACTGATAGTGTATCTCTCCGAAACGTCGAGATCGTGGACGATCGGGCCGCTGTACGCGCTCCGATACTCCAGGTACTCCTCCCATCTCGCATTGTCATCAATCTTTCCGGCAGAGAGCGACGCTATACGGGATATGGGAGCCGGCACACTCGGAGGACTTGCCGGACCAGGGGCACCGCGGTTGCCCGGATTGCCAGGAAGACCCGGCAGACCGGGTTCTCCTGGAGGACCTGACGGACCAGGAACACTGGGATTGCCCGGAATGCCTGGAAGTC
>VXRN01000063.1 GCA_009838465.1 Dehalococcoidia bacterium
GTATGGATCTATCCGGCCCGAGTTCGTCATCCCAGATCAATTCCAGTGCCCGGGCCTCGATTCTCCGAGCCATTGTTATGGATTCCATTGGATCGTCCTGCAGGCACTCGATGGCACGTTTGACACGGTCCATCAACCTCGGGTCTGCACCACGTATCTGAGTAAGACGGAGCTTAAGGAGACTTTGAATGTTGCTCTTGAAGCTCTCCTCATCGCCGAATAGCCATTGCAGGGAACTCGCCCCGACCTCTTGCTGTTGTGCATACCTTTTCATCAAGCGACATGATGACCGTAGTCGATTTTTTCTAGATTCGCGGGCGAATCCTCGCAGTTTGAGGTCGTCATGCCGCTCCTTGGGCAACCGCACTTCTTCCCTACGGGTGAGTGTGACCAGATCGAGTTGAAGGTTAGTCGGACAGTCATTCCATAAATCTTTGAGTAATGGCCATCGTTCTTCATCCAGATACTCTGCGATTTCGTCCACGTCTGACTTTGAGATTGTTATATCGCTGAACTTGTCGAAGATCCGTTGGGCCAGAGCCGCCGCCAGTTCTGGGACACCACCGGTCCAGTTGGAGATCTCCTTGAGAGCTGAATCGTCGTATGTGATTCCACGGAACTTGAGGGGCCCAAGAAAACCGCTCCAATCATGGCTCTCGAAGCAGCCGACCTGCAACGGGGTGTCGGAGAAAATTCCCGAGAAGTTCCGCATCCGGGAGTCCTCTGAGCTATAAAGTTCAGAGAGCCTACGCTGGCTTCCAGTTACTAGCCAAAGGCTGCCCTCCTCGCCGAACTTAGTCATCTCGTCCCAGAGATACTTCGTGATGCCACTCTCTTCGACAACGTAGTCGAACCCATCTAGTACGGCTAAAAAGCGAGATCCCTCGCTCTTCATATGTTTGAAAACGTCAAGAAGACCTCCATCTTTCAGCTCCAAATATTCGGCAAGCTCGGGCTTTACCGACTGGAGGGGATTTTTTATTTCTGCCGCGAAACGCCGGAGGAACTCGTCATCGGTCTTGGGGGAGTGAAGTCCGAGATTCCAATACAGGGTGGTGACGTAGTGATCGCTTTTATCCCTGAAGTAGGAAGCGAGGTGCTTCAGGAGTACCGACTTTCCGAACCGCGGAGGTCCTACAACATGCACATGACTCGGCGTTAGCTTAGTCAGGTGGTTACATAACTCTTTGAAAATCTTTTCGCGGCCTAGCATCTGCGGGGTTCCTGGACCGCGGACTTGGTAGGGATTGTTGTTCATTGCTCATCTCTTGGTGTAGTGGAGCCCTACTTGTTTCGATGACCAGCGCCATATCCACTGCTATCGCTGTACCCTTAACCATCACCCTCTTCCACTCTCTTGGACGGCCTGCTGTCGCTGGTTCTCGAAGTCAATGTTCTGTCGTATCCAGTTGGCCATAAGAGGAACCGCGAGTACGTATGCTGAGCCTCGCGCTGTATCTTGGAGTTTGAGGAGTTCGAGTTCACGCAAGAACTCCAGATCGTCTCCCAAAAGGTCTCCGGCAGGGAGGGCGATGTCGTACTCCTCAAACTTCGCCTCCAGAAAGCTCAGTATGATGGGATCCGGTCCTTCCTCTAGCTGCTGACATAATGCTAGAACAAAGCGCCTACGCTCTGTTCCGGCGTAGCCCCACAGCGTGCGGAAGTATTCGTTGTCTTTCACCATCTCTTGAGCTATCGTGTTTACCACACGTTCCGTCACCGTCACCGTTCGCTTGTCTGAATGGGCGGCGTGCTCGAAGATTTGGTTGCACAAGGACTGGATCAGGAAGGGTTGTCGCGAACACAGTTCGACTACGCGATCCCTCGCCTCGGGGAGGTACGCGAGCCGTCCTGCCACCGGCTGCGTCACGAGGAGACGGGCATCCTCCAGTGGGAGTTCACTTACTGGGACTCGGAGGCCGAGTCCGAAGAGCGCTGACCAGTACTCCTCCCTGAGCCGCTTGAGACGGCGAGAGCCGGTGAGGATAGCTGACAGGCCCGAGTATGTGTGAAGCAGATACCGGATATTCTCTGGAACCTGGGGGCTTGTGATGCCAGCGTCGATCCCCTCCTGGAGTTTGTCGAACTCATCGAACATGAGTAAGAGGCGTCGCGGACTGGCAGCCTCCAAAACATGCTGCATATACAGCTTGAAGACCTCGAAGGGATGCGGTCCAGAGAAAGCTGTTGAAAGGGATTTCACAAACTCTACCTTGAACCGTTTATTCGGATCGGGCGAGTCCACATTAGGGAGCCATACTTGAAATCCCGCGTTATCCATAGCCCAACCGATGTCGCGCGCCATGTGTCTGAATATCTCGTTGGTGGGCGAACCGGTTTTACTTTCGTGGCCCTTGGCACCTTGCAAGGAGCAGTTCACGACAATCCAGCCCGGAAGCACATCGGGAGCCTCTAGGTGCCTGAGAATCGAGGTCTTGCCCGTTCTGCGGTTGCCTTCCAGAAGGATGACGTTGGCGTCGTTACTGGTAGAGAGTTGCCGCTTGATCGTATCGATGGTGTCTTGGCGGCCGAAGAACATCTCCTCGCGATCAATCGGGCTTCCGACAATGTACGGGCTAGGGCCGAGATCAACGGGGTGGACGTCCTCGCCCTCGGAGCGGACATCTACCGCAAGCGGCAGTTTATCGGATACAGTCTGTCCGTCAAGACGGTCGGCTTGCCATCGAAGCTCAAACTGGAAAGGACCGGTCTCTGGACGCAGCGGTATATTCGCCGTAAAACTGTGCATCTCACCCTCGGCGAGATAGCCGATACGGGTCTCGCCAACCAAGGGTAACGTGGAGACCGAGACGTTGCGGAGCGCAAGAGGCGATAGGTTTTTTACGCGGACTTGAACTTCGCTCTCCGTCCCCGCTTCGACCGCATTTGGTTCAATCTCTGTCTCCAGTTCCACGTCTCCCAAGATAGAGTCCAACTCGTCACGAACGAGCCGGGAAATTTTTCTGGTGACATCTCTCGCGGAGTCGAGTGCCGGCAACGATGATTCTCCGATTGTCTCCTGAACACGTTCAAGGCGGAGAAGTGCCCTGTCTAGGATGGCCATGAGCCCAGCACCCGGCGGCACATTGTTTAGACCCTGCAACGAACGCATCGCCTCCGTGAACTCCATCAACCAACGAGCGAGATCAGGCGCGGTGGGGAGGTGCTCGTGCTCGACTTGATTTCTCAGCGTCTCAACCGAATGGGCGATCCGTTCCAGAAGCACAAAAGGATCGGTTGCTTGGCGGGATTGCCGTAGCTCATGGACATCGGGAGAGCCTTCGAGCCATTCGACAACAGGGTCCTCGCTGATGCCCGTTAGGATATGCACGAGAGCAGCAAGGGGATCGTCTCTCTTTTCAGCATTCTGCAAGAAAGTTGACGCTCCCATTGCCCCTACGGCAGCGCCCATGATAGCACCCAAAGGACCTAAGGCACTACCTAGGGCACCACCCAAGGCACCGCCTAAGACGGCACTGCGGGTTCCCTCTTCACCCGTCTGCTGCACAACACTCCGTTTTTTTCCTCTGCCTGTCTGTTGTACAACACGCTCTTGGATCGCAACTTGCGGCACCGGCACGGGAAGGTCCCGTAGCGTGCGTCCGGACAGGTGCT
>VXRN01000012.1 GCA_009838465.1 Dehalococcoidia bacterium
GGCATATTCTGTGGCGGGGGCGGCTGGTCGTCGAAGATGCCGGGGACGTCTTCTTCCTCGATGGTCTCGTTTTCGATGAGGTAGTTGGATATGTGGTCGAGCTTGGCCTTGTTCTCCTTGAGGATTCGCATGGCCGTGCCGTATGCGTTTTCAATGAGTGAGCGGACTTCGTCGTCTATCTGCTCGGCGACGTTGTCGGAGTAGTCGCGCTGCTCGGAGATCTCTCGGCCAAGGAACACCATCTCCTCGCGCTTGCCGAACGTGCGCGGGCCGAGTTTCTTGCTCATGCCGAAGCGGGTTATCATCTGGCGCGCGATGTTGGTGGCCTGTTCGAGGTCGTTGCTGGCCCCAGTGGTGAATTGGTCGAAGATGAGCTCCTCGGCGGCCCTTCCACCCATTGCCATGGCGAGGCGCGCCTCGAGCTGCTTTCTGGTTATCAGGTTGCGGTCCTCTTCGGGGACAGTCTTGGTGAAACCGCCCGCCTGCCCGCGAGCGACTATCGTTACCTTGGCGACGGGATCGGCGTTGGGCAGCAGATGGGCGACCAATGCGTGTCCGGCCTCGTGGTAGGCGGTTATCTCCTTCTCTCTGTCGCTTATCACTCTGCTTCGACGGGCAGGACCAGCTATGATCCGGTCTATCGCTTCTGCGAACTCTGAACTGCCTATCAGCTTCTTAGCTCTCCGAGCAGCAAGTATCGCCGACTCGTTCACAAGATTCGCCAAATCAGCCCCGCTGAAACCAACCGTCTGCCTCGCCACACGCTCCATGTCCACTTCCTCATCCAACGGCTTGCCCTTGGCGTGTACGTCCAGTATCTGCACCCGCCCCTTAAGGTCGGGATTGTCCAGAACGACACGACGGTCGAACCTGCCGGGCCTCAACAACGCAGGGTCGAGGATGTCAGGACGGTTCGTCGCGGCTATCACGATAACGTTGGTGCCAGTGTCGAAACCGTCCATCTCAACCAGTATCTGGTTCAGCGTCTGCTCACGCTCGTCGTGGCCTCCACCAAGTCCCGCTCCACGATGACGACCAACAGCGTCTATCTCGTCCACGAACACGATACACGGTGAGTTTCGCTTAGCCTGGTCGAACAGGTCTCTCACTCTGCTCGCTCCCACTCCGACGAACATCTCAACGAACTCAGAGCCGGATATGTTGAAGAAGGGCACTCCGGCCTCACCGGCGACGGCGCGAGCCATCAGCGTCTTGCCTGTCCCCGGAGGCCCAACCAGCAGAACGCCCTTGGGTATCTTCGCTCCCAGAGCAAGGAATCTCTCAGGGTACTTGAGAAACTCAACGACCTCCTGAAGCTCTTCCTTGGCCTCCTCCACACCTGCGACGTCAGAGAAGCTGACCTGTGGAGCGTTGCCCATGAACATACGGGCCTTGCTTCTTCCGAAGCTGAAGGTCTGGTTGGAGCTGCCCTGCGCCTGTCTCATCATGAACAGGAGCACTGCGCCGAAGAAGATGAGGGGGAGGAAGTTGAACAGGAGTCCGAAGATTGCCGAGAGCCCTCCTGAGCCCTTGACGGTCACGTTGACGCGGCTGAGGTCCACCTGCGCATCTCTGAGCATCTCTACGACGGATGAGCCTGCCTCTTTTCTGGACTCGAAGGTTTCACCTGAGAAGGTGGTAACGGTGAGAGAGTCTCCCTTGACCTCGATGTTCTGGATCTGTCCACGTGAGGCCATGGTGATGACCTCGTTGATGGACAGTTCGTTCGACCCGCCGAGGCTGCCGGAGAGCAGGGTGAATACCACTGCCGTGACGCCCGCGATAATCAGAAAATAGACTAAGGATTTACGCATCTCACCACCCGTCTCTCATATAGCTCGCCAAAGCGGTTGCAACAAGGGAAAGGCGGTAGAGTATGAACTGCCACAACACATTTGCGAGGGTTGATATGACACGGTCACATTATAGCAGATACTACGTAGCGGCATGATAGCTGATTTGTGAAGGGGAGATTAGGTTTCCCGTCGTACTGCGCGTCCATGCCTTATATGAGATACAATATATTTGCGAATACTGAAGCACGCGGATAGTAGTCAACGATCCTTGGAGGAATTCGTGTCAGAAGAACAGACGCCGCGCCGGACTCCCCTGTACGATACCCATGCGCGCCATGGAGGGCGCTTCGTGCCGTTCGCGGGCTGGGAGATGCCCGTGCGATACGACAGCATCATCCGGGAGGCGGAGGCAGTGCGGACCAACGCCGGACTGTTCGACGTATCGCACATGGGTAGGGTGGAGTTCGAGGGGCCGGGAGCGGCCTCGCTTCTGGACTCCGTCCTGAGCGTAAACGTTCAGGGTATGCGAACCGGACGCGCCCACTATAACGTCATATGCGACCGCAGCGGCGGGATAATTGACGACTGTATCGTGTACAGGCTTGGCGATCAGAAATTTCTGCTGATACCGAACGCCTCGAACACGGACGTCGTTCTGGATTGGATCGAGAGCCACAGGCCGGACAACGAAGAGACTTCAATCACCAACGTCACCTCGGACATAGCGATGATAGCCTGCCAGGGACCGAAGGCGCGCGACATGGTGGCGAGCCTCGCCGAGTCAGACATTTCGAAGATACGCCCATTCCGTGCACGCAGAGCGACCGTGAACGGGGTGAAGACCTTTCTGGCGCGCACCGGCTATACCGGAGAGGACGGCTTCGAGATAATGGTCCCGAGTGAGTCGGCGGCTGCCATGTGGGAGTCGCTGATGGAACTGGGCGCGGCGGCCTGCGGACTCGGAGCGAGGGACGTACTGAGGCTGGAGGCCGGGCTGCTGCTTCACGGCAACGACATGGATACCTCGGTCAACCCGTATGAGGCGGCGCTGGAGAGGTTCGTTGATCCCGACAGGGAGGGCTATGTGGCGGGAGACGCGCTGCGCGCCATCAGAGACGATGGCGTGTCGCGCAAGATCGCCGCATTCGAGATGACGGAGAGGGGGATAGCGCGTCCTGGATATTCTATAATGGACGGCGAAAATCGCATCGGAAGCGTTACGTCCGGCGGCCCGTCGCCCACGCTTGACACCAACATAGGCTTGGGCTATGTTCCTATCGCTTATTCAGAGCCGGGGACCCGGATTAGCGTAGAGATAAGGGGCCGCCCGGTCGAAGCGGAAATCAGAACACTTCCCTTCTATCGCAGGAGCAGGAGCGCATGAACCCTGAAGACCTCAAATACTCGGAAGAACACGAATGGCTCAGGATGGAAGGAGGCACCGCCGTCATCGGAATCACCCACTTCGCCCAGGACAGCCTGGGGGACGTAGTGTTCGTGGAACTGCCGGATGTCGGTTCGGACGTGGAGCAGTTCGAGAAGATGGGCGAGATCGAGTCGGTCAAGGCGGTCTCAGACCTGTACTGTCCGGTCGGCGGTCGGGTGGTGGAGGTAAACGACTCCCTCAACGACAGTCCTGAGCTTGTGAATGACAGCCCCTACGAAGAAGGCTGGATGATAAAGGTGGAAGTTTCAGACGGTTCGGAAATAGATCGGCTGATGAGCGCGTCGGAGTACGGGGCGCTGGTCGAAGCGGAGAGCTAGGATTAGAAGATGCCCCCGGAATTCCGGTCTCCATATGTCCCGAACACAGAACCCGACAGGCGCAGTATGCTGGACGCCATCGGTGTGGACTCGGTGGCGGAGCTTTTCGACGACATACCAGAAAACTACCTGAACTCGGACCTGAACATACCGTCGGCGCGGGACGAACTGGAACTCGGTCGCTACGCCCGCGAACTTGCCGCGATGAACAGCGTGCCGGGGGACTACGCCTGCTTCCTCGGAGCGGGATCGTACAGGCATCATATTCCAGCGGTCGTGCGGCAGATAACGAGCCGCAGCGAGTACATGACCGCGTACACTCCGTACCAGCCGGAGGTATCGCAGGGAACACTCCAGACCGCGTTCGAGTTCCAGACACTGGTGTCGCAGCTAACTGGCATGGATGTAGCGAATCTGGGAATGTATGACGGTTCCACCTCTTTGGCGGAGGCCGCGCTGATGGCGGCGAGGATCACCAGGCGCGACCGTGTGGCTATCCTGGACTCGGTATCGCCACTCTACCGTGAGGTGCTTGATACCTATACGCAGGCGCCCGGGCTGGGGATAGACGTGGTATCCCCTTCCGACGCCGATATAGGCGAGCCCGCGTGCCTGATAGTCCAGCAGCCGAATTTCTTCGGATACATGGAGGACATGGAGCGGCTGGCTGAACTGGCGCACTCGAGCGGCGCGCTGCTTATAGTAAGCGCGGACCCGGTATCGCTCGGAATGTTCAGGGCGCCGGGAGACTACGGCGCGGACATAGTGGTGGGAGAGGGGCAGGCGCTCGGAGTCCCACCCACTTTCGGCGGACCATACGTCGGACTCTTCGCTTGCAAGCAGTCCTACATACGGCAGATGCCGGGACGGATAGTAGGCAAGACTGTGGACACGCGCGGCAGGGAAGCCTACGTACTCACGCTCCAGACGAGAGAGCAGCACATCAGGCGGGAGCGGGCCACTTCCAATATATGCACGGCGGTCGCGCTGATAGCGCTGATGTCCACCGTTTACATGGCCTCGTTCGGCAAGCACGGCCTGAGACACATCGCGGAGTTGTGCTACCACAAGTCGCACTACGCGGCGGATCTCATATCGGAAATACCCGGCTACTCGCTGCCGGTGGAAGGGACGTTCTTCCAGGAGTTCGTCGTCGAGTGCCCCGCGCCGCCATCGGAGATTAACAGCAAGTTGCTGGATCACAAGATCATCGGCGGGCTGGACGTAAGCGAACAGGTCCCGAACGGGATGCTGTTCTGCGTAACGGAGATGAACAGCCGCGAGGAAATCGAAGGTCTGGCGACCGCGCTGGCGGAGGTGGGTGCATAGTGACAAGCCTGCTCGAAAGATTCGACCTCGACCGCAGAAAGCTGCTCATGGACCGCAGCAGGCCCGGTAGGCTGGGGACGACGCTGCCTCCGCTGGACGTGCCGGTTTCGGACTTGCCCGACCAGTCCATGCTGAGGAACTCGCTGGAAATGCCGGAAGTGTCGGAGGGGGAGATCGTCCGATACTTCTCGCAGATAAGCCAGTTCAATTTCTCGATAGACCACAACTTCTACCCGCTGGGCAGCTGTACGATGAAGTACAACCCCAAGCTGAACGACGAGATAGCGTCGCTGCCCGGGTTTGCGCAGATACATCCGATGCAGACGGCAGAGACGTCCCAGGGGGCGATAAGACTTCTCTGGGAACTACAGGAGTGGCTGAACGAGATAACCGGAATGTCGGGCACATCGCTCGCGCCGATGGCGGGAGCGGACGGTGAGCTCGCTGGGATGCTGATGGCGCGTGCCTACCTGCTGGACAGAGGCGAGACGCAACGCAAGAACGTGTTGATCCCCGACTCGGCGCACGGCACCAATCCGGCGTCGGCGGCGATGGCTGGATTCGACGTGGTGACTCTACCCTCGGACGCGAACGGCAACACCGACCTGGACGCGCTGAGAAGCTCGGTGAACGAGGAGCTCGCGGGTCTGATGATAACGCTGCCCAGCACGCTCGGCCTGTTCGATACCAACATCCTGGATGTCACCAAGATAGTTAGGGACGCGGGCGGTGTGGTTTACGGAGACGGTGCGAACCTGAATGCCATAGTGGGGCGCGTGAAGTTCGGAGACCTGGGCTTCGACGTTATGCACTCCAACCTTCACAAGACGTTCACCCAGCCGCACGGCGGGGGTGGTCCCGGAGCGGGGCCAGTGATCGCCGGGCCGAGGCTGGTTGACTATCTGCCGACGCCGATAGCCGCGCGCAACGGCGACGCCGAGGATGAGACTTTCTCACTGGTAGAGCCGTCCAACAGCATCGGCAGGATGGGGGCGTTCCACGGCAACTTTGGCGCGCTTGTCAGGGCTTGGTCGTACATCTCTACACTGGGCAAGGAGGGAATCCCGCAGATAAGCGAGGACGCAGTAATCAATGCGAACTATGTGCTCAGCCAGTTGCGCGGAGTATATGACCTGCCGTATGACCGCACCTGTATGCACGAGGTGGTGTTCTCGGCTACGAACCTGAAGCGTCAGAACGGCGTTCGGGCGCTGGACGTAGCCAAGCGGCTGATTGATTACGGCATACACCCGCCGACTATGTACTTCCCGCTCATCGTGGATGAGGCGCTCATGGTCGAGCCGACGGAAACCGAGTCGAAGGAGACGCTGGACTACTTCATCGAGGTGATGAAGGCCATCGCGCAGGAGGCGGCGGACGACCCGGACCTGCTGCACGATGCTCCGCACAATACGCCCAACACACGGCTCGACGAGGCGCGCGCCGCCCGTAGGCCCGTACTGAGATGGACACCGGAATAGAAATAGCATCGAATGGAGAGAAGAAAATGTCAGAAGTAGGCCAGATGGCCCCGGACTTTACGCTTCCGGCTCATAACGGCGAACCGATAACACTCAGCGACTTCAGGGGAGAGAAGAACGTCATCCTGTCGTTCCACATCTTCTCGTTCACAGGCGGTTGAACGCACCAGGTCTCCTCGATGCGTGTTCACAACGCATCGTTCGAAGAGGCCGGCGCCCAGGTACTGGGCATAAGCTGCGACTCCCGACCGACACAGGTGGCGTTCGCGTCATCACTCGGCTCCATACCGTATCCGTTGCTGGCGGACTACTGGCCGCACGGCGCGGTATGCGACAGTCTCGGAATACTGAACGAGAATCTTGGAGCGCCGTTCAGAGCTATCGTCATCATAGACAAAGAGGGCGTGATCAGGTTCAAGCAGACCTACACCGCGGCTGGGGACGTAGATCCGCGCAACATCCTAGCTGAGGTGCAGAAGCTCTCTTAGCGAGAACTGGAACCGCGTCGCCAATTTTCATCGGACGTGACGCGGTGTCATGCCGATGTTTCTTTGACCCACGCTCGCACGGGCGTGGGTCTGGTAGTCTTATAGGCCAATGAGTTGACTTCGTAAGAGATAACTGCGAAACGGGGGCCTGAGAAGTGTAGATATTTCACTCTCACCCTAGCCCTCTCCCTCAGGGAGAGGGGATCTGTTGATTGGCGATCATATCTGACTGTAGATTTGCATACCCTTGTGAGGAAATGGGGGCCGAATATAACGTGGAATTGAACAGACGCGGCCCGTTCAGAGAGGGCGATTACATTCAGTTGTTGGACCGGCGAGGTCGGAGCTACCTGGTTCATGTCACGCGGTCCAACCTGTTCGAGTCGCACTTGGGCAATTATTCTGCCTCGGACCTGATAGGCCAGGATGAAGGTGTCTGGATAACGACCAACAAAGGGCACAGGCTGATGGCGGTCAGGCCGACGCTGTCGGACCTGACGCTGAGGATGCCGCGCCTAGCTACGGTCATGTATCCGAAGGACCTGGGCGCGATGCTGTTTTACGCGGACATATTTCCGGGCGCGAGGGTGCTGGAGGCGGGAACCGGGTCGGGCGCGCTCACGATGACGCTGCTGCGGGCGGTGGGAGACAGGGGACGTGTCTATACCTACGATCTGCGGCAGGACATGATAGAGCAGGCGGAGGCCAACGTAGCGCGCTATTTCAATAGCTGGGACAACCTGGAGATAAAGATAGGCGACGTGTATGAGGGCATTGAGGAGGACGATCTGGACAGGGTGATCCTGGATCTGCCTGAGCCCTGGCACGTGGTGCCGCATGCATCGGAGGCCCTGGTTCCGGGCGGGCTGTTCTTCGGGTTCGTCCCGACGGTGCCGCAGGTTGACGAACTGGTGAAGACGCTCCGCTCTCAGCGCACTTTCGGCATGATAGAGACTATGGAGATCATGATGCGACAGTGGAACGTGAGTGGTCGGAGCGTGAGGCCGTCGCACAGGATGGTCGGGCATACGGGGTTCATCGTGACTGGGCGGAGAACGTCGCCGCGCCAGGCATCTGATTCATCAGCCGAATAGGCAGTTTACTGTGTCTATAACCTAGCTCGTTGCAGCCGGCTCTCTGGAACCAGCCTCGATTGAGACACCGAGCACCGCGCCTTGAACTACGCCGACGTCTTGGATCAGGCGGCTAACCTTGTCATCCATCCTATCCATGCGGTGGTTAAGGTCTGAACCACCTTTCTCAACCGCCTTGGCTACAGCGGCAATCTCGCCGCGCAGTTCCGACTTGGCTGTGGCAATCTCGCCGTGCAGTTCCGACTTGGCTGTCTCCACGGACTCGGCGACCATGGCAATTTCGCCCCGCAACCGGTTCTCTGAATCTCGAATATCGCTGCTTAGTCGAGTATCCAAGTCCCGGATATCGCCGCTTAGTCGAGTATCCATGCTCTGGATGTCCCCTCTTAGCCGGTTCTCCATGGCAGTCATCTGTTTCGACATGAAGTAGTACAACCCAAGAAAGAGCGCTCCTATAGGGATTGTGATTGTCAAACTCTGTATCACGACTTCGCTCAAGACTCCCCTCCTGCACCTACATGATAGTCTGATAGACCCTGTTTGACAATCTACTCATAGTGCAGTCACTTATTCCTGCTTTGCGAGGGTATTACATTATGCTGAACCCCGGTTTGGAGTAGAGATGGTTGGCCGTCATTAGGGGCGCTCGCAGTCCTGCGAGGTGTTCCGGACTGGGTAGGAGGTCAGTAGAGCGTGTGATTCCGCTGTTCTTTTCCTGGGCAAGGACTCGGAATCTGCCGAGTCCGTCAGGCTTTACGAGTTGGCTCATGGCTCTCAGGTTGGCGGTCCTGCCCGAACGCTCGGTGTCGCGCGCGCTCATCGAGGCGAGCATGGCGTTGAATCCGAGCGATGCCAGGAACTCGGCCTGGGTGGTCAGGAATACGGGCCTGAGTCCGGCGTTCAGTCCCTCGGTGATGAGCGTGGAGAAGTCCACGTGGGCGGTCATATCCTGCCGGCCTATGCGCTGATAGGGGCTGCTGCCGTCGACGTGCTTGTAATAGGTCTGGAGTGTACCGCGCGCGCGGGGGTCGGAGTAGAGTTCGTCGGCTTCATAGCCGTAGTCGATAGTCAGGACGTAGCCGCTGTCGAGAGCTGCCGCCGCGTCGGTCATCCAGTCGCCGAGTCCGAGGTTCACCTCACCTCGGAATCCGTCGGGGAGTTGTCGTGGGAGAGCGGACAGCCGCTCGGCCATCCGGTCGGTGGACGGCGGGCCGAATTCTTCGCGGAAGTCGCCGTCGGCCCCGACGGATACATACATCTCCTCAGCTTGCCCATCGGTAATTTGGAATCTGTGTACAGGGAAGGCGTCGAATAGCTCGTTGGACAGGATGCAGCCGACGATTCCATCCAGGGGAATGCGGGAGGCCCGCAGACGCGAGGGGCGGGAGTCTAAATCGGGTGGCGCAGCACGAGTTGAACGGTCAGTCTCAACATAGCGCAATGCCCGGGCGAATTCATCCATGTGAGTGTCGGTGAACGACAGGATGTCCGTTGCGAGTTGTCCGTAGCGGGCTCCGGGCTCTACGATCCAGAAGGGCGAAGGCCTGCCAAGAGTGTCCCACATGACTCGTAGTTGGACCGCGATGAGCGCGCCGAATGCAGGATGAAGCACGGGGCTGGTGAAGTAGTCTCCGCGCGCGCCGACGGGCGAGTCATCGGAGTAGTATCCCCCGGGATGGTAGAGGGCGAGTTCCATGAACTCGGTGAAGGTTATCGCGGCGTGTTGCGCGATTCGGCTTCGGATTTCGCGCTCAGCTCCGCTCATTTCGGAGGTCTGTGAGTTGCTGCCGAGTTGTCGGGACGCTTTCACCGAGAACTCCCAAAAGAGAAGGGGTATCAATCAGTACGATGATACCCCCTGAAAAGGTTTGTTAGTCGGATCCCCTCGGCGGGGTATTCACTGGTTGGAGTTGGCCTTGTTTCTCTGGGCTGCCGCTGCCGCTGCTCGTCGTCTGCCGCCGTCTCTGTCCCATCCCGACCCTTGTATCGAGTTCTTGAACTCCTGTTCACGACCGCAGATCTTGCAGGTCCCCATGCTCGTCGGCCCGTTGGGGCGTCCGATCATCCAGTGGTGAACGCAGTCCGAGTCGGTTACTACTGTCTCTTCGTTCAATTACGAACCTTCTTCCGTTTACATTGTCGGCTTATCCTCTATCTTCGATTGGCACGTACTCAACGTCCATCGGCCCGGTGTAGAGTAGCCTGGGGCGCAGGAGGATGTTGTTTTCGAACTGTTCGACGACCTGGGCGGTCCAGCCCGGCACACGTCCCATAGCGAAGATGGAAATGAACAGGTCGTCGGGAATGTCCAGCAGGTAGTAGATGGCGCCGGAGAAGAAATCTACGTTCTGGTAGATTCCGCGCCTGCGATAGGGCTCCATCACCTCGATGACGGACTGTAGTATCTGGAACCACTTGGGTTCGCCCTTGCGCTCGCCAAGCTCTCGCGCGTCTTCCTGAAGGTGTACGGATCTCGGGTCGAGGGCCTTGTAAACTCTGTGTCCGAAGCCCATAATCCTGCCGCCCGCCTGAAGCCTCTCGCGGACATAGGTCTCTGCGTTTTCCTCTTCACCGATTTCCTGGGTCATCTTCATGACCTCTTCGGCGGCCCCACCGTGCGAGGGGCCCTTCAGGACGCCGATTCCGGTCGTTATGGCGCAGTGGAGGTCGGCCTGGGTGGAGGCTGTTACGCGCGCGCCGAAGGCCGAGGCGTTGATGCCGTGCTCGGCATGGAGAACGAAGTCCTTGTCTATGAGAGCGGCGTCCTCTTCCGCGGGCCTTTCGCCGAATAGCATATAGAGAAAGTTGGCTGCGTGGCCGAGTTCGGGGTCGGGAGCGAGCGCTTCTTTGCCGTCCCTGATGCGGGCGTGCGCCGCGACGATAGTGGGAGCCTGGGCGGTGAGCCGGACACCCTTGCGCAGGGTTGCTTCGGCGGAGTTGTCTTCGGTATCGGGATCATACGCGGAAAGGGCTGATACTGCCGTTCTCAGTACGTCCATGGGGTGGGAGTTGCGGGTCAGCCTGATGATGTCGAGGATCTCGGCCGGCAGTGAGCGGGAGTTTTTGAGTTCGGCGTCGAAGGCGTCCAACTCGGCCTGTGTGGGCAGATGACCGTACATCACGAGAAATGCCGTTTCCTCGAACGTGGAATTCTGGGCGAGGTCGTCTATGTTGTATCCACGGTACAGTAACTTCCCCACATCTCCGTCAATGAAGCTGGACGTCGTCCTGTCTATGTACACTTCCCGAAGGCCGCGGTGAAGCCGCTCCTTCCTTTCCGTCATATTATCCTCCCAGACCATGCGCAGCGTCGTGAAAAGGCTGATTTAGGTCAGACCAAGCTGCTTTACAGCGTCGAAAACGATTGTTGCGGGACTCAAAAATCATCTGATGAAACTCTATCCCACAAAGCGGAATTTTAGCATCAGACCAATATAAAATCAAATCATGGAAGCTATAAATGGAGGTGGCCCTAAGAGGTCCGGCGCCTTTTGACAGCGTATGATGGTTGGGCTAGGCTTGGGCCGATTCTATTCAGGCGAGGACATAATATGGAATACGTTAGGCTTGGACGCAGCGGATTGAAGGTGTCGCGGGTGTGCGTTGGGACGAATATGTTCGGCGCGGGGTACGTGGAGGACGACCGGGCAATCTCGGTTATAGATGCGGCTTACGACGCGGGGATCAACTTCGTTGATACGGCGGATGCTTATAATTCCGGGCACTCGGAGGTGGTGGTTGGGCGGGCGGTACGCAGTCATCGGCATGATTTCGTGGTGGCAACGAAGGGGTTCATCGCCACGGGGCCGGGGCCTAACGACGTGGGGCTGTCACGCAAGCACCTGGTGGACGCGGTGGAGGGCAGCCTGAGGCGGCTTGGTACGGACTACATTGATCTGTACCAGGTGCATTACTTCGACCCGGACACTCCATTGGAGGAGAGTCTGAGAACGCTGGACGATATGGTGCGGCAGGGGAAGATTCGGTATATCGGATGCTCGAATTTCGCGGCGTGGCAGCTCGTGAGGGCGTTGTGGGTGAGCGACAAGAATGGATTCGAGAGGTTCGAGTCGGTGCAGCCGGAATACAACCTGGGGAAGCGGGACATAGAGGGGGAGTTGTTCGAGGCGTGCTCGGACCAGGGGGTGGGGATCATTCCATACCAGATATTCATGGGCGGAGTGCTGACCGGGCGATACGCTCCCGACTCACCGCCGCCTGAGGATAGTCACATGGCGTCGCGCCACGCTCAGAGGGCGAAGGATACGTATTGGAATGAGCGCACATTCGGAATGGTAGAGACGCTCAAAACGACGGCAGCGGAACTTGAAATCAGCGTGCCGCAACTTCTGATCGCGTGGACGCTATCGAGGCCGCAGATCACGTCGGTGATCGTGGGGGCGTCGCGGCCGAAGCAGGCGGTGGGCAACGCGGACGCTGTGAGTGTGAGGCTGCCGGGAGAGGTGGTTGAGAGGTTGGATCTGCCCTGAAAGTCATTCGGTCAAGAATATATTGGTCAACGACAATGCACTCTAACCCGTCTGCCGATGAATTTCTTGAAGGCCGTGCACCGGTTGTGACCGGGTCGAGTACTTGGTGGGAGGGTGAAATCGAGTTGGATATTTCGGCTTACATCACCGATGACGAGCCGCCAGCGGCTCTGGTCAGTTCAGTGCGGGCAATCGTGTTACGAGGTGAGGACGTACTGGTGATGCGTAACAGGGACGGGGTACACATCCTGCCTGGCGGCAGGATAGAACGTGGCGAATCGCAGGAGGAGGCTCTCCGACGCGAGATCGTGGAAGAAGCGGGGATTGAGATTACCGACATACGGCGAGTCGGGTTCGTGCATCTCCGGCATAGGACTCCGAGACCGGTCAATTATCCCTATCCGTATCCCGACTTCTTCTGGTCTATATTCAGCGTCCGATACCTTGAAGACGGTCCTGGCGGGTCTTCGCCGGATGAATATGAGCTGTCCGCTGAATTCTTGCCGGTAGCAAGTCTCGGATGTATGGAACTTTCGCCGTCAGAATTGGCATTTATCCAAGAAATCACCGATGGGTAGGATGAGTAAGATGCCCGGACCTAAGATTGACGAACTGTTGCTACTGATGGACCGAGCTTTCGGGGAGAGTGAACATTCGCTGATGAAGAACCTGGCGAGTGTTAGGGATGAGTCGTGGGCTGTTGTGCCGGAGGGCGGCAAACGCTCCATCCAGAATATCGTGGCGCACGTGGGGATGTTCAAGTTCATGTACGCGAATCACGGGTTCGACACAGGGGACTTGGACTATGGAGAGCCGCCCGCGACCCCGGCGCCCGAGCGGCTGGCGTCGGTCGAGGCCGCGATGGACCACCTGCGCGAGGGGCATGAATATCTGACGGGTCTCATACGGGAGCTTGGGGATGATTCGGAGTTGGAGGCGCTGAGGAAGGCGCATTGGGGCGGTCTGGTTCCGACGCGGCACATCATCGTTACGATGATCGAGCATGACGTGTATCACGCGGGGGAGGTGAATCGGGCGCGGGCGCTCTTGCAGGATGATGACGGGTGGTTCGTGCCGGAGTAGGCATGGCGTTTGACTGAACGGGGTGACGCTGATAATCTCGCATTGTTGGCGAGGAATGTGTGACCCTCACCTTAGCCCTCTCCATAAGAGTGAGAGGGGATTTTCGCGCCGCAAATTCAGCAAGTTCAATATAGATACAGGGGGAAAATAGTATGTGGAATCAGTTCAATACGGCGGACTATGAGGGGCAGATAGCGGAGACGGTGACTATCAGCGGGTATAATGGGGACAGGATCAACGCTTACATGGCGCGCCCGCTGGGTTCGGGGCCTTATCCGTCCATAGTGCTGATACACCATCTGCCGGGCTGGGACGAGCTTTATCGTGAGTTCGCGCGGCGGTTCGCTCATCATGGATACGTCGTCTGCTCACCGGACCTGTTCGCGCGGTTTGGGCAGGGTACGCCGGACGACATCGCGTCCGCGGCTCGCGGACAGGGCGGCGTCTCCGATGACAGCGTGCTCGCCGACGCGGAGGACACGGCGGCTTTCCTGAACTCGCTGCCGTACACCAACGGCAAGGTCGGAATCATCGGAAGCTGCTCGGGCGGAAGGCACTCATACATGGTCGCCTGCCGATCTAACGCATTCAACGCGGTGGTGGACCTGTGGGGCGGTCGCGTGTCAATGGCTCCCGACACGCTCACTCCTCAGCAGCCGGTCGCTCCGATAGACTTGACTGAGGGGCTATCCACGCCGCTGTTGGGCATATTCGGCAACGACGACCAGGCGCCTCCTCCACACGAGGTGGACGAACTGGAAGAGGCGCTGAAGCAGCACGGCAAGGACTACGAGTTCCATCGCTACGATGGCGCGGGACACGGATTCTGGTATCACGACCGCGCGATCTACCGACCGGAGCAGGCAATGGACTCCTGGCAGAAGGTGTTCGACTTCTTCGGGGATAAGCTGTCCTAGCCTGACTGTCAACCACTAATCATCAAGACACACCGCCCGGTTGCATTCTAAGCGGTGTGTCTTGCGGTTTGATTAGTTGGATGATATAAATTTCGGCAAGTTGAATTGTTTGTGATTTGACGAGATCGTGGCACCAAGAGCGTAAGTCTCACGGAATTCAGACCTGAGATATCCAGATAGGTGTGAATGTGGACTGCAAGAAGACAGATTGAGGGGGAGGATATTATGAAAACCAGATCAATGTTCATAATGTCAGCGCTGCTGACGACGATCGTGCTGATAGCGGCTATGGCCTGCGGTGGAACCCAGGAAACTCCCCAAGTTCCGCCGACGGCTACGCCGATAAACGTATCCGCGATCATCCAGGAAGCCCTCCAGGCTCAGCCGCAGGGCATGACGCCGGAGCAAGTGTCCCAGGCGGTCCAGAGCGCGTTGGCTGCCCAGCCCGGAGTCACCGAGGCCCAGGTCGCGGACGCGATAGCGAAGGCGCTGGCCGCTCAGCCCGGAATTACCGAGGCCCAGGTTGCGGACTCGATAGCCAAGGCTCTGGCTGAAAGGCCGGATGTTACCGAGCAGGATGTGGCGGATGCGATAGCCGGCGCGCTGCGCCAGCAGACTCCCGGACTCACCGAGGCGGAGGTATCGGAGGCGATAACGAAGGCTCTGTCCGACCGTCCCGGCGTTACACAGGGAGACATCGAGAAGGCGGTGGAATCCGCGATGATGAGGGCCGCCGAAGAAGCGGCGCGTCCGTTCAGAATCGGGGTTATGGAGTCGGTTACCGGCCCGGGCGAGACATACGGCAATGTCGCAGTGCAGGCCAAGCAGATGGCGGTTGAAGAGATAAATGCCGCGGGAGGCGTCAACGGGCGCAAGATCGAACTGATCGTCGAAGACTCGAAGTGTAACGCCCAGGACTCGATCACGGCTTACCGCAAACTCACCGACGTTGACGGTGTCAAGATCATCCTGGGCACGTCATGTTCCGGCGCGATGCTCGGCGCAGCGCCGCTGGCCGAAGAGGACGGCGTGATCCTGTTCTCAGGCCTGGCGACCAATCCAGACATCGCCAACGCCGGAGACTACATCTTCCGAACATCCATGAGCGACGCCCAACTCGGTGTTGATACGGGCAATACGGTCTGGGCGGACGGTGTCCGTACACTGGCAACCATTACAGAGGCAACGGATTATGCCGAGGGTGTGAGACGCACCTCCGTAGAGCAGTTCGAGAAGCTGGGTGGAGAGGTCGTCGGCGCCGAAAGATACGCATCCGATGTTACCGACTTCAGGTCGCAGTTGACCAAGCTGCTCAATGAAAACCCCGACGGGCTGCACATAGCGGCGCAGTCGGAATTCACCGGCGGCACCATTGTCAAGCAGGCCCGGGAACTTGGATACGATGGCCCGATCTACGGCGAGGTAGTGGTGATAGGCACTACGGCGCTGGAGATAGCGGGAGACGCGGCTACCGGAGTGAAGGCCATCACAGCCGACTTGGACCCTGCCAACTCAACGGCGCAGGATGTTCTCAAGAGGTTCAGAGCAAGATACGACTACGTCACGCTGCCCTGGTACCTGGGGTCGGCCTATGATGACGTGTACATCGCAGCCGAGTGCCTGAAGCGGACCGGAGACGACCAGGACGCCGACGGCTTCAGGGATTGTATGTACGGCATTACCTGGAGCGGGGCAATCGGTTCCGACTACAGCTTTGACGCGATGGGCGAAGTCGTGGGGCTGGCTAATGTTGTCGTCGAAGTGCTGCCCACGTCCGAGCGGACCGAGTCGAACCAGGGCTACAGGGTGCTGGGCGCTGCGCCCACATCGGATGCCGCAATGGCAATGACCGGCGATATGATGATGGACAAAGGGCCGTTCAGGATCGGGGTTATGGAGTCGGTAACGGGCCCCGGTGAGACGTACGGCAGAGTGGCAGTGCAGGCGAAGCAGATGGCGGTGGATGAGATAAACGCCGCCGGAGGCATAAATGGCCGTATGCTGGAACTCATCGTCGAGGACGAGAAGTGCAATGCGCAGGACTCGATAACGGCGTACAAGAAGCTGACTGACGTTGACGGGGTGAAGATTATCCTGGGTACTTCGTGCTCGGGCGCGATGCTTGGCGCCGCCCCGCTCGCGGAAGAAGATGGCGTGATCATGTTCTCAGGACTCGCCACCAACCCGGATATAGCGGACGCGGGAGACTACATCTTCCGCACCTCGCTCAACGACGCGCAGCTTGGCATAGATACGGGCAACCTGCTCTCGTCCGACGGCATCATGAGGCTCGCGACTATAACCGAGGCGACCGATTACGCCGAGGGTGTGAGACGGACGACGGTCGCGCAGTTCGAGCAACTGGGCGGTGAGGTCGTCGGCGCCGAACGTTACGCATCCGATGTTACGGACTTCAGGTCGCAGCTAACCAAGCTGATAGGTGAGAACCCGGACGCTATTCACATAGCGTCGCAGTCGGAGTTCACCGGAGGTACCATCGTCAAACAGGTGCGCGAACTTGGCTATGAAGGACCGCTTTACTCGGAGATAGTGCCGGTCGGCACCACCGCGCTGGAGATAGCCGGGGACGCGGCCACCGGTCTGAAGGCGGTCCTGACGGACCTCGACCCGGCCAACATGACTGCATCGAGAGTGATCGCCGACTTCCGCGCGAGGTACGGTTATGTCACACTTGCGTGGTATCTCGGTTCGGCATACGACGACGTGTACATCACCGCTGAGTGCCTGAAGCAGACCGGAGACGATCAGGACGCGGACGGATTCAGGGACTGTATGTACGGCATAACCTGGAGCGGCGCGATAGGCGATAACTACAGCTTCGACGAAAAGGGCGAGGTTGTGGGACTGGCGAACGTTGTCGTCGAAGTCCTTCCATTATCCGAGCGGAATGAGGAAAACCAGGGTTACAGGGTACTGGGGCCTGCGCCGATGCAGTAACTCCGCTTCCATCGAGGCTGGGGTGGTGGGCATTCACCCTCACCCCAGCCTTCTCCCTCGAGGGGGTTGAAAGGGGTAGTTATTTCACCCTCACCCTAACCCTCTCCCTCTGGGAGAGGGGACTTTCTGCCTACATTCATAGCCGGTTTGCTCACTTACCTACCCCTGTGAGCCCTCAATGGAGAGGGGCTTGTTGATGGGTAATAATAGCTGACTCGGGGAGGCCGTATGCTTCTAAGATACCGTGACAACTATGGCACGGTTCTGGCTGTTGTACTGACTGTGCTGGCCGCTCTTTACGTCATCTGGAAGATAACGCAGTCGCCGGACCAGGCAACTCAATTCGCATTCAACGGTCTGGCCGTAGGTGCGGTGTACGCGCTTATCGCTATGGGATTCACACTCGTTTACAGCACGGTGTGGTTCTTCGACCTTTATTACGGCGCGGCGTCGGCGCTGGGCGCGTATGGGGTGTTCTACCTGCGCTCCCACGATACGCTGGGCGGACGGTACGAGGTCAACGAGCCGGTCCTGAACCTGGTGTTCGCGGCAGTGACGGTCGGGGTTGTGGTCTGGGCGTTCCACACGGCTTTCGAACCGCGTCTCAGGGGTCGTCTGAACCCGACGGCTATCTGGGTTATTGCCGGGCTGGTGGGCGCGGCGGCCGGAATCTATATGTGGTTCGTCCTCAGCTACCCCGCGGATATACACGTTACACTGGCTCCGGCCGTCGGCGTGATTGTCGCTCTGCTGGTAGTGTGGGTTCTACACGCTGCCTACCGTCAGCTACTCCCGCGTACAAGCTTCGTTCCTGTACTGGTTATAGGAGCGGTGGCAGGTATAGCGCTCGGAGTGTACTGCGGCCTGCTGGTATCTGACGCGCCCGGATCGGGCCTGTATCTGAGCTGGGGGGTATCGTGTCTGCTGGCCGGCCTGGTGTCGCTCGCGCTGTACCGGGGACTGTACGTCCACATGCGCGAACAGGCGAGGTCACCGCTGATAATGCTGGTGGCGACGCTCGGCATACTGCTGGCGATCACCGCGTTCACGACGATCATCTTTCAGAGCGCGCCGCGACCGCTGCCGGACACGTTTGGCAGCGCTCCGTGGAAGATAGCGGGCGCGAACATCAAGGGGTTCAACGTATTCACGGTAGCGGTGGCGGTGGCAGGCTTCGTAATACTCTTCCTACTGCTCAGGATGACCGCTTTCGGCAAGGCTGTGAGGGCTATCGGCGACGACGAAGAGGTGTCCAAAGTGGTGGGCATCAACACCACCGTCATCATAGCCGTGGTGTTCTTCATCGGAGCCATATACGCAGCGATGGGCGGGATTCTGAGCGGTCACGACACCGCGATACAGCCGCGCATGGGGCTGTTGCTGCTGCTGAAGGGGTGGATAGCGTCGGTCGTGGGCGGCATCGGCAACCTGTACGGAGCGATTGTGGGCGGATTCGCGCTGGGGCTGGTGGAGCAGTTCGGGATATGGGACCTGGCGGGCGAATGGAAGGACGCCATATCGTTCGTGCTGCTGATACTCTTCCTGTCGTTCTGGCCGAACGGCCTTCTGCCGAGGAAGTAGCGCATGATGTTCAACATGAGTGGATTGAGAGATGCCGTAGAGCTGGCGCAAGACCCGCGCAGGCTGTGGCAGACGTCCAAGAGCAACATACAGTTCTGGGCGAGTCTGTTCATCATAGCGTGGGCCGTCGGGTTTATGCTGTGGCAGGGTCTCGGCTTCGCAATTACGGTGGGTACGGTGTTCGCCATCTGGGCGATTCTGGCCGTGGGCCTGAACCTGGTCGTTGGATATACTGGCCTGCTGTCGGTGGGACACATCGGGTTCTTCGGCATTGGCGCGTATGCCATGGCGATACTCACGTCCGACCCCGCCTACGAACAGCTTCGCACCGAGGCGATCCCGACGTTCGGCTGGCCGTTCTTCGCCGCGCTGCCGGTGAGCGTGCTGATAGCCGGTCTCGTGGCTATCGTCGTGGGCGTGGTGTTCAATCGTTTCAGGGACGACATATACGTGCTGGTGTCCTTCGGGTTCGCCATCATCGCGTTCAACGTATTCCTGAACTGGCGGAGCTTTACCAGGGGCGCTTTTGGGATTCACGAGATAGCGAGACCCAAGATTGGAAACTGGGTACTCGAAGGCGAACTCCAGTTTTTAGTCTTCGTTCTGGTGTTTCTCGCAATCGTAATGCTGATAGCCTGGTTCATAGTGTCGTCTTCGTTTGGGAGGGTACTCACGGCCATCCGCGAGGATGAGGACGCGATACAGGTATTCGGCTACCAGGCGACGCACTTCAAGCTGGCGGTGTGGGTCATATCGGCGATGATGGCCGGGCTCGCGGGCGGGCTGTTCGCGAGCTGGACGAGCTTCATTGACCCGTTCTCGTTCATCCTTCTGGAATCTATTCTGCTGATCTCCATCGTGATCCTGGGTGGACTCGCCACGATCTGGGGATCGCTCCTGGGCGCGATGGCGTTCGTCCTGCTGGAAGAAGGGATGCGCTTCCTGCCGGGTATGCCGGTGGAGTACATAGGCCAGGCGCGGCAGGTGGTACTGGGTGTTATGCTGGTGCTGCTGATGCTGTTCAGGCCGCAGGGTCTTGTGGGGAGGTACAGGCTATGAACGCGAGCCGGGTCGAAGATATTGGTGACGTTGCGCTGGAGACGGAGGAGATCTCCAAGCACTTCGGCGCGGTCAGGGCCGTGGACAGGCTTTCGCTCTCCATCCCTCGCGGAGGCATGACGAGCATAGTCGGGCCGAACGGGTCGGGGAAGTCAACGCTGGTGAATCTGCTGAGCGGAACGCTGCCGCTGGACGGCGGAATGGTGATCATTGACGGTACTGGCCTCAGGGTGGTCCACGCCTACGAAACGCCCGAGCACGGCATTACGCGCACCTTCCAGGAAGTGAGGCTGTTCGACCAGATAAGCGTGCTGGACAACATCATAGTCGTGCTTACCAGCCGGGGGGTATTTCCGTCGCTGTTCGAGCGAACGAAGTCCGAACACAGGGAAAAGGCGCGGACGATTCTGGAAAACGTTGGAATGTGGGACAAGCGAGACTCCCTGGCGATGGAGCTTTCATACGGACAGCGAAAATTGCTCGAAATAGGCCGAGCGATGGCAATGGACGTTAGGACGTACCTGTTCGACGAGCCTTTCGCGGGGCTGTTCCCTCAGATGCTGGAGAGGGTCAAGGACATAATGAAGCTCATGCGAGAGGACGGGTACACAATCATCTTCATCTCGCATAATATGGACATCGTGCGTGAGCTTACCGACCATCTCATAGTGCTGGATAGTGGGAGACTGCTCACACAGGGCGAGGTTGAGGAGGTGCTGAGCAGCGATGAGGTAATCCAGGCGTATCTGGGGACGTGATGGAGAGAGGATATCGGGGTATACCAGGCGAGCGCATGACTTCTTCAGGACAGACGCAAATGGTGCAAGAAGCCGCCAGGACCGGCTTTCTGGACCTGACAGATATATCCGTTCACTACGGAGCCGTGATCGCTCTGGATGGAATATCGCTGGGAGTGAGCGAGGGTGAAGTGGTTGCGGTGATGGGACCGAACGGCGCGGGCAAGTCCACGGTGCTGAAGGCGATCATGGGTCTCGCGCCCGTGGTTGGCGGCGGAGTTTACTGGCAGGACCGTCCCCTGGCCGCGGCCACACATGAGATAGTGAAGGAGGGTATCGCATTCGTGCCGCAGGGCAGGCGGGTCTTTACGCACTTGACCATCGAAGAGAACCTGGAGATGGGGTGCCTCTACCTGGAGGACAGATCCGAGAAAGAGCGTCGGCTGGATTCCGTCATGGAACTATTCCCCATCCTGCACGAGAAGCGAGGCGACCTTGCCAGCCAGATGTCGGGTGGCCAGCAGCAGATGCTGGCTCTCGGTCGCGGGCTGATGGCGGCGCCGGACGTGCTTCTGCTGGACGAACCGACGCTGGGGCTGGCTCCGATCATCGTGACCGAGGTGTTTCAGAAGGTCGCAGAGATCAGCGACAGGCTCAGCACGACTATCCTGGTCGTAGAGCACAACATCAAGGGAGTGCTGGACATAGTGGACCGGGCATACGTACTGGACAAGGGCCGCGTGGTACACACGGGTACGCCTGAGTCGGTCAGAGATACCGATATACTCACACGGGTCTTCCTGGGCAGTTACAGCGCCGAAGAAGAATCTGATGCAGGGTAGGGGGAAGGTTGCTGACCGTATCACTCGAGAGCCTTGGCCACAGACCGGGTTGGTAGCTGTCCCATGATGGAAGAGGCGTTACTCTCAATCGGACTGATGATAGTCCTCGCCAAGGTTGCCGAGGGTTTGCTCAGGCGGTTCAGGGTAAGTTCCATCGTCGCGTACGCTGGCACAGGCGTCATACTCGGCCCGGTTCTTGGCATAGTCGAGGCGACTGCCGAGCTGGAGATACTCCTGAGCATCGGCGTATTCCTGTTCTTCTTCCTCATCGGTCTCGACGAGATAGACGTGTCGAGTTTCATGTCGGTCATCAGGGGCAGGTTCTTCATTGCCGCGGCCATCGCGATCTTGGTTCCCCTGTTCGCGGGGATAGCGGTCACCTCAGACTTCTACTTCGACTTCGGGCTCGGTCTGGACTTCACGGACGCGCTGGCCGTGGCCGGGGTGCTTGCGCTGTCGAGCCTGGGGGTTGTGGCCAAGGTGCTCTCGGACGAAGGCCGTCTCAGGGAACCGCTTGGGCTCCAGATATTCGCTATAGTGATCATCGCAGAACTGATAGCGCTGCTCGTGGTGGGATTCACCATTGGCGAACGAGGTCACGATCTGAGCGTTGCCAACATTCTCACGCTGCTCGGGCAGATGGTGGGATTCACCATAGTGGCGTGGCTGCTGTCCACGAAAGTCATACCGCGCCTGATAGTCATTCTTCAGCGAGTTCTGCAGGTGCCCCATCTCTCCTTCGGTCTGCTCCTGGGAGGGCTTTTCCTCATGGTCGTGGCGGCGGAGAAGATGGGTGTACACGGCAGTATCGGAGCGTTGCTGTTCGGAGTCGCCTTGTCCAACCTGCCGGGGCGCATAAGACAGGACGTGATGCCCGGCATACGCAGCACGGCGGACGGCCTGTTCGTGCCACTCTTCTTCGCGTCGGCGGGTCTGCACCTGAGCCTGGCCTTCACAAGCCTGCCGCCTCTGGCCATCGCGGCCATAGTGATCGTACCGCTGGTGGGGAAGTTCCTGGGAGCGATAATCGGGGCATACGTGATACGAATGGGCATATCGTTTCCGCTGGCGACCGGGCTTATGGCAAAGGGCGCCGCCGAAATCGCGCTGCTGCTGATCATGCTCAATCACCACCTGATAGGAAAAGAACTGTTCTCACTGCTCATCCTCATCATGTTTGGGTACTTCCTGATCATGCCGCCGCTCATAACGTTCGCAATCAATCGCGTCAGGTATTCAGGTTCGGATGAGGTCGTCCCCGGGATAATTCCAGCCCCGCTTATCCGATTCGCGCTGGACGATATGAGAATCAGGGACATCCTGGACGCCACTCCCAACTATCCCGATACTGATCTGACCGTCAGAAACTTCGTGGACAACTGGATAGTCCCGCACCAGGAAGACTACGTGGTGACATATAGGGGAGAGTTAGCCGGAATGGTCTCGCTGAGTATGCTGCGCTACCTTCCCAAGAGCGACTGGGCCAGCACCCCGCTCGGCAATGTGTTGAGCCAGCGTATGCTGGAGGCAAGTCCTGAGGATTTCCTCGAGGATGTCTTGCAGCGGATGAAGGAAAACTCGCTGACAGTGATTCCCGTCGTAAACAGTGAAACGGGCGAGTTCATGGGGACTGTGACGACCCGCGACATCCTGGACATCATGATGATAGAAGTCAGGGGCGAACTCTGACCGTTCTACCCCGGAGAACCATGTTCGTCAACCGGAGTCTTGGGGCGACGCGCGCCGTCGCCATTCGCCTGCGCGCACCTCGGCTATGCGAGCGTCCACGTCGAACTCATCGCAGATCTCCGAGGCCGAAAGTCCTTCCAGCCTGGATTCATCGGCTTCAGGTATCAGGAACCAGGCGGCGAACTCCTCGGCCTGTCGCTCCTGCTTCCAGCTCCACATACTGTCCAGCCCGCGCATCCAGACCTGGTTGCCTACGTGGAGAAAGTGGTGGCCGAGGGCGTGAGCGAGGCTGGAACGCTCCTCGGCCTCAGATTCGGTTTCCAGCGGAAGGAATATGACGCCGTTCACGGAGAATTCGCGGAAACGCGCTCCGCCAAAGTCCAGCCGCGCGATGGACAGACCCTCGGACCGGATGACTTCGTACAGATCGTTGGAGCCGTGTTCGCGGATTATCTCGGCGGCTTTATCCCTGCCCAGCATTCGCTTCGCTATCCTATTGCAGCGGGGAGTAGTCGGTCGGGTTCAGGATCGAGTTGGTGATCCTGGTCGTCAGCGGACCGTCCACTTCCGACTCCGACCTGACCTTGTTCCATTCGGGGTCGGCTCGGAAGGAGGCCCATGCCTCCGCCCTCTGCCCCTCGTCCTCGAAGGCGACGATATAGATAAGCCTGTCGCTGTAGTCGCCGACGCTGGCGGTCCAGTAGCCTATGTTCTTGATGCCGTGTCGCTCGAAGATGCCGAGCGTGTGGTTGCGGAAGCGGGCATTTAGTGCTTCCAGCTTGCCGGGCGCGGCTTCATAGACTCGATATTCGTAGATCATGGTGTCCTCCTGAGAATGTGTGCGGTTAGATATTACACCAGGTTTCGGTGTAGCCGCCATATGATATAATGGACTCATCATGCCAGCAGCTCCGAAATCACGCAGGCGAAATACCTCCACCGCCCCGGAACGCCTGTCCATGGCGATGGAGAATTACCTTCTGTCCATATTCCGGCTCAACGAGCAGGGCGTACACGTAACTCTCACGATCCTGTCCGAGCATCTCAAGACGCTCCCGACGGACGAGGGACTGGGGACGTCGCTGCCGTCGGTGGGCGGGATGATAAGACGCATGGCGCGAGAGGGTCTGGCAGAGACCAAGCCCAACAAGGAGGTCGTGCTCACCAGCAGCGGGCGCAAGGCGGCGGCGAGCGTAGTCCGACGGCATCGGCTGGCGGAGAGGCTGGTGGTGGACCTGCTGGGCATGGATCTGCGGGTGTCACACATGGAGGCCCACAGGCTGGAGCACGCCATATCTCCAAACCTCGAAGCGCGCATCGTGGCCGTGCTGAACAATCCCGAAACCTGTCCCTTCGGGCACCCGATACCCGGCAGCGGCTACAAGCCGAACAAGAACTCTACTTCGCTGGATACGGCGACCGACGGCTTGGAACTGGTAATAGACTCCGTGCCCGAGGACGACCAGGCGCTGCTGGAATACTTCGTGGAGAAGAAAATACTCCCAGGCCAGAGAGTTCGCGTCAACGAGGCCGCCGAGACCAGGGGCGTCATCACGCTGGACTGCGGAGAGGACGAGGTCGTGTTCAGCTACGACATAGCGGCGAAGATCCGGGTGTATCCGGCGTAGTGAGTAGTTATTAGTTCTTAGTCGTTGGTTTTCAGGGGATCGCGTCCGCAATCTCCTCTCTCACATCCCTGTCTTCCTCATAGTTCAGCGCGCGTTTCAGGGCGGTCCGCGCCTCATCGCCGCCTATCTGTCCCAGCGCCCAGGCTGCGTGCGACCTGACCAGGGGGCTGTCGCTGTCCAGAGCGTTCATCAGCGCGGGGACGGCTACGGGGTCGCCGATGTTGCCGAGCGCGACGCAGACGTTTCTCTGGAGGCCTTCGCGCTTGGCGCGACGGATGGGGCTGCCTTCGAACCGCTTGCGGAACGCCTCGTCGTCCAGATCGAGCAGGGGAATCAGGTCGGGCGCGTCGAAGTCGTGACGCTTGTTGAAATCCGGCTCCGAACTCAGGACTGCTTTGCGGTTGACGGGACATACATCCTGGCAGATGTCGCAGCCGAACACCCAGTCGCCCATCAGGGGCCGCAGTTGTCGGGGAATCGGGCCGCGGAGTTCGATGGTCAGGAACGATATGCACTTGCGGTTGTCTATGACGTAGGGGGCGACTATCGCGTTGGTGGGACAGGCGGGGATACAGCGGATACACTCTCCGCAGGTCTTCTTCAGTGGAGGGTCGGGCTTCAATTCGAGGTCGGTTATGACCTGCGCCAGGAATACCCATGATCCGTGCGTCGGAGTGAGTATGTTGGTGTTCTTGCCGAACCAGCCCACGCCGGAACGCTCAGCTGCGGCGCGGTCGTTCATGGGGCCGTCGTCCACGAAGAAGCGGGTACGGACCGGCTGTTCTACCACGTCGGGAAGTTCACGCGCGAACCTGCGCAGCCTGGCCTTGATGACGTTGTGGTAGTCGCGTCCCCAGGCGTAGCGGGCGACCTTGCCCCTGGGTTTCTCTGTGGCGGGCTGTGGAGTGCCGGTGTTATAGTTGGCGGCCATGGAGATGACGGAGCAGGCGCCTTCCAGCAGAAGTTCGGGACGGTTCATGCGGTGGACCCGCTCCTCGGTGTACCAGGGGAGGCCATCCATGAGCCCGTCCATGACGCGCCGGGTCGCGGCCTCTTCGTCACGTTGGAAAGGGGCGGCGTCGGTTATGCCTACCCTGTCGAAGCCGAGGGAGAGGGCGAGGGATTTGACTTTGCGCTCGATGTTCAATAGCTGACTGCGTGTTCGCTACCCTTGTGATCCCTCGAGGGAGAGGGGTCTTTATCGAATTCTCAATCGTCGAGGAAGGAGCGGAGTTCGGCGATCAGGGCGTGGACGCCCTCGACGTCCGGGCCGTTGGGGGCGAGATCCAGGTAGTAAACGAGGTCGTCCAAGGCCTCGGCGCTGTGTCCAAGCTGATAGTGGACGATGCCGCGGTCGCGCCGGTCCATGGCGGAGTGCGGGTCCAGCGCAAGAGCGAACTCCGAGACGGTGAGCGCGCGAACGAAGTCCTGGTCGGTCATGTATATCGCCTTGAGATTGCGTATCATGCGCGCGACTATCTCGCGGTTGAGCACGGGCTTCAGCAGGTCGCTGCTCCAATCGAGGTCGCCGAGAGTGCGATCACTGAGAATTTCCCTGCACTCTTCTTCGGAAAGCAGTATGCCGCCGTTGAAGGTGTCTATGTACAGGTTCTCGATCTCCCTGTGTCGCACGAGAAAGTGTCCGGGCATTCCTATCCCCAAAAGAGGCACTTTGAGACGCCTGCCGACCTCCATATAGACGACAGCGAGGGTTATGGGGATGCCGGTGCGTCGCTCGATAACCTGGTTCAGGTAGCTGTTCCTGGGGTCGTAGTAGTTGTCCTCGTCTCCCCTGAAGCCCATATTGTCGAAGAGGTGCTCGCTGATTACGTTGACGCAGTACAGAGGGTCGTCATCGTCCAGGAACTTGCTCGAAATCGCCCCGGCCAGACGCTGGAACGTGAATAGCTCACGCTCTACGTTCAGATTCGGGTACTCCGCGGCGGCCAGCAGCATCGCGGCCCTGGCTACGTCAATTTCGTAGTCCGGCCTGTCGGTGACTTCGGCGAACTGGCTTAACAGGCTGCCTCGCTCCACTTATCATTTCCTTCCGTATGAGAGGGCTCGAAATCTGAGTACCTTCACCCCAGCCCTCTCCCTCAAGGGAGCTCACAAGGGTAGGCAAAGTCCCTTCCCCCTTGATGGGGGAAGGTTAGGATGGGGGTGACTCCACCAATCCAAGTTCAATGCTTACCCCTCTCAACCCTCAAGGGAGAAGGGGCTTATCTGTTGGTATTAACGGTTGGCCTCACGTTTGCATACACATGTCAACGTATGCATCGGCCACACGCTCAGAAGGGCATTATATATCATGGCCCGGCTTTCGGGCGGAGACGACGTACACAGGGTCGGAGTACGCGCCGGTATTGGGGCTGATGTCGTACAGGGCTATGTCCTCCCAGTCTCCACTCGATTTGAAGTAGGAGCCTACCAGTTGGCCTCGGCGACGGTTGTCCAGAGCCTGCCAGGCGGCGACGGCCTTTGTGGGGAACATCCGGTTGGAGTATATGACGTGGAGATAGGCGCTTTCTTTCAGGGTGCGACGGACTTCAGAGAAAACCTCCACCGGGCGGGTCATGTACTGTATCGAGACGGTAACCACCACGGCGTCGAAAACGGCGTTGTCGAAGGGGAGGCGCGGGTCCTCGTTGAGGTCGTGTACCACGTACTCGTCAAGCTGAGGATTTTCGCGCATTTCCACCTCGTTCAGGCCGAGGCCGACCACGCGATCTGCGCGAAAGTCGGCGGGCAGGTGTGAACGCCAGGAGCTCATCAAGTCCAGGATGATGCCATCTTCGGGCAGCGTCTGTGAGAAGTGCCGGCCAATCGCGGCGATGGCGTGGTCGTCTATATGCACGACGAGGCGCGGCTCGGTGTAGAAGAGCCTGTCGTCGGACTCGTCGATTCGGCGGAAGAATTCGGGCGGGTATGTGGGAGTGTCGTTCATGGACATGGTATTCAGGATACCACCAATTACCGATGAACATTTGAAACTGGAGTTGCAGTTGAGTAATATATCTAAACTTTCAGGCTTGAAAGTTTAGAAAGTCGGCGTGCTCTAAACTGGAGTTAGGAATCTCATGCAGCGTCTGAGCGACAGTCCATCCGGCAAGACCGTTTCAATCGGGGGCGGTCAGTTGGCTTTTATTCCCAGTCCGCTTCCGAGGGACTTGCCCTTGAGTCCCAAGCTGGTCCTGCTGCTGGATAACGCCTCGCGTGCCGTCGCCACTCTTGCGGGTGTCGGGGAGACTGTTCCCAATCCTCATATGCTGGCCCAGCCATTCATCAGGCGAGAGGCGGTGCTGTCGTCCAGGATCGAGGGAACGCTTGCGTCGCTGTCGGACGTGCTGGCATACGAGGCCAGTGGTCGGAAGCAGTCAAGCGGGGATGTGGAGGAGGTGCGTAACTATGTGGTTGCGCTCGAATATGGTATTGAGAGGTTGGAAAGTCTGCCCATATCATTCAGGCTTGTGAACGAACTCCACGAACGACTCATGACAGGGGTCAGGGGCGAGAACAAGATGCCGGGGCATTTCCGAACGACGCAGGTATGGATTGGCGCGCCTGGATCGCATATCCAGGAGGCGCGATTCATACCCCCGCCACCGGAGCGGCTTCGATATCTGTTCTTCGAGTGGGAGAGTTTCGTCAATGAATCCCACAATCTGCCTCCGCTCGTTCGATGCGCACTGATGCACTACCAGATAGAAACTATCCATCCGTATTTGGACGGCAACGGCAGGATAGGAAGGCTTCTTATAACCCTGTTCCTGTGCGCGAGTGGAGTCCTCACGACTCCGCTTCTGTACCTGAGCGCGTACTTTGAACGCGATAGGCAGAGGTACTACGATGAGTTGCTCAATTTGAGCGTGACGGGTGACTGGGAAAGGTGGCTGTCGTATTTCCTAGATGGGGTCTATCGGGAGTCCAGAGATGTACTCGAGAGAATCCGTCGCGTAAGAAGCCTCCAGGAAGAATGGCGCGAGCTTCTTCTGAATCGCGGTGAGCCGAGCAGCGGATTGCGGCTCTTGGAAGACCTGTTCGTACATCCGGTAACGACGGCCCCGCGAGTTTCGCGGTTGCTCGAGATCAGCGACCCGGGTGCGCGGCGGGTTCTTGACCGTCTCATAGACGCAGGGATAGTCAGCCGGATAGGGAGCTCACGTCCCAGTCTGTATGTTGCCCAGAGGCTCATAGAGGAAATCGAGCGTCCGATTGAGGAAGGCTGAGCCTTCACCCTTATTCTCACAGCACGGTCGTAGGCCAGCCATGACCACGGTTAGCCTGGCCCACTTCTTACAGCATCTTACGGTAAAGGCACGCTGTGACAATCCCTGGTTGTTCAGGTTCAGTCGCCCGCCCTAACCCGCTCCGCTCCTCGCCTGGGGCTTATGCCAGTCGCAGCCGGCCCCTTGAAGAACGACGCGACCGCGCCCACGAGCAGCAGGCAGCCCATACCGAGGTATAGCGTGTTCATGCCGGACACGAACGATCTCAGCAGACCCATGTCCTCACCGCCGCTCATGTTGCCCAGGTCGGGGGCGTAGCCCGCCGATACCATCGTGGCGGTGACCACGGCGGTCGCCACTGCTATCGAGGTTACATTGGCCGAGTTGCGCACCAGACTCAGCAGGGCGGACACCACCCCGTGCCGGTTTCCCTCGGCGGCGGAGAATATGGAGGACGAGTTGGGGGAGCCGAACAGCCCGGTCCCCGCGCTCTGGATTACAAGCCCGCCGATTATGACTGGCAGCGGCGTGGCCTCGGACACGCGCGAGATGGTGAAGATGCCGATGGAGGCTATCAGAAGGCCCGCGACGTTGAAGGCGCGGTATCCGTAACGGTCAGACAGCCGGCCCGCTATTGGCCCCATTATGGTCATCGTGATTGCGGTCGGCAGCATTATCAGGCCCACCTGCCCCGGATGGTATCCAAGCACGCCCTGGAGGTAGAACGGCATCATGAAGCGTATCGAGCCTGTGCTGAGGAACGACATGAAGCTCGCCGACACGCCCAGCGAGAACACCCGACGCCTGAACAGGCCAAGGTCGAGCATCGGAGCGGGGGCGCGCAGTTCCCACACGATGAACGCCGCCACAAGCGCGATCACTGTCGCTCCGGCTAGAAGAATCAGCGGGGACGTCCAGCCCAGCCGGTAGCCGTTCGTCATAAGCATGAGGAACGTCACCAGCGCCGCCGTTGACAGCGCCGCGCCCGGCCAGTCGAACCGCGTGCCGCGTCGCTCGCGGAAGAACAGCTTCGAGTCCACCAGCAGCAGCGCCCCGACCAGCGCAATCGTAGCCATGGGCAGATTTATGAGGAATACCCACCTCCACCCCAGCACGCTCACCAGCAGCCCGCCTATGACCGGCCCCGCCATGCCGCCCGCGCCTATGACGCTCATGTGCGTGCCGAGTCCCTTGCCTCGCTCTTCCTCGGGAAAGATGGAGGTGACCATCGCCATGCCGACGCCCTGCGTCATCGCGGCGCCGGTTCCCTGGATCACGCGCGAGGCGACCAGCATCAGGACGCTGGTGGATGATACGGCGAACACCGACGCGCCCATCAATAGCAACAGGCCGACGATGTACACCTGCTTGCGTCCCACCATGTCGGAGAGGCGTCCCATGGGCAGCAGCAGGGCGCTCACCGTGAGCGTCTGGGCGATGACCACCCACTGCACGGTGGGAAGGTCGGTCTCGAAGTGTCCCGCAATGGTCGGGAGCGCGACGTTTATCATGCCCATAGACATGACGCCGGTGAATGATCCGAGTCCCACCGCGCCGAACACCCACCACTTGTAGTGTGGGCTGTCAGAAAGGGCGCGACTGAGCAAGGGCGGACCTCAGAGGTGAAGTCACCTCAGTCTATCACATCCCGTCTGCCGTCTCCGGGCGGAGTCTTCGTCCTGGGTAAGGCTACTCCGCCGCGTCTTCAATCTCTCGTTCGCCCTGAGCCTGTCGAAGGTCACCACGAACGGACTACTCTAGTATCACATCCATATGAAGATGCCATACTCCAATCACTATTCGTCATTCCCGCACACCTACTCGTCGTTCCCGCGAAGGCGGGAACCCAGGGGTGAGGGGCCGGGCCGGTTGCCATACATCAGAA